>NZ_JBKBRO010000044.1:0-2929 GCF_046463815.1 Phenylobacterium sp. | reverse complement strand
CGATCTCAGCGCCTGGATCCATCGCTACAACTGGCATCGACCGCACGGCGGGATAGGATCACGCACGCCCATCAGCCGTCTCGGCCTCGAACGGGACAACCTGTTGAGCCTCCACAGCTAGGCGCCCACGCTCGACCGATGCGGCTCGTCCCGACGCGCCTCGACCATGTCGCGTTCGCGGGTCCACAGATCGGCGAAATCGACATCCTGCCACTGCTCGAACCACGGGCCGCCGTTCGTGTAGTGGATCGCCGCCGGCGTCGCGGCGGGGGCGGGGTATTCGCCCTCGAGGAAATTCCACGCCAGATCCAGGCCGCCGATCAGCTCGTCTGGAACCCAGGAGAAGCGGTGCAGGAAGGCGGGCGTGGCCGAGTTCACCACCCGGGGGGTCAGGTTCCGGACCGGCTCGCTGGAGCCATTGAAGACGATGAAGGACGACCAGTTCTTCCGCGGATAGGTCGTCTGGGGCTGGCCGTCCATCTTGATCGTCTGGGACGGCGTGTAGTCGTGTTTCACCACATGGACCGCCTTCGACCGGTCGAGCCCGTCGAGGAGTTCATAGATGTCGCGCGTGAACAGGAAATCGCAGTCCACGAAGATCGACCAGCCGGCCGTGTCGGCCAGGTAGGGCGTCAGGAAGCGGGTGAGCGAGAACTCGGTCGTGGCCCCCACGTCAGGCGCCCGCGAATAGAGGCCGAGGTCCCGCAGCGCGGGCTGGCGCAGCGGATGTATCTCCACGGGCCGGCTCGCATGCCGGGCAAGGGAGTGGCGGCAGACCTGCCAGGCGATGTCCTCGCGGCTGTCGTATCCGACATAGATCTTGGCGACGTCTGACATGAATCCTGGGGCCCCTTCTACGGCCTTGGTAGGCGAACGACGCGGCGGCGCCAAGGCGAGCCGTTGCCCTTAAACAGGCGCGCCGGCCGCCGGGAACTCCGCGGCCCCTTCCGCGGTCGCAAGGCGAGTCTCGGCGAACTCCGGGCCGCTTCGGACCAGGCGCAGGTTCTCGCCTGCGGCGATCCGGCACAGATCGGAGGATCGCAGGATGAGGGCGATCCCGGGTCACCGGTTCCGCCGGAAAGCATCACGCGTGAGGAAGAAAGGAAGAAATGGCGCGCCCGGAACGATTCGAACGTCCGACCCTCAGATTCGTAGATGAGTGGAGTGGAACAAACTGAAAACGACTGAAAGCGCTAAGCTACTGATTTTCAATAATATGTGACTTGCAGACCTGTTCATTTCGTCCACGTTAGACCACCGATTTTCGACGATTTGTGACCCCAGTGGGACCCAAAAATCGGGTCCGGGGTCCTCAGGTTCAGGTACTGATTTCATGGGGAAAAGGACTGAAAAGGCGCTCACTGCGGCGTTCTGCCGGAGCGCCAAACCGATGGAATTTGTGACCCCGGAAGGGACCCGATTCGAGCGCACTGCCTACCCGGATTCCGAGGTGAAAGGCCTCGAACTGAGGGTCTCGGCCAGCGGGGAGAAGACTTGGTGCTTTCGGTATCGCGACCGGGTGAACGGGCGACAGAGCCGTGTCACGCTGGGCGCGTTCGACCCGTCCTTCGATACGCCGCCCGACGATCCGGCAGAGGTCAGGACGCTGACGCTTCAGGGCGCGCGCACCGCGGCCCGGCGCCTGCGCGGAAAGGTCGACGCGGGCGCCGACCCTGCGGCTGATCGACGGCTGGCCCGCGTCACAGCCAAGAGCGAACCGATCAAGACGATGGCGGACCTCTCGAAGGCCTACTTTGATGCCTGCGAGGCGGGGACCCACCGCCCGGGCCGCCGTCGCCGGAAGGCCGATAGTACGATGCGGCAGGAGCGCTGGCTGTGGGCAAAGTACCTCGAGCCGCGGATCGCCGATGAATACGTCGACGGGCTCACGCGCGCGCGTCTCAAGGCGATGCTTCGGGAGATCTTCGGCATCGCCCCGAGCCAGGCCGACAAGTGCCGCGGCCTCCTGTCGCAGTTCCTCAATTTCGCGGTCGAGGAGGAGCGTCTGACGGCCAATCCGATCGCGCGGATCGCGAAGATGGGCGGCCTGACTCCGCGGACCCGGACGCTCGCGGCGGAGGAGCTGAAAACACTGTGGGCCGGGCTTGAGAGCCGCACCGAACTTAAGATCCCGACCAAGAAGGGCGACCAGCCGCTGCTGGTCGGCGAGCCCGTGCGGATTGCGATCCAGCTCGCGCTCGTCACCCTGCAGCGTCGCACTGAGATCTCCGGCATGCTGCTGCCGGAACTCGATCTCGACAACAAGGTGTGGATCCTCCCTGCGGAGCGCACCAAGGGACGCGAAGAGCACCTTGTGCCCCTCTCCGACCTTGCGGTGTCGCTCATCCGAAGAGCGCTCGCCCTGAACGCCAAGACCAAGCGCGGCCAAGGGTTGGCGGTCTTCCCGTCGCGCGCCTCCAAGGACGTCCCGATCGATGGGCCGGCGCTCAGCCACGCCATGGCTGACTTCACCAACGCGCTGCAGTTGAAGGACGCAACGCTGCACGATCTGCGGCGGACGGGGGCCACCGGCATGGCGGCCCTCGGCATCCCGCCCTACGTCATCTCCAAGGTCCTGGCGCACAAGGACAACGGTGGCGGGGCCGCCATCACCGCGCGGCACTACAATCTCTACGCCTACGCTGAAGAGAAGCGCGACGCGCTGACCCGCTGGTCGGGCCGCCTGGAGCAGCTCTTCGAGATCAAGCGAGCCGACGAACCCGAAGCCGAAGCGGTTTGAAGGGGGCGCCGAGCCCGGCCGCCTCAGCGCGCGGGCGGCCAGGCGGCCTGGTCGCGGGGGAGCCGGCCGCGGTCGTGTCCCGGGACGTGGTGTAGCTGGGCGGTAGCGGAGCCGCTCGCGAAGCGCGCCTCCACAAGGCGCCGTAGCGAGTGAGCGGCGTAGCGGGGTGGTCATCCGCGATCTTCGGCT
>NZ_JBKBRO010000043.1:0-3329 GCF_046463815.1 Phenylobacterium sp. | reverse complement strand
CAAGCTCAAGCACTTCCGTCGCTTCGCCACCCGCTACGACCGCCGCGCCGACCACTTCCTCGCCTTCATCCACCTCGCCGCCATCATGCTCTGGCTACGCTGAATGTGGATTCGTCCTAGCGCTACCCGCCTTCGGCCGCGTAGGCGGCGAACTCCCTGGCCAGGTGATCGAACATCAGCCGCATGCGGGGCGAGCCGCGCAGCGTCTCGTGCATGCAGATCCACAGGTCGAGGCCGAAGCCGAAGATGTCCGGCAGGAGCGGGACGAGGCCATGCCGGAGGCCGAGCTGGCGCTGGCAGACGCCGATGCCGATGCCGGCGCGGATGGCGGCAAGCTGGGCCACGTCGTTGTCGGTGCGATAGGCGAACAGCTCCCGGGTGATCGGCCGACCGACCGGGATCTCCTTCGCCAGCTCCGGGAAGCTGCGGTCGAAGCCGATCAGCGTGTGGTCGACGAGCTCGTCGAAGTCCCGCGGCGTCCCGCGCCGGGCCAGGTAGTCGGGCGCGGCGTGGAAGCCGAGCGCGACCTCGCCCACCTTCTTGGCCACCACGCTGTTCTGGGTGGGCCTGGCCATGCGCACGGCCACATCGGCGTCGCGCCGGCTCAGGTCCTCGTTCTTGTTGCTGAGCGCCAGCTCGACCTGGATGCGGGGATGGTCCGCCATGAAACGCGCCAGCATCGGCGGGATCACCTCGATGCCGACGACCTCGCTCACCGTCACCCGGACCACGCCGCCCTCGGCGTTGACCAGGCCGCCGATGTCCCGCGCCGCGGCGGAGCCGGCGGCCGACATGTCGGCCAGGTGAGGGCGCAGCGCCAGGGCAAGGTCCGTGGGCTGCAACCCGCGCGGGCTGCGCACGAACAGCGGCGCCCCGAGCTGGCGCTCCAGTTGGTCGATATGGCGTCCGAGGGTCGGCTGGGTCAGGCGCCGCAGCCGCGCCGCGGCCGAGAAGCTGCCGGCCTCCAGCACGGCGTGGAGGCTCTGCAGGAGGTCCCAGTCGGGCGTCGTGGTCATGCGCTATTGAATAGCTGTTCTGCCACCTTCGGCAATTCCGTCGCGGGGGCGGGCGCCTCACCACTGCGGCCGACAGATGGAGGCCCGCATGACCAAACCCCTGGCCCTGGTGATCGGCGCGACCGGCGGCGTCGGCGGCGCGATCGCCGGCCGTCTCGTTCAGGACGGCTGGCGCGTGCGCGCGCCGCACCGGGACCCCGACCGCGCCCGCGCCACTGGCGGGCGGCCCGGCCTGGAGTGGACGCCGGGCGACGCCATGGACGCGGCGAGCATCGTGGCCGCGGCCGACGGCGCCGAGATCGTGGTCCACGCTGTCAATCCGCCCGGCTACCGCAACTGGGCCGGCCTTCAGGCGCCGATGCTGGCCTCCAGCATCGCCGCCGCCCGCGCCTCGGGCGCGCGGCTGCTGTTCCCCGGCACGGTCTACAACTATGGCCCGGACGCCTTCCCGGCGATCGCCGAGACCGCCCCCCAGTCGCCGGTCAGCCGCAAGGGCGCGATCCGAGTCCAGATGGAGCGCGTCCTGCGCGAGGCCGACGTCCCCGTCCTGCTGGTCCGCGCCGGCGATTTCTTCGGCCCCAGGCCGGGGAACAACTGGTTTTCGCAAGGCCTCGTGCGGCCCGGCCGGCCGATCGGGGCTGTCAGCTATCCAGGTCCCCTCGACGTCGCCCACGCCTGGGCCTACCTGCCGGACGTGGCCGAGGCCTTCGTGCGGCTCCTGAGGACCCCGCTCGGCGGATTCGAGGCGTTCCACCTGCGCGGCCAGGTCCTGACAGGCCATGAGATGGTCGCGGCCCTGGAGGCCGCCGCCGACAGAAGGCTCGCCGTGCGCCGCCTGCCGTGGATGGCGATCGCCGCCGCCGCGCCCTTCAACGAGACCCTGCGGGAGATGCGGGAGATGCGCTACCTCTGGCGACGCCCGGTGCTGCTGGCGAACGACCGCATCGTCGCCGCCCTGGGCGAGGAGCCGCACACCCCTATCGTCGAGGCGCTGCGCGCGACCTTGGCGGGCCAGGGCTCGCTGCCAGGGTCCGGGCCCGGGGCGCTCCGGAAGGCAGCCTGACGGCCATAAGGCCATGGGGGCACAAATTTGCTGCAACCGCGCGTGGATTGCGGCGTCGCAGCACTAGACGTGCGCGGGTCCGCGGACCTACATGCGCCCCATGCCCGGCAAGACCCTCTACGACAAGATTTGGGATGCTCACGTCGTTGCGCAGCAGGACGGCGAGGCGATCCTCTACATCGACCTGCACCTGATCCACGAGGTGACCACGCCCCAGGCCTTCGCCGGCCTTCGCGCCACGCGTCGGGGCGTGCGGCGGCCCGACCGCACGCTGGCGGTGGCCGACCACAACGTGCCCACCGAGGGCCAGGCGCTCGGCGTCGACGCCGTCGCCGACGAGGAAGCCCGGCTGCAGCTCCAGACGCTGGCGAAGAACGTCGCCGACTACGGCATCGAGTTCTTCCGGATGGGCGACATCCGCAACGGCATCGTCCACGTGGTGGGGCCCGAGCAGGGCCGCACCCAGCCCGGCATGACCATCGTCTGCGGGGATTCCCACACCTCCACCCACGGCGCCTTCGGGGCGCTCGCCCACGGCATCGGCACCTCCGAGGTCGAGCACGTCCTGGCCACCCAGACGCTGCGCCAGCGGAAGTCGAAGAACATGCGCGTGCGCATCGAGGGCGAGCCCGCCCCCGGCGTCGGCGCCAAGGACTTCGCGCTCGCCGTCATCGGCGAGATCGGCACGGCCGGCGGCACGGGCCACGTCGTCGAGTTCGCCGGCTCCGCCGTCCGCGCGCTGTCGATGGAAGGCCGCATGACGCTGTGCAACCTGACCATCGAGGGCGGCGCCAAGGCGGGCCTGATCGCGCCCGACGAGACGACCTTCGCCTACCTCATGGGCCGTCCGTCCGCGCCCAAGGGCGGCGCCTGGGAGATGGCGCTCGCCTACTGGAAGACCTTCTTCTCGGACGAGGACGCCGTCTTCGATCGCGAGATCGTGCTGGACGCCGGCAAGATCGCCCCCACCGTCACCTGGGGCACCAGCCCCGAGGACGTGATCCCGGTGACGGGCGTCGTGCCTTCGCCCGAGGCCTACGCCAACCCCGACAAGCGCGCCTCGGTCGAGCGCGCCCTGGACTACATGGGCCTCTCGGCCGGCCAGCCGATCACCGAGGCCAAGATCGATGTCGTGTTCATCGGCTCGTGCACCAACAGCCGCATCGAGGATCTGCGGTCGGCGGCGAAGATCGTTGAGGGCCGCAAGGTCGCCCCCGGCGTCCGGGCCATGGTGGTGCCGGGCTCCGGCC
>NZ_JBKBRO010000042.1:0-5061 GCF_046463815.1 Phenylobacterium sp. | reverse complement strand
CGAGGCCGGCCTGCTCCTCATCCTCGCCGTCGACCACCTCCTCGACATGGGCCGATCCGCCACCAACGTCGTCGGCAACTCCGTCGCCGCCGCCGTCGTCGCCAAGTGGGAAGGGCAGATCACGCCGCCTGAAGGGCAAGAAGGCGCGCGTTAGCCATATCGCTTAACTCGGCGTTCGCCTCACCTGACCAAGGTGCTGCCTTCGTGATGGTGAGGCAGAACGCCGGGCCGTGTCCGACAACCGGGAATCCTATGCGGAACTGGCCGCGCGCGTGGCCATGCTCGAGGCCGAGCGGGGCCTGACTCTGCGCCAGGCCCAGACCGATTCCCTCACCGGCCTCGTCAACCGGGGCGCCTTCACCACCCTCCTGTGCGAACGGCTGGAGCAGGCCCGCGCCCACGGCGGCCAGATCGCCCTGTTCGTCGTCGACCTCGACCGCTTCAAGCACCTCAACGACACCCTCGGCCACCATGCCGGCGACCTCCTGCTGGCCGAACTCGGCAAGCGCCTGCTGGCCGACTGCGGTCCGGGCGAGATCGCCGCCCGCCTCGGCGGAGACGAATTCGCGGTGGTCTCCGACGTCAAGGACGTCGGCCGCCGCGCCGCCCGCCTCGTGCAGGTGGTGAGCGCCGCCCAGACCATCTACGGCCGCCACGTCTCACCCGGCGCCTCGGTGGGCGTCGCCGTCTATCCGCAGGACGCCGCCGACGCCTCGGACCTCCAGCGCTTCGCCGACATGGCCCTCTACCGGGTGAAGACCCGCGGCGGGCGCCGGTGGTCTGCCTTCGACGCCGAACTGCGCGCCGAGAGCGAGCGGCGGCGCACCCTGGAGGCCGAACTGCGCCGCGCGATTCCCGCCGGCGAGATCGTCCCCTGGTTCCAGCCGGTGGTGGACGCCTCCACCGGCGCCACGGTGGGCGTCGAGGTGCTGGCCCGCTGGAACCATCCCGAGCAGGGCCTGCTCGCGCCCGCCGCCTTCGTACCCATGGCCGAGGAGCTGGGCCTGATCCACGCCATCGACGAGGCCGTGTTCGACGCCGCCTGCCGGCTGGCCGCCCCCTGGGTCGCCGAGGGGCTGATCGAGCTCGTCTCGTGCAACGTCAGTCCGCGCGACCTGCTGGACCCCGGCTTCTCGCGCAAGCTGATCGCCCGTCTGGCGCGCACCGACCTGCCGGCCACCGCGCTGACCGTCGAGATCACCGAGACCTTCCTGCTGCAGGACCTGGCGCTGGCCCGGCGCCACATCGAGCGGCTGGCGGCCAAGGGCGTCTCCATCGCCCTGGACGACTTCGGCACCGGCTACTCGAACCTGCGCGCGCTGATGCACCTGCCGATCCAGACCGTGAAGCTGGACCGCTCGCTGATCGCCGACGTGGGCCGCGACGCCCGGGTCTCCAAGCTGGTGGCGTCCATGCTGCACGCCTCCCGCGCCCTGGGGGTCAGCATCGTGGCCGAGGGCGTCGAGGACCACGCCCAGGCGCTGTTCCTGCGCTCGGCCGGCTGCGACCGGATGCAGGGCTACTTCTTCGCCCGCCCGATGTCCGGCGAGGCCATGGCGGAGATGCTCCAGGCCTCCCGCCCCGCCCAGCCCGCCCGCCGCCGCGCCACGCGCTGAGAGGCCGCCTCCGCGCAAGCGGAGGCCCTCTTTCAAACCACGGATTTCACGGATTTCACGGATCACGGCGCAGACGAATATCCGTGAAATCCGTGGTTCCTTTCCTTCGAGGGCCGCCGCTTTGCGGCGCTCGGGGCGAATCCCCATATTCGCGCCGGGGTCATTCGGCCCCGTACCGAGATGAAAGGGACCATGCGCAACCATCTTCGCACCTTCATGCTTCTGGCCGCGCTCACCGCGCTGTTCGTGGGCGTGGGCTACGTCGTCGGCGGGCCGACCGGCATGGCCGTCGCCTTCGTGCTCGCCGCCGGCATGAACCTCGTCAGCTACTGGAACGCCGACAAGATCGTGCTGCGGATGTACCGGGCCCGCGAGGTCGATCCGGCCACGCCGGAACCGCTGCTGCGCAACTACCTGGCCGACGTGTACGAGCTCGCCGACCGGGCGGGCCTGCCCCGGCCCAGGGTCTATGTCATCGACCAGGACCAGCCCAACGCCTTCGCCACCGGCCGAGATCCGGCCCACGCCGCCGTCGCCGCCACGCGCGGCCTGCTCGGCATGCTCGACCGCCGCGAGATCCGCGGCGTCATGGCCCACGAGCTGGCGCACGTGAAGAACCGCGACACGCTGACCATGACCGTCACGGCGACCATCGCCGGCGCCGTCTCGGCGCTGGCCAACTTCGCCTTCTTCTTCGGCGGGCGGGATTCCGAGGGCCGGCCCGCCGGGATCGTGCCGATGATCGTGGTCTCGCTGGTGGCCCCCATGGCCGCCGCCCTCGTCCAGTTCGCCATCAGCCGCGGCCGCGAGTACGAAGCCGACCGCCACGGCGCCGAGATGTCGGGCGATCCCGAGGCGCTGGCCTCGGCCCTGCGCAAGATCGAGGCCTACGCCCGGGGCGGCTATGTCAACCCCGACGCCGAGCGCAACCCGGCCACGGCCCACATGTTCATCATCAACCCCCTGGCGGGGGGCAAGGGCGACAGCCTGTTCTCCACCCACCCGGCGACCGAGAACCGCGTGGCCGCGCTGATGCGGATGGGCGGCTCCCCGCGCCGCGCCGCCGCGCCGCGCGCCGGCACGGCCGTGCCCGTGACCGGCGGCCAAGGCGGAGCCCGAAGCGGGGCCGCGCGCAGCCCCTGGGCCTGAGGCTCAGGTAACCTCGGTCTTGCGGACGTTCGATTTCGAACGCATGGTCAACCCATGGTTCGGGGAGACAGGGTGGTCGCGCCTGACGAGCGGGCGGGAGGCGATGACGCCATCCGCCGGCGACGCCTGCTGAGCCGGCTCGCGTCCGCCTACCTCCTGGATGTCCTGGCCATCGCCCGGGGCGAAGGCGATCCGCTCGACACCCTGATCGCCGCGGCGATCATCCAGGCCAATGTGGCGGGAATCCGCGCCCGCGCCGACCTGCAGCTCGCCTTCGCCCAGGCCGACCGGCCGCCGCCCGACGAGCTGCGGCGCCCCGTCAGCATGAACGCCATCGCCAACTCGCTCAATCTGCCCTTCGAAACCGTGCGCCGGCGCATCGGGGCCCTGGCCGCCGCCGGCCACTGCCGCTTCGTCGAGGGCGGCGTGATCGTGCCGGCCGCCGTCCTCATGAGCCCCGCGTTCGCCAAGGACGCCGAGGGCTATGAACGGACGCGGGCCTTCTACGGCCAGATCCGCGGCCTCGGCCTGCTGGGCGACCTGCCGCCGCCCACCGCCGAGATCGGGCCGGGCGAGCCGCCGGTCCGGACGGTGTGGCGCCTCATCGGGTCCTACATGCTGCGGGTGGCCGAGGATCTCGGCCAGATCGGGCGGCTGCTGGACGCCGTCATCCTCTTCGAGGTGTTCCGCAGCAACACCGAGCGCTGGCCGCCCGCGCCCCTGGGCCGCGAAGGGACCACGGCCGCCGACCTGGAGCCCGACCGCCTGCGCCGCCCCGCCTCGATCTCGGCCCTGGCGCGCCGGCTCGGCATGTCGCCGGAGACCGTCCGCCGCCACGTCCTGCGCCTTTCCGAACGGGGTCATTTGGCCAGGACCACCGCCGGGCTCGTCATCCCGGCCGAGGTCCTGGCCCAGCCCCGTTTCCAGGGCGCGCTCGAGGCCAACGCCGGCCACGCGCAACGCCTGATGTCGGCGCTGTCCCGGCTGGGCGTGCTGCAGCTCTGGGACCGCGAGCGCGCCGCCGGGACGGCCGCCGCCTGAGCGCTCGAGGGCTTTGTCGCAAAGCGCTCGAAATGGGTCGCGGAAGGCTTGCCCGGCCCCTTTTCGGCGCCTCAAGGTGCCCGCGTAGCGCCAGTCGAGGAGGACCGTGAGGCAGGGACAGGGCAATCCGGGCAACGACGGGCAGATCGGCCGCCTGCGGTTGATCGCGCGGGCGCTGGCCGCCTATCTGCTCGACACCATCGCCATCGCGCGCGGCGATTCCGACGTCGTCGACACCCTGCTGGCCAGCGCCATCATCCAGGCCAACATCGCCGACATCGTCCGCCATGCGGACGTCCAGGTCGCCTTCGCCGAGGCCGACGCCCCGCCGCCCGACGAGATGCGCCGGCCGGTCAGCATGAACGCCCTGGCGAACTCGCTGAACCTGCCGTTCGAAACGGTGCGCCGCCGCGTCAAGGCCATGGCCGCGGACGGCTTCGTCCGCTTCGTTGACGGGGGGGTGATCGTGCCGACCGCCGTCCTCGCCGATCCGGCGTACGCCGTCGCAGCCTTCCGGGGCTATGAGCGCCTGCGGGCCTTCTACTACCAGCTTTCGGACCTCGGCCTGCTGGACGATCTGCCGCCGCCCACGGTCGACCTGGCGCCCGGCGTCATGCCTTTCCGCGCGGTCTCGCGGCTGGTCGGGACCTTCGTCCTGCGCTTCGTGGAGACGGTCAGCCGCGCGGGCGGCCCGGCCGACGCGCTCATCCTGCTCGAGATCTTCCGCAGCAACACCGAGCATCTCACCGCCGAACACCGGGGCGGCGAGGGGTGGGAGGCCAAGGACATGGCGGACGATGCGCTCCGCAAGCCGGTCTCGGTCAGCGAGGTCGCCCGGCGCATCGGCATGCCGGCCGAAACCGTGCGCCGCCACGTCCGGCGCATGGCCGGCGCGGGCTGGGTGGTCCGAACCCGCGACGGCATCATTATCCCGGCCCAGGCGCTGGCCCTGCCGGCGGTCTTCCCCGCCCTCCTGACCACCGGCGGCAACCTCCAGCGGCTCTTCGGATCCCTCTCCCAGCTCGGCGTGCTCAGAATCTGGGACGAGGTGCGCGAGAGCCGCCCGCCCCAGGTCGCCGCCATCGGCTGAGGCGGCCCCGGTCGGGCGCGGCGCTCGCCGTCACCCGGGCCCGCCTAGATGTGAGGTGCCAATAGGTTGTCCATCCGGTCCGGACCGGGAAGGCTGGTGTTGCGAAGACTCAGCTGATCTCAGGGGACCGGATGAACCTGCATAGGAATGCCCGCACGACGCCGG
>NZ_JBKBRO010000041.1:0-5567 GCF_046463815.1 Phenylobacterium sp. | reverse complement strand
CGCACCCAGCTGCGCGAGATCGCCGAGAAGAAGATGAAGGACCTCAACGCCAACGACGTCGAGGCCGCCGCCCGCATCATCGAGGGCTCCGCCCGCTCGATGGGCCTTCAGATCGTGGAGGCCTAAGCGATGGCTAAGCAACCGAAGCGCATGCAGAAGTGGACCGGCGACGTCGCCGCCACCCACGCCCTCGACGAAGCCGTCAAGCTGGTGAAGGCCAACGCCAACGCCAAGTTCGACGAGACCATCGAGATCGCCGTGAACCTGGGCGTCGACCCGCGTCACGCCGACCAGCAGGTCCGCGGCGTGGTCGCCCTGCCGTCGGGCACGGGCCGCGACGTCCGCGTCGCCGTCATCGCCAAGGACGCCAAGGCCGAGGAGGCCAAGGCCGCCGGGGCCGAAGTCGTCGGCGCCGAAGACCTGGTGGAGCGCATCCAGGGCGGCTTCATGGACTTCGACCGGGTGATCGCCACGCCCGACATGATGGCCCTGGTGGGCCGCCTGGGTAAGGTGCTGGGCCCGCGCGGCCTGATGCCGAACCCGCGCGTCGGCACCGTGACGCCGAACGTCGGCCAGGCCGTGAAGGACGCCAAGGGCGGCTCGATCGAGTTCCGCGTCGAGAAGGCGGGCATCGTGCACGCCGGCATCGGCAAGGCCTCGTTCACCGAGGACCAGCTCACGGCCAACGTGAAGGCCCTGGTGGACGCGCTCAACAAGGCCAAGCCGTCGGGCGCCAAGGGCACCTATGTGAAGAAGGTCAGCCTGTCGTCGACGATGGGCCCTGGCTTCAAGATCGACGTGGCCTCGCTGGGCGTCTGAGGCGTTCCGCAAGGCTGAAGATCGGGGGAGCGGCGGAAACGCCGCTCCCTTTTTCTTTGGCCCGCCCATGCGCTAATGGGCCATGGGTCCCGACCACCTCCGCCGTCTGATCCAGGGCCTGGCCCCCGACCTCGCCGGTCTTCGGGAGCCCTGGACGATCATCGGCAGCGCGGCCCTGCTGGTCGCGGGCCTGCCGGTGGAGGACTGCCCCGACCTCGACATCCTGACGACCGAGGCGGGTGCGGCCGCGCTGGAGGCCCGCTGGGCGGCCTGGCGCGAGGCGGACTATGCGCCCGATCCGGCGGCCGCCTTCCGCTCGCGCTTCTCCCGCTACCGCATGCCCGAGGGCGCGGTGGAGGTGATGGGCGATCTCAGGCTGCGGACCGCCGCGGGCTGGACGGCGGTGGAGGCAAGGGCGGTGGAGCGCCGCGCCTTCGCGGGCGTCGAGGTCCGTGTCCCGACCCCGGTCGAACAGCTCCGCATCCTCAGGTCCTTCGGCCGGCCCAAGGACCTGGCGAAGGCGGTGCGGCTGGAGGCGTTCCTGGCGGCGGGTTGAGTCTCCCGCCACATTCGTGTAAAGGCCCGCGCTTCGTCGATCCCGCAAGGGAGAGGCGAGGAAGGAGGGGCCCTTGGGCTCTTCCGTCCTGTCCGAGAACTGCGCAGCCGCCGGGGCCGCCGGCGACCGTAACGCGGGGAAGAGCCCTTCCTCGGTCGCAGGGAGACGGGAAGATGAGGTTTCGTTCGCCCTCCGATCCGGATGGGCGCGAAGCTGCGGCTTCTCTTCCAGGACAGGCGTTGCCCGGCGACCGCACTCCCGCGGCCGTCGAACCTGAGTATGGAGACCGCAATGGACCGCGCTCAAAAGCAGGAAGCCATCGAGACGCTCAAGGGCGTCTTCGCTGACTCCGGCGCCGTGGTCGTGACCCACTACATGGGTCTGACCGTTGCGGAAATGACCGATCTGCGGGGCAAGCTGCGTGAGCAGGGCGCCCAGCTCAAGGTGGTGAAGAACACCCTGGCCCAGAAGGCTCTGGACGGTTCCGTCGGCGAAGCGGGCGACGCCCTCTTCAAGGGCCCCGTCGCGATCGCCTTCGCGCCGGACCCCGTCTCCGCCGCCAAGGTCGCGACCCAGTACGCCAAGGACAACGACAAGTTCACCGTCATTGGCGGCCTGATGGGCCAACAGGTCCTGGACCAGAAGGGTGTGAGCGCGCTCGCGACCCTGCCGTCCCTGGACCAGCTCCGCGGCAAGATCATCGGCCTCATCCAGGCGCCCGCGACCAAGATCGCCGGCGTGCTGCAGGCGCCGGCCGGTCAGCTCGCGCGCGTCATGGGGGCGTATGCCGCCAAGGACGCCGCCTAAGATCGTCATCTTCCCCGACAACCTCTACCTTTAAGGATCCAATCCAATGGCTGCTAACCTCGAAAAGCTGGTCGAAGACCTGTCCGCCCTGACCGTCCTGGAAGCCGCTGAGCTGTCCAAGATGCTCGAAGAGAAGTGGGGCGTTTCGGCCGCCGCTCCGGTGGCCGTGGCCGCCGCTCCGGCCGCCGCCGGCGGCGAAGCCGCTGCGGCTGGCGAAGAGCAAACCGAGTTCACGGTCGTCCTCGCCAACGGCGGCGACAAGAAGATCAACGTGATCAAGGAAGTCCGCGCCGTCCGTCCGGACCTCGGCCTGAAGGAAGCCAAGGACCTCGTCGAAGGCGCTCCGCAGAACGTGAAGGAAAACGTTTCCAAGCAGGAAGCGGAAGAGATCAAGAAGAAGCTGGAAGAAGCCGGCGCCACCGTCCAGATCAAGTAGTCTGGGCGCGTCGGACCGACGCTCTTCAAAGATCGAGGGCCGGGAGCGATCCCGGCCCTTTTTCTTTGCTGCTAAGGTCGGCGGATGAGCGAGTCCTCGGACCTGATCAGCGCCTTCGTGCACGGCGTGGCCGGCGGCTTCACGCTGATCACGGCGGTGGCCTTGCTGCGGAGCCGGCTCAGCCGCGACGTCCGCTTGGCGGGCGCGCTGTTCGCGCTGGCCGTCGTCGGCTGGCTGGTGAACGAGTCCAGGCCGCTGTGGGTGGCCTTCGGCGAACCCTATCCGGTCTTTCTCGTCGCCTGCGGCGTGGCGGGAGTGTTCTGGCTCTTCGTGCTGGCGGTGTTCGCGGACATGAAGGTCAACGCCCTCACTCTCGCGCCGGCCGTGATCATGCTCGCCTCGGGATTGGCGATGGGGAACCTGCCGCAACCCGGCTCGGACCTTGTCTGGGCGGCCCGCAACCTGGCCTCGGCGCTCCTCGCGCTGCACGCAGGCAGCGTCGTCCTGCGCGGCTGGTCCGGCGACCTCGTCGAGGGCCGCCGCCGCTTCCGCGCCCTTCTCCTCAGCCTGGCCTGCCTGTTCGTCCTGCTGGAGGTCGGCGTCGCCTTCACCTTCCGCCTGACCCACGATCCCGCCTGGCTGCAACTGGCGGTGGGGCGGACCTACGGCGGTCTGATCATGGCGCTGCTCAGCCTGGCGCTCGCCGTCCTGATGCTGCGTCCCGATCCCGCCGTCTTCGGGGCCGCGCGAAAGCCCGCGGCCGCGCCGGACGCCCGCGCGGAGGCCGCGGACCGGCAGCTCCTGGCCCGGCTGGACGCTCTGATGGCGGCGGAGGAGTGGCGGCGCGAGGGCCTGACCATCGGCGACCTCGCCCGCGAACTGGACGTGCCGGAGCATCGCCTGCGGCGGCTCATCAACCAGCGCCTCGGCCATCGCAACTTCGCCGACTTCGTGAACGGCCACCGGATCGAGGCCGCCAAGCGGCGTCTGGCCGATCCGGCGGAGGCGCGCACCACCGTGGCGGTCATCGCCTTCGACCTGGGCTACGGATCGCTGGGCCCGTTCAACCGCGCGTTCCGGGCCGCGACCGGCGCCACGCCGACGGAATGGCGCCGCCAGGCGCTGAACGGCGCCTCGCCGAATCCGAGCGAAACGGCCTGATTTCGAAATCGGCGAGGGTTTTCCAGCCGCGGCGAGACGGCTGAGCGGGGACGCCGCCAGGCTCGGTTCATCCAACAAGGAGGTGTCCCGTGCCCCCCATGATCCTCGATGCGTGGAGCATCTGGCTGCGCGAGCTGGAGCCCACCCTGACCCGTTACGCGATCTTCACCGTGGGCGTGTGGCTCGTCCTGTGGGTCCTGTTCCGGCCGCTGCTCGGCGCCCGCAAGATTCGCCCTGAGACCCCGCCGCCCCGCCAGCTCCTGACCGAGCTCCTGTTCTCGCTGCGCTCGATGATCGTCTTCGCCACGGTCGGCGTGGGCCTGGCCTATCTGTACCGGGCCGGGCTCTATCCCCTGGCCCGGATCGCCGACGGCTGGGGCCCGACGTGGTTCGCCTTTTCCCTTGTGGCTGGGATAGTCGGGCTGGACGCCTGGTTCTACTGGAGCCACCGGCTCATGCACGACCCGCGGCTGTTCCGGCGCTTCCACCGCCGCCACCACCGCAGCAACAACCCGTCGCCCTTCACGGCCTACAGCTTCGACATCCCCGAGGCCCTGACGCTGATCGGCTTCGTGGTGGTCTGGCCCTGGGTCTTCCCGATGCCCTCGAACGCCATGCAGTGGGTGATGCTGTACCAGATCGTCACCAACACCCTGCTGCACTCGGGCTACGAGCTGATGCCCGCCCGCCGCGACGGGCGGCCGATGCTGGACTTCATCGTCACCACCACCCACCACGACATGCACCACGCCCAGGCGGGCTGGAACTACGCGGCCTGGTTCACCTGGTGGGACCGGTGGTGCGGCACCGAGCACCCCGAGTACCACGCCCGCTACGCCGCCAAGGCCTGGCGGCCGTTCGGGGTCAGGGCGGCCCACCCGCTTCCGGCGGAATAGGGGGCGGGAACTTACCCGGCGCTCCCCCGGCTGGAGTAGGCGCATACGAACCGGAAACCGGCGCGGCCCGGGATACGCCCGGGCTGGACGAGGACGGCGCCGGGCCTGCACCCGGCGCCATCCGCCTTCGTGTGCGCTTTTCGTGTCCGGGGGGCTTTTCAAGTGGCGCGAAAGGGCTTATTTGCGCCCGTTCGCGAACAGCTCCCGATTCCCGTTCTCCGAGAGACGCGGTTTTTCGCGCGTGCAGCTCCGAGGCATGGTCCGCCGCCCTCCGACCATGCGAAGGGGCGCCCCTGACGATACAGGGGCTTTCCAGCGTCCGGCTCCCGCTCCGCGGGAGAGCCGAGGGTGGACGCAGGATGAAGACACTCGACGCCGGGAGTCCGTGCCTGGCGTCCTCAAGGGATCACAATGGCGCAGTCCTTCACCGGTAAGAAGCGGATCCGGAAGTCTTTCGGCCGCATTCCCGAAGCCGTGCAGATGCCGAACCTCATCGAGGTTCAGCGCTCCTCCTACGAACAGTTCCTGCAGCGCGAGGTCCGTCCGGGCGAGCGCCGGGACGAGGGGATCGAGGCGGTCTTCAAGTCCGTCTTCCCGATCAAGGACTTCAACGAGCGCGCCGTGCTCGAGTACGTCTCCTACGAGTTCGAGGAGCCGAAGTACGACGTCGAGGAATGCGTCCAGCGCGACATGACCTATGCCGCGCCCCTGAAGGTGAAGCTGCGCCTGATCGTCTTCGAAACGGACGAAGAGACCGGCGCCCGCTCCGTGAAGGACATCAAGGAGCAGGACGTCTACATGGGCGACATCCCGCTCATGACGGAGAAGGGCACCTTCATCGTCAACGGGACCCAGCGCGTCATCGTCTCCCAGATGCACCGCTCGCCGGGCG
>NZ_JBKBRO010000040.1:0-7072 GCF_046463815.1 Phenylobacterium sp. | reverse complement strand
GGCGTTGATCCCGCTCTCCGCCGCGCTGGCGGCGGCCGCGGGCCTGGCGCGCGAGGCGCCGGCCGGACGGGCGGCGGTCCGGCGTTCGGCCGATGCGGTCGCGCGCGGCGCCGGGGCGGCTTGCGCAGCGGCGGTCGTCGCGGCCGACGCGGACGGCGGCGGCGGAGGCGCCGCGGGAACGGTGGGCGTCGGCGTCGCCTGGGCGAGCGTCAGGTCCTCCTCCGTCGCGGGACCGCCCGGCGTCAGCTCCGCCACGCCCCGGTCCTGCTGGCTGGCGTACCAGCCGGCGACGCCCACGGCGCCCAGGGCCGCGACGCTCACCGCCGCCACGGCGACCGGCAGGCTGCTCCGGCGCCTCGTCGGGGTCCGCCGGCCGATGGGGGCCACGAGACCAGGCGTTTCCTCGGGAACCGCCGCGGCGCCCACGGTTCGATCGAGGGGGCGCTCCCAGGGACGGTCCAGAGCGGGCTCGGTCATGGGCGGGGTTTCGGTGATGCGCCGGGTGTCGGTCATCGGGGGCCGGTCAGGCGTTTCCGCGAGAGCGCGCGGCTCGGCGGCCAGGGGCGGTTGGGCCGAGGCCGAGGGCCGGCCCCGGCGCTTCCGATTGCGTTCCCAGACGGGGGTGGGGGCGAACAGCGCGCCTTGGTTTTCGCCGTTGGTTTCCATGGACATGCTTGTCCCTCCAGAAAGTGTCGCGAAGTCAAAACGATGTTGTTCGGACGCGGTTCCACGAACCGGAATGCAAACCTGCACCGTGGTGGAATGACGGCGCCGGTCTGGAGGAAGATGGGGGAGGTCGAAGTCGCGAGTAATCTTGTAAAGCGGCCTTGTAATCATGCCTGATCGGCAGTTCTTCTTGCCACGAGAAATCATATCGTCGCGAAATGGCGCCGCAGTTTGGCCGATTTCGTGATTTCGCCGGCTCAGGTCTTCACGGGCTGGTCATCAAGGCCCTCCAAAGCCTCGCTTGACCGGCCGGGCGGGTCATCCCCAAGCTCGCACCCCCAAGTCGGAGGAATGGATGCGCCTCAAGGCCAGGCTTTCGCGCGAGTGGCGTTTTCTGCGCGGGCTGACCCGGACGCTGAACCGGGTGAAATCGATCTCGAAGGAGAGCCGCAACCTCGTCTGCGACGATCTCCAGGCGGCGATGGACAAGTGGCGGGACCGTCCCGCCATGACCTTCGAGGGGCGCACGGTCACCTATGGCGAGCTCGACGCCATGGCCAACCGCTACGCGCACTGGGCCAAGGGCCTGGGCCTGAGGCGCGGCCAGACCGTGGCGCTCTTCATGCCCAACCGGATCGAATACTTCGCCATCTGGTACGGGCTGACCAAGGCCGGCGTGGTCACCGCGCTGATCAACAACCAGCTCGCCGGCCCTCCGCTGGCCCATTGCCTGAACATCTCGGGCGCGACCCACATCATCGTCGACGCCGACACCTCGCCGGTCTTCGAACAGGCCAAGCCGCTGCTGGAGCGCACATTCCAGCAGTGGGTGCTGGGCCGGGCCATCGGCGACCAGCGCGACCTCGTCCAGGCGCTGAAGAGCTGCAGCCAGCTTCCGCCGGACCGGTCCCTGCGCGAGGACATGACGGCGGCCGACACGGCGCTGCTGATCTTCACCTCGGGCACGACGGGCATGCCCAAGGCCGCCCGGATCACCCACATGCGGGCCCAGCTCTACATGCGCGGCTTCGCGGGCTCGACGGGGGCCAAGGCCTCGGACCGGATCTACGTGACCCTCCCGCTCTACCACGCAACCGGCGGCCTCTGCGCGCTGGGCGCGGCCCTGCTGAACGGCGGCTCGGTGGTGCTGCGCCGCCGCTTCTCGGCCAGCCACTTCTGGAGCGACGTGGTCCAGGAAGGCTGCACCATGTTCGTCTACATCGGCGAACTCTGCCGCTACCTCGTCAACCACGAGCCCGATCCGGACGAGACCCGGCACAAGCTGCGCCTGGCGTTCGGCAACGGCCTGCGGCCGGACATCTGGCCGGTGATGAAGGAGCGCTTCCGCATCCCCGACATCCTGGAGTTCTACGGCTCGACCGAAGGCAACGTCAGCCTGTTCAACTTCGACGGCCGCGAGGGCGCGGTCGGCCGGGCGCCCAGGTGGCTGCGCAGCCGCTTCAACATCCGCCTCGTCCAGTTCGACGTCGAGAAGGAGGAGGTGATCCGGGGCCCGAACGGCTTCTGCATCGAGTGCGGGCCGGGGCAGGTGGGCGAGTGCATCGGCCGGATCGGCGGCGACGCCCGGGCCGAGTATTCGGGCTATCTCGACAAGAAGGCCTCGGAGAAGAAGGTCCTGCGCGACGTCTTCGAGCGCGGCGACGCCTGGTTCGCCACCGGCGACCTCATGCGCCAGGACGCCGACGGCTATCTCTATTTCGTGGACCGGATCGGCGACACCTTCCGCTGGAAGGGCGAGAACGTGTCCACCAACGAGGTGGCCGAGCGGCTGCAGGCCGCGTCCGGCGTCGAGCAGGCCACCGTCTACGGCGTCTCCGTGGAGGGCGCCGACGGACGGGCCGGCATGGCCGCGCTGGTCGTGGGCCCGGAGTTCGACATCAAGGCCTTCGGCGAGCACGTGGCCCGGGAGCTCCCCACCTACGCCCAGCCGGTGTTCGTCCGCCTGCTGCCGGCCATGGAGACCACCGGCACCTTCAAGATCCGCAAGATCGACCTGGTGGCCGACGGCTACGATCCGGGGCGCATCAAGGGCCCGCTGTTCTTCCACGATCCGAAGAAGGGCTACGTGAAGATCACCAAGTCGGTGTTCGAGAAGCTCTCGTCCGGCGCGGTGAAGATCTAGCCGGTTCGACCCAAGGGCAGGCTCACCCGGCAGACCAGCCCGCCGGGCGCGAAGTCGAGGGAGGCGCGGCCGCCCAGCGATCCCTCCAGGCTGCGCTCGATGAGGCGCGAGCCGAAGCCGCGCCGCGACGGGGGCGCGACGGGCGGGCCGCCGGTCTCGGACCAGGTCAGGTCGAGGGCGTCGTCCTCGACGGTCCAGGCCACGGCGACATGACCGGCGCCGGTGGAGAGCGCGCCGTACTTGGCTGCGTTGGTCGACAGCTCGTGGACCAGGAGGCCGAGCGCCACGGCCTGGGCCGGCGCGAGCGCCACGTCGGGGCCGTCGAGCGTGTAGCGCTCGTCGCCGTGCGGCCGGACCTCGCCCAGCAGGACGTCGCGCACGGCGGCGCTGCGCCAGCTCGTGGCGGTGAGCAGGTCGTGGGTGGCCGAGAGCGCCATCAGCCTGGCCTCGAACGCCTCGCGGAACGTGGCGGCGTCGGTCGTCGTCCGCAGGGTCTGGCTGGCGATCGACTGTACGGTGGCGAGGGTGTTCTTCACCCGGTGGTTCAGCTCGTCCAGCAGCAGCTTCTGCTGGCGCTCGGCCAGCACCCGGGCGGTGACGTCGCTGCCCTCGATGAACACGCCCCAGGCCACGCCGTCGGGCCCCAGGATCGGCTGGTAGATGAAGTCCAGGAACCGCTCTTCCAGAGGCAGTCCCGGCGCCCGCTGGAGGCGCACGCCCACGGCCTGGCCGACGAAGGGCTCGCTCTCGTGCATCACCTTGCCGAGGAGCTCGGCGAAGCCCTGCTCGATCACCTCGGGCAGGGCCTCGGCCACCGTCCTGCCGATCACCTGCCGGTGGCCGATGAGCTGGAGGTAGGCGTGGTTGACCAGGGCGAAGCGGAGCTCGGGGCCGGTCACCACGGCCATGAAGCCCGGCGCCTGCATGAAGAGGTCGCGCAGACCCTGGCTCTCCTGCAGCAGCGACTGGTTCAGCGCCTGAACCTCCTGGGCGCGCAGCAGGATGTCCTTCTCGCCAGGCGCCGGCGGCAGGGCGTCCGAGCCCGGGCCGTAGGCGATCTCCTTCAGCCGCTGGAGTTCTGTGACGTCGACGGTGTTCTGCATCACGAAGGCGGGACGGCCCGCGCGGTCGAACAGCGGCACGTGGGCGGCCGACCAGTAGCGCATCTCGAAGCCGCCGCCGCGGCTGGCCGGCCGCTCGATCGGGTAGGGGATGAGCGGGATGGAGTCCGGCTGACCCGTGGCCAGCACGCGCTCGAAGGACTCCTTCAGGCGCCGGCCGGCGGGCCCCGGGTTGGGGAACAGGTCGAAGAGATTCCGGCCCAGCAGCGTCTCGCGTGAGCGCTCGACCACTGCGCAGTAGGCATCGTTGACCTCCACGTATCGTAACTGGCGGTCGATGACCATGTAGGGGCTGGGCAGGACGCGGAAGGCCGCCGCCAGATCCGGGCGTTCGGGGGATGCAGGCCCGAGAGCCACCGCGACTTCGTCCGACGTAAGCTTCAAGTCGCAACCCCCGATCAGTCCGGAACGCGCAACGGCGAAGCTGGTTGCGTCGACGGCCCTGCGCCCTGCCACGGCGCGCAAACCTGCCTATATTGCCGCCCATGCTGGATACAGAGGTCCCGCTGAAGGGCGCCGCGCTCATCAAGGACGAGGTCAAGCGACTGCCTGACCGACCCGGCGTCTACCGCATGATCGGCGAGGACGGCGAGGTCCTCTACGTGGGCAAGGCCCGCTCGCTGAAGAAGCGGGTGCTTCAATATGCCCAGGGGCGGTTTCACACCCAGCGCATCGCCCACATGGTCGACCTGACGCGCTCCATGGAGTTCGTCACCACCCGGACCGAGACCGACGCCCTGCTGCTCGAGATCAACCTGATCAAGCAGCTCAAGCCGCGCTTCAACGTCCTGCTGCGCGACGACAAGAGCTTTCCCGAGATCGTCATCCGCCGGGAGCATCCGGCCGCCCAGCTCCGCAAGCACCGCGGCGCCCACACGATCAAGGGCGACTACTTCGGCCCGTTCGCCTCGGCCTGGGCGGTGAACCGCACGCTGAACACCCTGCAGAAGGCGTTCCTGCTACGGTCGTGCTCGGACAGCGTGTACGAGACCCGCACGCGGCCGTGCATGCTGCACCAGATCCGCCGCTGCTCGGCGCCGTGCACCGGACTCATCAGCCTGGAGGACTACAACGGCCTCGTCGACGAGGCGGCCGCCTTCCTTCGCGGCAAGAGCCGGGCGGTGATGGCGCGCATGGCCGAGGAGATGCAGGCCGCCGCCGAGGACCTGGAGTTCGAGCGCGCCGCAAGGCTGCGCGACCGCATCCGCGCCCTGGCTTCCGTCGCCCAGGAACAGCAGATCAATCCCGAGACAGTGGACGAGGCCGACGTCTTCGCGCTCCACGCCGAGGGCGGCCAGGCCTGCGTGCAGGTGTTCTTCTTCCGGGCGGGACAGAACTGGGGCAACCGCGCCTACTTTCCCCGGGTGGACCGGACGGACGAGGACGCCGACATCATGGGCGCCTTCCTGGGCCAGTTCTACGACGACAAGCCGATCCCGAAGTCGATCCTGGTGAACATCCTGCCGGCCGAATGCGAGCTGCTCGCGGAGGCCCTGGGGCAGAAGGCGGACCGCAAGGTGGAGATCGCCCGGCCCCAGCGCGGCGAGAAGCGCCAGCTCGTCGAGCACGCGCTGACCAACGCCCGCGAGGCCCTGGGGCGCAAGATGGCCGAGAGCTCGGCCCAGTCCAAGCTGCTGGACGGCGTGTGCGAGGCGTTCGGCCTGGAGGCCCGCCCCGAGCGCATCGAGGTCTACGACAACAGCCACATCATGGGCACGAACGCGGTGGGCGGCATGATCGTGGCCGGTCCCGAGGGCTTCCAGAAGAGCCAGTACCGCAAGTTCAACATCCGCTCGACCGAACTCACCCCCGGCGACGACTTCGGCATGATGAAGGAGGTGCTGCGCCGCCGCTTCGGCCGCCTGGTGAAGGAGGAGGAGGAGGGGCAGGAGGCGATCCGGCCGGACCTCGTGCTCATCGACGGCGGCGCCGGCCAGGTCAGCGCGGTCATGGAGATCATGGCCGACCTCGGCGTGGACGACATCCCGGTGGTGGGCGTCGCCAAGGGGCCCGACCGCGACGCGGGCCTGGAGCGGTTCTACATCCCCGGCAAGCCCTACTTCATGCTCGAGCCCAAGAGCCCGGTCCTCTACTACCTCCAGCGCCTGCGCGACGAGGCGCACCGGTTCGCCATCGGCAGCCACCGCACCCGGCGCGCCATGGACATGAAGAAGAACCCGCTGGACGAGATCGACGGCGTGGGCCCCGGCCGCAAGCGCGCCCTGCTGCACGCCTTCGGCTCGGCCCGGGGCGTGAGCCGCGCCTCGGTGGAGGACCTGGCCAAGATCGACGGCGTCTCGGAAGCCCTGGCCCAGCGCATCTACGACCATTTCCATAAGGCCTGACGCGGCCGCGCGAACACGGCTAAGCTTTTCCCGAAACGAAGCTCAAGGCGGCGCGCTCGATAGCCCGATGAAGTCCCTGCCCAACATCCTGACCTCGATGCGCCTGGTGCTGGCGCTGTTCATGTTCGTGGCCCTGGCCGCGGCGGCGGGCGCGGTGCCCTACCTCTCGGAGCGGCTGGACCCGCTGCAGCAGTTCGCCCTGCAGCGGTGGGCCGTCTACGCCTTCGTTGTGGCGGCGGTGACCGACTTCTTCGACGGCTGGCTGGCGCGCAGGCTGAACGCCACCAGCGTCTGGGGCGCCATCCTCGATCCCATCGGCGACAAGGTGCTGGTCTGCGGCGCGGTGCTGGGCCTCTTGTCGCTGGGGCCCCAGCCGATGGTGGTGCTGCCGGCCGGCCTGATCCTGTTCCGCGAGTTCACCGTCAGCGCCCTGCGCGAGGTGGGGGCCGGCAAGGGCGTCAAGCTGCCGGTGACCCTGCTCGCCAAGTGGAAGACCACCCTGCAGCTCGTCTCGCTGGCCATGGAGCTGTTCGTGGCCGCATGGGGCGCCTTCTCCCTGCCCGAGGAGACCGTGGTCCGCAGCGGTTTCGCCCTGGCGGCCCACGGCCTCTTCTGGCTCGCGGCGATCGTCACCCTGATCACCGGCGCGCAGTACTGGGAACAGACCCGCAAGGCGCTCAGCTAGGACGAATCCACATTCAGCGTAGCCAGAGCATGATGGCGGCGAGGTGGATGAAGGCGAGGAAGTGGTCGGCGCGGCGGTCGTAGCGGGTGGCGAAGCGACGGAAGTGCTTGAG
>NZ_JBKBRO010000039.1:0-7915 GCF_046463815.1 Phenylobacterium sp. | reverse complement strand
GCGGCTTCAGCCGCGAGAACTGCTCGTCGCTCAGCCAGAATTCCGTCATTCCCGCTCTCCTCTGAGAGCTTGAAGCACTGTTCGGCCAAGTCCGGAATCCCGCTTATGGGTCCAGACCCTAACCCAACGAAAAAGGGGCGCGATCGCTCGCGCCCCTCGTTCCCGCCGATGCGGGAGACCTCAGCCGTAGACGATGCTGATCGTCTCGGCGACGCAGGCCGGGCGCTCCTCGCCCTCGATCTCGATGGTGCACTCGTTCTTGATCTGCATGCCGCCGGCCTTGGGCTCGGCGCCGATCAGCTTCTGGCGCAGGCGCACGCGCTTGCCGACGCGCACCATATTGGTGAAGCGCACCTTGTCCGAGCCGTAGTTGATGCCCCGGGTCACGCCCTTGATCGGCAGGAGGCCCTGGCTGAGGAACGGGATCAGCGACAGCGTCAGATAGCCGTGGGCGATCGGCCCGCCGATCTCCTTCGTCGCGCGTTCGACGTCGACGTGGATCCACTGGTGGTCGCCGGTGGCCTCGGCGAACTGGTTCACCCGCTCCTGGGTGATCTGCAGCCAGTCCGACACGCCCACTTCCTGGCCGACCAGTCCGGGCAGATCCTTGATCTCGACGGGGTTCATTCCTCGCTCCTTCGACACGTAAGGTTTGGCCTGACCGTCTAGCACGGCTCAGACGATCTTCGAGCCTTCCTTGCCCCAGTAGGCGTCGCGGATCAGGCGCTTGTAGAGCTTGCCCGTGGGATGCCTCGGCAGCTCCTGCATGAAGTCCAGCTTGCGGGGCGCCTTCACGTGGCTGAGGTTCGCCCGCGCATAGGACAGGAGTTCGTCGCGCAGGGCGTCGCCGGCGTCGGCCCAGTCGGCCGGCTGGATCACCGCCACCACCTCCTCGCCCATCTCCTCGTGCGGCGCGCCCACCACGGCCACGTCGGCGACCTTGGGGTGGCCGATCAGCAGGTTCTCGATCTCCTGCGGGTAGATGTTCACCCCGCCCGAGATGATCATGAAGCTCTTGCGGTCGGTGAGGTAGAGGTAGCCCTCCTCGTCCATCCAGCCCACGTCGCCGAGCGTCGTCCAGCCGTACTTGTTGGTGCCTTCGGCCACCTTCTCGGGCGCATTGTGGTAGCTGAGCGGCGGCCCGTTGGCGAAGTGCACCACGCCCTCCGTCCGGGGCGGCAGGGGCTCGCCGTCCTCGCCGCAGATGCGCAGCTCGCCCAGCACGGCCTTGCCGACCGAGCCCTTGTGGGTCAGCCACTCCTGGGAGCTGATGAAGCAGAAGCCGTTGCCCTCGGTGCCGGCGTAGTACTCGTAGATCACCGGGCCCCACCAGGCGATCATCTGCTCCTTCACGGGGATGGGGCAGGGGGCGGCGGCGTGCACCGCCGACTTCATCGAGCTGACGTCGTACTTCGCCCGCACCGCCTCCGGCAGCTTCAGCATCCGCACGAAGTGGGTCGGCACGAACTGGCCGCAGTCGGCCTTGTACTTCTGGATCAGCTCCAGGGCGTGCTCGGGATCGAACTTCTCCATCACGATCACGGTGCCGCCCAGCTTCTGCACGGTCATGCACCAGCGCAGCGGGGCGGCGTGGTAGAGCGGCGCGGGCGAGAGGTAGGTGCAGCCCTCCCGGAAGCCGAACAGGCCCTGGGCCATCATCTGCAGGGCGTTGGGGGCGTCGATCGGCTGGCCGGTCAGCGGCGGCTTGACGCCCTTGGGCCGGCCGGTGGTGCCCGACGAATAGAGCATGTCCGAGCCCGCGGCCTCGTCGGCGATCGGCGTCGTCGGGAACTTCGCCCGCGCCGCCTCGAAGCTCTCGTAGGGCGCCCGGGCCTCGCCCACCATGTAGAGCTTCACCGACTTGGGCAGCACGTTCGGCAGCTCGTCCACCACCGGGCCGACCCCGGCCGAGGCGATCAGCACCTGCGCCCCGCAGTCGCCCACGATGTAGTCCACCTCCCCGGCGGTCAGCTTGGACGAGATGCAGGTGTAGTAGAGGCCGGCGCGCTGGGCGGCCCAGGCGATCTCGAAGTATCGGGGATTGTTGTCCATCAGGATGGCGATCACGTCGCCGACCTTCAGGCCCAGCGAACGGAACAGGTGCGCGCCCTGGTTCGACCGCTCTTCCAGCTCGCGGTAGGTCACCGTCTCGCCGGTGGAGCCCATGATGTAGGCGGCCCGGTCGGGCTGGGTCTTGGCGTGCGTCGCCGGATGCATGGTCGTTCACTCTCCCAGGGGCGGGTTCCGGCGCTGGCCGGTCCCGCCAATGTCTGTTTCTGGTCGATCAATGCGGGCCTTGACCTACGGTCCGTCAAGCAGCGCCCATTGCCGCAGAGACGCCAGACACAAGAGGAAGACGCCCATGGCCCAGCCGACCTTCGAGACCCTTGGCTACGCGGTGGAGGACGGCGTGGCCGTGGTCACGCTCAACCGGCCCGACAAGCTGAACGCCTTCAACACCCAGATGATGAAGGACCTGATCGCCGTCTTCGACGTGACCGACGCCGACGACGCGGTGCGCGCGGTGATCGTCACCGGAGCCGGGCGGGCGTTCTGCGCCGGGGCCGACCTGTCGGCCGGCGGCGACACCTTCGACTACGACTCCCGGGGCGGCGAGGCGCTGGCGGCGCGCCAGCGCGACGGGGTCCAGCGCGACGGCGGCGGGCTCCTGACCCTGCGCATCTTCGACAGCCTCAAGCCGGTGATCTCGGCCTGCAACGGCGCGGCCGTGGGCGTGGGCGTGACCATGCAGCTCGCCATGGACATCCGGCTGGCCTCCACCGACGCCCGCTACGGCTTCGTCTTCGCGCGGCGGGGCCTCAATCCCGAGGCCGCCTCGTCCTGGTTCCTGCCCAGGCTGGTGGGCGTCCAGACGGCGCTGGAGTGGTGCTACACCGGCCGCATCTTCCCGGCCCAGGAGGCTTTCGAACGGGGCCTCGTCCGCTCGCTCCACGCGCCGGAGGACCTGCTGCCCGCCGCCAGGGCCCTGGCGCGCGAGATCGCCGACAACACCGCCCCGGTCTCGGTGGCGCTGACCCGCCAACTCATCTGGCGCATGGCCGGGGCCTCGCATCCCATGGTGGCGCACATGGCCGACAGCCGGGGCATCCAGGCTCGCGGCAAGTCGGGCGATGCGCGGGAGGGGGTCACTTCGTTCCTCGAAAAGCGTCCGCCCCACTATCCGGACCGGGTCTCGACCGACCTGCCCGATATCTGGGCCCAGTGGGAGACGCCTACCTTCCGCTAGAGCCTTATCCCGTTCAAATGGGATCATTTGAACGGATCTGATCGCAAAAACGGGTGTCCACTTTTGCGGATCGCGCTCTTAGGCGCGCGTCAAGCGCGAGTGTGTGCCACCAAAGGTTGATTTTTGCGGACGTTCGCCTGGAGCGAGACGTTTATATTCTCGCGTTACGGTTGGCCTGGGGACGGAATGCCAACGCCAAGCATTGTTTTCCCAGGCTGGTCTTGATCTTTCGCATATGAAAGCGACGTAAGCTCTAATTCAGTGTTGTGCGGCGCGGACGTTCCAGATAATGAGCGCCTACTTTTCTAATGATTCACTGCTGCAGCCCTAGGGCGCGGAGCTTGCGGAACGGAAGAATGGACGAGAAGTCGGAAGTCATCGAGATGACGGCGGACATTGTCTCCGCCTATGTCGGCAACAATACGGTCGCGGCCGCTGATCTGCCCGGCCTGATCCAGAGCGTCCACCGGGCGCTGGCGGGCGTGTCCTCGGGCGCGGAAGCCGTCGAGGCCCAGCCGAAGGAGCCGGCCGTGCCGATCCGCCGGTCGATCACCCCGGACTACCTCGTCTGCCTCGAAGACGGCCGCAAGTTCAAGTCGCTGAAGCGGCACCTGCGGACCAAGTACAACATGAGCCCCGAGGAATACCGGGCGAAGTGGGGCCTGCCCAAGGATTATCCGATGGTCGCCCCGAACTACGCCAAGGCGCGCTCGGACCTGGCCAAGCAGATGGGCCTGGGCCAGGGCGGCCGCCAGGCTCCGCGCAAGAAGCGCTGAGGCCGGCAGCCTCCGCCGCGCGGAGGTCGACCTATACAGTGTTCGGACGCCCGCCGGTCTCCGGCGGGCGTTTGCGTTTCAGTCTATCGCCACGCTTTTTCTTGAGTGGCGCCATCATTTGGCCTTGCCGCCGATTCGCGCATCAGGCGATAAGTGATTCGTCGTGATTCCAAGTAGTTCGACGGGAATCTGTTGATGGCGGCGCAGATCGGAGCCCCGGCGGCGGCCATCCGCGCGCATGAGGAGCTCTTCGCTTACTGGAGCTCCCTGCGCCGAGGCGCGGGCCTGCCCGCCCGCGCCGACATCCACCCCGCCCACTTCAAGCGCCTGCTGCCGACCATCAGCCTGATCGACGTCGTTCCGGGCGCCCCCGTCGACTACCGCATCCGCCTGGCCGGCACCGGGCTCTACACCGTCTACGGCCGCGAGATCACCGGCCGGCGGCTCGCCGAGGTCTACAACACCGCCGCCGCCGACTACTGGCGCAGCGAACTGGGCAAGGTGGCGGCCGAGGGCCGTCCGGGCGTGGGGATCCACAACCTCGCCTGGCGGGGCGCCTCGCACCTGTCGATCGTCTGGCTGCGCCTGCCGCTGGCCTCGAACGGCCGGGACGTGGACATGATCCTGGGCTACGACGCCGTGGTCGGCCTGGCCCAGGTCCCGACCGGCATCCGCGCGGCCTGAAGCCGCGCCTCAGGCCGCCGCCGCCAGCTCCGCGTCGCGCCGGATGCGCTGGACCATCGAGGCCAGCCCGTTGGACCGCTGCGAGGACAGGGCGCCGGTCAGCCCCAGGGCCTCGAAAGCCGCCTTGGCGTCGAACGCCAGGATCTCGCCGGCCGGCCGCCCCGAATAGAGCCTGAGCAGGATGGCGATCAGCCCGCGCACGATATGGGCGTCGGAATCGCCCCGGAACGCCAGGCGGCCGCCCTCCTCGGGCTCGGTCACCAGCCACACCTGGCTCGCGCAGCCCCGCACCTTGTTGGCCTCGGACCGCTCGGCGTCGGTCAGCGGCGCGAGATCCCGGCCCAGCTCGATCACATAGCGGTAGCGCTCCTCCCAGTCGCCCAGGAGGTCGAACTCGTCCTTCAGCTCGCTCAGCGTGTCGTCGATGGCGGACATGGCGTCCGCGACTTAAGGGCGGGGACCCGCCTCCGCAACCGCGATCAGGCGCCGATCAGGCCGCGGGCAGGCGGATGCCGGCGGTCACGCCCCGGCCGGGCTTGGAGGCGATCTTGAGCCGCCCGCCCATGGCCCGGCAGGTCAGGTCGGCGATCGACAGGCCCAGGCCCGCGCCCTCGGCGCTGCGGGTCAGCGCGTTCTCCCCCTGCTCGAAGGGCGCCATCAGGCGGGGCAGGTCGGCCGGGTCCAGGCCCTCGCCCTCGTCCCGCACGACGATCTCGACGGTGGAGCCCAGGGCCTGGGCGCTGATGCGCACCGTCCCGCCCTCGGGTGAGAAGACCACGGCGTTGTGGACGATCTGGAAGAGGGCGCTTCTCAGGCCGCGCGGGTCGGCCGAGACCGCGGGCAGGTGGTCGCGGCCCGCCACTTCGACGGCGACCCCGCGCGCGGCCACCTCCTCGGCCACGCCCGCCAGCACCTCGTCGATGGCGGCCTCCAGCGGCTCGGCCTGAGGCTCGAATGGCGGGGCGTCCCCCTGCAACCGCGCGATCTCCAACACCTGATTCACAAGTTTCAGGAGTTTTTGCCCGCTGCCGCGGATGATCTCGGCGTATTCCTTGTACTGAGGCGCGCCCAGGGGCCCGTAGAGTTCGGAGGCGAGAATCTCCGAGAATCCGAGGATCGAATTGAGCGGCGTGCGCAACTCGTGGCTGACCATCCTGAGGAACGAGCGCTTCTGCTCGTCGCCGGCGGACTCGTCGGCGGTCGTGGCGCGCCGCGCAGCGCGGGGCGGGAGGCGTCGGAGGTGAGCCGCTGGGGGCATGGAAGGGCCGCGGGCCTGCGCTGTCGGGATGTCGATCCTGGCGCGGCGCGCTTACGATTTCCTTATCCGGCGAGCGCAGGATCGCGTCAGGCGCGAGCCGCCTACCCGTTCAGCGGGCGGACGGCTAAGCTCCGGCGGATCGCTGTTCAGGGGGGCCTGAAAGGCTAACCGTGCCCTACGTCCGCGCCACATCGAGGAGGAAGGCCCGCCGCTTCGGCGAGCATCGCTTCGCCGTGGCCTGGCACGCGGTCTTCGGCGTCGCCGCCCTCATCGGCGCGGCGGGCGCGGCGTGGGCCACCGATGGCTTCTCCAGCCTGGGCGCCGAGTCGGCCCCCCTGGCGGCCGTCGCCGCGGCCGGGCTTCTCGGCGCCGTCCTCGCGGGCCTGGGCGCCACGGGCCGCACCGTGGCCGTCGTGCTGTGGGCCGCCGCCGCCGCCGTGGCTTGCGCCATGACCGGCGGGACGGCCGGGCCGCTCGCCGCCCTGTGCCTGGCCCCGATGGGCGCGGCCGCCAGCTTCCGCAAGCGGGCCTTCCTGGCCCTGGGCGCCGCCGCCTCGGTCGCCGCCGCCGCCGCCGCCGCGCTGGCCGGGGCGCTGGCCGACCTGCCGCAGCCGTCGCCCGAGCTGTCGCCCTGGCTCAGCCTGTTCGCCATCGCCGCGACCGTCGTGGGCCTCGCCGCCGGGCTCATCGGCCTGCAGGGCGCGCAGGCCCGCGAGGCCCGCCGCCAGCTCGACGTCGAGCTTGAGCTGCGCGAGATCCTCGACCACCAGCCCCAGCTCCTTCTCACCCTCTCTCCCGCCGGCCGGATCCTGAACGCCTTCGGCCCGCCGCTGCTGGGGGGCGAGCCGCGCCGGCTGCGCGACCGTCAGCTCACCGACCTCGTGGCCCTGGATTACACCGTCGCCGTGGACGAGGCGCTGCAGGCCGCCGCTCGCGACGGCTCGGCCGAGGTCTCGTTCGCGCCGGCCCACGACGCCGAGGGCTGGCTGGAGCTCTCTCTGACGCGCCTGGGCGCCAGCCGCATCGGCGCCGCCGTCCGCGACGCCCGGGCCCAGCGCGCCCGCGAGGCCGAGCTGGACCGCGCGCGCCAGTCGGCCGAGCAGCAGAACGCCGGCAAGTCCCGCTTCCTCGCCAACATGAGCCACGAGCTGCGCACGCCGCTCAACGCCATCATGGGCTTCTCCGACATCATGCGGCAGCGCCTGTTCGGCCCGCTCGCCGACCGCTACGCCGAATACGCCGAGCTGATCCACGAGAGCGGCAGCCACCTGCTGGAGCTCATCAACGACGTGCTCGACATGTCCAAGATCGAGGCCGAGCGCTTCGAGCTGGCGCGCGAGGACTTCGACGTGCGCGACGCGATCACCGCCGTCGTGCGCCTGATGCGCGGCCAGGCCGAGCGGGCCGGCGTGGCGCTTCGCACCGTCCTGCCGCCCGAGGCGCTGGAGATCGACGCCGACCGCCGGGCGCTCAAACAGATCACCCTGAACCTCGTCTCCAACGCCCTGAAGTTCACGCCGCGCGGCGGCTCGGTGACGGTGACCGCCCAGGCCTCGGGCGGGGGGCTGGAGCTGATCGTGGCCGACACCGGCATGGGCATCGCGCCCGCGGACCTGGAGCGCCTGGGCCGCCCGTTCGAGCAGGCCGGCGACGCCGAGCAGCGCAAGTCGGGCTCGGGCCTGGGCCTGTCGCTGGTGCGGGCCTTCGCCACCCTCCACGGCGGCGAGATGAGCATCGAAAGCACCGTGGGCGGCGGGACGGCCGTCACCGTCCGCATGCCGGTGCTGATCCCCCAGGACGAGGCGCCGCCGGCGCCCGCGGTGTCGGAAGCCTAGGGTCCAGCCTCATAACCACCAGATGACGATGGCGGCGAGGCAGACGGCTGCGGCGTAGGTGCAGGCGAGCTTGTCGTAGCGGGTGGCGATGCGTCGGAAGTCCTTGAGGCGGCAG
>NZ_JBKBRO010000038.1:0-7966 GCF_046463815.1 Phenylobacterium sp. | reverse complement strand
AGCGGCCGTTGCGACCGCGCGCTCGACCGTGCGTGCGATCTCGCGGAGGCCTGGGGCGCGACGCTCCAGGTGGTCACCGCCATCGAACCCGGACGGCCGCAGCCGGGCTGGCGCGCCAGCATCGCCGCGGCGAAGGCCGAGGCCCGGGCCGAGGTCGCCGAGACCGTCGGCTGGCGATCGATCGCCTGGGACGTCACGGCCGTGGAAGGCGCCGCCGAGGCCGTCGTCATCGACGTCGCCCAGTCGCTCGATCCGGACCTGATCGTCGTCGGCATGGCCCGCAACGAGCTCCTCGGCCGCTCGAACCCCGGGCGCACGGTCGAGGCCTTGATCCGGCGGGCGCGGACGCCGGTCCTGGTGGTGAAGCGCCGGGCGAGCCGGCCCTACCGCCGCGTCCTTGTGCCCACCGACTTCTCGGCGGCCGCCGAGACTGCGGTCGTCTGGGCGGCTTCGCGCTTCCCGCAGGCGGAATTCAGCCTGTTGCACGGCTACCGGGCCCCGTTCGCGGGCTTCCTCGACGAGGAGGCCCTGAACCGCGACCTGAGGACCCTCGCCCTGAAGGACCAGCGCGCCTTCGTGGCGCGCGTGCGGGCGCGCGCCCCGGGCCAGCCGAAACTCACCGCGAAGGTCGCGGCCGGCGATCCCGACGACCTAGTGGTGGGCCGCACCGCCGGGGACGGCGCCGACCTCATGGTGGTGGGCGCGCATGACCGGCGTGGCGTGTTCGGACGCCTCGAACCCGACGTCGCCGGGCGCCTGCTGATGGCCGCGAGCTGCGATACGCTGGTCGTGCCGGAAGCCGTTGGGGAAGACCTGGTCGCCGGGCGGTCCACGGCTTCGGCCTGAGCGCTCAGCGGGCGGCCCCGGTCTCGATCTTCACCCGCGCGCCGTCGCGAACCTTGTCGGAGGGGAAGACCACCACCTGTTCGCCGGCCTTGAGGCCCTTGCGGACCTCGGCCTCCCTGTCGGTCATGGCGCCGATCTCCACGGGCGTCAGCCGCGCCCGGCCGTCCGCAATCCGGAACACCGCCCAGCCGCCGTCGGCGCGGACCAGGGCGCCCAGCGGGGTCTTCACCGCCTTGGCCTCCCGGCGCAGGAACACCCGGCCCCAGACCCGATAGCCGGGCCCGAGTTTCGTCCACTTCGCCGGCTCGCCCGTGAACTGGAGCAGCACCAGCACCCGCTGTTCCTCCACGCCCAGGGCCGAGATCTTGGTGAAGCCCTGCGGCTCGACCCGCCGCACCAGGGCCGGGATCGTCCCCGGGCCGCCCCAGTCGTAGATCTCGGCCGTCATGCCCTCCCGCACCCGCACGGCGTCCTGGGTAAGGAATTCGATGGCGGCCTCCAGGCCGGTCTGGTCGCCTACTTCAAGGAGCGGCGCACCCTGGGCCACCGTCCGCTCGCTCTCCTGCATCACGCGGGTGACGTAGCCGGAGGCGGGCGAGGTCACGGTGACGGTCTCTCGTCCCTGGGCCTGCGGACCCATCAGGGCGGCCCGCGCGACCGCCAGTTCCGAACGCGCCACCGCAAGCTGGGCCGTCGCCGCCTGCACGGCGGCCGCCGTGGCCCGGGCGTCGGCCTCGGCGCTGTCGAGGGCCTGGCGCGAGGCGTAACCGCTCGCCGCCAGGGTGCGGGTCCGCTGCAGGTCGGCCTCGGCGCGGCGGGCTTCGGCCGCCAGCTGGTCGCGCTGGGCGACGGCGGCCCCCACCGCCGCCCGCGCCGAGGCCACCGCCGCCTCGGCCTGGGCCCGCGCCCGGGGATCGAGTGGATCGGCCGTGGCCGGGCGGATGCGCGCCACCACCGTCTCGCCCGCGCTCACCCGGTCACCCACCTTCAGCGGCACGCGCTCCAGCCGGCCCGATGCGGGCGCGGCCACCACATAGGCCTCGCGCACCCGGGCGTAGCCCTGGTCGGCGACGCTCTCGGCGATGGGGCCCGTGCTCACCGGGGCGCTGTCCACCGGCACGGGCCGCGGGGCGAACATCAGGCCCAGGGTCATGGCGAACGCCGCGACCGCCGCCCCGCCCAGGCCCCACCTGGCCCATCTGATCCTCGCCACCGGCTACTCCCTCGTCTTCAGGACCGAAACCAGATCGAACCCCCAGATCCGGCGGGCCACCAGCACCCCGGCCAGGGCCACGGCGGCGAAATAGGCGGCGAGCGCCGCTCCGTAGCTGCCCGCCGTGATCACCGGCGGCAGGCGGACCTCCTCCCGCGAATAGGCGACGGCGAGCCCCTGGGCCAGGGCGTTGCCGCCCAGGATCCCCAGCGGAACCGCGGCCAGGGCAAGGACCACGAGCTCGCCCGTCAGGATGTAGGCGCACTCGCCCTGGCCGAAGCCGAGGACCCGGAGGGTGGCCAGGTCCCTCGACCGTTCCGACAGCGCGATGCGGCTTGTGTTGTAGGCGACCCCGAAGGCGATGGCCGCGGCGAAGCCCACATAGAAGACCATGGTCGTCTCGAAGGCCTGGATCATCACCTGCCGGAAGGCCGCCACGGTATCGTCCCGCGACGACGAGCCCACGATCTGCGGCGTGCGTTCGATGGCCGCGTAGAAGGCCGGGCGGCGATCGGCCGCCACCAGCATGTGCGCCCCGCTGGCCAGGTCGCCCTCGCCCATGATCCGGTTCAGCTCCCGGCGGTCGATGTAGGCGGTGAAGCCGCTGTAGTCGCGGGCCAGCGCGGTGACCGGCAGGCTGGCGGACCCGCCGCGCCCCTGGACGATCTCGACGCGCACGGTGTCGCCGGCCGCGAGGTCGAGCCGCTTGGCCAGCGCCTCGCTGATCACCACGCCGCGGCCCTTTAACGGGATGGGGCGGCCCTGGGCGTCCAGGGGCCGGTCGAAGGCCGCGCCGGGGGTGAGGCCCACCACCCGGGTCAGCTCCTGGCGGCCGTTGGCCTTCAGCCGCGCGCCGGCCGTGCGAACCGGCTCGACGGCGAGGACGCCGGGCAGCCGGCCGAGCTCAGCCGCCGAGGCCACGCTGCGGGCCTCGGCAAAGCCCACCGACTCGCTCCAGCGCTGGATGCGGTAGTAGGCTTGGTCGATCAGCCGGTCGAAACTGTCGAACATGAACTGCACGCCCACCAGCAGGGAGAGGCTGGCCGCCAGGCCGGCCACCGCCAGGCCCGCGCGCACCGGGAAGCGTTCGAGGTTGCGGACGATCATCCGCGTCGCCTGGTCGATGGAGGGGCCGGGCGCCAGCCGGTCCAGCAGGCCCCGCCGGTAGAGCGCCGGCCGCAGCGGCTGCATGGCGATCGCCGGCGACAGCGCCGCGGCCCGCCGCACGGCCGAGATCGAGCCCGCCAGCGTCGCCCCCACGGCCACGGCCGCGGCGGCCAGGAACGCCGCCCAATGGAACTCCACCGTCAGGTTCGGGAACCGGAAGTAGTCTCGGTACAGGTCGACGATGGCCGCGCCCAGAAGCGCGCCGGCCAGCCCGCCGCCCAGGGCGCCGACCAGGCCGATGGCCGCGGCGGTCTTCAGGTACGGCTGGGCCGCCTCGAGGTCGCGGTAGCCGAAGGCCTTCAGAAGGCCGATCTGCTCGCGCTCGGCGTCCACCAGCCGCGACACCACCAGGTGCACCAGCGCCGCGGCGATGATCAGGAACACCGGCGGCAGGATGGAGGCCGAGGTCGACAGCTCCTTGAGTTCGGCGTCGAGGAAGGCGTGCGAGGGCTGGTCCTCCCGTCCCTGGGCCGCCAGGCCGCCGTAGGGCGCCAGGATGCGGTCCACGTCCTGCAGCACCGCCGGCAGCGAGGCGCCGGGCGCAAGCCTCAGGGCCACGGCGTTGAATGCGCCGGTCATGCCCGCCGCCCGCTCCACCGTCGCCCGCGGCGCCCAGAACACGCCCTGGTGGGCGTCGTCGGGCATGAAGGATTCCGAGGCCGGCACATAGACGTACTCAGGCGACAGGGCCCCGCCGACGATGGTGAAGGTGAACGACCGCCCCTCCAGAACCGTGGTCAGCCGGTCGCCCAGCCGGACGTTCGCCGCGTCCAGGAAGGTGTTCAGCGCCACCACCTCGTCGCGGCTCGAGGGGGCGGGCATCCGCCCGCGCACCAGCCGGATCTGGTTCAGCGCCCGGTCGTCATCCTGCGGCAGGGAGATGACCCGCGCCACCGCCGGCCGCGACAGGCCCGGCACGTCCATCAGGCCGGACTCCACGATGCGGGCGTCCACCGCCGTCACCCCGTCGATCCGCGTGAGCGCCTGGACCCGGGACAGGGGCGCGCGCCTCGCCTGGGCGAAGACGTCGGCGAAGCGGGTGTCGGCGTAGAAGGCGGCCTGGGCCTGGGCAAGCGCCCGCTGGGCCGAGAACGCCATCACCGCCACCGACACCCCGCACACGATCAGCAGGGCGATGGCCAGCACCTGCCATTTCAGCCGCCAGAGGTCCCTGAGTAGCTTCCGGTCGAGTGGGGCGGGCCTCACCAGCTCATCTCCCGGGGCGCGACCTTGCGCGCGTTGACCTCGATCTCGGTGATCTGGCCGTCGCGGAAGCGGATGATCCGGTCGGCCATGGCGGCGATGTCGGTGTTGTGGGAGACGATCATGGTGGTCGCTCCCACGTCGCGGGTCACCTCGGCGATGGCCTCCAGCACCTGCACGCCGCTCTCGCTGTCCAGCGAGCCGGTGGGTTCGTCGCAGAACAGCAGCGCGGGCCGCTTGGCGATGGCGCGGGCCACCGCCACCCGCTGCTGCTGGCCGCCCGAGAGTTGGGCGGGGAAGTGATCCATGCGGTCGGCCAGGCCGACGCGGGCCAGCGCCTCCTCGGGCGTCATGGGATTCCGGGCGATCTCGGTGATGAGGGCCACGTTCTCCCGGGCGGTCAGGCTGGGAACCAGGTTGAAGAACTGGAAGATGAAGCCCACCGAGGCGCGCCGGTAGCGGGTGAGTTGGTCCGCGCCGGCGGTCGTCAGCTCGAAATCATGGAACCGGGCCGAGCCCGAGCTCGCGCGGTCGAGGCCGCCCAGGATGTTGAGCAGGGTGGACTTGCCCGAGCCCGAGGGGCCCAGCAGCACGAGCGTTTCCCCAGGCATGATCGACAGGTCCACGCCGCGCAGGGCGTGAACGTCTCCGGCCTCGGTGCGGTACACCTTGGTCAGTCCCCGCATCTCGATGGCGGGGCCGGTGTGGGCGGGCGCGGCGGCGGCCATGCTCATCCCCTTCGCGGGGAGGGAACCGGCTCAGCCGAAGTCCACGGCGCCCAGCAGCATCGAGGTCCGCCCGTCGCCCCACATGGGCAGCACCAGACGCGAATAGCCGTCCTCTTCCGAACGGAAGAAGGTCGGGCCGACGGCTTCCACGGCGGCGCTGCACTGGGCCCGCAGGAACTGGAGCGGGCGCGAGAGCGTCATCTCGTCCAGGAATTCGCCCGACACGTCCTTGGCGAGCGCCTCGCCCACCACGCCCAGCCGGAACCGCTCGGGTCGCTGGAACGCGTCCACCAGGAACAGGCGCGGCTCAAGGTCGGGCAGGTCGGTGAGCTTGGCGTCGTCCCAGAACGGCATCTGGGCCGAACCGCGCAGCAGCCCTCGCCAGTAGGCCAGGACCCGTTCCAGGTCCGGGGGAAGACGGTCGGGAAGGGCGAACGGGTGGGTCATGGGGTTCTCGCCTGTCAGCGCCAAACGGAGGCGGGGAAAGTGAAACGCACTATCGCGACACGACGTCAGTCACCGCCTTGACGCCCGTCAAGGGCGCCGTCCGCCCGCGCCCACCCAGGGTTGACGTGGCTCAAGGCGCGCACGCCCGCTTCGGGGCAGCGTGCGCAAACTGGGAGACCGTGCATGCCCGTCATCGCGACCCTGACCATGAATCCCGCGCTCGACATGTCCACCTCGGCGGAGCGGGTGGAGCCGGTGCGCAAGCTGCGCTGCAGCCCGGCGCGGCGCGACCCGGGCGGCGGAGGGGTCAACGTGGCGCGGATGGCCCACCGCCTGGGCGCCCGGACCATCGCCATCTTCCCGTCGGGCGGGCTCACGGGCCAGATGCTCGAGCGCCTGGTGGAGGCCGAGGGCGTCGAGGCGACAGCCGTGGCCATCGGGAGTGAGACCCGCGAGGACGTCACCGTCCTCGACGAGACCTCCGGCGAACAGTACCGCTTCGTGCTGCCGGGACCGCACCTCCACGGCGTCGAATGGATGGCCTGCCTGCGGACGCTGGCGGAACTCCCGACCCGGCCCGACATCTTCTGCGCCAGCGGCAGCCTGCCGCCGGGCGTCCCAGACGACTTCTACGCCCGCGTGGCCGAGATCGTGGAAAGCTGGGGCGTCCGCTTCGCCCTCGACACCTCCGGGGCGCCCCTCAAGGCGGCGCTGGCCGAACGCGTGTTCCTGGTGAAGCCCAACCTGCGCGAAATGCGCGAGCTGACCGGCGCGCCCCTCTCGGACGAGCCCTCCCGCGTCGCCGCCTGCCGGGCGCTCATCGCCCGCGGCCGGCTGGGCGCGGTGGCGCTGAGCCTGGGCCACGAAGGCGCCCTGCTGGTCACCGCCCACGACGCCTGGCGCGCGCAGGCTCTGCCGATCCGGCCCGTGAGCAGCGTGGGCGCGGGCGACAGCTTCCTCGGCGCCATGCTCTGGGGCCTGGCCTCGAAGCTGACCCTGAAGGAGTCCTTCAACCTCGGGATGGCGGGCGGCTCGGCGGCGCTGCTCGCCCCCGGCACGGAACTGGCCCGATCCGCCGACGTGCGACGGCTCCTCGCCCAGGTGATCGTCGAGCCGGTTCCCGAACCCCGCGCCGCCGCCGTCGGCCGCTGACGCCGCCCGGGCGAGCCCAGGCAGGCCTTGTCGCGGACGCTTGATTCCAAGTAGCCCCTGGAAATGGCGGCCCGAACCCCGGGCGAAGGGCCTCGAACTTGACCGTCAGCGTCCTCATCCCGGCCTACCGGCCCCACTTCCTCGCCCAGGCGATCGCCAGCGTGCTCGCCCAGGCAGAAGCCGACTACGAGCTGCTGATCAGCGACGACAGCGGTGGCGAGGACGTCCTTCCCATCGTCGAGCGCTTCCGCGACCCTAGGATCAGCTATTCCCGCACCGCCGGCCGTGAGGGCGCGACGGCCAACGTGCGGCGTCTGTGGGGCCTCGCCCAGCGTCCGCGCGTGAAATACCTGTTCGACGACGACGTCCTCCTTCCCAACGCCCTGCGGGATCTGACCGATCTCCTGATGCAGCACCAGGGCGCGGGCGTGGCCTTCGGCCACCGCGATATAGTCGATGACGCGGGGCGGCTGCGGGGACAGCCCCGTCTGCTCGCGCCCGACAAGTCCATCGCGTTCGACGCCGTTCAAATGGCCAGGGCGATCGTACCTACCTGTCACAACCGGGTGGGCGAACTTTCCAACGTCCTCATCGACCGGGACGCGGACGTCACGCTGGATGACCTCTACCGGTATGGGCCCTTTGAAATCGACGGCTTGGGCGACGTAGCACTCTATCTCAACGCCGCCCGCAAGAGGGCCGTGGTCGGCGTCGGCCGGACGGTGGGTCAATTCCGCCGGCACGCCGACCAGAACACCTCGGCCCGTCGCAGCTACGCCTTCGCCATGGGGGTCTGCGAATGGGAGCTGTTTGTGCGCGGGGAGTTCGCCGCCGGGCGTTTGACGGTCGAGGAGGGCCTTAGCGCGACGGCCAAGCTCGATCGGTATTACGACGTGGCGACCGAGTTCCTGTCCGGTGCGGCGACGCTTAAGGCGGCCTTGCCTGCTCTTGAGGCCCGCATCCGGGCCGGCGACCGCGACCTTCTCGACACCGCGTTCCAGGCGTTCTGGGCCGGATTGGTGGCCGATCTCCGGGCGGAACTCCGGCCAGCGGAGGGCGGTCCGCCGAACGAGAGACGCGGGCGCTAGGTGTGAGGTGCCAATAGGTTGTCCATCCGGTCCGGACCGGGAAGGCTGGTGTTGCGAAGACTCAGCTGATCTCAGGGGACCGGATGAACCTGCATAGGAATGCCCGCACGACGCCGGCCAGT
>NZ_JBKBRO010000037.1:0-8139 GCF_046463815.1 Phenylobacterium sp. | reverse complement strand
CATGGTCGCCGCCCTGCGCGCCCGCCTGCCGCTGACCGGCGTCGCCTACGAGGACAAGCCCGCGATCTGGATGTCCGGCGACGACGAAGACGACGAAGACGAGGACGAAGACTACGAGGACTACGAGGACGAGGACGATCCCGGCGCGGACGACGACGCCCCCGACCCGGAGAACTGGCGCAGCTCCGCCTGATCGTCCTCTCCCCGATAATCCCCTTGGGGCGATGCCCGAGAGGGAGAGGGCCGGCTCCGTCGAACGATCCAGCGCCGGGGTGAGGTCCAAGAACCACACGAACCGAACGAACAGGTTCGCGCCGGGCGAAACGCCCCTTAAGCCGTCGCGAACGCCAGCGTCCTGGCCGGCGCCTTCTCCCACTGGCCCCAGAGTCGCAGGGCCTCGGCCTTGGCGGGGCCCACGGCGGCGTCCTTTACGTGGCCGAAGCCGCGGATCTGCTGCGGGACGGCGGCGATCTTCACCGCCAGCGGCAGACGCTCCTTGGTCAGCCCCTCGGCCAGCCGGTCGAGCTGGGCCTCGAAGTCGGCGATCAGGTCCCGCTCCATCTTCCGCTCGGCGGTGTGGCCGAACAGGTCCAGCGGGGTGCCGCGCAGGCCCTTCAGCTTCGCCAGCGTCTGGAACATCGCCCCCGCGGCCCAGCCCGGGACGGCGATCTTCTTCGGCTTGCCGTCCGGCCCCTTGGGGGCCAGCAGCGGCGGCGAAAGCCACACCTTGGCCTTGCCGCCCCTGAAGGTCTCGGCCCTGTAGGCGGCGAAGCGGCCGTCCGAGTGGAGGCGGGCCACCTCGTACTCGTCCTTGTAGGCCATCAGCTTGTAGAGGCTGATCGCCGTCTGGCGGGTCAGCGCCTCGGAGCCCCCAGGAACGGAAAGCGCGGCTTCCGCCGCCTGCACCTTGCGCACCCGGTCCAGGTAGCGCTGCGCATAGGCGGCGTTCTGGTACCGGGTCAGCTCCCCCGCCCGATGCGCGATCAGCGCCTCCAGCGGCAGGGTTTCCGGCGTCGGGACGTCGTCCTCGCGGGGCCCGCGCGCCTGCGGATCGTGGGCCGCCATCCGGCCCAGCTCGAAGGCCTGCAGGTTCTCCTCGGCCGAGACGCCGTTCAGGCGGATGGCCCGGTAGAGCGCGCGGCTGGAGACCGGGATCACGCCCTTCTGCCAGGCGAAGCCCAGCATGATCATGTTGGAGTAGATGGCGTCGCCCAGCCTGGTCTCGGCCAGGTGCTGGGCGGGGGCGGCGTCATAGCTCTTCACGGCCGCGGCGATGCGGCGGGCCTGGGCGTCGGCGTCGAAACGCACGTCGCGGTCGGTGATGAAGTCGGCCGTCGGCGAGAAGTCGGCGTTGCCCACCGCCACCGTCCGGTCCTTGGCGTAGAGGCTGAGCGCGTCGGCGCCGGCCGCCACCAGCAGGTCGCAGGCGATCAGCACGTGGGCCGAAGCCGCCGGCACCCGGCCGCCGATCGTCGTCTCCTCGGTCTCGCCGATGCGGACGTGGCTGAACACCGCCCCGCCCTTCTGGGCCAGGCCCGTCATGTCCACCACGCTGGCCGAGCGCCCGTCCACGTGGGCGGCCATGGCCAGGATCGAGGCCACCGTCGTCACGCCCGTGCCGCCCACGCCGGTGAAGACGATGTTCTTCACGCCCGCGAAGTCCTCGAACCTCGGCAGCGGGGTCGAGTCCGCCGTCAGCGCCGGCATGGCCTCGCGGTGGGCGTTCTCGGCGCCCTCCAGGGTGATGAACGAGGGGCAGAAGCCGTCCAGGCACGAATAGTCCTGGTTGCAGGTCGACTGGTTGATCTTCCGCTTGCGGCCGAACTCGGTGTTCAGCGGCTCGACCGACACGCAATGGCTGGTGCGCGAGCAGTCGCCGCAGCCCTCGCAGACCAGCGGATTGATCATCACCCGCATCGGGGCGGCGGCCATCTTGCCGCGCTTGCGGCGCCGGCGCTTCTCGGTGGCGCAGACCTGGTCGTAGACCAGCACCGTGGTTCCGGGGGTTTCGCGCAGCTCGCGCTGCACCTCCATCAGCTCGGCGCGGGGCCGCACCTTCACGCCGGGGGCCAGGTCGCGGACGCCCTCGTAGCGCTGCGGCTCGGCGGCCACGACGACGATCTTCTTCACGCCTTCCGAGGCGAGCTGGCGGGTGATCTGCGGGACGGTGAAGCCGCTCTCGGCCTGCTGGCCGCCCGTCATGGCCACCGCGTCGTTGAACAGCAGCTTGTAGGTGATGTTGGACTTCGCCGCGATCGAGGCCCGGATCGCCAGAGAGCCCGAGTGATTGTAGGTGCCGTCGCCCAGGTTGACGAAGACGTGCGGCTCCTCGGTGAAGGGGGCGGCCCCCACCCAGGTCAGGCCCTCCCCGCCCATGTGGCTGGTCAGGTCGGTGTTGGGGTCGTTGAAGCTCGCCATGTAGTGGCAGCCGATGCCGGCGAGCGCCCGGCTGCCCTCGGGCAGGCGGGTCGAGGAATTGTGCGGGCAGCCCGAGCAGAAGTACGGCTTGCGCTGCTGGTCGCTCGACAGCGTCACCGCCGCCATCGAGGCGGCCGACACCCGGGAGAGATAGTCGTGCACCCGCTCCATGTGCGGGCCGGGCGGCAGGCGGTCGGCGATGGCCAGCGCGATCTCGGCCACCGACAGCGATACGAGCTCCGACAGCAGCGGCTGGCCGTGCTCGTCGGTCTTGCCGATGATCTTCGGGCGCGCGTGGGCGGGCAGGTCGTAGAGGGCGGCGCGGGCCTGGGTCTCGATCAGCGGGCGCTTGTGCTCGATGACCATCAGGGTCTCGAGGCCGGCCGCGAAGGCGCGCAGGCCGGTCGGCTCCAGCGGCCATGGCATGCCGACCTTGTAGATGGCCACGCCCAGGGCCTGCGCCTCCTGCGGGCTGACGCCCATGGCGGCGAGGGCCTCGATGACGTCCTTGTAGGCCTGGCCCTGGCAGACGATGCCGAGCCTGGGGCGGCTGCCGCCCAGCATGACGCGGTCGATGCGGTTGGCGCGCGCGAAGGCGAGGGCGGCGGGAATCTTCTGGGTCCGCAGGCGCCGTTCCTTGTCGAGCGGCTGGTCCTTCAGGCGGATGCCGAGCCCGCCCGCGGGCATGCGGAAGTTCTCGGGCGCGACGAACCGGTGGCGGTCCAGGCCGACGTCGATGGTCGCGCCGGAGTCCATGGTGTCGGCCAGCGCGATCAGGCCCACCCACAGGCCGGAGAAGCGCGACATGGCGTAGCCGAGCAGGCCGTAGTCCAGCACCTCCTGCACGTCGGCCGGCGACAGCACCGGCATCTCGAAGTCCTGGAAGGCGTACTCCGACTGCGACGGCAGGGTGGAGGACTTGCAGGCATGGTCGTCGCCGGCCACGGCCAGCACCCCGCCCTTCGGCCAGACGCCGGCGAAGTTGGCGTGCTTGAAGGCGTCGCCCGTGCGGTCGACGCCCGGGGCCTTGCCGTACCACATGCCGAAGACGCCGTCGTAACGGGCGCCGGGGAACAGATTCGCCTGCTGGCTGCCCCACACGGCGGTCGCCGCCAGGTCCTCGTTCAGGCCCTCCTTGAAGACGACCTCGGCCGCCCTAAGGTGCTTCTCGGCGCGCTTGGCCTGCTGGTCCAGCCCGCCCAGGGGGGAGCCGCGATAGCCCGAGACGAATCCCGCCGTGTTCAGGCCCTGGGCCCGGTCCAGCCGATGCTGGTCGAGCAGCACGCGGAGGAGCGCCTGCACCCCGGTGATGAAGACGCGGCCCTCGGTGAGCAGAAATTTGTCGTCAAGCGTCACTTCTGCGTGCCGCATCGCAATTTTCTTCCTTTCGGGCCTTCCTCCGACCCTGCAAGATCATATAGGTTCGCCGCAATTGCTTACCAAAAGCATGCCCCGACCTAGCGGTTCCGGGGCAAGAACGACGCTTGCAACTGCCGGGAGCAGGAGGAAAAATTGTCTGAGGCCCTCGACGCCGTCGATGCCAAGATCCTGGACCTCATCCAGCACGACGCCGGGTTGTCCGTCGCCGAGATCGCCGACCGTGTCGGCCTGTCCTCCAGCCCGTGCTGGCGGCGGATCAAGCGCCTGGAGGACGCCGGCGTCATCCAGCGCCGCGTCACCATCCTCGACCGCGACAAGCTGGGCCTGGGATTCGAGGTCTACTGCACGGTGAAGCTGTCGCTCCCCACCAAGGAGAACCTCGACGCCTTCGAGCAGGCGATCTTCAAGCTGCCCGAGGTGGTCCAGTGCGCCACGGTGACCGGCGCCGCCGACTACGAACTGCGCATCGTCACCCGCGACATGCACGCCTTCGACGATTTTCTGCGCGATAAGATCCTGTCCCTGGGCCTCGTCTCGAACATCGAGAGCCGAATCGTCATCCGCTCGGTCAAGAACACCACCGCCGCCCCGTTGGGGCTGGTCAGCCCCTATGTGAGCGCGCAGGGTTAGGGCACCGTGGACGGACTGAGCGACCTTGCCGCTCTCAAGCCCCATCAGCTTTGGGCGGTCATAGTCCTATTCCTGCCGGGCTTCATTTCATTGAAGCTCCACCGCTTCATAGAGCAGAAGCAAGGCACCGCAGCCGAGGCGCTGATTGATGTTGTCGGCTTCTCGCTGCTCAACGCGGCGGTGCTCTTCTGGCCAATATACCTCGCGTCGATCTACCTCGCTCTCCCCGATCCCAACTACACGTACGCGATCAAGAATGCGTTCTGGGTCTGCGTTGCAGGCCCCGTCGCATGGCCGATTGTCTTCCAGTTGGTGCGGCGCTTCGCATTGCGCGGCGGCTGGCTTCTCGGCGAGCAGAAATCCGCCTTCGATGCGTTTTTCAGTACCGGCCAGCCGTGCTGGGTGATCGTCCATCTGCCTGACGGCTCAAGCATCGGTGGTTATTTCGGCTCAAGCTCCTTCGCGTCAGCTCATCCACATCAAGGCGACTTCTATCTCGAGGAGTTGTGGGAGTTGGACGACGCGGGCGGCTTCCGTCGACGAATTCCAAACTCGAAGGGTGCGCTGTTCCAGGCAGATGATTATGTTTGGCTAGAGTTTTACTGGGATCAGCCGGCAGGACAGGAGAATGAGAATGGCCGATCGTAGATCCGCAAACACGCAGGTTCACGAACTTCGCAGCGGCTATTCTGCCAAGAAGGACGGCCCGCGTAACCCCCCGAAGGGCGGCTTTACGACGGTTCGGGCAGCCAACAGTGGGCGCTTCGTAGAAGTTCAAAGCAAGCCGCAGCCGAAGAGGTGATCGAGCTCGTCATCGACCAGCGGCGCAAGGACCTCGGCGGCTTCGAGGTCGGCCGCGTCCTGCCGTTCGCCAAGCGCCGGATGGTGGGGCCCTTCGTCTTCTTCGACCACATGGGGCCGGTGGAGTTCCAGCCGGGCTTCCCGCGCAACGTCGACGTCCGGCCCCACCCGCACATCGGCCTTTCCACCGTCACCTACCTGTTCGACGGCGAGATCACCCACCGCGACAGCGTGGGCGTGACCCAGCGCATCCATCCGGGCGAGGTGAACTGGATGACGGCGGGGTCGGGCATCACCCACTCCGAGCGCTTCGAGACCCTGCGGGCCGACGGCGGCAAGATGCACGGCATCCAGGCCTGGGTCGCCCTGCCGGTCGAGGACGAGGAGATCGATCCCGCCTTCCACCACCACGGCGTGGACGACCTGCCCACCTATGAGTCCGGCGGCCTGTGGGCGAGGCTGGTGGCCGGCGAGGCGTTCGGCGCCAAGGCCAAGGTGCGGACCCGCTCGCCCCTGTTCTACGTCCACTGGCGGCTCCAGCCCGGCGCGCAAGGTCAGCTTCCGGCCGAATATCCCGAGCGCGCGGCCTATGTGGCCCAGGGCGTCGTCGAGGCGGGCGGCCAGACGCTCCAGACCGGCCAGATGGCGGTGTTCGCGCCGGGCCAGCCGGTGCTCTTCACCGCCGTCACCGAGGCGGTGGTCATGCTGCTGGGCGGGGAGCCGGTGGGGCCCCGCTTCATCGAGTGGAACTTCGTCTCCTCCTCCAGGGACCGCATCGAGCAGGCCAAGGCCGACTGGAAGGCGGGCCGCATGAAGCTGCCGGACGCCGACCACGACGAGTTCATCCCCCTGCCCGAGCCGCCCCCGCCGCCCAACCCGATGTCCTGAGCCCATAAGTGAACGTCAGCGTCTTCGACCTCTTCAAGCTGGGGGTCGGCCCCTCCTCGTCGCACACCATGGGTCCCATGACCGCCGCCGGCCGGTTCCTGGCCTGGCTGGGCGACGCAGCCCAGCGCGCCGAACGCGTGGAGGTCGCCCTCTACGCCTCGCTGGCGCTCACGGGCCGGGGCCACGCCACCGACCGCGCCGTCATCCTGGGCCTCGCCGGCTTCGAGCCGCGCACCCTGGACCCGGACGCCGCCGACGCGGCGCTGGCCGTCATCCGCGAGACGGCCCGGCTGGCGCTGGGCGGACGACGCGAGATCGCCTTCGACGCGGCCCGCGACCTCCTCTGGGAAGGCCGCACCCGCCTGCCGCAGCACCCGAACGCCCTGAAGTTCGCCGCCTACGACGGGGCCGGCGGCCTGATCGGCGAGCGGCTCTACTTCTCCATCGGCGGCGGCTTCGTGCGCGATGAGGACGAGATGGGCCAGAACGCGCCAGCCCCTGACGACGCCTGCGCGCCCTACCCCTTCGCCTCGGGCGCCGAGCTGCTGGAGATGGCCGAGGCCGCGGGCCTCTCCATCGCCGACCTGATGCTGGCCAACGAGGCGGCGCGCCGGCCCGTGGCCGAGGTCGAGGCCGGCGTCGAGGAGATCGCCCAGGCCATGTACGCCTGCATCGACCGGGGCATGCGCGCCGAGGGCGTGCTGCCGGGCGGCCTGAACGTCCAGCGCCGGGCGCACCAGGTCTGGAAGAGCCTGGTCAGCGACGCCGACCGTCGGATCGCCGACCCCCTGGGCGCCCTGGACTGGGTGAACCTCTGGGCGCTCGCGGTGAACGAGGAGAACGCCGCCGGCGGCCGGGTGGTCACCGCCCCCACCAACGGCGCGGCGGGCCTGCTGCCGGCGGTGCTGCGCTACTACGACCGCTTCCACCAGGGCACGCCCAAGGGCCGGCGGACCTTCCTGCTCACCGCCGCGGCCATCGGCGCCCTCTACAAGACCAAGGCCTCGATCTCGGGCGCCGAGGTGGGCTGCCAGGGCGAGGTGGGCGTCGCCTGCTCGATGGCCGCCGCGGGCCTCGCGGCCGCGCTGGGCGCCACCAACGCCCAGATCGAGAACGCCGCCGAGATCGCCATGGAGCACAACCTGGGCCTGACCTGCGACCCGATCGGCGGCCTGGTGCAGATTCCCTGCATCGAGCGCAACGCCATGGGCGCGGTGAAGGCCATCGACGCCGCGCGCCTGGCCCTCCTGGGCGACGGCCAGCACTCGGTCAGCCTCGACAAGGTGATCGCCACCATGAAGCGCACCGGCGAGGACATGAGCGCCATCTACAAGGAGACTTCGCTGGGCGGCCTCGCCGTAAATCTCGCGGAGTGTTGACCAGCCATTGTCGGGATCGGCGCACGTCCGCCGTCCTTGGGCCGTAAGGTCGTTCCGACCGGACCCATGGAGACAGAGACGATGCGCTACATGCTGATCGTGAAGGCGACGCCCCAGTCGGAAGCCGGCGAGTTCCCGCCCGACGCCGAGCAGATGTTCGCCGAGATGGCGGTGTTCAACAACGAGCTGATCGCCGCCGGCGTCATGCTTGACGGCGCGGGCCTTCAGCCCAGCAAGGAAGGCAGGCGGATTCGCTTCGAGGGCCGCGGCAATCCCATCGTCACCGACGGGCCCTTCGCCGAGACCAAGGAGCTGATCGCCGGCTACTGGATCCTCGAATGCAAGGATATGGACGAGGCCCTGGGCTGGGCCCGCCGCGTGCCGTTCTCCGAGGGCGAGCTGGAACTGCGCCCGTTCTTCGAGCCCGAGGCCTTCGAGGGCCTCGTCTCGGACGAGGTCATGGAGCAGGAGAAGGGCTGGCGCGAGGCCCAGCGCGAGCGGGCGCTCACGGCGCAGAGCTGATCTAGGACCAATCCACATTCAGGATTCCCATGCCTGAAAGGTGCTGAATCAATCGGTCTCCGGGTTTGTGATTCGGAGCGGGTTGATGAGCGTGAAGCGCTACGAGCTGAGCGGGAAGCAA
>NZ_JBKBRO010000036.1:0-9714 GCF_046463815.1 Phenylobacterium sp. | reverse complement strand
CATGGTCGCCGCCCTGCGCGCCCGCCTGCCGCTGACCGGCGTCGCCTACGAGGACAAGCCCGCGATCTGGATGTCCGGCGACGACGAAGACGACGAAGACGAGGACGAAGACTACGAGGACGAGGACGATCCCGGCGCGGACGACGACGCCCCCGACCCGGAGAACTGGCGCAGCTCCGCCTGATCGTCCGGCCGACGGCGAAGCCGTCCTTCGACGCCAAGATCACGAAGCGCACGAAGACCGCGAAGGGGGACCGCCCTTCGTGTCCTTGGCGGTCTTCGTGGTCTTGGCGTCCGAACTTGCGGGCCGCCGCTTTCGCGGCTGAAGATCACACCGGCAGCATGGTCGTGCTCTTGACCTCTTCGAGCACCGCGTAGGTGCGCGTCTCGCGCACGCCGGGGATGCGCACCAGCACCTCCTCCAGGAACTTCCGCCAGGCCACGAGGTCGCGCACCCGCGACTTGATCAGGTAGTCGAACCCGCCGGCCACCATGTGGCACTCCAGCACGTCGGGCGAGCGGCGGGCGGCGGCGGCGAAGGTCTCGAACACCTCGGGCGTCGTGCGGTCCAGCATGACCTCCACGAAGATCAGCACGCCGCGCTCCACCTTCTCGGGATCCACCAGGGCCGTGAAGCCGGTGATGAAGCCCGCCTCGCGCAGCCGCCGCACCCGCTCCGAACACGCCGAGGGCGACAGGTGGCAGCGCTCGGCCAGGTCGGCGTTGCTGATCCGCCCGTCGGCCTGCAGCGCGCGCAGCAGCCGCCGATCCGTCTCGTCCAGCCGCAGGTTGTTCGCCATAATCCCTCTCCAGCGCCGATCGTCCGGCTTCGCCGCCTGCGAAGCGTAGCACATGCGGCGAAGTCTGCGTTACGCCGAATAGCGTAAGGATCAGGAGACCCTCATGGCGTTCGATCACCTGGATGCGGCCAAGTTCGCCGACGAACGCACGGCGCTCGCCGCCGCCCTCGCGGTCCGGCCCCTCTCGCCCGACGACCGCGAGGCGGTCCGCCAGGAGGCCGAGGCCCTGGTCCGCGCCGCCCGCAAGTCGGCCCGCAGGCAGGGCGTGGTCGAGAGCTTCCTCCAGGAGTTCAGCCTCTCGACCCGCGAGGGCCTGGCGCTCATGTGCCTGGCCGAGGCCCTGCTGCGCACCCCCGACGAGGAGACCCGCGACCGCCTGATCGCCGAGAAGATCGCCTCGGCCGACTGGGCCAGCCACGCCGGCCGCTCGGACTCGCTGCTGGTCAACGCCTCCACCTGGAGCCTGATGCTCACCGGCAAGCTGATCGAGCCGGACGAGGAGGCCCGCCGCGACCTGCCGGGCTTCATCAAGCGCCTGGCCGGCCGCCTCGGCGAGCCGGTGATCCGTCAGGCCGTCGGCGCGGCGGTGCGCATCATGGGCGAGCAGTTCGTCCTGGGCGCCACCATCGAGAAGGCCATCCGGCGCTCGGGCTCGGACGGCTTCGTCTGCTCCTTCGACATGCTGGGCGAGGGGGCCCGCACCGACGCCGACGCCGACCGCTACGAGGCCGCCTACGCCCAGGCCATCAGGACCGTCGGCAAGTCCGCCGCCGGCCAGGGTCCCGAGTCCGGCCACGGCGTCTCGGCGAAGCTCTCGGCGCTCTCGCCCCGCTACGAGGCGCGCCAGGCCGAGCGGGTGTTCGCCGACCTCTACCCCCGCATCGTCCGCCTGGCCGGGCTGGCGGCGGCGGCCGACATCAACCTCACCCTCGACGCCGAGGAGGCCGACCGCCTGGTCATCTCCCTGGAGCTGCTGGACCGCCTGGCCCGCGAGCCCTCGCTCGGCGACTGGAAGGGCCTCGGCCTCGCCGTCCAGGCCTACCAGAAGCGCGGGCCCCAGGTGATCGAGGTCGTGGCGGGCATCGCCCGCGCCTCGGGCCGCCGCCTGATGGTCCGCCTCGTGAAGGGCGCCTACTGGGACAGCGAGATCAAGCGCGCCCAGGTGGGCGGCATGCCCGGCTACCCGGTCTATACGACCAAGGCCGCCACCGACCTCTCCTACCTCTTCTGCGCCCGCGCCCTCTTGGCCGCCGCGCCGGCCCTCTACGGCCAGTTCGCCACCCACAACGCCCACACCCTGGCCGCCGTCCGCCAGATGGCGGCCCAGGCCCAGGTGAAGGTCGAGTTCCAGCGCCTGCACGGCATGGGCGAGGCGCTCTACGCCGCCGCCCGCGAGCGCTACGGCGACTTCCCGCTCCGGGTCTACGCCCCCGTCGGCAGCCACGAGGACCTGCTCCCCTATCTCGTCCGCCGCCTGCTGGAGAACGGCGCCAACACCTCCTTCGTCCACGCCCTGCTCGACGAGAAGACGCCGGTCGCCAAGGTGGTGGTGGACCCCATCGCCGCCGTAGAGGCGGCCGGCGGCGCCCCGCACCCGAAGATCCCCCTGCCGCGCGACCTCTACGGCCCGTCGCGGAAGAATTCGGAAGGCCTCGACCTCTCCATCGAGGCGGTGCGCGACCAGCTCACGGCCGCCGTCGCGGCGCTCGATTCCGAGGACCTCCTGGGCGGCCCCATCGTCCGCGGCCGGCTCCGCACGGACGGGAACCGGGAGGACCGCGTGTCGCCCGCCCGCACGGCCCAGCGCATCGGCCGCGTGGTCCAGGCGACCCCCGACCTGATCGACGAGGCCTTCGCCGCCGCCAAGGCCGCCCAGCCGGCCTGGGACCTGCGGGGCGGGGAAGGCCGGGCCAAGGTGCTGCGCGCCATGGGCGACGCGCTGGAGGCCCATCGGGACCGTCTCATCGCCATCTGCGTGCGCGAGGCCGGCAAGACGCTGGCCGACGCCATCGCCGAGGTCCGCGAGGCCGCCGACTTCTGCCGCTACTACGCCCATCTGGCCGAGCGACAGTTCGCGGCCCCTGAGACCCTGCGCGGGCCGGTGGGCGAGACGAACCAGCTCTCCCTCCATGGCCGCGGCGTCTTCGTCTGCATCAGCCCCTGGAACTTCCCGCTGGCCATCTTCACCGGCCAGGTGGCCGCCGCGCTCGCCGCCGGCAACGGCGTGCTGGCCAAGCCCGCCGAACAGACCCCGATCGTGGCGACCGAGGCGGTGAAGCTGTTCCACGAAGCCGGCGTCCCCGCCGACCTCCTGCACCTGATCCCCGGCGACGGGGCGAGCGTGGGCGCGGCGCTCACCGCCCATCCGGCCTGCGACGGCGTGGCCTTCACCGGCGGGACCGACACCGCCTGGGCGATCAACCGCACGCTCGCCGCCCGCCAGGGCCCGATCGTCCCCTTCATCGCCGAGACCGGCGGGCTGAACGCCATGTTCGTGGACACCACGGCGCTGCGCGAACAGGTCCTCGACGACGTCCTCGCCTCGGGCTTCGGCTCGGCCGGCCAGCGCTGCTCGGCGCTCCGGATGCTGTTCGCGCCGCACGAGACCGCCGACGCCCTGATCGACGGCCTGAAGGGCGCCATGCGGACCCTGGTGGTGGGCGATCCCGCCGATCCGCGCACCGACATCGGCCCGGTGATCGACGCCGAGGCCAAGGCGGCGCTGGACGCCCACGTCCAGCGCCTGGAGCGCGAGGCCAAGGTGCTGGCCCGCCTCGATACGCCGACCGGCGGGCACTTCTTCGCGCCCACCCTGGCCGAGATCCCGGACGCCGGCTTCCTGACCAAGGAGGTGTTCGGCCCGATCCTGCATGTGGTCCGCTACGATCCGGCCAGGCTCGCCGAGGCCGCCGCCCCGCTGGTCCAGGCCCGCTATGGCCTCACCCTGGGCGTCCACTCGCGCATCGAGGCCTTCGCCGAGGAGGTGCGGCGCGCGGTCCCGGCCGGCAACGCCTACGTCAACCGCTCGATGATCGGCGCGGTGGTCGGCGTGCAGCCGTTCGGCGGCGAGGGCCTGTCCGGCACCGGCCCCAAGGCCGGCGGTCCCCACGCCCTCCTGCGCTACGCCGTCGAGCGCGCGGTCAGCGTCAACATCACCGCCCAGGGCGGCGACCCGGCGCTCCTCAACCTCGACGCCTGAAGCCTAAGGCCGAGCTTCGCGTTTAGGGCCGGATGACCTTCCAGCGGGCCCTCATCCTGCTCGCCGCCACGACCACTCGTGGTTGGGGGCGCCGTTCGCGGCGCTCGCATGGATTGTGGGAGCGCCGCTGATCGCCGCGGTCTGGCCGCTCGCGGGCTGATTCACAGTGTCGTGAGCGGCGGCCGATTGTGAATCGCCAACCGATTGATCTCCCGAGGGCGGCGATCTCGCGTTAACCCCTGGTTTACGAAAAAGCCTGTGGGCGGAGGGTCCGCCTCATTGACGAGTCATTAGCCAAGTGTCCCCATATGTGGGTTGTTCGGGCTGGGGGCCCACAACATGTAGGGGCTCAGGGCGGCGGCCAGGGAGACGGCCAAGTCCCTGAAGAGGCACGGGTTCGAGGGACATGAGTGAAGCGGCGAAGGTTGGGATTGCCGACGGTGCGGAGCGGGCCCAGGCTCGGGCGGAGCGTCCGCAACTCCAGTTGGTGCGCAAGGTCAAGGTCGACCGCGCCCGCGACGCCCTGCTGACCGACTTCGGCAAGACGACCCTCGAGGACCGCTACCTGCTGCCGGGCGAGTCCTACCAGGACATGTTCGCCCGCGTGGCCACGGCCTTCGCCGACGACGCCGACCACGCCCAGCGCATCTACGACTACATCTCGAACCTCTGGTTCATGCCGGCCACCCCGGTGCTGTCCAACGGCGGCGCGGCGCGCGGCCTGCCGATCTCCTGCTTCCTGAACGCCGTCCCCGACAACCTCGAAGGCATCGTCGGCGTCTGGAACGAGAACGTGGCGCTGGCCTCCAACGGCGGCGGCATCGGCACCTACTGGGGCGGCGTCCGCTCGATCGGCGAGAAGGTGAAGGGCGCGGGCCAGACCAGCGGCATCATCCCGTTCATCCGCGTGATGGACTCGCTGACCCTGGCCATCTCGCAGGGCTCGCTGCGCCGCGGCTCGGCGGCGGTCTACCTCGACATCCATCACCCTGAGATCGAGGAGTTCCTCGAGATCCGGAAGCCCTCGGGCGACTTCAACCGCAAGAGCCTGAACCTCCACCACGGCCTCAGCATCACCGACGAGTTCATGGAGGCCGTCCGCGACGGCGCCATGTTCGGCCTGCGCTCGCCCAAGACCGGCGAGGTCATCCGCGAGGTCGACGCCCGCTCGCTTTGGCAGAAGATCCTCGAAATCCGGCTTCAGACCGGCGAGCCCTACCTGATCTTCTCCGACACCGTGAACCGGGCCATGCCGCAGCACCAGCGGGACCTGGGCCTTTCGGTGCGCCAGTCGAACCTGTGCTCCGAGATCATGCTCCACACCGGCCGGGACCACCTGGGCCAGGAGCGGACCGCCGTCTGCTGCCTCTCGTCGGTCAACGCCGAGAAGTTCCTGGAGTGGCGCGACCATCCGACCTTCATCGAGGACGTCATGCGCTTCCTCGACAACGTGCTCGAAGACTTCATCCAGCGCGCCCCGCCCGAGATGAAGAACGCCGTCTACGCCGCCCGGCGCGAGCGTTCGGTGGGCCTGGGCCTGATGGGTTTCCACTCGTTCCTGCAGCAGCAGAACGTGCCGTTCGAGAGCGCGCTCGCGAAGTCCTGGAATATGCGCCTCTTCAAGACCCTGCGCCGCCAGTGCGACGCGGCCTCCCGCACCCTCGCCGCCGAGCGCGGTCCGTGCCCGGACGCCGCCGAACGCGGCGTGATGGAGCGCTTCAGCCACAAGATCGCCATCGCGCCGACGGCCTCGATCTCGATCATCTGCGGCGGCACGAGCGCCGGCATCGAGCCGATCCCGGCCAACATCTACAGCCACAAGACCCTCTCGGGCACCTTCGCGGTCAAGAACCCCTACCTCGAGGCGCTGCTCGAGGAGAAGGGCCAGAACACCGCGGCGGTCTGGGATTCCATCCTGGCCAACGAAGGTTCCGTCCAGCACCTCGATTTCCTCACTCAAGATGAGAAGGACGTCTTCAAAACCGCATTTGAGATTGATCAGCGATGGGTGGTAGAGTTGGCTGCTGATCGCACGCCCGATATTTGCCAGTCGCAGTCGGTTAATCTTTTCCTCCCCGGCGACGTCGACAAGTGGGACCTGCACATGTTGCACTGGACCGCCTGGGAGCGGGGGTGCAAGTCGCTGTATTATCTGCGGAGCAAGTCGGTGCAGCGGGCGGCGCACGCCGGCGGCGAGGCCGTGCAGGCGGTCGACGTGCAGGCCGAGGGCAAGACCGACTACGAGGAATGCCTCGCCTGCCAATAGGCGCCGTTAACCCCGATTAGGGGTTGCCGCGCCCGGATTTCCGGGAGCTACTGAGCCCAGACCCGCACTCCAGAGGCGGGCTGGGAGAGCAGGATGCGGCGGGCGGCCTTGGCCATCGTCATCGCCTGCGGCGCGGCGGGAGCCGCCGCCGCGCAGCCGCTCGCGCTCCCGCGCCCGGCCGCCGAGGTGCTGGCCAGCGCCGCCTTCCTGGACCGCGAGCGCTTCGTCCGCGGCCAGGACCCCTACGAGAACGACGACAGCCTCGACGTGACCCTGGTCAGGAGCTGGCCGCGCGCGGTCCGCTTCGCCGAGGGCGGGCTGGAGTTCGACGTCTCGCCCCACGCCGGCGTCGGCGTCACCCGCCGGGGCGGCCAGGCCGAGGCCGGCGCCACGCTCACCGTCGGCCAGAAGCGCGAGCGCGAGGCGGTCGAGGCGCTGAAGGACATGGGCGTCCGCGACGGCCTGGAATACGGTGACAAGGGCCGCTGGTACCTGTTCGCCGCCGCCAGCGGCCGGGCCGTGGGCCTGAACGTCATGCGCGACGAGGGCGGCTGGAACCGCGACGGCTGGAGCACCGACCCCACCGCCACCCTGGTCGGCGACGCCCATGTGGGCGTCGGCTGGCGCAAGGGCGACCTGCAGAGCTCGTTCGGCGTCATCCACCGCGAGATCAAGGGCGAGCACCGCGCCTTCGCCGTCGGCGCCCGCGAGGACACGGTGGCCGCCTTCACGTTCTCGATCCGGCCCCAGAACTGATCCCCGCCGCCCGGCGCTTCACAACCTCGTGCACAGGCCGCGCACTCTCCGGGGGAAAACCCAAGATGCGGCGTGTCCGCCCCTTTACGCCCACCACATGTTGCGTCACCCTTTAGGCGTGACTCCAGGGGCAGGAACCGTCAGATGACCGCCAAGACCGACGCCAACATCCGCCAGCTCCCCGGCCTGCTCACGCCGTCCTACGCCTACAAGCCGTTCCGCTATCCCTGGGCCTACGACTTCTGGAAGAAGCAGCAGCAGGTCCACTGGATGCCCGAGGAGATCCCGCTGGGCGAGGACCTCAAGGACTGGGCCTCGAAGCTCAACGACCGCGAACGCAACCTGCTCACCCAGATCTTCCGGTTCTTCACGCAATCGGACGTCGAGGTGAACGACAACTACATGGAACGCTACAGCCGCGTCTTCAAACCCACCGAGGTGAAGATGATGCTGGCGGCCTTCTCCAACATGGAGACCATCCACATCGCCGCCTACGCCCTGCTGCTCGAAACGATCGGCATGCCCGACGCCGAGTTCACGGCCTTCCTCGACTACCAGGCGATGCGCGACAAGCACGACTACATGCAGACCTTCGGCGTCGACACCGACGCCGACATCTGCCGGACCCTGGCCATGTTCGGGGGCTTCACCGAGGGCCTCCAGCTCTTCGCCAGCTTCGCCATGCTGATGAACTTCCCGCGCCACAACAAGATGAAGGGCATGGGCCAGATCGTCTCCTGGTCGGTGCGCGACGAGAGCCTGCACTGCGAGGGGATCATCAAGCTCTACCACGCCTTCAACAAGGAGACGGGGGCGGTGACCAAGGCCGTGGCCGAGGACATCGTCGACTGCTGCAAGACGGTGGTCGGGCTGGAGGACAAGTTCATCGACCTGGCCTTCGAGGCCGGCGAGGTCCAGGGCATGACGCCCGACGACATCAAGTCGTACATCCGCTTCATCGCCGACTGGCGCCTGCGCCAGCTCCAGCTTCCGGAGGTCTACGGCGTCAAGGAGAACCCGCTGCCCTGGCTCCAGTCGATGCTGTCGGGCGTCGAGCACGCCAACTTCTTCGAGGCCCGCTCGACCGAATACTCCAAGGCCGCGACCAAGGGCCAATGGCACGGCGAGACCGGCGTCTGGGCCGAGTTCGACCGCATGCGCGCGAAGCGCGCGGCGACCGAGGGGGCGGTGGGGTAGGGGCGCGGAGATCGCAGCCCTTCTCCCCTTGCCGGAGAAGGTGTCAGCCGCAGGCTGACGGATGAGGGGTTTCGCAGCGGCTCGGCTGCGTGCGGCGGATCGATTGGCGCGACCCCTCATCCGACCCGCTTCGCGGGCCACCTTCTCCCGCAAGGGGAGAAGGGGACTTAGATCGCCTTCGCGGCGCGGGGCTTCTCAGTCCGTGGGCAGCAACAGCAGGGGCGGGCCCCAGTCCGGGGCCTGCTTGAGGTAGAGGGTGTAGGTCGCCCCGGGGCGCGTGGCCCGTCGCGCCGGGCATGAGGGCGGGCCGCCTTCGCCGTCGACGACGCGATAGGCGATCACCTGGCCGACCGTGGCCGCGCCCTTCCGGACGTCCGTGACGCGGGCGGTGGCGACCCCGGCGCGCAGCGTGGAAGCGCCGGGCACGGCCACATAGGCTTCGGTGAGCGCCTTCGCCGTGACGACGATATCGGCGCTCTGGAGGGCCTGGCGCCGCGCGCTGTCGGTGACGATCTCCAGGCACGCCGAGGCCGGCGTGACCCACGCCACGGCGGCGACGCAGACGCCGAGGAAGAGTGGGCGCACGCTCACAGCATCGGCGGGCGCGGTTGAACCTTCGTTACAGGCCGTGGAGGTGTGCTGCGGGCCGCGGGCCGGCGCTCACTCTTCAACCTCCCGCGCTCATGGGTCCCGGTCTTCGGTTTCGCCGAAACCGGGATGACGGGGGGAGGGCCGTCGCCGGGCCTTGCCTCCCTCCCGTTGACGGGGGCCGGCGGGCGCGCAGCGTTCGGCGGCGGTCGTGAACAGCGCGCGGGGCGGCGAATGCTTCATCCTGTGGCCCGCCGGGCGGGGGGCGGTGGAAGGGACAGGGCGAACGGGAACCCGGTCCACCTTCGGCGATCCGGCCCCGGACATCCCCTGGGCGGGCGGCGCGGGCTGTGCTTTCCTCCCCGCCCGAAACGGCCGGAGGAAGGACGAGGCATGTTCAGTCACGTGATGGTGGGATCGAACGACCTGGAACGCTCGAAGCGCTTCTACGACGCGGTGCTGGGGACGCTGGGGGCCGGCGAGCCGGTGCGCAACGTCGCGCCCAGCGGCCACACGCGGCTGTTCTACCGCCACGCCGGCAGCACGTTCTGCGTCAGCGAGCCGATCGACGGTCAGCCGGCGACCTTCGCCAACGGCGGGACCATCGGCTTCACGTGCGACAGCCCCGAGCAGGTGAAGGCCTTCCACGACGCGGGGGTGGCGAACGGCGGGGTGTCGATCGAGGACCCGCCCGGCCCGCGCGAGGGCGCGCTGGGGGTCATGCACCTGGCCTACGTCCGCGATCCCGACGGCAACAAGCTCTGCGCCATCCACCGGCCTGGCTAGATGTGGAGGCTCAACAGGTTGTCCCGTTCGAGGCCGAGACGGCTGATGGGCGTGCGTGATCCTATCCCGCCGTGCGGTCGATGCCAGTTGTAGCGATGGATCCAGGCGCTGAGATCGGCGGC
>NZ_JBKBRO010000035.1:0-18187 GCF_046463815.1 Phenylobacterium sp. | reverse complement strand
GCCGTCGTGCCATGGGCGAGCGCGCCAGCTGTGGAGGGCGCGCGCTCGCCCACCCCAACCGTGGCGTCAGTAAACGCCATCCACTAACATTGAACCCGGATCACCCCTCGGGGGCAGGCCAGCCGTCGGGCTTCCGGCCTCCTGCTCTCGCAGCACCCCGATGATCTGCGCCTCGTTGAACCTGCTCTTCTTCACGTCCGTCTCCTTGAGTGACGGACTCTCGCTCAAACCGAGGGATCAGGAAGGGGGCAGGTCACCTCTGCTGAACCCGTCTCCGCAGGCGATCCGTCCGGAAGGTTGAGCGGGAGCGAGTTGTGACGCGCGTCGCCGCGGACGCCTGCCCACTCCTGAACCTGCTGGTCCTGGCGCAGTCGGAGCCTTCGCCATTCCAGGCCGACGAAAACGTCATCCAAGTCGCGCGCGCCATGAATCGGCAGCGCGGCGTCCGCTTCCCGCCAGAAGCGGCCGGAAAGCGCGAGATCGGCCTCCCAGGCCTGACGCCACCACGTCTGCAGCCCCTCCCGCGCGGCGGCGAGCGCGGCCGCGGAGGGGAGACGGTCGCGCTTGGCGTTGCGATTCACGGTGGGTCGGGCCGGGAAGAGGTTCCACAGGTCGCCGCACGGCCACGCCGTCCAGGGCAGGCAGTGATCGATGTCGAGATCGTCCGGCCGCAGACGGCTTCCGGTCCAGACGCAGCGGACGATCTCGCCGCCTTCGATCCGCCTGCGGGCCACGTCCCGGGCAAGGGCGGTGTCGCGCGCCGGATCGATCCACCGAAGCGCGGCCGCGGCTTCGCCCGCGGCCACGGGCCGGCCCATACGCAGCCCAAAGCCCTCGATCAGCCGGGTCCATTCGGCGACGAGCACCGGCTCCACCCAAGCGCCCAACCTCTGTAATGTTCGCCAGACCGGTCCGGGCACGCCGATCGTGCCGAAGCTGCGGAGCGTTTTCGCGTCCATGGCGATCTCGGCGCCGAAGCTGGGCACCCGGGTGGGGTGCGCCTGAAAGACGGGTGCGTCCGAGTTCGGATACCGGGTGAAGTGGGCCGGCATGCGGCTGATGTTCGTCCGCGCGTCAGCCAGCGCCTTCGCCACGGCGAACGCCCGCTCTCCGGTGAATCGCGCGCCGATGCGCAGGTCCTGGCCGGCGACGCGGTCCGCCAGCAGCCGCCGGAACCCATCGCCCGCGAAACCCAGCTTCTCGGCGCCCCGGTTTCCGGGCAGTTGCGGCAAGCCCGCCGCGGCGAGCGGCAGGTACATGCGGAGCCAGTTCAGGGCTACGGCGCCTAAGGGCAGGTCCACGATGTCGGCATCCGCGCGCTCGACCGCGAGCGCCGGTGCTGTGTCTGCGATCCGGGCGATGGCGCGAAGAAGGCCTAGCTTGTACGTCGCCGACTTGTCGTCGTTGAGGATGATCCCGCGCAAGAGCGGCAGGGCGCCCGCCCCGTCGTCCGGCAGGCGCAGGGCGTAGGACGTCCAGTTGACGTCGGCCCGGTGCTGCAGGTCCTGTCCGGCGGCGACCTTGAGGATCGACAGGCCCTGGGTGCGGGCAAAGGCCTCAATCTCGCCAGACGAGACAGGCCACATTGGGCGAGCCGCGGATCCGGCGCCGTTGCGCACGGAGAAGAGGAGCAGGCCGCCGGGCTTGAGCAGCGTCGCGATCTTGCGGAAGGCGCGCGGACGCTCGTCCGGATGCACGTGCATGAGCACGCCGCTCAGCAAAACGACGTCGAACGCCAGGCCAAGCCGGTGCGTGGCGGCAAGGGCCGGCAGGCGGTCGTCCAGCCAGCGGATGCCTTCGTCCTTGTGGCGGATCTGGCCGGCCTCGCGCATGCCCCGCGCCGGCTCGACGGCGACAACCTCGTAGCCCAGCCTGCGCAGCCAGGCCGCGTCTCGCCCCGAACCGGCCCCGATGTCGAGCGCAAGGCGATCCGCGCCCGCCGGCAGCAGGTCGAGAAACGCGGCGTGGACCTCCTCGGCCCGAAGCTGCTCGTAGCGGGCTGACAGCGTCGCGCCTTCCGCATCGTATCCGAGGACAGGGTCGGTCATGTGGGGCCGCGGCTGCGCATAGGGTGCAGGTTAGGCGAGGGCGTCGGCGCCTCCAACCGGGCGAAGCATCGCCCCCGCTCAGCCACGCGCCCGGCTGCGCTCCGGCGGCGTCTTGCGGTCGACGGCAACTCCGGGGTCCAGCCAGCGCGCCAAACGGCTGCGGGCGGCGGACAGGATCCGTGCCTGTTCCGCAGATTCGACGACGCGGGCGCGGACGACGCTTTCGACGATCCTGAGCCGGGCCTGGGCGTCGAGTTCGGGAGTACGTTTGACCGAACCGGACGCCTGGGCGCGCTCGGCGTGCTGCAGGTCCCGCTCCGTGGGGCGATAGCCGCGGACTTCCAGACCGGCGGCGCGGGCCCTGAGCCAGACCTCGCGCCGGAATTCCGAATGCCCGCGGACGCTGATCGTGTTCCACCCGCGGTGTTGCGCGATGGCGACGAGGTCGCGGACCACGTGCGGGTCGTTCCGGTCGGTGGTGAGACGACGGTCCTGGTCGCGGAAGGCGGCCGTCTGCGCGCGGGCGTCGGCGTAGAAGCCCAGCCCGGGGCCGTCGCGGCTTTCGGTGAGGTAGCGCCGGCGCACCTGTTCGGGGACGTCGCCGGGCGCGTTGGACCGGCGCTCGCCTTCGGGCGCCAGGATGTTGAGGTCCTCAGCCATGGCGGAGCTCCTTTGCTGGGAGGTGGGCGGTGGCGTCTATGAACCGTTCGACCCAGGCTTCGACCTCGGCCGGCGTGGCGCCTTCGGGCGGCAGCGGCTCGAGGCCTTCGGCGGACAGCATCGGCGCGATCGCCTCCAGCGTCAGGGGATCGGCCGCGCGCGACGGGGGCGGTGGGTCTGAAGGAGCATCGGCGGGAGACATCGGGATGGCGGCGACCGGAGGCGGCGGGCCTACCCGACGCCGGAACGCGGGCTCGGCGTAGTAGCGGAGCTTGCGGCCCCGGATGGGCGGCAGGCCGGCTTTCAGCACGATGAGATCCTCGGGCGGCATTTGGCTGAGCTCCTGGGGCAGCAGCAGCGCACGGCGCTGTTCGGATTCGCTCACGCTGCGCTGGCCGCGGGAGAGGCCGGTCGGGCGGCTGCGGGAGGGACTTCTGACGGTGGTGTCGCCGAGCCGCTCGGAGAGCTCGCGCGCCAGGCGCAGCTCCTTCGGCGCGAAGGCGATCTCCACCGCGCAGTTGGCGAGGATCTCCTCGGTGACGTCTGCGCCGTACTCCGCGCGAAGCTGGGCAGGGCTCTGCAGGACGGGAAGCAGGCGCAGGCCGTAGCCGGCGACATAGGCGAAGGCCTTGGCGAGCACCTCGGCGTGGCCGAGCCGGGCGAACTCGTCGAGCAGCACCAGCAACTGGAGCGGATGGCGGCGCGGATCGGGCCGCTCGCGGCACGACAGGTCCACCAACTGCTGGAAGAGCAGGGCGTAGAGCGGTGCGAGCCGGATCAGGTTGTCCGGCGACGCGGCGAGATAGATCGACGTGCGACGGCTGCGCAGCACAGAGAGGTCGAAGTCGCTCGCCGCGGTCGCGGCGCAGACCCGCGGATTGAGCCAGAGGTTGAGCTTGGCGGTGAGGCTCTGGCGGACGGAGGCGAAGGTGTTCTCGGACGAGGAGGTGAAGTCGGTGAGGGCCTGGACACATCCGCCGGATAGGGGACGACCGTCTTCCCGGCGGCGCGCGATGAGGGCCGGGAACCGCGCCCGCGGATCGCCCGCGCTCAACTCGGCGTAGATGCCGCCGAAGGTGAGGGGGCGCTCCGGCGTCTCGGCGAGGTAGGCGCCGACGCCCACGAAGCCGGTCCGCGCGGACTCTGCCCAGAACGGGTCGGCGTTGGGCGGGTGCGGGAAGAGCATGGCGGCGATCCGCTGCAGCTCGTCCAGGATGGCCACGGGATCCGTGCGATCGATGTGCCCGAGCGGATTGTAGCGGGAGGTCCGTCCCTCCGGGTCGAGGGGGTCGAAAAGATGGACGGCCTGGCCGTGGGCAGCGCGGAAGCCCGCCGTCGCCTCCCAGTTCTCCCGCTTCACGTCGAGGACCACGACCGAGTCCGGCCAGGTGAGCAGGTTGGGGATCACCACGCCGACGCCCTTGCCGGTGCGGGTCGGCGCATAGAGCATCACGTGCTCCTGCCCGCCGAAGGTCAGGAGCCGACCGCCCTTGCGGCCAAGGACGATCCCGTTGCGGGCGCGAAGGCCGGCGCGGCGGACTTCGGCCTCGGAGGCCCAGCGCGCGGCGCCGTGGAGAGGGCGACGGATCTGGCTGGCGACGCCGACGGCGGCGGCGAGGCCGGTCCCGGCGGCGCTGAGCGCGCCGACCTTCAGCCACCGCTGCACCTCCGGATCGTGGCGGTAGTACCAGAACCAGGCCGGCACGGCGGACGGGTCGATGTCGGCGGAGAGGCGGCGGAGCCCCGCCAGCGCGATGGCCGCCGCGAGCGCCGTCAGGACCGCGAGGATCGCGGCCGCCGCGCCCGCGCCGAGGGCGGCCCTAAGCAGCCAGGGCGTGGCGGCGAAGCGGTTCATGCCAGACCTCGGCGAGGCGGAACCGGCCGCCGCGCCGCTCCACGTGGACCACGATGTCCACCAGGCTGGTGAGGAGCTGGCGGATGTCGTCGCGATGCAGGTCGCGGCCGGCCTCGCTCTCCTTAACCAGCAGGGTGAGCTGCTCGAAGGCCAGGGCCGCGGAATTGGCGTGCACCGTGGTGATCGAGCCCGGATGGCCGGTGTTGACGTTTCGCAGATAGAAGAAGGCCGAGGCGTCGCGGAGCTCCTGCAGCAGGATGCGGTCCGGGCGCATGCGCAGGGCGCTTTCGAGGAGTTCGCGCGGCCCGACGCGCGCCAGGCCCTGCCCGTCCTTCGCGTAGAGGAGGTGCACGGCGTTGCGATGGGGGACCACCAGCTCGCGCGCGTCCTCGATGGTGATGAGCCGCTCGTGCTCCGGGATGAGGCGGACCAGGGCCTTGGCGAACGTGGTCTTGCCGGATCCGGTGGCTCCGGAGACCAGGATGTTGCGGCGTGTTTCGACGGCGGCCCGGAAGAAGCCTAGCCAGTCGCGGCCCTCGCGCAGCGTCGCCAGCGCCGGGTCCGGGCGACGAAGCGAGGCCAGGGGGGCGGCTTCGTCAAAGAAGCCAGCGGCGGCGAGGTCTTCCAGGGCGAAGGCCGTCGCCGACGGCTTGCGGAGCGTGAGCGAAACCTGCTCGGCCGCCGGCGGCAGCACGACCTGGCAGCGCTCGCCGGTCGGCAGCACGGTCGAGCAGACCGGCCGCTCCGGCCCCACATCCTGGCAGGTGGCTGCGGCCGCCGCGACGGCGATGCGGGTCAGGGCTTCGGCGGTGAGCTGCGGGGCGAGGACCCATCGCCAGCCGTCGCGCTCCTCGACCCCGAACTCGCCGGGCCGGTTCACCACCACCTCGGTGACGTCCGGGGTGTCGAGGGCGGACCGGATCGGCGCCAGGTAGTGGGTGAGGATGGCCGCGTCGTAGGTCATGGCCGCGACCGCAGGGAGTAGACCGACGAGAAGTCGAGATCCTGGGCGACCTGGATCGCCACCTCGCCGCCCTGGGCCTTGCGCAATGTGGGCGGGATGTTGGCGCCCTGCTGGACGGCGAGACCGGCGGCGTCGGAGGGCAGCCGGATCGTCCCGACGGCGCCGTCGCCGTCCGCAAGGGCGGCGGCCGCGCCGTCGATCACCGAGAGCAGGATGGCGGCGCTGAAGCGGTCCCAGAAGTGCGTGTCGATGCGCCCGCCGAAGCCCGCGCGCCCGAGCGCGTCGCTCGCCGGCGAGGCCAGCGCGATCGCCACGCCCGCGGGGCTCACGGCCCGCGTCCAGAGCACGAACACCCGCGCCTGGCCCTGCCGCAGGCCGGTCCGGTATTCGCCGAGCACCCGCGATCCCTTCTCGAGGAGCACGACGGCGCCATTGTCGGAGTAGATGTCGCGGTCGATGAGGCAGGTCACGTAGCCCGCCGTCGTGGTGTCGATCGCCGTCTGCAGCACGCAGGGAATGGTGGTCCCGGCCAGGATCAGGAAGTTGCGGTCGCCGATCGGAGCGGCGGTGGCCTTGCCGATCGCCGAGCCGCGCCGGAGCGCGTCGAGCTCCGTCCCCTGTCCCCGGTCGGGGAGCAGCGCCGGGAAAAGCGGCGCGGCGGACTCGGGGGCGACCGGCGCTCCGGCCCGCGAATAGGCCATCAGCGGCGACCGGCGGGCGACCTCGCGAGGGGAGGGCGTCGGCGGGTTGGCCGCGGCCGAAGGTCCGGCGCCGCCGGGCTCGATGGCGGGCACGTACTCGCCTGTGGCGCCGTCGAGCCGTGGGGCGTCCGGGCCGGGCCGGGCCATCGTCGGCGGCGGGGATTTCGCCGGTTCGAAGGCGACCACCTGGCGCGCGGGGATCTCCCGCGGCTTCTCAGGCTTCGGCTGCTCGGCGCTCCAGGTCGCGAGCGCCACCGCCGCGCAGCCGGCGAGGAGGCCCGCGAAGGCGAAGGCCTTGCCGCGGCCTCTCGAGGCTAGCCGGCCTGCGATCGGCGAGATCGTGCGGTCCAGCGGGGGCTCGCCCGCGTCGGCGGCATGGGTGGTCGCGTCGGTCATTGACGGGGCTCCTCCCGCACCGCGCGGTCCACGTCGGAGGTCGACGTGGCGGTGAAGGTGGGCCGGCCGGCGGGCTGGTAGGCGAGGTTGAAGATGCAGACGACCTCGCGGCCCTTCCGGAGCCGCAGTTGCTGCGCGGTCTGGTGGACGACGAGGAACTCGCCGCGGACGTCGAACGGGACGAGCGCCTCGGAGCCGTCGGGCGAGACGGCATAGATCGCTGGCACAGGCTGCCCGCCCGGAAACCGCAGCACTGTGAAGCGCCCGTTGTCCGTCACCTCGGAGGGGGCGATGGCTCCGGAGCCTTGCAACGCGTAGGCGAGGTTGCGTGGGCCTTCGAGGACGCCCCGCTCGAGCCTGAGCTGCAGGACGCGCTGCTCCAGGGCGCGGGCTTCGGCCGATAGCGCTGCCTGCAGCTGCCGCTTCTCGGCGTCCGGGTAGCGGAACTGGACGACATAGAAGGCGTCCGCCCGGCTGGCGCCCGCGGCGGCCCGGGTCGTCAGCTCGAAGGTGTAGTGCCGCGTCTCGCCGCCCGACGTACGGGTCGTCACGATCAGATTGGTCGGCGCCCGCGCCGCGGTCGGCTTGGCGAAGAGGATGTTGGTCTCCGGCGCCACCTCCCAGCCGGACGTGTCGCCGAGCGCCACGTGGAGGATCGTCTCCTCAGGCGCGAACCGGATTTGCGTGGCCGTGCGGAACAGGCCCACGAGCCGCACCACCTGCTGCGGATCGTAGTCGATGGTCTTGATCCGCGGATCGGCTGCGCCCGGCCGGGGCGTCTCGGCCGCCACGGCCGGCAGCGCGACGAGACCGGTCGCGACTGCGAGCGCCACGGCGATCCGGCGGGTCATCGGACCACCTCCGGGTCGGCGCGGTAGGACGACACCTGGAAGCCCAAGGGATTGCGCAGGCGGTCGCTCTCGCCCATCGGGGCCTTGGTGTAGGCGAAGGCGACGGTGGCGATCCAATCGGACTCCTCCACCTCGGCGCCGCGGCGGATGGTGCGGTGGAAGCGGACGTTGGCGACGCCCGGTGCCACGAAGCTGATCGCACGGATTGCGACCTGCACGTCCGCGGCCAGGCCGTAGGCGACCTGCGGGCTCGCCGGGTTGGTCGGGCGGAAGACGAGCGCCCAGCGCTGCTGCTCCTCCGGCGTCGACATGATCGAGACCTGCCGGAAGTTCGCTTCCGCCGCCTGCGGAAGCCAGCTCTCCCGCGCCCGCACATAGGTGGCGAGGAAGGACTTGGTCACCGCCTCGTCGTAGCTCACCGGGCCGGAGCGGGAGAGACCGCGCAGGACCTCCACGGCGCCGGTGGTGCGGTCCACCCGCACGACGTACGGCTCCACCGTCTTCAGCGGCGTCAATACGGCCACGGCCGCGACAGCCGCGCCCGCCAGGATCGCGGCCATCGCCGCGACGGTCCAGGCGAGGCGGCGCGATCGGTAGGCGGCGGCGAGCCGGTCGTGGTCCCAGCTGCGCGCCTCGGCGACGTAGGCCTTCAGGTTGGGGGGCGGGACGCCGTTCATGGCGCGGCTCCACGGCATGGCCCGACGTCGTTCGCGGGCCGCGCCGCTGTTGCGGGCCCCGGGTCAGACGCCAGGACGGACCCATGGGGGTTGGCGGGACGGCGGGGCCCGGAGCATCCGGGCGCGTCGGAGGACTTCAGGGCGGCGCAGGCGCTCAGGGTGAGCGCAAGCAGCGTGGGGAGGAGGCGCATCATGCGCGGGCTCCGACAGGGCGGATGCTGCCGCCCGCGCGCGGGACCTGCGGACGTCCGCCCGCACCGGACGGCGCGCGGAAGGGCCGGCCGCCGCCCAGCCCCATGCTCACCGCGTTTCCGAAGTCGGCCAGGCCGACACTCGCGCCGCCGGCTATGCCGGCCGCGATCGCCGGGGTCTGGAGGAAGAAGATCGCGCCCAGGAGGCAGAGCGCGATGAAGATGAGGCTGCCGACGACAGGATCCTGGCCGTCGATCCGTCCCCACTGGTCGCCGACCAGCGACAGCACAAGCTGGAAGATGGCGAGGATGAGGGCGTAGAGGACGAGGTAGTTCACGGCCTGCCCGAGCCAGCCGAAGAAGTATCGGCGAGTGGCTTCGAAGAGAGCGCAGGCGATGAAGGCGGGCCCAAGGGCGACGAGGAGCGCGAGCGCAACCTTGCTCAGCACCACGATGCCGAACCCCAGCGCCGCCGCCAGCGCGCCGATGACGAAGACGGCTCCGCTCACGAGGAGCGGGAGCCAGTTCACCGGCGAAGTCTCTTTGGCGGTCTTCTGGCCCAGGTACGCCGCTCGGCCGAAGAACTGGTCGAACGCGGCGCCCGCGTCGCCGTCGGTCGTGCCTGCGATCCCGCGCGCGAGGGCGTCAGGCAGAGCGTGGAAGAGGGGCTGGGTGACCCAGCTCCCGTACGCCGCCGTGGTCACGAGCATGACGATGAGCGCCAGCTTCACCGAGCGGATCGCGAAATCCATCATGGGCTCGGCGATCGCGCCTCGCAGGATCGCGAAGCCGTACAGCAGCACATAGAGGATCATGGCAAGCCGCAGAGGGCCGGCCACCTCCGCCAGCATGCGGCTGGCGCCTTCGCCCAGGAACTGATCCAGCTTGCCGTCGATGAAGGCGTAGGCCGGCGTGAAGATGCGGAAGTCGCCATCCATCACTCGAAGCTCTTCTTGAACAGTTCCAGCCGCTTGTTGGCCCGCGCCGCTGCGAGCCCGGCTTCAGCGTTTGCGCACTCCTGTCCGCGGTGATCACCCGTGCGGCAGGCCGCGACGATGCGTTGAGCCTGTTCCGGATGAGCTTCGAAGTAGGAGGCGGCTCGCGGCTCCGCCTGGCAGCCGGTCAGAAGGAGCGCCGCGATCAGGAATCGTCTCATTGGAAGGCTCGTCGGAACAGTTGCAGCCGAGCGTCAGCCTGCGCAGCGGCTCGCTCGCGGTCCCGCTGAGCCTGCAGGCGGGCCTCGGCGTCCTGCGCCATGGCGAGCCCCTGCAGCCGCATGTGATCGTTGACGATGAGCGCCTGCTCGGCCGCCAAACGGGCCTGGAGGTCCATGACCGCACGGGCGTTCGGCGCGGAGTCGAGCGCGGCGAGCAGCTCGTTCAGGCCGTCCAGCCGCTGGGCGCCTGCGTCGGCGACCGCCCGGCCCAGGGCGAGGTCGCGGGCCGTACGGTCACCCTGGCGCTCCAGGTCCTGGCCGAGAACGTCGTCCGTCGGCGCGGTGTACAGCCGTGCGTCCGCTCGGATCGCGTTCGCCTGGGCGCCGAGCTCGCCGAGCGCCGCCAGATCGCCCTTGGCGGCGGCGACGTACTTGTCGATGTCGGGCACGAAGGCGCGGAGCTCCGGCGCCTTCAGCAGGCTGGCGAGCGCCCCTGCGCCCGAGGCGGTATTGAAGCCGTCGTAGAGGCGCTTGGCCTCGGCCACCTGCGCCTGCAGTTCCTTCAGCTGGTCGAGCGCGGTGGTGGCCTGCCGCAGCAGGCTCGCATAGCTGGTCGGGTCGTGGACGACGAGCTGCGCCGAGGCCGGCGAGCCGAACGCGAGGGCGCCGATGACGGCGAGCGGGATGAGGGGTTTCATGGGAGCTGCCTCCGGGCGGTCTGGAAGGGCACCATCCAGCGGGCGGGATCGTCGCCGTGCTGGGCGCGGATGCGGTCGAGGAGCTCGACGGTCTCGGCGCGGCCGGAGAGCACGGCGAGCGCGTCGTCGAGCCCCGTCAGGTCGAGCTCGGCGACGACGGAGTCGAGGCCCTGCTTCACGAGGAAGCGGCGGCCGGTCGGCGACAGCTCCTCCCGCACGAGCGCGAGCTCCCGCTCCGACAGGCCGAAGCCGTCCACGTAGTCGCGCTCGGTCGCGTGCGGGTTCGGCAGGAAGATCTTGGTCGCGCACTGCTCGACGATGGTGTGGGCGATCGGCGAGCGCAGGACGTCGGCGGGCGACTGGGTGCCGAGCACCAGGAAGGCGTTCTGCTTGCGGAAGGTCTTGAGGCCGTCCTGCGCGAGGCCGCGGAAGGCCTCGTCGCCGAGCGCCTTCCAGAACTCGTCGACGTCGATGACCAGGCGGCGGCCGTCCACCAGCCGCTGCAGGCGGTGGAAGAGGTACATCATGAGCGGGGTGCGCACGTCCGGCGCGTCGAGGACGTGGGTCATGTCGAAGCCGACGAGGCGGGCGTCCAGGGGAAGGACGTCGGTCTCGCCGTCGAGCGCCCAGCCCAGCGCCTGGCCGGCCCGCCAGCGGTCCAGCCGCGCGCCGACGCCGCCGGCGTCGCGCTGGCCCAGCAGGGCGCGGAGCGCGGCCATGGAGCGGTTCGCGGGCGGAAGCGGCAGGAGCGCCGCCACCGCCGCATCGATGACGGCCTCCTCCTGGGGCGTCAGGGTGCGCTCGCCGTGGCGCACCATCTGCCGGACGAGCGCGCTGAGGAACGCCCGGTCGGCGGCGGTGTCGGAGAGCGCCTTGAGGGGCGCGAAGCCGGTGGATTCGCCGGGCTTGAGCGCAAGGTAGGTGCCGCCGCAGGCGCGTATGAAGATCTCGGCGCCGCGGTCCTTGTCGACGAACACCTGCTGGGCGCCGAGCTTCTCCAGCTGCGCCAGCAGGAAATTCTGGATGACGGTCTTCCCCGACCCGGACGGGCCGCAGATGAAGGTGTGGCCGAGGTCGCCGACGTGGAAGTTGAAGGCGTACGGCGACCCGGCCGAGGTGCGCAGCGTGGTGACCGAAGCGCCCCAGTGGTTGCCTTCGGCGCGGCCGGCGGGGTGGGTATGGAAGGGCGCGAAGCTCGCGAAGTTGCGGCTGGTGATCGCCGCCGGCCGCATCCGCAGGCGGAAGTTGCCGGGAAACTGCGCCCAGAAGGCCGCCTCGAGGCCGAGGTCCTCGCGGGCGGTCACGAGGCCGGAGTCGGCGAGGAGCGCCCGCGCCCGGGACATGTGGTCGGCGAGCGCCCGGGGCGTGTCGCCGTAGACGAGCACGGACGCCTGGTGCTCGCCCATGACGAAGCGGTTCGACATCAGCTCGTCCAGGCCAAGGTCGAGCTCCTCGATCTGCGAGGCGGCCCGGTCGCGCGCCGAGAGCATCTGGTTCTGCTTGCGCGTCATGACCGCCTGGGCGGCGGACTTGGACAGGAAGCTGAACGACTGCGAGGCGACCAGGGGGAAGGGCGCAGACAGCAGCCCGTCCCACAGCCCCGGCCGCGTCGAGGCCGGATATTCCTTGATCCCGAGCAGGGCCGCGTAGCGGGCGCTCGCGGCGTCGCGCACCTCCAGCGCTTCGCGGCCGAAGATCACGCGCGCGGTGTAGAGCGCCTCGCCGAGGTGGCCTCGCACGAGCGGGACGCGCGCCGGCTCTCCGGTCAGGACCCGCCGGAGCATCTCCATGGGCGCCGAGAAGAGAAGGCCCTCGCGCTCGTAGAGGCCAAGTGGTTCGGCGCGGTAGCGGGCGAGATGCTGCGCCAGCGCCTGGCCGGCATCCTCCAGGAACCGCACGGCGTCGTCGGTTTCCAGGTCCACGCGGCTCGCGCGGATCAGCCGGTTCACCCAGGCCTGAGTCCGGTCCGCCGCGTCCCGTCCCGGATGCAGGACGAGCGTCAGATAGAGCTCGTTGAGGAACAGCCGCTCGCGCCCGAGCCGGGCGCGGTAGGCCGCGTCCAGCTCGCGCGCAAAGTCGGACCGGAACGTCCCGCCCGCCCGCGGACGGGCCTCGCGCCGGACCAGGTGGTGCCAGACCGCCAGGCGGTCGGAGGCGATGTTGCGCCACGCGCCGTTCAGCTTGGCGTGCCGGTCGTTCAGGTCGCGGACGTCGGCGGTCTCGAAGCTCGCGCCGTCCAGCCGGAAGCACAGCATCAGGGCGCCCGTGTCCAGGGCGACGACCCGCTCGTTGACGTGGCGGGCGTAGGGCAGGGTGCGCGCGGCCTGCAGTTCGCGGCCGCGCGCCCGGTCGGGCGCTGCGTGCAGGGCCAGCTCAGACATGGCGCAGCTCTCGGCGGGAGCGGCGCACCGGCAGGGGGCTGGCGGAGCTGCCGCCCCACAGGCCGCCGTTGCGGGCGCGGCCCTTGGTCTCGATGAAGAGGTAGAGGACCCGGAAGGCGTTCGGATCGGCCTTGCAGACGGCCTGGAAGACCATGTGCAGCACCGGCGCGATCAGCAGGTAGAGCAGCGACCCGCCGCCGAGGAACGCCACCGTCGAGATGATCAGGTTGATCCCCATGGCCTCCATGGGGACCCCGAGGACAAGGGCGGGGCGGGTGCAGGCCAGGAAGAGCACGTCCTCCTGCAGGCGCTCAGGTTGCATCAGCCGCCCCCGCCGCCGGTGATGAGGTCGACGATCGTCGAGGCCCCGAAGATCACGATGATGCCGACGACGACGGTGCCGGCCCGGCGGAGGTCGATCTGACCGAACATCCAGACGATGCCGGTGATGATCACCGCCAGCACGGCCAGGCCCCGGACCACCCCGCTGTTCAGGAGGTCGATGATGTTTTGGATGAAGCCTCCGAGGTCGCCGCCGACGTCCTGGGCGAAGGCCGGCGTGGCGACGAGTGCGGCGGCGGCGGCCATAAGGAGGAGAGGCCGCATTCGGCGGGAGCGGGTCACGGCGTGGCTCCTGAAGGTGAGGTGACGAAGCCGGTGCGCAGGCCGGCCGCGCGGCCGAAGACATCCCAGGCCGGAGCGGAAAGGCTTGCCGGCCCCGGGCTTCCAGGCGCTTCACGGTCTGCGAGCGCTGGGCGCTGCGGCGCGTGATCCGCATGGGCCAGCACCCGGGCCACGTAGCCGTCGGCGAACCCTCGCTGGGCGTGACCGGTGTTGTAGAAGCTGAGGGCGACGCGCAGCGCCGGCTGGCCGGCGCCGTGCCGTTCGAGTCCGCGGGCGTAGCCTTCCCGGAGGACCTGGGCGGCGGCCGCGAGGTTCCGGCAAGGGTCGAAGGCGTCCTCGAGCGAGAGGCGCAGCCGCGGCAGGTTGCGGACGTTGATCTGGAGGAGCCCGAGGTCGATGTCGCGACCGGCCGCGACGAGCACCTTCGCAGCCGCCACGGCTCCGGCGCGGTTCGAGGGCCGCGGCCTCGCGCTCCGCGGGCCGTTCACGCCGATCGCGAGGGGGTTCAGGCCGCTCTCGGCGCGCGCCAGGGCGAGGAGGGTGGAGGGCGCGACGCCCGGCGCGCATTGCGCCGACAGCGCCATCACGGCTTGGGGGTCCAGCATGGCGGGCCGTCCTTTCGCCCCAAGGCTCGCCGCAGCGGGGCGTCGGCGCGAGGGCGTAACCTCCTCCCGCCCTGCCGGCCGTTCGCGCCAGATTCTGGCGCGCGGGGCGCCTGTCGCGGCGCGTCAGGCGACTTTGATTGCCCCGCCGGAGCAACGCGGGAACTCGCCGCGCAACGCGGTAATTGCCTGTGTTCGTAAGCCTGACCGTGTTGGGCGGTCAGTTGTTCGAAGGACTGGCGTCATGCGAGCGTTGGACGAAGAACGCTCCGCCGCGTCCGTTGGCGGAGATGAGTTCGCCCCGGTGACTTTGTCGCCCCGGCAAATCGAGTGTCTCTTCTGGGTGCAGCAGGGAAAGAGCTCCCGCGACATCGGCACGATCCTTGGGATCTCCCACCGGATGGTCGAGCGCCACGTCTTCCGCGCCTGCCGCAAGCTGGGCGTCAGGACCCGCATCCAGGCGGTGATCCGCGCCCGCGCGCTGGGCCTTATCCAAGATCCGGCGCCGCGGCCTGTCGCCCGCGCGAGCTAACGTCGACGGTCGTCCGGATCGTCCGGGTCAGCGTTGGCTCCGAGCCCCTCGTCGAACATCCACTGTTCGAGGTCGGCCGCGTATTCCTCGGCGCGCTTGGCCAGCAGGTCGAAGCCGCGGGTGTAGGACAGGGACAGCGATCGCGGATCGAGCTGTCGGATCGCCTGGCCGGACCGCCGGTGGAACCGCCGGAGCGCGACGAGCAGGAGTGAGGCGGCGTTGTTGTTGGCGGTGTCGACGGCGAAATCCACCGACCCGAACTCCACGGCGAAGATGATGCCCCAGGGGTCGGCGTTCACGATCTCGGCGAAGCGATGGATCTCCTCGAGCTCGACGCCGTAATAGCCGGACTCCCAGCGCTGGTAGGTGCGATGGCCCTTTTTCATGAGCCTGGCCGCTTCCACCGAGCGCAGCCCGGCGCGCTTGCGGAACAGCTTCAGGATACGGGAGAGGGTCGCGCGGCGGGCCGCCGCATCCTGATCTCGCAAGACATCCATGTGGGGCCGTACACGCGACAACCGGAACTTGTCACAAGTTGTTCATGCTCGGAGGGCCTGTGTCAAAGCGAAGGTCGAGGCCCCGACACATCTTCGCCGTCCCCGGATGCGGCGGGGTAGGCTTACGCCCTCGCTTGCCAATCGGACGGCCCGTTAGATGGGGGGGACCGCTGGTTGGAGCGTTCCCCATGAGCGACGTGAATTCCGTGCTGCCGCCCCGCCTGCTCCGGACGGACGAGGCCGCCCGCTGGCTCGGCCTCTCCGGGCGAACCCTGGAGAAGCATCGCTGCACCGGCAAAGGCCCCTCGTTCCGCAAGCTGGGCGGACGCGTCGTCTACACGATCGCCGACCTGCAGGCCTGGATCGACGAAGGCGAGCGGCGCGTCACCACGCCTCGGGTTCCCCCGAGCCGGCACGGCCCGCTTCGAAGCGAGCGTCGCAGCTTCGCGCATCGTTGATGTGGATGGCCTGCCGCTTCGCCTTGGCAGCTGTCGCGCCCCACGCGATGATCGACCGATGAGCGGCGACGACGATATCGCGAGGCGGAAGGCGGCCACCGACTGGGTGGCGAAGCTCAGCCGCACGAGCGTCAGCACGGAGGACCTCGAAGCCTTCTTCGAGTGGCGTCGTGACCCCGCGAACCGCCAGGTCTGGGATGCGCTCGCCGCCGGGCGGAAGCGAGCCCGCCGCTTCGTGGTCCGGCCGCAGACGGAACGGTACAAGGTCGTGGACATCTGGACCGGCGAGACGGTCGTGATCGCAATGACTCCTCAGCACGACCTCTCGGAAGCGGATGCGATCCACACCGCGCGTCTGTTGAACCGTCGCGCCGCCGGCGGCGACCGCACCGTCCCGCAGTAGTCCCGATCAGCCCGCTTTGTGCAGGACAGGCGGCGACTTGAACGGGTCGAGCACGTCGACGCCCAGGCCCTGCATGTCATCGACGTTGCGGGTGACCAGAATGCAGGCGTTCGCGGCCGCGATGGCGGCGATGCCCTTGTCCATGACGTGCTTGTCCTGCTTGCCGACGTGAAGACCCCACTGCAAGGCGGCGTCCGCGTCCAGCGAGAGGATGCGGCCCTCGAAGGCTGCGATGAGGTCCTCCACCGCCCGCTTCAGAGCGCCGTCGGGGTCCTTTCCACGCTTCTGGGCGAGTGCCACGCCCTTGCCCATCTCCTGCACCGACAGGACGCTGATCGCCACCTCATGATCATCCACGGTGTCGAGCCACGCGACCACGTTCGGATGGCCCTTCCCGCCCAGCAGCTCGCGGACCACGTTGGTGTCGAGCAGGTAGCGGGGCGCCACTAGTCGTCCAGGAATTCGCCGAGGCGGCCGAGATCGGCGTTGCGAAGCGCGGCTTTCGCGGTCCGACCGGGGTAGGGTCGGCCGGGCTTGGGGTTCGCCTCCGCAAACGCCTTCGCCGCGAGGACCTGCCGCTCCTTCAGCGTGGGGTAGTCGGCGAGGACCTCTTCGACGGACATGCCGCCGTCCAGGAGTGCGGCGATGCGGTGCGCCTCGATGGTGGTGCCCTTGATCAGGGCCTCGTCGCCCCTGGTATCGATCTCCGCCGAGAGCCGGTCGAGTTCCTTCGTCTTCGCCTGCACGAAGATGATGTGCGGGCGAACGTTGACGGTCAGGGGGCCGAAGGCGACCGCGTCGATCTTGTCCAGGGCTGCCCGCTTTACCGCCCAATAGAAGTCCTGACGGCTCTCCCGGGTGAACCAGCGCCCGAGCTCGTCCAACGCGTGCAGGTAGACCAGGTCGGGGAACGCGAAGTAGCGCACGCGCAGTCCGCCACGGCGCACGACCGCGGGTTTCACCGGCGAGCGGTCCACCGTCTTCTTGAAGGCGTCCAGCGGCGCCCCGAGGATGAAGGCCGCCTCGGCCGTGGTCCAGCCCCGCGGTTCGTTGTGCGCTTTCGCAGGCATTGTCGGTCCTAACTCAACCCCAAAGTTAGGGTCGAGTTGCCATATGGGCAACAGGCGGGGCTCGGACGCTGTCACGATGCCCTGGGCCCTACGCACTTCGGCGGGCCGCAAACTCGTGGAGCGCTTCCGGCCGCAGATGCGTGTAGCGCCGCAGCATCTTCCAGTCCTTGTGCCCCGTGACGAGCGCCACCTGCTGGATCGCAAAGCCGGCTTCGAACAGGCGGCTGGTGCCTTCGTGGCGGAGGTCGTGGAAGTGGAGGTCGTCGATCGCCAGCTCCTTGCAGGCGCGGGTGAAGGCGGTGCCCGCCGACTTGTGATGGTAGGGGAAGATGCGCGCGTCCTCGTTGCTTCGCATCGAGCGCTGCTCCTGGATGAGCGCCACCGGATCGTAGCCGGACACGGACAGGAGCGGGATCCGCTGGTCGTTGCCCTTCTTGCTGCGCGGGTCCTTCCGGTCGCGGATCAGGAGCATCTTGGTCCGCTCGGTGTAGTCGTCCCAGGTCACCCGGAAGATCTCCTCCTGGCGCATGGCGGTGGCGATGGCGAACTTGATGATCCGGCCCAAGGGAATGATCTGGCGGTTCTTGGTCTCGAAGTAGCGGATCAGCTTGGCGAGCTCCTCCTCGGTGGGCCGGCGGTCGCGTTCGTTGCTCTTTCCGATCAGGCCGAGGCGCTTGAGGGCGATACGCCCGAGGTTGATCGGCTCCACGGCGGTCGGCAGTCCATGCACGGCCGCGGCGTGGGCCATGACGAGCTTGATCGCGCCGATGTCCATGGAGACGGTCACCGGACCCGCGCCCTGCTTGGCGCGCTTGCGGCCGAACGTGACGATGCAGTCCCGGTCGATCTCCGTCATGCCGAGCTTCCCCAGCTCGCGCTTGAGCATGTTGAGCGTGGCCTGCTTCGACCGACCCGGCGCCTTGCCCACCTCACACATGTCTTCGATGTGGAGGTCGACCAGCTCGCCGAAAGTCTTGAGGCGGCCGAGACGCGAGTTCATTGGCGTCTCGCCCCGGTCGATCTGGTTCTCGGCGTCGAGGGCCCATCGTCGCGCCTCCTCGCGTCGAACGAAGGTCTCGCTTACATAGCGTCCCTTGCGTCGCACCTGGACGCGCCAGTTGCCCGACTTGAGCTTGGTGATCGTCGCCATTTTCGTGTGCGCTGCGTGTGCGGGAGGTAGTCGAAACAGGTCGTTTTGGATCGAACCGGGTCGTAAGTCAGAGTAAAACAGTCGGCGTCTACTATCGGTAATCTAACGGAAAAACGATGATTTTTCAACCTCATCGATTCTCTATTGCACCTATGATGGACTGGACGGACCGGCATTGCCGGGTCCTGCACCGGACGCTGAGCCGCCGGGCGCTGCTCTATACCGAGATGGTGACGACGGGCGCGGTGCTGCACGGCGACCGGGCGAGGCTGC
>NZ_JBKBRO010000034.1:3502-18950 GCF_046463815.1 Phenylobacterium sp. | reverse complement strand
CGGGGGCGGCCACGGCCGCCGCCAGGGGCGCGGCCATCGTCGCGCGCCGGGGCGTCGCGGCCGGGGTCGCCGTGGCGCGGGCGCTCGCCTTCGCGCTTCGGGTGGCCTCGGCGCCGGCGGACCGGACATGGCCGGTCCCGGTCGAGCGCCGGGTCTTCAAGGTTCTCAACGACGAGACTGCACGGGGGGTCGAACACTTCATGTCCAGCGCCTTCAATCTCGACGCTCGCGGCCTCTATGTGGTCAAGGACCCGGACGCCGACCTCGACTATTCGCTCGATTGGTCCGAGTGGGTGGGCGAGGGGGACGCCCTGGCGACGTCCGAGTTCACGGTCGCGGCCGGGCTCACGAAGGGGGCGGTCAACCGCCTGGGCGCCGTGACGACGGTCTGGCTGTCGGGCGGAACGGTCGGCGAGACGTACCTCGTGACGAACCGCGTCGTCACCCAGGCCGGGCGGACCGAAGAGCGCAGCTTCCGCGTCCGCGTGCGCGAGCGCTGACGAACCCGGTTCGCCGGGGCTTTCCAACCACTCACCGAAGGAGGGGCCATGATCCCCGATCCCGACCGCCTCACGGCGGCGCTGTCGGCGCTTGCCGGCGGCGCATTCTGGGGGCTGTTCAGCCTCGCCACGACGTTGCTCGCGGGTCAGCCCGTGGGTCGCGCCGACCTGCTGCGGGCGCTCGCGAACGTCGCGGCGGCCCTGATCGGTGGCGCGCTCGTCGCCTACTTCCTGGCCCCGGCCGTGGCCCCGCTCATTCCGTGGGCCAGCCTGCGGGACCTGCACGCGGTCGGCTTCGGCATGGGCGCGCTGGCCTGGGAACTCGCCCCGTTCGTCTATCGGATCGCGAGGGCGCGGGCGGGGCGCATCGAGCGAGAGCAAGGCCGATGAACGTGGTCGACGTCTGGGCGGCCGTGGCCGCCGCCGTGGCCGCCGCCGCGCTTGCGCTGCGGGGCAACATGCTCAAGCCCGATATCGGCTCGTGGGCGGCTGCGCCCCGCATGGTGAGGATCGGTCTGTCGCTGCTGTCGATAGCGCTCGGCATGGCCGCCGTCACCCTGATCGGCGGCGGCCACGCCACCGCCCGCGAGGCGATGATCTACACGGTCTTGGCCGCCGTCGCCGTGGTCATGGCCTGGAACCTCCACAAGAACGGCCGGGCGAGCATCGGCGCCCTGCGCGTGCACATCGACGCCGACGAGGTTCGGGGCCTGGTCGAAAAGGCCGCGGCCGATCTTCGCCGACAGCTCGGGAGCGCCCCGGAATGAGCACCTACCTTTCCGAGCACTTCTCGCTCGACGAGCTGATCGCGACCTCGCATCGCGGGATCGACAACCGGCCGCCGAAGATCGTCGTCGCCAACCTCGCCGAGACGGCGCGGCGCATGGAGGCGGTGCGCCAGATCCTGGGCGGCCGGCCGATCCTCGTGACGAGCGGCTACCGCTGCCCCGCCCTGAACACCGAGGTCGGCGGCTCGAAGACGAGCGCGCACCTGTTGGGCTGGGCGGTCGACTTCATCTGTCCCCGGTTCGGTTCGCCGCTCGACGTCTGCCGCGTCCTGGCGGCGGCGCAGGCGGCGGGCGACCTCGCCTTCGATCAGCTCATCGAAGAGGGGACGTGGGTTCATATCAGCTTCGAGCCCCGGCCGATGCGCGGCCAGGTGCTCACGAAGAGAGCCGGCGGCGGCTACGCCCTGGGGCTCCGCTTCTAGCCGGCAGAGGGCGCGCGGCCCGCCCTTCCCGGCCGCTCGGAGAAACCACCATGAAACGACTGCTGTTCGCGACCGCCCTTGCGGTCGCGGCGCTGGCGGCGGCCGGCTGTTCCGGCTGCTCGGCGCTCAACCCAAATCGCGCGGTCCTGGCCGAGACCGTGATCGACGAGAAGGCGCTGTTCGCCGCCGAGGCCGCGTTCTTCGGCGCCGCCTCGGCCGCCGAGTCGGCCGTCGACGTCGAGCTGCTGCGGCCCGGCGACGCCTCGGCCGTCAAGATCGCCGACGCCCTGGACAAGGCGCATGATGCGCTCGTGGCGGCCCGCGCCGCCTACGCGGTCGGCGACGCCCAGGGGTACGGCGAGAAGATCGCCGCCCTGCAGGGCTTCGTCGCCGAAGCCTGGAAGCTCATTCCGCAAAGGGAGGGCTGACATGGAGCCCGCGACCATCGCTCAAGTGATCCTCGCCGCCGCCCAACTCGCCAAGTCCGTCGCGCCCCTCGTCGAGAAGGGCGTGGAGGTCTTCGGCTCTGACGACGCGGCCAAGATCAAGGCCGCCGCCGACGAGCTGCGGGCGGCCAACGAAGGTCTGCACGCCAGGGTGCAGGCGAAGCTGCGCGGCTAGGCGCAGGCCGGCGCTCGCGCCGTGCGGAGGGCCCGCAGCCGGGGGAGCTGCGGGCCCTTTTGCGTTTCGGGCCCGGCTTGCCGCCGCGCCGGCCGGCGGGCATGGTCCCGGCGATGGCTGACGCGCTTGCCAAGCTTCGCGACCGGCGCCCGGAATGGGCCAAGGCGGTTTCGCCCGCGCCGCCCCGGCGGGACTGCGGGCCCTGCGATCTGTGCTGCACCGTCGAGGAGATCCCCGAAATGGGGAAGCCGGCCCTTTGGCCGTGCGCGCACCTGAAGGCCGGGTCCGAGCCTGGGTGTTCCATATGGGGCCAGCCTGGGCGGCCCAAGGCGTGCGCCGTGTTCCTCTGCCTCTGGCGGGCGAGCGATACGCTGTTGCCGCCGGACCTCTTCCCGCCGGACTGCGGCTTCCTCATGCAGGTGTCACCCGTGCGCGTGTGGCCGCTCGTGGTCAGCGTGGTCCCGGCGCAGGGGCGGGGTCTGGCCTGGGATACGCCGGACAACCGGGCCCGCTTCGCGGCGCTAGCGCGGGCGTGGAACGCGGCCGTCGTCTGCATGACCGAGACGCTTGCGCCCGTGCTGGCCTTCGCCCCGGCGGGCGGGGTGTACGACGCGCGCGAGCGGCCCGACGTCTTCCCGGCGGGCCACGTCGCCCTCGATCCCGCCGACTATCTGGCGGACCGTCGCGAGCCCATCGCCCTTATCCGCGAAGCCCGGCTCTGACGAACCCGGGTCGCCCTCGATCCGCTCCGCCCCGTGAGGCCCGCCTGGCAGACCGCCCGGCGGGCCTTTTCGTTTTCCGGCCCGTGGAGGCCCGGCAAGGCCCCGCCTAGGTCAGCGTAGCCGCCAAACACCCGCGCCTGTCCTGGGCCGGTTGACGGCCTATCGCTTTAAGCGATAAAAACCTTTGCATGACTAAAGGAAAGCCTCGCAAATTGATCTGCCCCGAATGCGGGGTCGCCTTCGCGCCCTCGCATCACCGGCAACTGTTCTGCACCCCGGCCCACAAGGCGGCTTACAACAACCGCCAGGTGTCGCGCGGCTTCACGCCGTTCTTTCTGGCCCAGGTGTGGCAGGCGGCGCGGGCTCGCCGCGATCCCGAGAGCCGCGAGGTCGCGCGCGAGGCGTTCGCCTTGCTCTGCCGGGCGGCCCGTGACGCGAACGCCGACGATCGCGAAGCGGGGCGGGCGGACCCGGTCAGGGTGTTCTTGCAGCGGAGGGCGGCGGGCGTGGCCTAGGGCCGCGCGAGGATGGCCCTTGCGAGGGCGGCGGCTAGGGAGGTGGCCGCCGCCCTTTTTCGCGCCCGCCTGGGTGAGCCCCGGGGCGGCGGGCGGGGTCGGCGAAAGCGGGCATCGGGCCATATGGCCCCGACCGATCGGGGCGATAGTCGCGGGGCAGGCTGTCGGGCCGAAGGTCGATGAACCCGTCGCGGCCCCGCGCGCCGCAGCGCGAGCAGCGGAGCCGCCGCCGGGCCGCCAGGATCGTGCATCTATGGCCTAGCAGAGCGACCGCCTCGGCCGGGCTCATGCGGCGGGTGTAGTCGCAGCCGGGCATGCGGCAGGCGGCGAGCAGGTCGCGGTCGCCGTCGAGAAAGTCCGCCATGACGAGCTGTCGCGGGGCGGACGGGTGTTGCGGTTGTTCCATCTGGCGCACCGATCAGAGCGCCAACCCGACCGCGATCTAGGCCCGCCACGGTCGGGGCGCAAGGGTGTCAGGGCGGCGAACCGAGTTCGCGGGATCGGTGGAGCGCCGGCCGCTTTCAGGCCGCAAGGGCGGGCTGCACGCCCACGGCGCGGAGCGCTTGCAGGGTCAGATCGAGGCTGGCGTTCTGGCCCGCCAGGATGCGGCGCACGGTCTTCTCGTCTCGCCCCATGCGTTCGGCCACGGCGACGCGCGTCAGGCCCTCGGCCTTCATAGCCCGCAGCAACAGGGCGCGGGCGGCCAGCGCCGGGGCGACGGGCACGTCGGCCCAGTGGACACCGTCCGCGACCGCTTCGGGTCCGATCTCGGCGCGCGCGGGGAAGTCCCGGCCGAGTTCGATGTAGCCTTCGAGGGCCGCTTCGAGGGCGTCGTCGGCGTTGGCTCGGGCCTCGGCCAGGGTGTCGCCCTGGGTGACGGCTTCGGGGACGTCGGGGAAGGTGACGATAAAGTCCTGCGGTCCTTCCTGGCGGATCAAGGCGACGTAGGCGACGGGATGCATGTGTATCTCTCCGTGTCCCCGTTGGCTGCGGGGTGAGGTTGGGGCCTTCCCTGGGGCGGCTCTACACCGCGTCCGGGGGAAGGCCCAGGGTCTTGAGTATTCCCCTGCGGGTGCCGGTCTTCAGCTCGCCCGAGGGGATGGTCGTGAACCGCTCCCCGATCCAGACCCGGCCGTGGCCGCCCTTGCCCCGGCGGGGATCGAAGCGGGGGGCGTCGAGGCCGTTGTCGCGGCAGTAGGTGCGAAGGGCGCGGAGGAATTGGTCGCGGTTCATGAGTTGAGTTATCGGGCATATATGTCCGTGCGTCAACTGAATTCGGACTAAAATGCCCGAGGAAACTTAGACGAAAGAGGGGCGGGCGATTGTAAGGATGCGCAGGGTCGGGGGGTCCCGACGACATGCCGGCCCACCTGCGGAGCGCGCTCACCGGCGTCCAGCTCTCGATCCCCCTGGTCGGCGGTCGGCTGGCGCTCGGGACCTGGCAGGGCGTCTACCTCTTCGAACACCGCGCCCGCCCCCACCGCCGCGAGGTCGTGCTGCACCTGCTGGGGGAGTGACCCCAGCGAAGTCGGAGGTCAGTAAGCGTCCTTGAGGTCGGCATCGAAGGCTTTCCGAGAGCACGCGGCGACCTCAGGCTCCGAAAGAAAGGCCGCCCACGTCTTGCCCGTCACGGGCGTGACGGGGCGGGACATGAGATCCTCGACGGCGAGCCGTATGGAGCGATAGGTCGCCACACCGCCGTTCGCCTCGAACCGGATTTCGCCCGCGTCGTCCACATGCAGCGGCGTCAGCGGTTCCGGCCACGAGGGCATCACGAGCGCCATCTCGTGCGGGTCCCGGGTGCGGATGAGGACGGCCTTGGTTCCATCCGCATAGCGGCATTGAGCGCCGCCCGTGACGCGCGCGCGGTAGTCGTCCAGGCGCATCGTCGTTTCCGCTTCAGTCGCGCCCGACGCGGCGACCGCCGTGAATCCCAGGCAGACCGCGAAGAGCCGCAGGCGCTTAGTCCTGATAGGTGTTTGCGTACACGCCATCGCCGGGCAGGTCCTTGGACGGGTAACTGTTCTTGAATGGGCCAGTTTGCGTCTGAAGTGGATAGCCCATGAACGGGTTCGTCGATGGTTGCCCCCGTAAGTTGAAGTGGATGCCTCCGTTTGTCGGGTCCACCCCGGCCGCGCGCTGCCGCCGCGCTTCCACAACTGCGGCCTTGCTGGCCTCAAAAGCTTCGCGTTCGGCCTCGGGAACCGTAACCTTTGATGGCGCGGTCTTCGGTCGGCGCTGCCCGAGTGCTTCGTCGCCATTCATCACCGCGTGTGCCAGATTGGTTCGCGCCTGCTGAAGGTCTGCCCCGGACAGCGACCGCGTCTCATTGACGATGATGCCAGCGATTTCCTCGTCCGAAAGGATCGCCTTGCCGCCTCGTTGAATCGCCTTGTTGCCGCCTTCCGCTTGCATGGCTCTCGGCGCAGAAATCGACTGTGCGCCCAACGCCCTTACGTCGCTTTCTCGTGGAGCGACGACGTCGCGCCCAGACCGAGCGGCGGCGCCCCAAATCTCGTGACCCCGCGCCTCGGCCCCGTTCCACAGGCGCGCAACGTCTTGGGATCGGCGCTCCATCCAATCCGCGACATTCAGGGAGTCCATATCCTGCGCATCGCGGCCGTTGTTGCTCATTTTTGAACCCGCTCCATAGGCGAGGCGCCCCTTGCGCCAGCCAAGTGCAATTATGGACGCTTGGCGACTCGGAGTCAAGAACAAAAAGGGAACATCTAGTCCGCCGCCGCCCGCCGAATCCGCGCCGGCTTGGTCGCCTCCACCACGCACTGGCCGGGGTCTGTCATGGCGTGGACGCCCAGGCAGTAGATGTCCTCGTAGTGGGTTCCCGCGCTCGCCAGGCACTGGTGGAAGTTGAGCTTGGCCATCCGCAGGCACATGGCGCTCTTGGGTTCGCTCGACAGCGCCCGGCCCTGGCCCTCCTGGCCCATGACGGTGAGGGCCGCCAGCGCCACGCCGCGGGCCACCACGGGGCTCGGCCCGCCCCGCCGTCCGCCCTCGGCTATCGCCGCGGTCAGCCGGGCGCGGTCGTCGCCGGTCGCGCGATAGCCGGCGGTGGAGATGCGCTTGACCTCGGCGAGCCTCGCCGGGCCGTTGGTCAGCCGGGCCTTCGACCAGCCCTGCTTCTGGACGGAATAGGAGGCCGCCTTCACCCGGCGTCCGGCCTGGGCCAGGGCCTCGCCCCGGCGGGCCAGGGCCGCGCTCGCGCGTCCGGCCGCCGCCTGTCCGCCGGGCAGGTCGAGCGCCGCCTCGGGAATGGCCGCCAGCCGGCGGGCGAGGTCGCGGCCGCCGGCTTTCCTGACCCCGGCCACGAAGGCGGGCTCCTGCAGGGCGGCGAGCGCCGCATAGGCGATCATCCCCGCTTCCAGTTGCCGGGGCTCGTAGGCCGCGCCCGCCTGCAGCCCCTGGGCGATGTCGTCCGGCCCCGCGAAGCCCGCCGGGATGGCGGCGGCCTTGCGGGTGAAGGCCTCGAAGGCGCCGGCCTGGGCGGCCAGGCCCATGTCCACGTATCCGCCCTTGGCCGTGGGCTTGGGCGGCGGCGGGGCGTTGGTGGCGCAGGAGGCGAGCAGGAGCGCGGCGGCGAGCGCTGAAAGGCGCAGGCTGGATTGGGCTGGCACGTCAGACCCCGTGACGATGCGCCCCCGCAAGCGTCCCCAGACCGCCACCGTGGGGGTATAGGGTTAAGGCTGCGTCGCCAAGCTTGGCCTCAAGGCGCCGCCGGCGGCGCCCAGCCGGTCAGGGTGATGATCTCGAAGGTCGCCGGGACGCGCTGGTCCTCGTTGCGGAACCGCTCGAAGTAGATCTCGAAGGCGCGGTTCAGCAGGGTCCGGGTGAGCGCCTTCGGGTGCCGGTCGGCCAGCACGCTGGTCTCGCCCATCTGGCGCAGGTCGAACAGCAGCTTCAGCGGGTGGTCGTAGGTGACGGTCACCGCATCCACGTCGGCCACCGGCATGGAGAAGCCCGCCCGCTGGAGCAGGCCGGCGGCGTCGGCCACGTCGGCGAAGGGCGAGACCCGGCTGCCCGCCCCGCCCAGGATCTCGCTCTCGGCGGCGACAAGCGACTGGCGAAGCTCGGTCAGCGTCGTCCCGCCCAGGAAGGCCCCGATGAACAGGCCGTCCGGCTTCAGGGCGCGCCTAGCCTGGATCAGGGCGCCGACCACGTCGTTGGTCCAGTGCAGCCCCAGCGTCGAGACGATCAGGTCGAGGCTTGCGTCCGCGAACGGCAGGCGCTCCTCGTCCAGCACCACCCGCGCGCCTGCCCGGCCGTGCAGCATCCGATGCGAGAGGTCGCCCTCGATCAGGAAGCCCACGCGGGCGGCCGCCTCGCTCGCCGCCAGGGCTTCGCGGAACGCCCCGCCCCGGGCCGAGAGGTCGACGGCCACCGGGAAGTCCCGCATGATCGGCTCCAGCCGCTCGGCCACGTCCTCGGCGGCGCGCCGCTGGAGGAAGTCGGCGTTCGCATAGCCGCGGGCGGCGCGGTCCAGCCGCTTGCGGTGCAGGGCGCGGTCGAACAGCCTGGGCGGGCTCGCATGGGGAGGGGAGGACATGGCGGCGGAACATGGCGACTTCGCCGCCCCTTGGAAACCCGGAGCCCGGATTCAGGCGCTCTGGCGCGGCGCCCTCGACCTCGTCTTCCCGCCCCAGGCCATCGACGGCGGCCCGCGCCCGCTGGCTGGCGGTCTCTCCGCCCAGGCCTGGAGCCGCATCCACTTCCTCGACGGGCCGGTGTGCGACGGCTGCGGCGTCCCCTTCGAGTACGACCTCGGCGCCCGCTGCGCCGCGTGCCAGGCCCGGCCCCGGGCCTTCGACCGCGCCCGCGCGGCCTGCCTCTACGACGAGACCTCGCGCGACCCGATCCTGAAGCTGAAGCATGCCGACCGGACGGACCTCGCCCCGCTGCTGGCCCGCTGGCTCTCGCGCGCCGCCCGCGAGCTGATCGAGGAGGCCGACGTCATCGCGCCGGTGCCCCTGCACCGCTTCCGCCTGCTGGGCCGCCGCTACAACCAGGCCGCCGAGATCGCCCGGCCGCTCGCCCGCATGACCGGGACGCCCTACCTGGCCGACGCGCTCGTCCGTAAGCGGGCCACGCCCACCCAAGGGGGACGGTCCGGCTCGGGCCGGCGGCGCAACGTGGCCGGCGCCTTCGAGGTCCCGGCGCGCCACCGCGAGCGGCTGTCCGGCCTCACGGTCCTGCTGGTCGACGACGTGCTCACCACCGGCGCCACGGCCGAGGCCTGCGCCCGGGCGTTGAAGGGGGCTGGCGCCGCCTGCGTCAACGTGGCCGTGGCGGCCCGCGTTAAGGCCCTTGACGGACTCACTATATGAACCTTCAGAGACACGACCTCCGTTAGGAAGCCATGCCCAAGGTCACGATCTACACCAAGCCCTACTGCCCCTACTGCATCCGGGCCGTCAGCCTGCTGGAGGAGAAGGGCGTGCCCTTCACCGAGATCGAGGCCGCCTTCGATCCCGAGAAGAAGGCCGAGATGGTCCAGCGCTCCGGCCGCATGACCTTCCCCCAGATCTTCATCGGCGAGCGCCACATCGGCGGCTGCGACGACATGTACGCCCTCGAGCGCGCCGGCCAGCTCGATCTCCTCCTCAAGGCGGCGTGACCCTTCCCTCCCTTGATGGGGAGGGACAGCTCGCCGGAGGCGAGCAGGGTGGGGGAGTCCATCCCTGGACTCCGAGCCCGGCCGATACATCCCCACCCGTCTCACTGCGCTCGCCACCCTCCCCATGAAGGGGAGGGAAGGCTAAGAACCACCCTGTGAAGATCGCGCTCATCCAGGCCCGCACGCCCGCGACCCAGGACGCCGCCCTGGCCCACGTCCTGCCGATGGTGCGCGAGGCCGCCGCCGGCGGAGCGCGCCTGATCGCCACGCCCGAGGGGACCAACGTCCTGCAGAAGGACAAGGCCAGGCTCCTCCCCCTGCTGCGGCCCCTGGCGGAGGACCCGGTGGTCCGGGGCCTCCAGGCCGCCGCCCGCGAGCTGGGCGTCTTCGTCCTGCTGGGCTCGGCCCTGGTGCTGCGCGAGGATGGCAAGGCGGCCAATCGCCAGGCCCTGATCGCCCCGGACGGGTCCATCGCGGCGACCTACGACAAGCTGCACATGTTCGACGTGGACCTGCCCACCGGCGAGACGGCGCGGGAGTCCGAGACCTATGAGCCGGGCGACCGGGCGGTGGTGTCCGACGTGGACGACGTGAAGCTCGGCCATTCGATCTGCTACGACCTGCGCTTCCCGGCGCTCTACCGGGCCCTGGCGCTGGCGGGCGCCGAGGTGCTGGCCATCCCCGCCGCCTTCACCCGCCCCACCGGCGAGGCCCACTGGGAGGTGCTGGTGCGCGCCCGGGCCATCGAGACCGGCAGCTACGTCATCGCCCCGGCCCAGGGCGGCTTCCACGAGGATGGCCGCGGCACCTGGGGCCGCTCCATCGTGGTGGGGCCGTGGGGCGAGGTGGTCGGCAGGCTTGACCACGACGAGCCCGGCGTGCTTCTCGCCGACCTCGATCGGGAAGCGGTCGCCAGGGCGCGCGCCGCCATCCCGGCGCTGGCCAACGCCCGAGCCTTCACAGGTCCATGATCAAGTACGCCCTGACCTGCGACCACGAGCACGCCTTCGAAGGCTGGTTCGGCTCGTCCGCCGACTACGACGACCAGCACGCGCGCGGCCTGCTCGAATGCCCCGTCTGCGCCAGCAAGGCGGTGCGCAAGCAGATCATGGCCCCCGCCGTGGCCGGGACGCGCAAGACCGTGCAGGACGAGCGCGCGGGCCCGCCCCAGGCCATGATGATGGAGGCGCTCTCGCGCATCCGCCGCCACGTCGAGGAGAACTTCGACGATGTCGGCGACGCCTTCGCCAAGGAGGCCCGCGCCATCCACGAGGGCAGGTCCGAGGAGCGCGGCATCTACGGCCAGGCGACGCCCAAGGAGGTCCGCGAACTGCTCGAGGACGGCGTCCCCGTCGCCCCCCTGCCGCCGGAACCTCCGAAGAAGACGCAGGTCAACTGATACGCCAATGAAAAAGGCGGGGCCGTGGCCCCGCCCTTATTTGGTGCGACCGAGCCGCTTGTTAACGACTGGCCCCGATCTCTGAATTCGACAGCCTAAAGCGCAAGCCGTCGTTGACGTCAATCCCAAGTTGTTGCGAGCTTTCGTCTCCGGGAGGCAGGGAGGAGCGAATGCGGCGCCTTGGCATCGACATCGGGGTGGCCAGCCTGGGCTGGTGCCTGATCGAGGACGGCGGCGAGACATCGCGGATCGTCGATCTCGGCGTGCGGATCTTCAGTCCGGGGCGCGATCCGAAGACGGGCGCCTCGCTGGCGGTGGATCGCCGCAACGCGCGGGCGATGCGAAGGCGGCGGGATCGCTATCTCGGCCGGCGCGCCGCGTTCCTGCGCGCCCTGGTGGCCTTCGGCCTGATGCCGGCCGATCCCCAGGCGGCGCGCGCGCTGGCGAGCCTCGATCCCTACGATCTGCGCCTGCGGGCTTTGAGCGAGCGGCTCGAACCGCATGAGATCGGCCGCGCCCTCTTCCACCTCAACCAGCGGCGCGGGTTCAAGTCGAACCGCAAGGCCGACCGCAAATCGGGCGAGGACGGCAAGATCGCCCTGGGCGCGGCAGCCCTGGACGCGGCCATGACCGAAGCTGGCGCGGAGACCCTTGGCCAGTTCCTTGCCGGACGCGAGAGCCGCCGGGTGCGGATGGGGGGCGAGAACCAAGCCTATGACTTCTATCCTCAGCGCCGGCACGTCGAACACGAGTTCGAGACGATCTGGCGGCGGCAGGCCGTCCACCATCCGGAGATCATGACCGAAGAGGCGCGCGCCGCCCTGGCGCGCGTCCTGTTCTTCCAGCGCCCCCTCAAGGCGCCGGAGGTCGGCGTGTGCGCCTTCGTGGCTTCGGAGCGGCGGATTCCCAAGGCTCACCCCCTGTTCCAACGGCTTCGTCTTTATCAGGAGGTCAATCATCTGCGGATCGTGGCGCCAGGCGAGGCGGCGCGCCCTCTGACGCTGGACGAGCGCAACGCCTTGGTCATGGCTTTGCGCGACCGCAAGGAACGCAGTTTCGAGCAGCTCGCCAAGGTCCTGAAGTTGGCGGCGGGCCAACGGTTCTCGGTCGAAACCGAGGCGCGGAAGAGCCTGAAGGGTGACGAGCTACGGGCCGCGCTCGGCTCGAAGAAGGCGTTCGGCGCGGCATGGGCGCTGATGTCCGACGAGCGCCAATGGGCCATTGTCGAGCGGCTGATGGAGGAGGAGGTCCCCGAAAGGCTCGCCGACTTCCTCGTCGGCGACTGCGGCCTCTCGCCCGAGGCGGCGCGCGAGGTCGCCGGCGCGAACCTGCCCGAAGGCCACGGGCGCCTTGGGGAGACAGCAAGCCGAAGGGTGCTCGCGGAACTGGAGAAGGAGGTCGTCACCTACGACGAAGCCGTCCGCCGGTGCGGCTGGAACCATTCGGATGATTCCACCGGCGAGGTGCTTGAGCGACTGCCCTACTACGGCCAGATCCTAGACCGGGAGATTCCCCCTGGCTCGCAGGACCCCCGCGACGACGTGGAGAAGCGCTTCGGCCGGATCACCAATCCGACGGTGCACGTCGGCCTGCGCCAGTTGGAAAAGGTGGTCAACGCGGTGATCGACCGCCACGGCCGCCCGGATCAGATCGTGGTCGAGCTGGCCCGCGAGCTCAAGCTGAACGAGCAGGAGCGCAAGGCGCACGACAAGCGCATCCGGGAGACCACGGCGGCTGCGGTCGCCCGCGGGAAATTGCTCGGGGAGCTGGGTCAGGCCGACACCGGCGCCAACCGCATGCTGCTGCGTCTCTGGGAGGAGCTCAATCCGACGAACCCACTCGACCGGCGCTGCCCCTACTGCGCGAAGGTGATCGGGCCGACCGCGTTGTTTTCGGGCGAGGTCGATATCGACCACATCGTTCCTTACTCGCGGTGCCTGGACGACAGCGCCGGCAACAAGGTCGTGGCCCACCGCGCCTGCAATCGCGAGAAGGGCGCCAGGACGCCGTACGAGCGATGGGGCGGCGAGGCGCGATGGGAGGTCATCGCCGATCAGGTCAGCCGCCTGCACCGCTCCAAGCAGTGGCGGTTCTCCCCGGACGCCATGGAACGGTTCGAGAAGGACGGCGACTTTATCGCGCGCCAGCTCACCGACACCCAATATCTCGCGCGGATCACGGCCAAATACCTTCGCCGGCTCTATCCGGCCGCGACGGACGGTTTCGTCTACGTGATACCGGGCCGAATGACGGCGATGCTGCGCCGCGTCTGGGGGCTGAACAGCCTCTTGCCCGACCACAACTACGTGGAAAACCCCCACAGCGCTGCGCCCAAGAACCGCCTCGACCATCGGCATCACGCCATCGATGCGGCGGTGGCGGCGGCGACCACCCGCTCGTTGCTGCAAAGGATCGCCGAGGCTTCGGCCCGATCCGAAGCCAAGGATCTCGACCGGCGGTTCGCTGGCCTCGATGAGCCACCCTGGCCGGGGTTCCGCGAGGCGCTGTATGAACGGCTGCAAGCCACCGTCGTCAGCCACAAGCCGGACCACGGCCGGCGGGGCCGTCCGCCGCCTGGGAAGGACACCACGTCAGGGCGGCTGCACAACGACACCGCCTATGGCCTGACCGGCGAATTCGCCGCCGACGGCAGGACGCCCATCGTCGTCCACCGCGTGCCGCTGGCCAGTCTGAAGCCGGCCGACATCGCCGCCCTCCCGGATCCGCCGCTCCGAGATGCGCTCTGGACGGCGACCCGCGGTCTGGAAGGCAAGGCCTTCGAGGCGGCGCTGGCCGCGTTCGCGGCGGTTGAGGGGCCATTCAAGGGGATACGACGGGTTCGGGTGCGCGAGCCTCTGAACGTCATCCCGATCCGGGATCGTGAGGGCCGGGCCTATAAGGCCTACAAGGGCGACGCCAACGCCCGCTTCGACGTGTGGCGGCTACCGGACGGCAAGTGGGTTTCCGACGTGGTCTCGATGTTCGACGCCCATCGGCGCGACCTCGGCGATCGCCGGCCTCACCCGGCCGCGAAGAAAGTGCTGAGTCTTCGCCAGAATGACCTCCTGGCGATGGACTTGGACGGATCGGACCGCGCGCTGATGCGCGTGGTGAAGTTCTCGAGCTCGGGCCAGATCACCTTGGCCAGCCACAATGAGGGCGGCTCTTTGAAGGCCCGTGACGCCGACAAGGGCGATCCGTTCAGGTATCTCTATTCGTCGGCCAGCGGCCTGAGGAAGCTCCGCGCTCGGCAGGTGAGGGTCGACCCGGCGGGGCGGGTCTACGATCCGGGGCCGCGCGGCTGAGCCGTGGAGCGGATCGTCGACATCGCGAGCGAAGGCCGCCACCTTAGGGTGCTGCGGGGGTTCCTGATCGTCGAGGAGGGGGGCGGCGCCGAAGTGGGGCGCGTGCCGCTCGACGACGTGCATGCGGTGATCGTCCACGCGCACGGTGTGACCTGGAGCGCCAACCTGGTGGCGGCGCTGGCCGAGCGCGGGTCGCCCGTCGTGTTCTGCGCCGCGAACCACAGTCCGGTCGCTGTCACCCTGCCTCTTGTGGGCAACCACGCCCAGAATGCGCGCATGCGGGCGCAATGGGCCGCCTCCAAGCCGCTCGCGAAGCAGCTCTGGCGGCGGATCGTCATGGCCAAGATCGGAATGCAGGCGTCGTTGCTCGGCGCTCAGGGGGTCGCCGGGGGCGCGGGGCTCGCGGCGATGGCCACCCGCGTCCGCTCGGGCGACGAGGGCAACCTTGAAGCCCAGGCGGCGCGCCGATACTGGCCGCTGTTGATGGGGTCGGATTTCCGGCGAGACCGGGAGGCGGAGGGCGCCAACAGCCTGCTCAACTACGGCTACGCGATCATGCGCGCCACGGTGGCGCGCGCGGTCGTGGCGGCGGGCCTGCACCCGACAATGGGTATCGGTCACGCTAATCGAGGCAACGCCCTGGCCTTGGCGGATGATCTCATCGAGCCCTTTCGTCCCCTCGTCGATGGGCTCGTGGCCCGAATGGCGCTCGCGGGCGAACCCATGCTGCTGGACCCTGCGACGAAGCGCCGTTTCGCACGTCTGATTGCGTTCGATCTGACGGTGGATGGGCAGGCCTCCCCGGTCTCGCAGGCCGCGATCCGCCTCGCCCAGTCGCTGGCGCGGGCCTTCGAGACGGGGCGTCCGACGCTCAGCATCTTTCAGCCGCCGACGCCACTCCAATGGTCGCGCCTCGGCGAGAAGCTGACCGAGGAGGAGGTGTGAGCGCGCCGTCCAGAAGCCATCTCAGCGGGTACCGACTGATGTGGATATTCGTGATGTTCGACCTGCCGGTTGCAGGCAAGGCGCAGATGAAGGCCGCCACGAAATTTCGGGAATTCCTGCTGGATGAAGGATTCGAACGCAGCCAGTTCTCGGTCTATGCTCGCTTCTGCAACGGCAAGGAAGCCTTCGATTCACAATTGGCTCGCATCGAGCGCAACCTGCCGTCGGATGGCGAGATACATGTGCTCACCTTCACCGACCGTCAGTACGAAAACATCGTGCGATTCTCGGGGCAGAGGCGACGGCGGCCGAGAAGGAACCCGGATCAACTCGCCTTGTTCTAGCTATGTCCAAGGAAACGAGTGGCCTGGGATCGTCCTCTTGTCTCGTGTTTTCAGAGACTTCTGGATGATCCCAGGCTAGCCGTTCAGAGATCGGGGGCCAACCGCAACTCCTCGCTGAGCGTGCGGAGCATGGTCTTCAGGCTAGCCGTTCAGAGATCGGGGGCCAACCGCAACTTGAAGGTCTCCATCATGCGCTGTGCGGACAGGCTAGCCGTTCAGAGATCGGGGGCCAACCGCAACCGAGGATCGGGAGGACCA
>NZ_JBKBRO010000034.1:0-3402 GCF_046463815.1 Phenylobacterium sp. | reverse complement strand
CAGGCTAGCCGTTCAGAGATCGGGGGCCAACCGCAACTTGAAGGTCTCCATCATGCGCTGTGCGGACAGGCTAGCCGTTCAGAGATCGGGGGCCAACCGCAACCGAGGATCGGGAGGACCATCATCTGTTGCTAGGCTAGCCGTTCAGAGATCGGGGGCCAACCGCAACTGTCAGCCAGCCGGCCCCTCGCGCGCGAAAAGGCTAGCCGTTCAGAGATCGGGGGCCAACCGCAACTCGGCCGCCGCCTTCGTGATGGCGTCGAACAGGCTAGCCGTTCAGAGATCGGGGGCCAACCGCAACCCCCTCGGGGGGCCGGGGTGGCGCCCCCCTAGGCTAGCCGTTCAGAGATCGGGGGCCAACCGCAACTTGGATCACTCGCTGGAGGCATTGCTTCGAAGGCTAGCCGTTCAGAGATCGGGGGCCAACCGCAACGCATCTCCTGCATCCGCTTACGAACGCGCCAGGCTAGCCGTTCAGAGATCGGGGGCCAACCGCAACTCGTTCCTGTTCGGGCACATACACACGGGAAGGCTAGCCGTTCAGAGATCGGGGGCCAACCGCAACTCAACTGCCGCTGATAGGCTTCGCGGCTGAAGGCTAGCCGTTCAGAGATCGGGGGCCAACCGCAACCTGGATTAGGCAGGGGGCGCGCATGAATCCAGGCTAGCCGTTCAGAGATCGGGGGCCAACCGCAACGCGCGCCAGGGCCTCGCCATAGTCCAGGTCAGGCTAGCCGTTCAGAGATCGGGGGCCAACCGCAACGATAACGACGCCGTGCTGGCCAAGCTCGCCAGGCTAGCCGTTCAGAGATCGGGGGCCAACCGCAACGCTGGTCTTCGAGACCGATCAGGCCTTCCAAGGCTAGCCGTTCAGAGATCGGGGGCCAACCGCAACAGGTGCGGCCCTCTGCCCGAACTCGCCGAGAGGCTAGCCGTTCAGAGATCGGGGGCCAACCGCAACCCGGTCAGCTTCGCCGCGGCGAAGTCGCTGAGGCTAGCCGTTCAGAGATCGGGGGCCAACCGCAACAGCCCTGGAGCGCGATGTTGTAGCCCACGAAGGCTAGCCGTTCAGAGATCGGGGGCCAACCGCAACCGTTTCGGGACCGACCTCAACCCGGTCCTGAGGCTAGCCGTTCAGAGATCGGGGGCCAACCGCAACTCTTGCTAGGTGGTGGAGCATGGCGCCTTAAGGCTAGCCGTTCAGAGATCGGGGGCCAACCGCAACGGCCAGGGCCGCGGCCTGCATCTGCTGGGGAGGCTAGCCGTTCAGAGATCGGGGGCCAACCGCAACAAGCCCTTCATGCCGTCGATGAACAGGGCGAGGCTAGCCGTTCAGAGATCGGGGGCCAACCGCAACTCAGACCCTCGATCTTGAAACGGGTCTTCAAGGCTAGCCGTTCAGAGATCGGGGGCCAACCGCAACCTAAGCACCGAGGAGGGGCAGGCCGAGTACAGGCTAGCCGTTCAGAGATCGGGGGCCAACCGCAACTCAGGCGAAGGGCCTTCCGGCCGTCGTCCTAGGCTAGCCGTTCAGAGATCGGGGGCCAACCGCAACCATGGCCCCGGGATGGGGAGGGCGGTAGCGAGGCTAGCCGTTCAGAGATCGGGGGCCAACCGCAACGCTCGTCGCCCAGCTCCATCTCCAGGAACAAGGCTAGCCGTTCAGAGATCGGGGGCCAACCGCAACACGACCGCCTCGCGGTCGGCGTCAGGATCGAGGCTAGCCGTTCAGAGATCGGGGGCCAACCGCAACAGGAAGCCCACGGATGAAATGTGGCGAGCGAGGCTAGCCGTTCAGAGATCGGGGGCCAACCGCAACGCATGGTCCGTTCGGCGATGGATGCGCAGCAGGCTAGCCGTTCAGAGATCGGGGGCCAACCGCAACGACCCCGATCCGCCGCCGCCGCCGGGTCCGAGGCTAGCCGTTCAGAGATCGGGGGCCAACCGCAACCCTACGTTGCGTGGGGATGCGCTGGAGGAAGGCTAGCCGTTCAGAGATCGGGGGCCAACCGCAACTCCATCGGCACGGGGAAGCGGCTCGCCATAAGGCTAGCCGTTCAGAGATCGGGGGCCAACCGCAACTCCGTCGTCTGGTAGCCCTCCACCGCCATCAGGCTAGCCGTTCAGAGATCGGGGGCCAACCGCAACACCTTAAGTCTCCACTAGGCTAAGATTGGCAGGCTAGCCGTTCAGAGATCGGGGGCCAACCGCAACGCCTTGTCCAGGACATCGAGGACCTGCTTAGGCTAGCCGTTCAGAGATCGGGGGCCAACCGCAACTATAGCGCTTGCCATAGGATACCGAGGAAAGGCTAGCCGTTCAGAGATCGGGGGCCAACCGCAACGTGGGCGAGATCATCATGTTGTCGGTTGAAGGCTAGCCGTTCAGAGATCGGGGGCCAACCGCAACAGCTCCTGCTCTGGACCGGCGGAGGGCTGTAGGCTAGCCGTTCAGAGATCGGGGGCCAACCGCAACGCGCCAACGGAATACGAGATCGACTGGCCCAGGCTAGCCGTTCAGAGATCGGGGGCCAACCGCAACTCCCCCGCTCGCTTCCTGAGTTCCAGCGGCAGGCTAGCCGTTCAGAGATCGGGGGCCAACCGCAACCGCCGCCGGCGCTACCCCGCCCTGCTGATCAGGCTAGCCGTTCAGAGATCGGGGGCCAACCGCAACGGAAGGCGTTGACTCTCCGAGAGAGCCCTCAGGCTAGCCGTTCAGAGATCGGGGGCCAACCGCAACACAGGAGGAACAGGCGTGAGAGAGAAGGAAAGGCTAGCCGTTCAGAGATCGGGGGCCAACCGCAACGGCGACGCCACGGACGACTTCATCCTGGCCAGGCTAGCCGTTCAGAGATCGGGGGCCAACCGCAACCGCAAGCTCCCGTTCCTGATCGTCCAGGCCAGGCTAGCCGTTCAGAGATCGGGGGCCAACCGCAACTGACCACGGCAGGCATAAGCGCCGGCACGAGGCTAGCCGTTCAGAGATCGGGGGCCAACCGCAACAATCAGCAGAGCGAGGCCGGCGAGGACGAAAGGCTAGCCGTTCAGAGATCGGGGGCCAACCGCAACGGCGAGGAGGGGCTGACCGCGCTCTGGGTCAGGCTAGCCGTTCAGAGATCGGGGGCCAACCGCAACTGGCGGGGTGTTCGCATGACCGGCCCGATGAGGCTAGCCGTTCAGAGATCGGGGGCCAACCGCACGCTGCCCCTAGAACGTCGTCCGGAGCCCGACCGACATCACATAGCCCTTGCCCTCCACGTCGCCGCGCAGGCGGGTGGTCGTGGGTCGTGTCCCGGGACGTGGTGTAGCTGGGCGGTAGCGGAGCCGCTCGCGAAGCGCGCCTCCACAAGGCGCCGTAGCGAGTGAGCGGCGTAGCGGGGTGGTCATCCGCGATCTTCGGCTA
>NZ_JBKBRO010000033.1:0-23966 GCF_046463815.1 Phenylobacterium sp. | reverse complement strand
CCGTCGTGCCATGGGCGAGCGCGCCAGCTGTGGAGGGCGCGCGCTCGCCCACCCCAACCGTGGCGTCAGTAAACGCCATCCACTAACATTGAACCCGGATCACCCCTCGGGGGCAGGCCACAGCGCCGGCAGCCCCACGAACAACACTTATGTTCGTCCTGCCATTGGCCTCTACGTTGCGCTGGAGGATATCGACCAACCCGGGGTGGGGCTCGATGGCAACGACCGTCTGGGCCGCGCGAGATACTGGTAGAGCAAAAGCACCAATGTTTGCGCCAACATCCAGGAAGCCGCCGCCCCTTGAAATCTGTGACGCCAGAGTCATGCCCATCAACGAAAACTCGCCATACTCACTCAGGCACGCCCCCACGGCCAGATCGCCTGGCGGATAGTCGAAGATAAGTCCGTAGGCTTCTGTCCTCGCCAGCATATCTATCTCCGTCAGGCGCGAATGGATCGTTCACGCGCAAGCTGTCCGCTTGGCCCCTCATGCATCTCGCATGGCAGCTTGGCGAAGTTCAGCCCGACGCGGCGTTGGCCACTTAGCCAAACTTTGCATTCCGCCCACCTACCAAAGGGAGAACCGCTTGCGTATGCCGGTTGAACTCCCGGCCTCCATAGCGATGTCAATCCGCCGCTCGGCAGTCCGGTGTCATGATCCCAATAGGGGCATGGCGTGAGGCGCCACCAGCGCGGCTGGCTTGCCGGGCGGTAATGGCAAGGGCGGTGCAGATATGCTGAGTGGCGCCGCCGGCGCAGCCGGGGCTGCTGTCATCGTCCTGATAAGGGCTATCCCTTGATCGACGACCGACGCCCAGTCTCCGGGCGCAGGCTGGCGGACAATTCGCATGGAAGAGTACCAGCGCGAACGCTCTCCTTCCGCCCCCCAACGCCAACATGCGCGGTGCGGCAGCAGGAGTATGGTGGGCTTGCCCATGGCTCCGGCCAAATGCGCGACGGAAGTGTCCACGCTGATCACCACATCCAGGTTTCGGATGATCTCGGCGGTGTCTTCGAAGTCGCGTGCGCCGGTGGCCTCGGGGGACAGGTCGCGGCCGATCCGTCGCAGTTCAGCGGCCAGGTCAGGTGGTAGCGACCGGTCGACACCGTTCGGGCGGTTCGGCGAGCCAACGGGCATCACGCCAACGCCGCCGCCTCCTTCACCGTCTGGGAGATAGGGCGTCGCCATGACGGGGCCGACGAGGTTCGGCAGGGAGCCGATCAGGCACCAGGCGTCCGGGTCTCCCAGGCTGACCGGCCCTGCCGCCGCGACGACTTTCGCCGGCATGGACCCGAAGAGACGGACAAGCGCCGGATCAACCAGCAGCGTCACGGAAATCCCGCGTTGCGCCAGCGCGGGAACCCATCGCGCGAACATGATCTGATCGCCCAAGCCTTGCTCGCCGAGCACGACCAGGGATTTGACCGGTTCGCCACGCCACATCGGGTATACCGGGGGCAGGCGGCCGATCTTTAGGTCTGGAATGTCCAGGCGGGACTCGTAGAGCGCCCACCCTTCGCGATCAGCTCCTCGCGATATCAAGAGATGCGACAGGGCATAACGAGCCCACGGGCTCTCCCGGTCGGAAGCGAGGATTGCCCGCCACGCCTCTTCGGCAGCGGCCCGCGCGCCGGACAACTCTAAGGCGGTGGCATGCCGCACCGCCTGGGCCAAAGCTTGCATACCGCGTTTCTACCACAGCGAGCATCGCTCGCGCACGCGCAATCCGCCCGTCGCGCATGGGCGCCAAATGGCCGAGGCGTCGCCGTCCTAGACGCGTCGCTCCGCCACGGCCTCGGCCACCTGTCGCAGTGGCAGGTTCCAATCGCCGGCGGTGGCCTGGCGCAAGAGCTTGAACTTCGGATACCAGTCCGACCGCACCCCGTCGTTCCAGCGCCAATCCAGTCCTTCCCGGGGCAACAGCACGCAGCACGGTTTGCCCATGGCTCCGGCCAGGTGGACGACGGAGGTGTCGACGCCGACCACGAGGTCCAGTCCGGCGACGATGCGGGCGGTGTCCATGAAGTCGGCGGCGCCGGTCGCGGAGGGCGAGAGGTCTCGTCCAAGGCTTCGGAGCCGATCCGCCAATGGAGGCGGCAAGCTTCGGTTGGCGTCATTCGGGTGAAGCGGGTTTCCTGTGGCGATGACCCCCACGCCGCCGCCGGGCGCCATCGGCAGTTCGAGGAATTCCGGCGCGGGCGGGGCGTCCATTGCCAGCCGAAAGGGCAGCGAACCGAAGTAGGTCCAGGCGTCTACGCCCGGGATCTCCCCGCCCCGATAGATGCCGGTCGTCTCAAAGCCCTGATGCTCGAAGAGGGTCTTGAGGTTCCCCATGCCCAAGGCGATCACGACGTTCGCCCCCCGGGCGACGAGCGCAGGGAGGTAACGCGCGAACATGATCTGGTCGCCCAGGCCCTGTTCCGCCACGACCGCTATCCGCCGTCCGCGGGGGTTGTCGCCGCTCCATTCGACGGGCGTTGAGATCGGCGGGATCGCCGCGCGAGGAAGGACCTGGCGCCGGCTTTCGTACAGCGGCCAGGCTTCGGCGTAGCGGCCGGCGGCGAGCAGCAGGATCGACAGGCCATAGCGCGCAGCGGGGTTTGCCGGCTCCAGAGCCAGACACTCCAGATAGGCCGCCTCGGCCTCGGCCAGGCGGCCGGCGAGATGGCCGGCGCGGCCGCGCCGGAACGCTGCCTCGACGGCGTCGTAGCCGCTCACCGGAGTTCGGCCGCCACGCGTTCCACGGCGGAGCTCCAGTCCCCGGCGCGGGACTGGCGGACCAGGCGAGCGGTCGGATACCAGGGGCTGTCTTCACGGCCCGTCAGCCACCGCCAGTCGGCCGGTTCGGCGAGGAGGATGAACGTCGGCTTGCCCATGGCGCCGGCCAGGTGAGCGACGGCGGTGTCCACGGCGACCACGGCGTCGAGGCGACTGATGATCGCCGCGGTATCCGCGAAGTCGCCGGCCCCGGTGTCCTCGGGATGCAGGCTGATCGCGCCGAGGTCCAGGATGCGGTCGGCCAGGTCGTCCGGGATGGTCTTGCGCGCCGCGTTCACGCCGGTGGGGCTGCTTCGCCACACGAACCCGACGCCGCGATAGTCCTGCCAGCGTTCCAGGCGATCCGCCGGCGCCGCGAGATACGGGGCGGTGGGCAGGTTTTCGAGGGTGGCGCCGACATGCAGCGGCAATGAGAAATATCGGGTCCAAAGGTCATGCCGATCCACCGCGACCGACGCGTTGACCGGAATCGACAGCGCCTCGTCGACGCCCGGCGCGGTGGCCAGCAAGGCGACGGTCTGGGGACGACAGGCGAGGGTGACCTTGCCCGCGCCTCGCTCCTTCAGGACCTGAGCGAACCTGGCCAGCATGATCTGGTCGCCGAACCCCTGCTCCACCCACACCAGGATCGAGCGTCCGCCCAGGGGTTCGCCCCGCCATTCCGGATAGGAGCGGGGGCCGGGAGGGATGAGGCCCGGCGCAAGCCGTTCCCGCCCTTCGAACAGCGGCCATCCCTCGGCATAGCGGCCCGCGGCGAGCAGAGCCTGCCCCCGTTGGTAGCGCGCGCCCAGCGCCGCGAGATCGTCCCGAACCGACTCCATGCCGGTCCCCTATCACAGAGAAATCGACATGCGCATTCCCCTCGAACTGCCGCCGGGCCTGCTCGGCGACGACACCTCGCAGGCGGGAGCCGGCCACTGGGCGGACGGTTCCAACGTCCGCTTCCGCCTGGGCCTGCCGCAGGTGATCGGCGGCTGGGAGCGGCTGATCGACGGCGCGCTGACGGGCGTTTGCCGGACGGTCTTCCCATGGAAGGACAACGGCGCCCTGCTGAACATCGCCTTCGGGACGAACCAGAAGCTGCAACTCTGGAAGGGCGACGAGCTCTTCGACATCACGCCGTTCGGGCCCGTCGCGGTCCTCGGCGGCGACCCCCTGACCACGGCCAGCGGGTCGGGCGTGGTGACGGTCGCCCACATCGGCCACGGCCTGACGACAGGGCAGGAGGTGAAGCTCTCGGGCGCTGAAACATTCAATGGGCTGGAGGCGGCGAACCTCAACGGCGTGCGCGAGATCACGGTCGTCGATCCCAACACCTACACCTTCGTGGCCGGCGCGGCGGACACGGCGAGCGCGTCGGGCGCAGGCGGCGGTGCGGCGATCCGCGTCGTTCGCCAGTCGGAGTTGCCCGTCGGCCCCGAGCACGGCACGAGCAGCATCGGTTTCGGCACCGGCGCCTACGGCGGCGGGCCCTATGGAACGACGGAAGCGACCGCCGAATACTATCCGCGGACCTGGAGCTTCGACGCCTGGGGCCAGCACCTGATCGCCAATCCGCGGGGAGGCGGCCTCTACGAATGGCGCAACGATCCGGCTAGCCGGGCGCTCGCCATCGCCAATGCGCCGCCGCAAGTCACCTATGCGCTCGTGGCGCCCATGAACGGCGGGTACATGCTGTTCGCGCTGGGCTGCAACGAGGAGGCGTCCGGGACCTTCAATCCCATGTGCATCCGGCACAGCTCGATCCGGAACAACACGGAGTGGAGCACGGCGGCTTCGGGCTCGACCTCGCGCGAGTACGTGCTGACCGGCGGCGGGCGGATCGTGGCGGGGCGGATGATCGGCCCCTACATGCTGGTCTGGACCGACAAGGACCTGTTCCTGGGGTCCTACGTCGGCTCGCTGGCGCAGCCCTGGCGGTTCGACCGCATCGGACGCAACTGCGGTCTCATTGGTCCGAACGCGGCCGTCGTGGTGGGCCAGACGGCCTTCTGGATCAGCCCCGACCGCCAGTTCTACAGCTACAGCATCGGGGGCGCGGCGACGCCCGTCGGCTGTCCGATCCGCACGGAGTTCGCGGACAACCTGGCCGCCAGCCAGGGCGACAAGATCGTGGCGTCGTCCAACGCGGAGTTCTCGGAAGTCCGGTTCGACTACCCAGACGGGCGCGACGGCTTCGAGAACAGCCGATATGTGGCGCTCGCCCTGGGGGGCGAGGACGCCGGCGCCTGGCACAAGGGCGTGATGGCCCGGACGGCGTTCGTGGACGCCGGGCCCAGCCTCTACCCCCTGGGCGTCGATCCGGACGGCGCCGTCTTCCACCACGAGCGAGGTCATACGGCGGACGGGCAGGCTTTCCCGTGGTTCATCGAGACGGCGGACAGCCTGCTCGATCCCGAGAGCACGTTTCTCGTCCGGGAGTTGTGGCCGGATTTCAAAGACCAGATCGGGCCGGTGAGCGTGAGCCTCACCGCGCGGTTCACGCCCCAAGGAAACGCCCAGACGGCGACTGCGCCGCCTATGGCTCCAGGAGAAACCAAGGCGGACTTCCTGGCGAGCGGGCGCCTGTTCCGCGTGCGGATCGCCGGCGAGAGCGCGCCGACCCGGTGCCGGATCGGCAAGCCGATGTTCGACGTCGTGCCGGCCGGGCGGCGATGAGCTTGGACTGGGCGCGGTGCGCGCCCTTCATCGACGCCGCCCTGGCGCACGCCGGGCGGACGCATGCGCTCGAACATGTCGCCGGGATGATCGAGGCCGGCGAGGCCCAGCTCTGGGCCGGCGACCGGTCGGCCATGGTGACGCTGGTCGAAGACGAGCCGCTGGAGCGCCGGCTGCTCATCTGGCTGGCGGGCGGAAACCTCGAAGAACTCGTGCGGCGGCTTCGGCCGGCCGCGGAAGCCTGGGCGCGGACGGCCGGATGCCGGCGGGTGCTGATCGTCGGGCGGCCGGGATGGGAGCGGGCGCTGGCCCGCGAAGGATATGCGCCGTTGGCGCGCGTAGTCGCAAAGGAACTCTAGGATGAGCCTGAAGATCGGCGGGTCGGCGTCCAAGACGAAGACGACCTCGAACACCACCACCAACTCCACCCGGACGCCTGTCGTGCCGGAGTGGGCGTCGAACCTCACCCAAGGGGTCGCCGGACGCGTCGGCGGCCTCCTGAACATCGATCCGCAGAGCGCCGTCGCGCCCGTGCATGGATTGCAGAACCAGGCCGGCGTCGGGGCTCAGAACCTAAGCGGGCAGACCTGGAACTACGAGGGGGGCATCGACCTGACCCGCGGCGTGGCGAACACGCAATGGCTCGATCGCTACATGCGGGCGCCGAGTGCGAACGTGCAGAGCGAAAGCCTGCTCTCCAACCTCGACGCCTACATGAGCCCATACACCAAGGATGTCGTGGACACGGCGCTGGCCGACTACGACTTCGGCGCGGGTCAGACGCGGGCCCAGCAGGACCTGGAACTTGCCGGCTCGGGCGCCTTCGGCGGCTCCGGCTCGGCGCTCACCCGGTCGATGACCGAGGACGCGATCCTGCGCGGCCGCGCGACCACCAGCGCCAACCTGCGGGACCAGGCATTCCAGCGGGGAACGGCGCTGTCGAACCAGGACGCCGACCGCCGCCAGCAGGCCAACGCCCTGAACGCCCAGCTTCAGCTGCAGGACTGGAACCAGCGGGTCGGCCAATACATGGCCGGCCAGGACCAGCGGCTGCGCGCCGGCGCGCAACTGGCGGGACTGGCAGGGGACTTCGAAGCCAACCAGCGGGCCAACATCGCCACCCAGGCGCAGGTGGGTGATGCATTGCGCAATGTCGACCAGCAGCAGCGGCAGGCGCCGTTCACGACCACCCAGCAGATCGTGGCGGCGCTCAACGGTCTACCGATCGGGTTGTTCACGGGAGAGCAGACCGACAGCACGCAGAAGACCAAGGGCAAGAGCACCACGATCGGCGTCGACGTCAGCGCCGGGAGGCCTGCGTGATGCCCACCCCATCTGAACGCCTCGCCGCGCTGGAGCAACGGCTGGCGGACCATGAAGCCCGCTGCGAGGAGCGACTGGTGGAGATCAAGGCGACAGCGACCACTACGCTGCGGGCGGTGGAAGGGCTGAAGGGCCGCTCATGGGCCATGGTGGCGGCCCTCCTGGCCTGGGCGCTGGCCCAGGTCTGGAGCGCCAACGCCGCGCGTCTGGATCACCTGGAAGCCATGCGCGCCGCCGCCGTGAGAGAGGTCGCCGATGTCTCCGCCTATTGAGGTGCGCTGGCTCTTCCGGCGCATCTACACCTATGCCGCAACCCTGCTGAACAGCGCGGGCGTCATGGCCATCGTCTGGCGCATCGACGACCCCGCCGCGCTGAAGTGGATCGGCCTCGCCCTGATCGGGGCCAACGTGGTCATGGCGACCCTTTACCTCTCAGGCGCCACCGTGACCGACTGGGCCAAGCTCGCCGCCGCCGCGCGGCGCGGGACCGACTAGGTCCACATTCCAAGGATTTCCAACATGCCGACCAAGCTGACAGCCCACTTCGGGCTGGAAGAGCTCGCGTGCACGCAACACCGCGAGATCGACAACATCCCGCCGCCCGACATCGTGGCCACGCTGAGGACGACCGCCGCCCGGATGGAACAGGTCCGCCGCCTGCTGGGCGACCGGGTGATCACCGTGTCCAGCGGCTACCGCTCGCCGGAGCTGAACCGGGCCGTCGGCGGGGCCAGGACCTCCGCCCACCTGACCGGCCATGCCGTGGACTTCAACTGCTGGAGCTATGGCGATCCCCGTGACGTCTGCCGGGCGATCGCCGGATCGGCCATTCCCTTCGACCAACTGATCGAGGAGGGCGGCTGGACCCACATCTCCTTCGACCCGCGCCTGCGCCGGCAGGTGCTGACCAAGCGGCCGGGCGGCGGCTACGAACTGGGGCTGCGGTCGTGAGCCCGCGCCTGATCGCCGGACTCGCCAGCGCCGTGGTCGCGCTCGCCACCCTCACCGGCCTCTACTGGAAGGGGCGGCTGGAAGGCGCCGCCCGGGAACGCGCCCGGACCGAGGCTGCGCTCGTTCAGGCGCGCACGAGCGGCCTGGAGGCCCGGGCCGAACGGGCGAGCGCCCAGCGGGTCGAAGTGGTCGTCCGCCAACGCGAAGCCGCCGCCCGGACCCTCGTTCCCTTCACCCAAGACGCCATGACCTCGGAGGACGCCCATGCGCCTTTGGACCCTGATCGGGCTGCTCGCCTGCGCGCCCACGATCACCAGCTGTGCCTCATCGCCGATCTTGCCGGCTGCCCCGCGGATCGAGACGCCGCCGGAAGCGCGGAGGACATGCGAGATCCACCTCCTGCCGGAGCGGCCGACGCTTTCTGACTTGGAGATCGGATATGCGACGCGAGGCGCCCAGATCGCGGCCTGCGACGCCGCCCGCCGACTGGCAGTCGAGACGCACGAGGCCGAACACGCCCTGGAGGAGGAGGCGCGGAGGCCTGTAAAGCGGCGTTAGGACGCACGCGCCGACCGCTCGGCCTCCGCCAGGCGCGACACATAGGCGGCGATGTCGGCCGGCCATGCGCCCGCCAGCGCGTCGAAGCGGTCGTCATCCCGCGCGTAGAGCGCGCGCAGAGCCTCCTCATAGCCCGGCAGATCGCCCGCCAGGACGGTGAGCACCCCGTGCAGGGCCTGCTGCGCCATCCGGGCGCGGTCGGCCGGCGCGCCGGCGCGCTGAGCCTCCTCCACGAGGCGGCGCAGGGCGGCGGAGGCGCCGCCTCGCTGGGTGGACAGCCATTTCCAGTGACGTGGAAGGAGGGTGACCTCGCGGGCGACGACGCCGAGCCTGGGGCGCCCTGGGCCGCTACGGGCCGGCTCCGGCGCCGGCCCTAGGGTCTTGGTCTCGTGGGCGGCGACCGCTGCATCCGCACCCGACCGCAAATCGATATCCACCGGCCTTCCTGTGGCGTCGTCGAAGATCAGGACGCCGGAGGGCGAGGGGCCGGCCGCGACCTCCACAGCCTGGGCCACGTCCGACAGTGCGCCGGATGCTATCATCCGCTGATCATGGAAGGCGGTGAAGGCCATTCGCGAGTCCCGAGGCGATTCTCCCGACCAATATCACCCGGGCGGAATTCTATGGAAGCCTTCGCAGATCGCCGTGTCCGGTTCCATCTCCCGAATGAAAAAGGCGTCCGGACCTGAGGTCAGGACGCCTTCTCCGAAGATGGTGCCGCCGGGCAGGATTGAACTGCCGACCTCAGCCTTACCAAGGATGCGCTCTACCACTGAGCTACGGCGGCGAAACCGAAGGCGCGCGCTATAGCGGGCCTCGCGCGGCTCGTGAAGCCCCAATCGAATGCCAAGTCGCTTGACGCGGCTCACGCCTCGCCGCACCCCATCGGAAATGGACCCCAAGGACAAGTCCGGAAAGAGGCCGCCCGACCCCAAGGAGGCCAAGCTGGCCGAGGCGCTGAGGGCGAATCTGCGCCGCCGAAAGGCCGCGCCTCGTCCGGCGGCGTCCACGAAGCCCCCGCGTGAGCCCGGCGCCGACTGACAGCCATTGCGCCGATCCGTGCGCGCGTTAGATATCCGGCAAGGCGACCGCGGCTCCGCGCGGCCCTGAGTGCTGCGAAGGATTCGGATTGGACCGCATCGCCATCGTCGGCGGCGCGCGGCTGAAGGGGGAAATCCCGATCAGCGGCGCCAAGAACTCGGCCATCAAGCTGATGGCGACCAGCCTGCTGACCGAGGATCCGTTGCGGCTCACCAACATGCCGCGCCTGGCGGACACCCGCTTCCTGGGGAAGCTGCTTCAGCGGCTCGGGACCGAGGTCGTGGAATTGGACGGCGCGGACGGGCCGGAGACCCTCCTCACCACGCGGGAAATCGTCAGCGGCTTCGCGCCCTACGACCTGGTCCGGCAGATGCGCGCCTCGTTCAACGTGCTGGGGCCGCTGCTGGCGCGCTCGGGACAGGCCAAGGTTTCCCTGCCGGGCGGCTGCACCATCGGCGCGCGGCCCGTCGACCTGCACCTGCAGGCCCTGGAGGCGCTCGGCGCGCGGATCGACCTCCACGAGGGCTATGTATACGCCCAAGCCCCGCGGGGGCTGAAGGGAGGGGAGATCGAATTTCCATTCGTCTCGGTGGGCGCCACCGAGCACACGTTGCTGGCGGCGGTGCTCGCGGAAGGCGACACTCTGATCCGCAACGCCGCCTGCGAGCCCGAGATCGAAGACCTCGCCATCTGCCTGAACAAGATGGGCGCGAAGGTGAGCGGCGCGGGCACGTCCGAGATCCAGATCCAGGGCGTCGCACGCCTGTCAGGCGCGACCCATGCGGTGCTCGCGGACCGCATCGAGACCGGCACCTACGCGTTGGCCGCCGCCATGGCGGGGGGCGAGGTGCGCCTGACCAGGACCCGCAGCGACTTCATCCAGGCCTTGATCGACAAGATGGTCGAGGCCGGGGTCGAGGTGACCTCGCACAATGATGGCCTTACCGTGAAGCGTGGCCCCGAGCGGCTGAAAGCCGTCGACATCGAGACCGATCCCTACCCCGGTTTCGCCACCGACCTTCAGGCGCAGTTCATGGCACTGATGACCCTGGCCGACGGCGAGAGCGTCATCCGTGAGACCATCTTCGAGAACCGCTTCATGCACGCGCCGGAACTGCGCCGCCTGGGGGCGGACATCACGGTGCACGGCGGGGAAGCTCGCGTGCGGGGCGTCGAGGCGCTGGAAGGCGCGCAGGTGATGGCCACCGACCTTCGGGCTTCGGTCAGCCTGGTGATCGCGGGGCTCGCCGCCCGCGGAGAGACGGTGGTCAACCGTGTCTACCATCTGGACCGCGGCTTCGAGCGGCTGGAGGAGAAGCTCGGCGCGTGCGGCGCGAACATCCGCCGCCTGAAAGGCGAGGGCGGAGCCGAGGAGGAGTGAGCATGGCCGACGCCGCACCCCTTCGCCTGCTGGCCCAGGACGCCGACGATCTGGCGATCGTGTCGGCCGCCCTGCAGGACGCCGTGGCCAAGGTGGGCGACATCAGCTTCGAGCCCAAGGCCCGCCGCCTGACCATCGCCTTCAACCGATTCCGCTGGGAAGCGGGCGGGCGGCAGCGGATCCGCTCGGCCCTCCAGCTGGGCGGCGTGCTCAAGGTTCAGGCCCGCAAGGTCCGTCGTGACCGGCCCGCGGCGGTAATCGAACTGCTGGCGCTCACCTTCGAACCCAAGGACCCGCCGGGCGGCATAGTGACGCTGAGCCTGGCGGGCGGCGGCGATATCCGCGCCGAGGTGGAATGCGTCGATGCGGTGCTGGCCGACGTCTCCCAGCCGTGGCCGACACCCCGCACGCCGGGCCACGAAGCTTGAGCGGCATGGCGCAACGGGCCGTGCGCCGCTAAAGAGGCGCGCCATGCGCCGTTTCCGCTTCTCCGATCCGGGCTTTCAGACCGACTTCGCCGCCTTCGTGGCCGAGCGTCGCGAGACGCCGGAGGAGGTGGACGCCATCGTCCGCGACGTGCTGGCCGCGGTCCGTTCGAACGGATTGGCGGCGCTGCTGCGTTACGCCCGTGACTTCGACAAGGTCGAGCTCACCGAGGCGACCCTGCGCGTAGGCGTCGACGAGATTGAGGCGGGCGCCAGGGCCTGTCCGCGGGACGTGCGCGACGCCATCGCCTTCGCCGCGGACCGCATCCGCGCCTATCACGAGCGCCAGCGTCCGGCCGACCAGCGCTTCGTTGACGACGCCGGCGTTGAGCTGGGGTGGCGCTGGACGCCGCTGGATGCGGTCGGAATCTACGTGCCGGGGGGGCGGGCCGCCTATCCTTCCACCGTGCTGATGAACGCCGTGCCCGCCGCCGCCGCCGGCGTGGGCCGTATCGCCATGGTGACGCCGCCGGGCCGCTTGCAGCCGGCGGTGTTGGCCGCAGCCCAAGCGGCCGGCGTCACCGAAATCTGGCGTGTGGGGGGCGCCCAGGCTGTGGCGGCGCTCGCCTACGGGGCGGGTCCCATCAGGCCGGTCGACAAGATCGTGGGACCCGGCAATGCCTTCGTCACCGCGGCCAAGCGCCGGGTTTACGGCGTCGTGGGCATCGACGCCCTGGCCGGACCTTCGGAAATCGTGGTCGTGGCGGACGGCGCGAACGATCCGAACTGGATCGCGGCGGATCTGTTGTCCCAGGCCGAGCACGATCCCGCCGCCCAATCCATCCTCATCACCGATGACCAGGCCTTCGCCGAGAAGGTGGCGGCTTCGGTCGAGGAGCAGGTGAAGACCCTGTCCACCGGGGAGGCCGCCGCGGCCTCCTGGCGCGATCATGGGGCCATCGTCATCGCGCCGCTGGGCGAGAGTCCGCCCCTCGTCGACCTGATCGCGCCCGAGCACGTGGAGTTCGCGGTCGACGAGCCGGAGCAGCTGGCCGATCGGGTGCGGCATGCCGGGGCCATTTTCCTGGGGCGTCACGCCCCCGAGGCGGTGGGCGACTATGTGGCGGGTTCCAACCACGTCTTGCCGACCAGCCGCGCAGCGCGATTCTCCTCGGGCCTATCCCTCTATGATTTCCTGAAGCGCACCTCGCTGGTGAAATGCGATCCTGCCGCGTTCGCGAGGCTGGCTCCGGCGACGATCGCGCTTGCGGAGGCAGAGGGATTGCCGGCGCACGCTCGCTCAGCCGCTGTCCGCCTGGGTCAGGCCAAGGCCTGAGCCGCTGCTCGGAAAGCTGAACCATAGCTGACCGCCGGGCTGTGAGCCCGTTCAGGCTTGCCTCCGTACCTTCGCATCAGGTCAACGCGAAGGACGGAGGTTCTCATGCGCACTTCGATCACCAAGACCCTCGGCGGCGGCGTGGCCGCGGCCGTTCTCGCCGGCGCCCTGGCGCTCACGGGAGCGTCCCAGGCGACCGCCGGCGTCACCGGCTGCTCCGCCCCAGGCGGCAAGCAGGAGGTCGGCGCGGTGCTGGGCGCCATGGTGGGAGGCCTGATCGGCAACAAGGTGGGTGGTCGCCAGCCCGGTCTCGAGACCGTGGTCGGCGCCGGCGCCGGCGCGGCGGCCGGTTCGGCCATCGGTTGCGAGATGCAGAAGGACCGCGTTCGCAACGCCGGGACCTACACCCACGGCGGCTACCGCCTTTCGTCCGATATCGCTCCCGCCCGCTACAACAGGGTCGGCGAGGCCTTCGTGGCGACGAGCGGCGTGAACCTGCGGGCCGCCCCGACCACCAGTTCGGCCAGGGTGGGCCGCATGCGGGCCGGCGAGCGCTTCGAGGCGCTGGCCGCCGTGCGCGGCACGGACTGGATCCTGGTGGGGCAGGGCGGCGTCGGGGTCGGCTACGTCCGCGGCGACTTCGTTCGGCCGGCGGGTTACCGCTACGCGAGCTACTGATCCCCTTGAACAGTCGACGCCCGGCGCCTCGCGCGCCGGGCGTCTTTTTCATATCCTGGCCACAAGTTCGCAGGTGCGGGATGACGCGGGCCCCCACTTTGAAATAAAGCTCGGCCTCGCACCCTCCGCCCGGACCACATGGCCGACGACGCGCGCAAGAAGCACCGCCTGCAAAGTGTCGAGCTCGACGAAGAGTCGCTCGCGGCGGTTTCGCGCGATCAGGAGCAGGAGCGCCAGATCGCCATCTTCGATCTCCTCGAAGACAACTACTTCCATCCTGAGGGCGCCGAGGGCGGTCCCTATGACCTGCGCATGGGACTGCTGGAGAATCGGCTCGTCCTCGACGTGAAGGGCCCGGATTACGAGCGCCGGCACATCCTGTCGCTGTCGCCCTTCCGGAGCCTGATCCGCGACTATTTCATGATCTGCGAGAGCTATTACCAGGCCATCCGCAACTCGACCCCGGCCCAGATCGAGGCCTTGGATATGGGGCGGCGCGGCCTCCACAACGAGGCGTCCGAGCTCCTGAGGACGCGGCTCGCGGGCAAGGTCGAGACCGACATCGACACCGCTCGACGGCTGTTCACCCTCATCTGCGCGCTGCACTGGCGGGGCTGAGCCGAACGATGTCTCCCAAGTCCGGCGTACGCCTGCCCGACGCGGTACTTTTCGCCTGCAACCTCAATCGGGTGCGCTCGCCCATGGCCTGCGCCCTGCTGCGGCGGCTCATGGGCGACCGGATATTCGTGGACAGTTGCGGACTGAAGACCCTGGAGACCGGCGACGGGGAGGCGCAGGTCGATCCGATGGCGCTGGAGGTCATGCGCGAGATCGGCTGCGACCTCTCAGCCCACAGGCCCAAGACCTTCGACGACCTGGACGACGACTCCTTCGATGTGGTGATTTCCCTGACGCCCGAGGCTCAGCATCGGGCGGTGGAGATGGCCCGGGGACGGGCCGCCGATATTGAGTACTGGCCGATCATGGACCCGACCCTTTTCGAGGGCTCGCGGGAATCGCGCCTTCAGGCCTTTCGAGACGTCCGCGACGCGCTGGCTGCGCGGATCGCGGAGCGTTTCGGCCCTTGAGCCCTCATCGACCTTCCGCCGCCTGCCGCAGTATATTATTGGCGAGGAATCCGGCTCGCTGCTCCTGGGGCGCGAGCCTTCGTTTTAGGCCCGTCCAGGGGAGCCTGCATGGCGAAGGAAGAACTGCTTGAGTTTCCGGGCACGGTCAGCGAGGTGCTGCCGAACGCCACGTTCCGCGTGAAGCTCGAGAACGATCACGAGATCATCGCCCACACGGCCGGCAAGATGCGCAAGAATCGCATCCGCGTGTCGGCTGGAGACAAGGTGCTGGTCGAGATGACTCCGTACGACCTCACCAAGGGCCGCATCACCTTCCGCGTCCGCTGACCGGCGCGAGGGACGCCGCCTTGCCGCCCGCGTCGCAGCGCCTCGTCCTGGCTTCCGCAAGCCCTAGGCGGCTCGACCTCTTGCGCCAGATCGGCTTGGAGCCCGACGCCATAGACGCCGCCGAGCTGGACGAATCCCCCCAAGCCAAAGAGACGCCGCGACGGCTCGCCGTGAGGCTGGCCGCGGCCAAGGCCGCCGGTGTCGCCACACGCCAGCCAGAGGCGTTCGTGATCGCCGCCGACACGGTGGTCGCGCTGGGCCGGCGAATCCTTCCAAAGGCCGAGAGCGACCAGGAGGTCGTCGACTGCCTTGCGCTGCTGTCAGGCCGGAATCATCGGGTGCTCACCGGTGTCGCCGCCATTGCGCCCGGCAGCCGCGCAGCGACCCGGCTTGTGGAGACCCGAGTCCATTTCAAGCGGCTCTCGCTGCGAGACATCGAGAGCTACGTCCGGTCGGGCGAGGGGCTGGGCAAGGCGGGCGGTTACGCCGTGCAGGGCCGCGCGGGCGCCTTCGTGATCGACCTGCAGGGTTCCTATTCCAGCGTGGTGGGTCTGCCGCTCTATGAAACAGCCAATCTCCTGAGCGGCCTGGGATACCGGCTGCCATGAGCGGGCGGCGCATCTACCTCGATCGCGGGATCGGCGAGACACGCGGCGTCGTCACCCTGGATGACCGCCCCGAGCGCCTGCTGATCCGGCGTGATGGCGCCGAGCCCCGACTGATCCTCGGCGCGCGGGCGGCCGCGCGCGTGCAAAGCGTCGAGCCCGCCTTGGCCACCGCCTTCCTCGACCTCGGCGACGGGGCCCAGGCGATCCTTCCGTTCAAGCCGGGCGGACGACCGGTCCGGGGAGCGATGGTGGAGATCGAGATCCGCGCCGAGCCGCGCCGGGGCAAGCTGGCCATCGGCCGCCTGATCGGGGAGGCGGCCGGCGCGCCGAGGCTGCTGAAGGCCGCGCCCGATCCCCTGGAGGCGCTCCGGGCGTTCGCCCGGGATGCGGAGGTCGTGGAAGGCCGCGAGGCCAGAGACGTCGCCGACGAGGCCGAGGCCGAGGCGCTCGAGGTCCTGCACCCGCTGCCTGGCGGCGGAACGTTGGCGATCGAACCCACCCGCGCACTCACGGCCATCGACGTCGATCTCGGCGAGCGCAAGGGCTCCGACGCCAAACGGGTGACGCGGCAGGCCAATCTGGCGGCCCTGAAGGAGGCTGCGCGGCTGCTGCGCCTGAAGGGCCTCGGTGGCCTTGTGATCCTTGACTTGGTGGGCCGCGGCCATGACGGCAATGCACTGATGACCGCCGCGCGCGCGGCCTTCGGTCCCGATAACCCCGGGGTGGCGATCGGTCCGGTCGGACGTTTCGGAACCATGGAGATTTCGCTGCCCCGTCGGATTCGCCCGCTCGCCGAACTCCTCTGCCGGGAGGACGGCGCGCTCAGTGACCGGACGCTTGCCCAGCGTCTGGTGCGCCGCATGCAGGCCGAAGGGGAGGCGAATCCGGGTGGCCGCATCGAGGCCGTCTGCGACCCGGACGTCGCCGACGTCGCCCGTCCCCTGGTGGAGGCCCTGGCGGGGCGCCTGGGCGCCCGCTTCATCATCACGGCCTCGGTCGGTCGAGGCCGCGACGCGCTGGAGGTGGCGCGGACATGAGCAAGCCGGGATGCCCGATCTGCGGCAAGCCCGTCGATCCGACCTATCGTCCGTTCTGCTCGAAGCGTTGCGCGGACGTCGATCTCCAACGCTGGCTGGCGGGCGTCTATGCGGTTCCGGCGAGCGAGGACGAGAGCCTTCCCGACAAGGATCAGGCCGAGGACTGAAGCCCCCCGAAAAACCTCACGCGGCCTCGCTGGACTTCCCGGATCGGCTCTTCTATAGACGCGGCTCCCGCGCGGGCGGCCTAAGCCTGGGTAGCTCAGTTGGTAGAGCAGCGGATTGAAAATCCGCGTGTCGGTGGTTCGAATCCGCCCCCAGGCACCACTTCCCCTTCATTCCTCCCAACACCCCGTTCCAAGACCTCGGTTCGGCCGATTGCTGCGTTGCAGCAGCAAAACGCGCGCCTTCGTGGTGAAACGGCAGGCGTCCGTCGCACTACAAGTGTGCACCGCACAATCCGGCCGGCTGACGCAATAATTTCGCACTTCAGAGCAAGCTTCTGCCCCTTGACGCTTCGATAAGGGGTTGCCAAAGGACCCGGGCCGCACGTCTAACAAAGCGGTAAGACTTCGGTTTCCTCGCGGGGAGTTCGAAGTCGCCCGCCTTCGTAACGCCAATTCCCACACCTAGTTGGGAGTACGCGTTCCGGGTCGGGCGCAGCGACAGCGGCTCTGGCGTCCTGGCGTATGAACGCGTCTGGGCGCCGGGCATGTTTCAACTAGGGTGGAGACGCTCTCGCGCGACGACCCTTCGGCCAATCGTGCTAGACCAACCAGGAACTGGCGACAGATGCTCGACAACAAACTGAAGACTCCCTTCATCGCTCTCGTCGGCGCCGTTGCGCTGATGGCGAGCGCGCCGGCGTTCGCTCAGGAGGCTGCGGCCCCCGCTGCGCCCGCCGCCGACGCCGCTGCGGCCCCGGCCGCTCCCGCCGCCGATGCGGCCGCTCCGGCCGCGGCGCCCGCCGCCGAGGCCGCCGAACCCCCTCAAATGAAGAACGCCGGCAAGCTGAACGTCGGTACGATGTTCATGGACGCCGACCCGGTCGTTAAGGTCATCATGATCGGCCTGGTGCTGGCTTCGGTGTTCACCTGGACCATCCTGGTGACCAAGATGCTCGAGTTCCGGGCTCTGAACCGGGTCACCGACAGCTTCCTCGAGAACTTCCGCGGCGCGAAGTCGATCAACGACATGAACCGCATCGCGATGTCGGAAGAGTTCGACGGCAACCCGCTCGCCGACATGGCCGCGGCCGCCGCCCAGGAGATCGAACTGTCCCGTCAGGCGGGCCTGTCGATCACCGGCGATCACCGCGACACCACGCTGATGCGGGCGCAAGCTGCGGTCGGCGCGGTCCAGGCCGCTCTGTCGCGTCGCCTCTCGGGCGGCATGCAGTTCCTGGCCTCGGTCGGCTCGAACGGCCCCTTCATCGGCCTGTTCGGCACCGTCTACGGGATCATGAACTCGTTCATCGGCATCGCGAATACGAACACGACCAACCTGGCCGTCGTGGCCCCCGGCATCGCCGAGGCCCTGCTCGCCACCGGTCTGGGCCTGTTCGCCGCCATCCCGTCGGTTATCTTCTACAACTTCTTCCAGACGCGGATCTCGGCCTACGGCGCCCGCACGGAAGGCTTTGTGGCTGAGCTGCTGAACGCCATCTCTCGCCAGCTCGACAAGGGAGCCTAAGTTAGATGGCCGCCAAACTCTCGAGTTCCGGGGGGGCGGATCGCTATCAGGAAGAGCAGAACGCCGAGATTAACGTCACACCCTTCGTGGACGTTATGCTGGTTCTTCTGATCATCTTCATGGTGGCCGCGCCTATGGCGGCCGTGACGGTCAAGGTGGCTCTGCCGCCCGCCGTCGCCCCGCCGGGCACGAACCCGCCCAAACCGGTCTACATCTCGATCCAGCCGAACGGGAACATCTACATCCAGGATCGCCGGACTGATCTGGCGACCCTGGGGGATGACCTCCGCTCGCAGCTCGGTGAGAGCCGCAATCCCACCAAGGAGCGGATCTTCATCCGGGGTGACAAGGACGTGCTCTACGGCGACTTCATGGGCGTTATGAACATGCTGCAGGACAACGGGTTCTACAGCGTGGCCCTGGTCGGCGAAGATCAGAACTAGGTGGTGACCCATGGCTGAGACATCACCTAACGAGGCCGTCCACGTCAGGCACAACCCGTTCGATGACCCCAAGCCCAAGCGTAGCAAGGGCGTGACGGTCGCGATCGCGTTGTCGGTCGTCGTGCACGCGGCCCTCGGGATCTACCTCTGGAAGACCCGCTTCGAGCCGAAGTACAAGGAGTACTCGGATGAGGTGACGGACGTCGCGATCGTCAAACCGGTCCCGCCGCCTCCGCCGCCGCCTCCGCCGCCTCCGCCGCCGAACACGCCGCCGCCGCCGCCGCCCAAGCTGCAGCCGAGGCCTCCGGTGGCCGTGCCGGACGTGCCCTCCATCCCGCCTCTGCCGGTCCCGCCGGTCGAGCGCCGGATCGAGACGCCCGAACCGCCGCGCGCTCCGCCGCCGGAGCCGCCGCGTCCGTCGGTGATCACCAATCCCGACTGGCTGCGTCGTCCGTCCGGCGAGGACCTGCAACGGTACTATCCGGACCGGGCCCAGCGGATGGAAGTCGAAGGTAGCGCCACGATCAGCTGCACCGTGAATGCTCGCGGTACGCTGGAGAACTGCTCGGTCGCGTCGGAAACCCCGGCCGACATGGGCTTCGGCGACGCTGCCTTGCGGATGAGCCGGCTGTTCCGGATGCGTCCGCAGACCCGAGACGGCCAGCCCGTCGACGGCGGCACGGTGCGGATCCCGATCCGCTTCCAGCTGCCCAAGGGCTGAGGCTGACGAACCAAAGACGGAAGGGCCCCGGTCGCCAAGGCGACCGGGGCTTTTTCTTTGCCCGCTATTCCGCCGGAGCCGGCGCCGCGGCGGTCCGGCGCGGGGCGGGCTTGAGGCCGAGGGGGAGCCGGAGGGCCGGGATCGCGCGGGCCAGGGCGTAGGCGCCCAGACAGCTCGCCACCGTGACCGCGAGGATCGCTCCGGCCTCGGCGAGCACGGGCAGGCCCAGCGGCTTCAGAAGGTGGCCCGTCACCACGATCGCCGTCTGGTGGACGATGTAGAAGGGAAAGACCGCCTCGTTCAGGGTGGTCAGCAGTGGCGAGCCCCGGCGGATGTAGCGTCGGGCGTAGCCGAAGAGGGCGCAGATCACCGCCCAGGCATAGGCCTCGCGCAGGATGGCGAAACCCGCTCCGGCAGGGCCCGGCATGTCCTCGACCCCGCGAGCCCGCAGGTAGAGCCCCAAGGCCAGCAGGCCGGCTGCGGCGCCCAGCGCCGGCGCGCGCCACCGCTCGAACGCCGACCAGGCCTCGTCGCGGGCGCCCAGCAGAAGGCCCAGGAGGAAGGCCGTGCCATACTGGAGGTGTCCGTAACCGTCGGCCCAGAGCACGTGCGTCTCGCCCCAGGCGCGATGCGCCGTCGCCCTATAGAGGCCGAACAGCAGGGCGGGGACGAGGAACAGGCCGGCGCCCCTCAGGAGCCGTCCGCCCCACCGGTCCAGGGCTGGGATCAGGGGCGCCGCCCCGAGCGCGATGACCGTGTAGAGCCAGAGATAGGCCACGAACCAGAGATGGTTGTAGGTCGGCAGGATGATCCCGAAACTCTGGTCGAAGGAGAGATAGCGCGGCCAGAAGTCGAGGAAGCTTCCCGTGTAGCCGTTCTTCTCGACCACTTCGGCCCAGCTCTGCGGCGCGACGACGACCAGCATCCCGAAGACGAGCGGGATCAGCAGGCGTTGCGATCGCTGGGCGGCCAGCGCGCCCGGCGCCATCTTGGCCAGCATGAACCGCGTCGCCACCCCGGAGATCACGAAGAGCAGCGAAAGGCGCCAGGGATTCAGCACCCCCATCCAGGGTTCCAGGGCCGGGGTGATGTGCGTGCTCTTCACGTGCCAGCCCCATGGCACGTAGAACATGCCGAGGTGGTAGAGGATCAGCAGCAGGAAGGCGCCGACGCGCAGTGTGTCGAGGTCGTAGCGCCGTGTGGCGGGGTGGGACATTGGCGGACTCCAGGATGATGGTCGCCGGCGAAGCTGCCGCGGGAGCGGCGCGGCGCGCGAGCGGCATGGTTCGGGCGGCGGAACGCCCGTGACGGACGCCAGTCCGAATGTGACGAATGGTGGGGTCCGCGGGACGGACGGCGCCGGGGACCGGCTGTTCCTGGCCGTCGCCGCCCTGGCCGCCGTGGCGATCACGACCTTCAACACCTTCAACACCCTGGACGAACGCGCCCGGATCGGCCGCCCCCTGCCGCTGTGGGAGCCGGCGGTGTGGGAGGGCACGAGCGCGCTGGTCCTCATCGCCCTTCTGCCCGGGCTTCTGTGGATCACCCGGCGCGCCTGGCCGGTCGACGCGCCGTTCCGGCGCTGGATTCCGATCCACATCGTCGCGGCGTTGGGGGTGTCGCTGGTCCACGTCCTGGCCATGGGGGCGCTGCGCGGCCTGATCTACCGCTTGGTGGGCGAGACATACGACCCCCTCCTGCCGTTCAAGGAATGGCCGTACGAGCTGCGTCAGGACCTGCCCGTCTACGCGGTCTTCGTGGCGCTCTACGTGGGCTGGCGGATGCTGCGCGAGCGGAACCGTGCTCCGCAGGAGGCGGGTCCGCACGTGCTCGAGGTGCGCGACGGAGCCAGGCGCCGCTTCCTTCCGCTCTCCGAGGTCGACTGGGTGGAGGCGGCCGGCAACTACGTCGAGCTTCACCGGGCGGCGACCTCCGTCCTGCACCGCACCTCGCTGTCGGGCCTGGAGCGGCAGTTGGCTGACGCCGGATTCGTACGCATCCACCGATCGCGGCTCGTGCGGCGCGGCGCGGTGGACGAGGTGGTCTCCAAGCCCTCTGGCGACTTCGTGGTCCGCCTGCGCGACGGCCGGGAACTCATGGGCTCCAGGCGCTACCGCAAACCGCTGCTCGAACCGTGACGGGCGCTTGATCCGGCCGTCCGGCGCGACTAGAAGCATGCGCTCGCGACATGCCGCCCTAGCTCAGTTGGTTAGAGCGCCAGATTGTGGCTCTGGAGGTCCCCCGTTCGATCCGGGGGGGCGGTACCATCGCAAGACGCTGAAAGGACCGGGGTTCCCGGTCCTTTTTCGTTTCTGTACCCCGCGTTTTTGTGTCCGGGCGCCGCTGCCTGGGGGCCGACCGCTAGGGACCGGGCGGCGGCGCGCTCAGGCGCTTCACCGTCCGGAAGCCCAGGTGCGAGGCGCCGGTGTCGGGCGGTCCCGGCTGGCGCGCCGGCGGGCGATAGCGGAAGCAATAGTCGTCGGCGCAGAGGAACGAGCCGCCCTTGATCACGTGCTTGGGCTGGCCAGCCGCCGCCGGGTCGTTCGGATCATAGGCGTCGGCGGCCGCTGGGCCGTCGCCCTCCGGCGAAAGACCGGGACGGTACCAGTCGTTCGTCCATTCCCAGACATTGCCGGCCATGTCGTAGAGGCCGTAGCCGTTCGGCGGGAAGCAGCCCACCGGCGCCGGCTTCATGCGGTAGCCGTCCGCGCCGGTGTCGAGGGCGGGGAAGGCGCCCTGCCAATGGTTGGCGCGCGGATGCTGCTGGGTCGAGGGCTCGTTCCCCCACTCGTAGCGGGCATCCGTCAGGCCGCCGCGCGCGGCGAACTCCCATTCGGCCTCGGTGGGCAGGTCGCGGCCGCGCCAGCGCGCATAGGCCAAGGCGTCCTCGTAGGCGATCTGCACCACCGGTTCGCGGTCCTTGCCCTTGATCGAGCTGCCCGGCCCCTGCGGATGGCGCCAGTCGGCGCCCTCGACCACCTTCCACCAGCGGCTGGGGTCGGCCTTGCGCGGGTCGGCCTCGGCGCCGACGAAGACGATGGACGACGGCTTCAGCGTCTTGGGATCGACGCCGGGATAGAGCCTAGGGTCCGGCGCGCGTTCGGCCAGGGTGACGTAGCCGGTGGCCTTCACGAACTCTGCGAACTGGGCGTTGGTCACCTCGGTCCGGTCGATGCTGAACGGGCCCACGCGCACCTTGCGCGGCGGCCCTTCCTCTGGCCGAAGCGGCTGGGCGCCCTGGATGAACTCGCCGCCGGCCAGCGCAACCTCGCCGACAGGCTGGGCGGGGCAGGCCGCAGCGGCTTCAGCCTGGACCACGGGCCGCTGACACCCCGCCAGCGCGGCCACCGAAAGCGCCACGAACGCCACACGCCACATACGCTTATCCCGTCCCCGACTTCCGCCCTTGAAGGGGCTTCGCGGGCCGATAGTGCCGCTTCGGGCGCGGCTTGGCGAGGCGGCTCAGTCGCCCTTGGGGCCGAGATAGTCCGGGCCGTAGACGGCGGCGCGGAAATCCCGGTGCAGGGTCCCGTCGAAGGGAGTCTTCTGGACGAAGAACACCGCCGCCAGCCGGTTGGCCGGATCGACCCAAAAAAGGGTGGTGGCGTAGCCGTCCCAGAAGAATTCCCCCACCGCGCCCCGGTTCTCGTCGGGGCTGCGCGGCTGGGCCGTACGAACCGCGAAGTCGATGCCGAAGCCCACCGAGCCCTTGGACGGCAGGAACAGCCGCTCGGTTATCCGGGGGTCCAGGTGGTCGGTGGCCATCAGGCGGACCGTCGAGGGCTTCAGGATGCGTGTCCCGTCCAGGCTTCCCTCGCCCAGGAGCATCCGGGCGAAGCGCATGTAGTCGTCGAGCGTGCTGATCAGGCCCGCCCCGCCGCTGGCGAAGCGGAAGACCGGTCGGGGCTGCGGGACGAGCCCGCCGCCGGGCCCCGGCGAGTAGATGGTCGCGGGCGTCGCCCCCTCCGCCGCTCGCCAGCCGGTCTTGGCCATGCCGAGCGGCTGGAAGACGTTGCGCGCCACATAGGTCTCGAAGGCCATTCCCGACAGCCGCTCGATCAGCGCCGACTGGATGTCCACCGCGGCGCTGTAGCGCCACTCCGCGCCGGGATCGAACACCAGGGGAAGGGCGGCCACCCGCCGCGAGAACTCCGTAAGGTTCGCGGAGGCCATGAAGGGATCGTCCGCGCGCCAGGCCGCGTCGGCGGGCGCGTCCCCGGAGCCGTAGGAGAACCCCGCCGTGTGCCGCAGGATGTCGCGCACCGTGATCGGCCGCGCTGGCGGCCGGCGGACGAGCGCTCCCGTCTGGCCCTTCTCCAGAACCTGGACATCGGCGAACTCCGGCAGGTGGAGGGCGAGCGGATCGTCCAGGCCGAACCGTCCCTGTTCCCAGAGCTGCATCAGCGCCACGCCGGTCACCGGCTTGGTCATGGAGTAGATGTGGGCCAGGGTCCCGCGCGCCATCCCCCGCCCCGCCTCGCGGTCGGCGAAGCCGTGAGCGCCGAAGTAGCGCTCACGGCCATCCTGCCAGATCAGGGCCGAGGCGCCCGCGACGCGTCCGGCCGCGACGAACCCCGCCAGCACGCGGTCGATGCGGCCGCCATCGGGTCGCGCCGATTGGGCCGCCGCCGCGCCGGCGAAGGGCAGGGCCGCGGCGGCGAGCAAGGCCGCGCGCCGGGGCAGGGCCGGTGTCCGCATCTGGGAGTTCCTCCGATCGCGGCGCCTCATGGAGCCGGGCGCGCTGATACCGCTATCATCGACGGGAGAACTCGGGTCCCGTCAAGCCGTGGGCGCACCGCCTAGGACGAATCCACATTCAGCGTAGCCAGAGCATGATGGCGGCGAGGTGGATGAAGGCGAGGAAGTGGTCGGCGCGGCGGTCGTAGCGGGTGGCGAAGCGACGGAAGTGCTTGAGCTTGT
>NZ_JBKBRO010000032.1:0-25996 GCF_046463815.1 Phenylobacterium sp. | reverse complement strand
CCGACTCGGTGCGCAGGACGTCCTCGCCCGTGACGCCGGGGACCGCCGTGAGCCGCGTCTCGGCGTCGAGAACCTGGGTGGCGAAATGGGCGAAGTCGCGGAAGGGATCGCCGCTGACGGGGTGGATGCGGGCCCCCATCGGCGGATCGGCGGCGGCGGCGGCGGCGCGCACCCGGCTCAGCTCCTCCACCAGCTCGCGGAACTGCCGGGCCACGACCGGCCAGTCGAAGGCGCTCCGCACGCGAGCCCGGCCGGCCGCGCCCATACGCCGGCGCAGGTCGGGCGATCGGATCAGCGCCGCAAGCGCTTCGGCGCACCGGCCGACGTGCACCGCCGTGTGCTGGGCCACCGCCCCGGCATAGGTCAGGTAGGAATCGAGCTCCATGACGTGCCGGGCCGAAATCGTGTTGCCGAGGCCGCCGCCCGCCGGTCCGCCCAGCGTCGGGACCAGGAAGCCCTCTTCGCCGTCGCGCACGGTGAACCGATAGCCGTCCCAGTCGCTGACCACCACGGGCAGGCCCGCCGCCATGGCCTCCAGCGGCGTGATGCCGAAGGTCTCCTGGATGTTGTCGACCAGCGACAGGAAAATGTCGGAGCCCGCCCAAAGGGCGCCCAGCCGGTCCCGATCGTTGCCGTCCTCGAAGCGGACCTCGACGCCGCCCGCGTGCGCGGCCGCGGCCTGCGCGAACATCTCCCGGTGCCGGGGTTCCGGGAACCAACCGGCCATGGCGAAGACAACCTTGGCGCCGGTCGCCCGCGCCGCCTGGCGGACCGCCCGGAACATCGCCTGCGGAAAGGCCTTCTCGAAGAACGACAGCCGGCCCACCCAGAGCACCAGCACGTCGTCGTCGCCCAGGCCCAGCTCACGGCGGAGATCGGCCCGCACCGCCGGCCGGTCGGCCAGGTCGGCGAAGGCCCGGGCGTCGACGCCCAGGGGCACGATCGGCAGGACCGGCGTCGGCGGGGGCCGCCCCCCGGTGCGTTCGGCCAGGTGCTCGCCCAGGTGGCCGAACATCTGGGTCAGGCCATCCTGGACGCTGGGCGAGGTGCAGATCACCGCGTCCCAGGGATGGACGGGCGCCGACAGGCTGGCCGCGATCAGCCCGCGCACGGCCGGCGGCGCCAGCGTGTGGACCAAGCCCAGCAGGCTGTAGCCTCGGTCGCCTGCCGCCCGGCGGCGCAGCCAGGCGAGTTCGTGGATGTAGGGCTGACCGCGAAGCAGCGCGCCAGAGGCCGCCGGAACCGCCGTGTTGAGCAGCCAGGCCGAGGCCATCCGCGTCGCGGAGCCGGAATCCTGCAGAAGACCCGCCCGGAGATCGGCCTCGGACGCCGGCTGGGCGCTCAGGACGTCGAGCTGCTCGAACCCGCCGTGCTGGGCGAGCGCCCGGAGGAGCTGCAGGTTGGCCACGTCCTTGCCGAAGGGATTGGGCCCAAGTCCGAGCGCGCCGGACGGGTGATAAAAGGAAAGCCGCGACACCCTAGCCCTTCATCCTTGCTCGCCCCCGCCTGCCGGCTCTCTAGAGGACTTCCGGACCCGACCCAAGCGGGGCGGGTTGGAACAGCCTCGCCGGATCATTAAACCCGGCGGGGGGACGGGGTGAAGGAGCACGGCGTGGTCGACCTGGGGGCTCTCGAGCGGGCGGCGTTCAACCGCGAGCCGGACCGCTGGGCCGTGGCCGTCGCCGCGCTGGGCGCGCTGCCGGGCGCGCCCCAGCCGAGTCCGGAGCAGGCGGCGCGATTCGCCACTGCCGTCGGCGCGATCGTCTCAGATCCCACGACCGATCCCACGCTCCAGCAGTTCCTCCAGGCGATGCTCTACCGCCAGGAGCTCGTGAACCTCGCGCGCGTCAGCCCGCTGGGCGGCTTCGACCACATCCTGCGGGCCATGGGATTCCAACCCAGGGGCGGGGCGCCGGCGGCCCAGGCGGTGGACCTTGGCCGGCTCGCCAAGGGCTGCCTGCTGCTGTCGCTCGATTCGGACATCGAGTTCGGCCCCGACGACGTCCTCGCCCTGCCGCCCCAGCCCGCCCAGGCGGCCTACATCAGCTTCGTGGGCAGCAAGCCCATCGCTTCGGCCCTCGGCGCCGAGCGGCGGGAAGCCTTCGTGGGCCGCGCCGACGCGCTCGCCCCGGCGCCCATGCTGCCCTCGATCAACGCGCTCGTGGCGCTGAGTTCGGCCTGGATGCTGTGCAGCTACGCGAGCCATCCCCGGAAGCACCAGATCAAGGCCGTGCTGAACCGCACCCTGGTCGACTTCGCCGGACGGATCGGGATCGCCGCCCCGGACCTGTCCGCAGAGCGCCGGCTCAAGGACCGGCCGCGCATGCTGGTCGCGGCCGAGATCATGAACTCGACCCACGTCCAGTATCGGTACTTCGGCCAGTACCTGCGCCAGCTCCGCGAGCGGTTCGAACTGGTCCTGCTGACCGAGGAGCGCGAGGCCGATCCCGCCACCCGGGCGCTGTTCGACCGGACGCTAACCTTCCGGCGGGGCGCCCGGGGCGAGCACCTCGCCGAGATCGGCGGCCACATGGCCCAGGCGGCGGCGGATATCGTCTTCTGGCCCAGCGTGGGGATGCGCCACTGGGGCCCGCTGTTCGCCAACCTGAGGTACGCCCCGATCCAGATGACGGCGCTGGGGCACTCGGCGTCCACGTTCTGCCCGGCGATCGACTACTACCTCACCGAGGAAGGCTACGTTTCCGACCCCGCTCTGTTCGGGGAACGGCTGTTGCTCCTGCCGGACGATTCCCTGGTGTTCGAACGCTCGCCGCACTACGAGCCCACGCCGCCCACGGTGCGGGAGACGGCCAAGCCGCTGAAGGTGGCCCTGCCCAGCAACCTCCTGAAGCTCAACCCCAACTTCATCGCCGTCCTGGGGCGCATCCGCGAGCAGGCGTCGCGGGAGCTGGAGTTTCACGTCTTCCCCAACTCCGACGGCTCCGAACTGCGGGCCATCCGGTGGGCGCTGGCCCGCTCGCTGCCCGGCGCGCAGGTCCATGGCCGCATCGCCTACAACCGCTACCTCCAGCTCCTGTCGGCGTGCGACCTGAACCTCAGCCCCTTCCCGTTCGGCGGCCTCCACAGCGTGATCGATTCGCTGCGCCAGGGCCTGCCGGTGGTGGCCATGGAATGCCCCGAGCCGCACGGCCGCACCGACGCCATGCTGCTGCGGCGCCTGGGGATGCCGGGCTGGCTGGTCGCCAAGGACGAGGCCGAGTACGTGGCCGCCGCGCTCAGGATCATCGACGACGACGCCCAGCGCGTCGCCCTCGCCCGCCAGGCGCTCGCCCTCGACATCGACCGGCTGATGTTCGGGGACGCCTCCACGCCGCGCCGCAGCGAGGTCGTGGACGCCGTGTGGTGGGCCTACCGCAACCATGATCGCCTCGTGGCCGACGACCGCCGCGTCGTCCGACCGGCGGACTGGGCTATCGGCTGAGCGAGCCCGCCGCCTGCGCCATGGCTTCGCCAAGGCGGAGCTGGCCCGCCGCGGCGATATGCAGGCCGTCCGGCTGCATCGGCAGGCCCTTGGCGTCGACCGTGGCCGTACGCGGATCGGCGGCGTCCACCGCCGCCTGGGCCGCGCGCACCTCGCCCGCCCGAGCGCCGAAGTCGGGAATGCGCCCCACCACCACCGGCGTGTCGGCCTTCGCCCAGCGTTCGCGGATCGCCGCGAGCAACGCGGTGAGATTCGACCGGTAGGCCCCCGCCCTGGCGGGATCGGTCGCGTCGGCCTCGCCCTGCATCCAGAGCACGGCCGCGATCCTCGGGTGCAGGCCCTGGGCTTCGAGCGCGGCCCGGGCCGCGGCGACGGCCTCCTCGGTCTCCTGGAAGAGCTCGCCCGATTCCGGCGCCCAGTCGCGTCCGGGCGAGGGCGCGAGCGGTGTCGAGCCTCGGGCGTATTTCACGATGTAGAGCGGCCGGTCCGGATGGGCCGCCCGCCAGGCGTGCGCAAAGCCCGCCTCCGGTCCCCAACTCGCCGGGAAATTGGGGGAGCCGGTGTTGCGGCCGGGGGCCATGACCGCGAAGCGCGCTCCGTCCCAGATCCGCACTTGGGCGTCCGGTCCGATGTCCGCCGGCAGGTCCTGTCCCGACAGCCCGTATCCCAGGGCGTTGGACTGGCCCGCCACGATGACGAGATCCGCCGTCGGCCGGGGCGAGCAGGCGGCGCACAGGAGCACACCCGCGACGGCGACCCCGGCGTTCCTCATCCCCCGTCCTCCCTCGTATCCAGCCCGGACTATGGGATGGCGACGCCCGCCGCAACCGTGGCCGGGCTTGGGCGGGTCCCGCACCCATGCTAGTTCGCGGCGCCCATGGACGCCGCCATCCTTTTCGAAGCCGACGCCTACCGCCTCGACGGACCCAAGCTGATGGGACGCCAGGCCGCTGGCAACGGGTTCCTGCGCGCCGCCGTCGAAGCCCACGCCGGACGCCCCATCTGGGGCTTTTCGCCCTATTCCAACGCCGCGGCGGCGTTCCGCCAGACGGTCCTGGAGCTCGATCCCGCCGGCCGAACCGAATGGATCGGACGCGCGGATTTCGCCCGCAAGGCCGAACGCGGCGTGCTCTTCCGGCCCGACATCGCCCTGGGCCCCATGGCCGATCTGCGGCTCCGCGCCGGCCCGGGACGCTACAGCCTGTGCGGCATGACCCATACGCTGTCGGGCAAGCCGCTGGAGGCGCTCGCGGCCCTGACGCACCAGCCGCTGGCTCCCTGGGACGCCGTCATCTGCACGTCCCGGGCGGCGGTCGGCGTCGTCGAGCGGATGCTCGAGGCCGGCGAGGAAATGCTGTCCTGGCGAGTAGGCCAGAAGGTGCGCCCGCCGCGGCTCCAGCTCCCGATCATCCCCCTGGGCGTGCACACGCGGGATTTCGACTTCTCGGCGGACGACCGGGCCCAGGCCCGGGCCTTGCTGGGGCTCGCCGAGGAAGAGGTCGTGGCCCTGTTCGCGGGCCGGCTGACCTTCCATGCCAAGGCCCATCCGTTCCAGATGCTGGAAGGCCTGCAGGCCGCCGCCAAGGCCACGGGCCGGCGCGTGGTCCTGATCCAGGCCGGCCAGTTCCCCAACGACTCGGTCGAGGAGGTCTTCCGCCGCGCCACCGCGGACTTCTGCCCCGACGTGCGGCCGGTGTTCGTCAACGGCAAGGATTTCGAGCGCTACGGCGCCACCTGGAGGGCGGCCGACCTCTTCGTCTCCCTGTCCGACAACATCCAGGAGACCTTCGGCATCACGCCCCTGGAGGCCATGGCCTCGGGCTTGCCCGTGCTGGTCAGCGATTGGGACGGCTATCGCGACACGGTCCGCGACGGCGAGGACGGCTTCCGCATCACGACCTACCAGCCGGAACCCGGCTACTGCGACCACATGGCCCAGGCTTTCGAGACCGGGACGATCAACTACGACTACCTGCTCTTCCGCACCTGCGTGGCCGTGTCGATGGACGCCCGCATGCTGGCCGATCGGCTGACCCGGCTGGTTGGCGACGACGAGCTGCGCCGCCGGATGGGCGCGGCCGGCCGCGAACGGGCCCGGACGTCGTACGACTGGCGACACATCTACCGCCGCTACCAGGAACTCTGGGACGAGCTCACGGCCATCCGCGCCCGGGAATACCCGGCCAACCAGGCCTACTGGGACCGCGCCCCGCGCTCGGCGCCCGGACACCAGGACCCCTTCCGGACCTTCGGCGGCTACGCCACGGGTGCGATCGGGCCTCAGACTCGGGTCGAGCTCGCGCCGGACGGCTCGGCCCAGCGCTACCTCATGCTCGAGAACCACGGGATCTTCCCGCACTGGAAGGTCGGGCCGGACCTCGTGGAGATGATCTTCGCCCGGCTGGCTCAGGGGCCGGCGACCGTCGCCGAACTGGCCGAGGCCTCCCGGACCGGGCGGGCCGCCCTGGTCGAGGTGACGTCCCGCCTCGCGAAGATGAACCTCGTGCGGGTCGTCCAGAGGATGCCCTAGAGGATTCCGGGCAGGTCCAGGCCCTTCTGGCGGGCCACCTGCAGCGCGATGTCATAGCCCGCGTCGGCGTGGCGCATCACACCGCTGGCCGGGTCGTTCCACAGCACCCGCTCGATCCGCCGGGCCGCGGCTTCCGTTCCATCGCAGACGATGACCATGCCGGCGTGCTGGGAATAACCCATGCCCACGCCGCCGCCGTGGTGCAGGCTGACCCATGTCGCGCCCGAGGCGGTGTTGAGCAGCGCGTTCAGCAGCGGCCAGTCCGACACCGCGTCCGAACCGTCGCGCATGGCCTCGGTCTCGCGGTTGGGCGAGGCGACCGAGCCGGAATCCAGGTGGTCGCGGCCGATGACGACGGGCGCCTTCAGTTCGCCCTTGGCCACCATCTCGTTGAACGCCAGGCCCAGGCGGTGGCGGTCGCCCAGTCCCACCCAGCAGATGCGGGCCGGCAGCCCCTGGAACCTGATCCGCCGGCCGGCCATGTCGAGCCAGTTATGGAGGTGCGGATTGTCCGGGATCAACGCCTTCACCCTGGCGTCGGTCTTGAAGATGTCCTCCGGGTCGCCCGACAGCGCCGCCCAGCGGAAAGGCCCGATCCCGCGGCAGAACAGCGGGCGGATATAGGCCGGCACGAACCCCGGGAAGTCGAAGGCGTCGGTCACGCCGGCGTCCTTGGCCACCTGGCGGATATTGTTGCCGTAGTCGACGGTGGGCACGCCCCGCTTCCTGAACTCCAGCATGGCCTGGACGTGCTCGGCCATGGAGGCGCGGGCGGCTTCCTCCACCTGATCGGGCGCCTGTTCGCGCATGGCGGCCCAGCGTTCCAGGCTCCAGCCCTTGGGCAGGTAGCCGTTCACCGGATCGTGGGCCGAGGTCTGGTCCGTGAGCAGGTCGGGCAGGACGCCGCGTTCCAGCAACTGGGGCAGCACCTCGCAGGCGTTGCCGAGGAGCCCCACCGACACCGGCGTCTTCTCCCGGCAGGACCGGGCGATGATCTCCAGCGCCTCGTCCAGGCTCTCCGCCGCGCGGTCGAGGTAGCCGGTGCGCAGACGCATCTCGATCCGGCTCCGCTGGCATTCGATCGCCAGGCAGGAGGCGCCGGCCATCACCGCCGCCAGCGGTTGGGCGCCGCCCATGCCGCCCAGGCCCGCCGTCAGCAGCCAACGGCCAGAGAGGTCGCCGCCGTAGTGCTGCCGGCCCATCTCCACGAAGGTCTCGTAGGTGCCCTGAACGATGCCCTGGGCGCCGATGTAGATCCACGAGCCCGCGGTCATCTGGCCGTACATGGCCAGGCCCTTGCGATCGAGTTCGTTGAAGTGCTCCCAGGTCGCCCACTTCGGGACGAGGTTCGAGTTGGCGATCAGCACCCGCGGCGCGTCCGCATGGGTGCGGAACACGCCCACCGGCTTGCCCGACTGGACCAGCAAGGTCTCGTCGTCGCCGAGGCGCTTCAGGGTCTCGACGATGCGGTCGTAGCTCTCCCAGTCGCGGGCTGCGCGGCCCACCCCGCCATAGACCACGAGGTCCTCAGGCCGCTCGGCCACGTCCGGATGGAGGTTGTTCATCAGCATACGGAGCGGCGCCTCGGTGAGCCAGCTCCGGCAGGTGAGATCAGGGCCCACGGGCGGGCGGATGACTCGGGTGGGGTCGTGACGGGTCATGATCCGGCGAAGTCCAGGCAGGCGTTGAGGACGTGGTGGAGCGCGCCGCGCATGAACTCGGCGCGGGCGGGGTCGTACGGGGTGGGCCAGGTCTCGGGCGTCGGCGGCCCATCGGGCTCGTCCATGTAGCCGCGGCAGGCCAGCTCCATCTGGATGGCATGGACGCCGTCGTCCGGTCTTCCATAGTGGCGCGTCGTCCAGCCGCCCTTGAAGCGGCCGTCGGTGACCCGGCTGAACCCCGAGGCGTCGCAGGCGTCCTCGACCGCCGCCGTCAGGGCGATGTCGCAGCTCCGGCCCGAGTTGGTCCCGATGTTGAAGTTGGGCAGTTCGCCTTCAAACAGGCGCGGGACGTGCGAGCGGATCGAATGGGCCTCGTAGAGCACGACTGTCCGATGCCTCTCGAGGAGGCGTTTCAGCTCGGCCCGCAGCGCGGCGTGGTAGGGCTCGAAGTACGCCGTCCGCCGCCGGGCGATCTCGGCCGCGTCCGGCGCCTGGCCCGCGCGGTACAGCGGCTCGCCGTCGAAGGTCGTGGTGGGACAGAGCCCGGTGGTCGCCTGGCCCGGATAGAGCGAGGCGCCGGAAGGGTCGCGGTTCACGTCGATGACCGTGCGACAGATGGCCGTCCGCACGGTCGTGGCGCCCAGGTCCGGGGCGAAGTCGTAGAGGCGTTCCACCCACCAGTCGGCGTCCTGGCGCGCCAGCCACGGCGAGACGAGGCGGTCCTCGATCTCCGGCGGAATTTCGGTTCCGGCGTGGGGGAAGCTGACGAGCAGGGGCGCCTCGCCCCGCGTGACCTGGAGCCAGTCCATCAGGCGACGCCCGGCAGATGCGGGAAGGCCAGGGCGCCCTCGCCGACCAGCCTCGCGGCCGCGGCGATGTCGGGGGCGAAGTGGCGGTCGTGATCCAGGGTCGGCACGACGGCGCGCAGCCGCTCGCGCACGCCCTCCAGGGCCGCGCTGGACGCCAGGGGCCTGTGGAAGTCGCAGCCCTGGGCCGCCGCCAGCAGCTCGACGGCGACGACGCCTTCGAGGTTCCGGGTCATGGCCAGGAGCCGCCGCGCGCCGTGAGCGGCCATGGAGACATGGTCCTCCTGGTTCGCCGAGGTCGGGATGGAATCCACGCTGGCCGGGTGGGCGAGCTGCTTGTTTTCCGAGACCAGGGCCGCGGCGGTGACCTGGGGGATCATGAAGCCCGAGTTGAGGCCCGGCTTCGGCGTCAGGAAGGCCGGCAGGCCCGACAGCGCCGGGTCCACCAGCATGGCGATCCGCCGTTCGGCGATGGAGCCGATCTCGCAGATCGCGAGCGCGATCATGTCGGCCGCGAAGGCCACCGGTTCGGCATGGAAGTTGCCGCCCGAAAGCGCCACGTCCCCTCCCCCATTCGTATTCCCGGCGAAGATGAGCGGATTGTCCGACACGCCGTTGGCCTCGAAGGCCAGCGTCGACGCCGCCTGGCGCAGCACGTCGAGGGCCGCGCCCATCACCTGCGGCTGGCAGCGCAGGCAGTAGGGGTCCTGCACCCGCTCGTCATCCTTCAGGTGCGAGGCGCGGATGGCCGAGCCGGCCATCAGCTCGCGCAGCGCCTGGGCCGCTTCGATCTGGCCCGGCTGGCGGCGCAGGGCGTGGATGCGCGGGTCGAAGGGCGTGTCCGAACCCCTGGCGGCCTCGGTGGACAGCGCCCCTGTCACCAGCGCCGAGCGGAACAGGCGCTCGGCCTCGAACAGGCCGGCCAGCGCGTTGGCCGTCGAGAACTGGGTGCCGTTCAGCAGGGCAAGCCCCTCCTTGGGCCCCAGTTCCAGCGGCGCGAGCCCGGCTTCAGCCAGCGCCCGATCGGCGGGCAGGCGGACGCCGCCGACCTCGATCTCGCCGACCCCGATCATGGCCGCTGTCATGTGGGCGAGCGGCGCGAGGTCGCCCGAGGCGCCGACGGAACCCTGGCCCGGCACGACCGGGATCAGGTCCAGGGCGATCATCCGTTCCAGCAGTTCCACCGTGGCCGGCCGCACGCCCGAGGCGCCCTGGGCCAGGCTCGCCAGCTTCAGCGCCATCATCAGGCGCGCGACGGGTGTGGGCGACGGCGCGCCGACGCCGGCTGCATGGGAGAGTACGAGGTTGCGCTGCAGGGTCGCGAGGTCCCCGTCCTCGATGCGGACGGCAGCCAGCTTCCCGAAGCCGGTGTTGATCCCGTAGATGGCCTCACCCCCGGCCAGGATGCGCCCGACCGCCGCCGCGCTCTCGGCCACCACGGCCTGCGAGGCGGGATCGAGGCGGACGGCGGCGCCGTTCCATATCGCGCGCCAATCGGCGAGCGGCGTCTCGCCCGGCTTCAGCATCGTTTTGGTCACCGGTCCTCGATTCACTGGCCCCTCCAGACGCGGGCGTGCAGCGGGTTGAACCCCATGCGGTAGACGAGCTCGGCGGGCCGCTCGATATCCCAGACAGCGAGGTCGCAGACCTTGCCGGCCTCCAGCGTCCCGACCGTGTCGGCGAGCCCCAGGGCCTTGGCGGCGTTTCGGGTCACGCCCGCCAGGCACTCGTCCACGGTCAGGCGGAACAGCGTGGCGGCCATGTTCATGGCGAGCAGCGGCGAGGTCAGCGGAGAGGTGCCGGGATTGCAGTCGGTAGCCACGGCCATGGGCACGCCCGCCGCCCTCAGGGCCTCGACGGGCGGAACCCGGCTGTCCCGCAGGAAGTAGAAGGCGCCGGGCAGCAGGACCGCGGCCGTCCCGGCCCTGGCCATGGCCGCCACGCCGGCCTCGTCCAGATGTTCGAGATGGTCGGCCGACAACGCCCCGAACTCCGCCGCCAGCGCCGCGCCGTTCAGGTTGGAGAGCTGCTCGGCGTGGATCTTCACGGGAAGCCCGTGGCGGCGCGCGGCCTCGAACACCCGGCGGGTCTGGGCGGGCGTGAAGCCGATCCCCTCGCAGAAGGCGTCGACGGCGTCGGCCAGGCGCTGGTCGGCTACCGCCGGCATCATCCGTTCACAGACGAGATCGATGTAGGCGTCCGGGTTCCCGGCGAATTCCGGCGGCAGGGCGTGCGCGCCCAGGAAACTGGTCACGATGCTCGCGCGGTCACCCAGCGTCCGGGCGGCCCGGAGTTGCTTCAGTTCGTCCTCCAGGGTGAGGCCGTAGCCCGACTTCACCTCGACCGTGGTCACGCCCTCGGCGACCAGGGCCTCCAGGCGCGGGCGCGAGGCGGCGACCAGCTCGGCTTCCGAGGCGGCGCGCACGGCGGCCACGGTCGAGGCGATGCCGCCCCCGGCGCGGGCGATCTCCTCGTAGCTCGCACCGGCCAGCCTCAGCTCGAACTCATGGGCGCGGTCGCCCGCGTGGACCAGGTGGGTGTGGCAGTCGATCAGGCCGGGCGTGATCCAGCGGCCTTCGCAGTCGATCACCTCGCCCTGGGGCGCATCCGCCGCCGGACCCGCGTAGGCGATCCGCTCGCCATCGGCGGCCACGGCCCCCTCCTCGACGACGCCCAGGCCGGGCAGGCGGGGCGACAGCGTCGCCAGCCGGGCGTTTCGCCAGACCTTCATCCGTCCTCCCGTCTCGCTGGCCCGCGGCCTCAAATATGTATAGACATTATTTCGAAGGCAGGAAGGGTGTCCAGTGACCGAGACCTCCCTCTGGTTCGATCAGGCGTTGCTGGCGGACGGCTGGGTCCGGGACGTGCGGCTGACGCTGCAGGGCGGCCGCATCGCGCGGGTTGAGACCGGCGTCGCCCGCCAGCCTGGAGAACCCTCGCAGGGCGCCGCCGTTCCGGGCCTCTGCAACCTGCACAGCCACGCCTTCCAGCGCGGCATGGCGGGCCTGGCCGAGGTCGCGGGGCCCGAAGGGGACAACTTCTGGACCTGGCGCGAGGCCATGTACCTGTTCGTTGACCGGCTCACGCCCGACGACAGCCGCGCCATCGCCGAACTGGCCTACGCAGAGATGCTGGAGGCGGGTTTCACCCGCGTCGGCGAGTTCCACTACCTGCACAACGACCTGGACGGCCGCGCCTTCGCCGACCGCGCCGAGATGGCCCATGGGATCGTGGGCGCCGCCGAGGCGACCGGAATCGGCCTGACCCTTCTGCCGGTGTTCTACGCCCATGCGAACTTCGGCGGCCTGCCGCCCAAGCCGGGCCAGCGGCGCTTCATCCATGATGTCGACGGCTTCGCCCGGCTGATGGAGGCGAGCCGGACGGCGCTGGCGCCCCTGCCAGATCCGGTGCTCGGCGTCGCCCCCCACAGCCTGCGCGCGGTGACGCCCGAGGAACTGGCCGACGTGGTCCGGCTGGCCGACGGCCCCGTCCACATCCACGCCGCCGAGCAGGTGAAGGAGGTCGCGGACTGCCTCGCCTGGTCGGGCGCCCGGCCGGTGGAATGGCTGCTGGCCAACGCCTCCATGGACAGCCGCTGGTGCCTGATCCATGCGACCCACATGACGCCTGACGAAACGCTGGGCTTGGCCCGCAGCGGGGCCGTGGCGGGGCTCTGCCCGATGACCGAGGCCAACCTGGGGGACGGGGTCTTCCCGGCCCGCGACTACCTCGCCGCCGGCGGCGCCCTGGGCGTGGGCACGGACTCCAACGTCCTGATCGACGCCGCCGCCGAGCTGCGCGGATTGGAGTACGCCCAGCGTCTCGTCCGCCGCGAACGCAACGTGCTGGCCCCGGGCGCGGGCCGCTCCACCGGCGCGGCGCTGTTCCAGGCGGCCCTGGCGGGCGGCGCCCGAGCCCTGGATATCGGGGCCGGTCTGACCGAAGGCGCGTCCGCCGACATCGTCGCGCTCGACCTGGATCACCCCTCGCTCGTGAACCGCCGGGGCGATGCGCTGCTGGACGGCTGGGTCTTCGCCTGCCGCGACAATCCCGTGCGTAGCGTCTGGCGGCGCGGGCGCCAGGTGGTGGCCGACGGCCGCCACGTGGAGCGCGAGGGCATCGCCGCCCGTTACCGGGCCGCCATCGCCCGGATCGTCGCATGAGCGCGGCCGAGGACAGCCTGCACCGGCGCATCCGCGCCGACGTCCAGGGCCGCATCCTGTCGGGCGAATGGCCGCCGGGCCACAAGGTGCCGGCCGAGCACGAGCTGATGGCCGCCTACGGCTGCTCGCGCATGACGGTCAGCAAGGCCCTGGGCGCGCTGGCCGAGGCGGGCCTGATCGTGCGCCGCCGCCGGGCGGGCTCGTTCGTGGCTCATCCGAAGATCCACTCCGCGGTGCTCGACATCCCCGACATCGCCGCCGAGGTGAAGGCCCGCGGCCAGGCCTACGGCTACGAACTGCTGTCGCGGACCTTGCGCCCCGCCCGCGAGACGGAAGCCGCCCTGGACCTCGATCCTGGCGGGCGGGTGCTGGCGCTGCGCTGCCTGCACCGGGCGGGGGGCCGGCCCTTCGCCCTTGAGGAGCGGCTGATCAACGTGACCGCCGCGCCCCAGGCGCTGGAGGCCGACTTCGCCGCCATCCCGCCGGGGACGTGGCTTTTGCATCACGTCCCCTGGACCGAGGCCGAGCACCGGATCAGCGCGGCGAGCGCCGGCGCGGCGGCGAGGAGCCTCGGCGTCCCGGCGGCGACCGCCTGCCTCGTGCTGGAGCGCAGGACCTGGCGGGCCGGCGACCGCATCACCGAGGTGCGCCTGACCTTCCCGGGCGAGGCCTACGACCTCGTGGCCCGCTTCACGCCGTCTCAGACCTGAGCGCGCCGGCGAGCAGCGGGGCCAGCGCCACGGCGTTCGTCGGGTGGGCGCAGGAATCGGTCGAGACGATCCGCACGGCGCCGGCCGCCTTCAACCGCGCCTCGGCCTCGGCGTCGAACAGGGCGTGGGTGACGGCGATCTCCACGGACGCCGCCCCCGCCGCACGCAGCCGCTCCACCGCCCGCGCCAGGGTCGCCCCCGACGAGCAGATGTCGTCCACCAGGATCGCGCGCCGTCCGGCGAGGGCCTTGGGATCGGGCGCGGTCAGCTCCACCTCCCGGTCGCCGCTGCGGTGTTTCAGAAGGGTCAGGCTTGGCGCGCTCAGGGCCGCGCCCACCGCCGCCGCCCAGGGGGCGGACTCCTCGTCCGGCCCGACCACGACGGCCTGGTCGGCGCCGCCCAGCGCCCGCGCCAGCTCCCCGGCGGCGGACAGCACCGTGACCTCCGCGCCCGGGAACACCGGACCCAGGTCCGGCGTGCGGTGGAGGTGCGGATTGACGGTGACGATGCGCTCGAAGCGCGGCCCCAGCAGGCCGCCGATCACGTCGCGGCTGAGCGACTGGCCCGGCCGGAATAGCGTGTCCTGGCGCAGGTAGCAGAGGTAGGGCGCGACCAGCACGAGCCGCCGGGCCCCGGCGCGGCGCCAGGCGTCGCAGGCCAGCAGCAGGGGCACGAGCTTGCCATTCGGGCGGTCGAGCGAGCGGTAGGCGATCACCGTCGGCGGCGACTCGGCCACGGTGACCAGGGTTTCGCCGTCCGGGAAGGCGTGCAGGTCCACGAGCCGCAGGGGAACGCCCAGGGCCGCCGCGAGCCGGCCCGCGGGCGCCTCATCCTCGGCGAAGGCATGAACCGCGGCGTCCGTCACGCGATGCGCACGCCGGAGTTCTCGCCCGACGCCTCGACCGCGAAGCCGAAGTCCGAGCGCTCGGACCCGTAGATCCGGTAGATCGGCTGGCCCGCCGCCACCGCGTCGCCGGTCCGGCGCAGGATCTCGATGCCCGCGCCCGGATCGGTGGGGGCGCCGGCCAGCCGGGCCACATGGGCGATGCGCAGGCAGTCGATGGCCTCGACGTGGCCGCTCGCCTCGGCGCGGACCTCGTGCACCAGGTCGCCCAGGGCGTTGGCGATCGGCGAAGGGCCCTGGGCCTTGCGGATCTGGTCCATCTTGGCCGCCGCCGCCCCGCTCTCCAGCAGTTCGCGGGCCCGCTTCTCGCCCGCGCCGCCACGCAGGGCGGGGTCGAACTCCAGCACCTGGCCGGCCAGCCGGATCGACTTCTCCCGCAGGTCCACCGGCGCGTCCGGCCGGTTCTCCAGCACGGCCATCACGTCGCGGGCCTCCAGCACGGGCCCCACGCCCCGGCCGATCGGCTCGAGCGCGTCGGTGATCAAGACCTGCATGGTCAGGCCCATGCGGTCGGCCACGTATTCGAACAACTTCTTGAGCTTCAGCGCCTGGCGGCGGTCGCGGACCTTCGTGGTCGGCCCCACCGGCACGTCCAGCACCAGGTGCGTGGAGCCCGCGGCCACCTTCTTGGAGATGATCGAGGCCACCATCTGTTCGGGCGTATCCATGGACAGCGGCCGCTCGACCGAGATCAGCACGTCGTCCGCCGGCGACAGCTCCACCCGGCCGCCCCAGGCCACGCAGGCGCCGCAGGTCTCGACGACCTCGCGCATCTCGGCCTCGCTCAGGTCCACCTTGGCGAGCACCTCCATGGTGTCGGCGGTGCCGGCGGGCGAGGTGATGGCCCGCGACGAGGTCTTGGGCATGATCAGGCCGTGGGCGGCCACGATGGGCGCCACGATGAGCGTCGTGCGGTTGCCCGGCACGCCGCCGATGCAGTGCTTGTCCACCACGATGCCGCGGTTCCACGAAAGGGTGCGGCCCGCCTTCACCATGCCCTGGGTGAGCCAGAGCGTTTCCTCGGGCGTCATGAAGGCCGCGCAGGCCATCAGGAAGGCGGCGATCTCCATGTCGGACCAGCGATGGGCGGCCAGGTCGCGGGTGACGGCGGCGTAGTCCTCCACCGAGAGGCTCTCGCCGGCCGCCTTGGCGCGGACGGCGGCCAGGGTGCGGGGCGCGCGGGCCGGCGCCACCACCACGAAATCGCCGGCTTTCACGCCCAGGCGCCGGAACGCCGGCTGGGGCAGGCCCAGCTCGCCGGGTCCGACGAGCCCGTCCTCCGAGATGATGGGGGTGGCGAGCAGGCTGATCTGCCCCGCCCGCACCTCGACCTTGCGCAGGCCGGCCAAGCGTTCCGGGCGGATCGCCTCGCTGCCGCGCGGCAGGATGACCACGTTCTCGCGGAAGGTGTTCAGCTCCAGCGGCTTGGCCATCAGCGGCGCGGCCGGGCCGACGTGCTGGGACCCGCCCTCGACGTCCACCGTGGGCGGGAGGCCGTTGGCGGCGGGGTCGTCGGGCATCCAGGTCTCCGGAAAACAAAGGAGCGCCCCGGGGGAACCGGCGGCCCGGGACGCTCCGCCAATCCGCTAGTTCTAGATCAGGCGGACTGGATCTCGATAGTCTTGGTCTGGGCGTCGGGGCGCTTCGCCGCCGTGATCTTCAGCACGCCGTCGGTCATGGCCGCCTTGATCTGGGCGGGGTCGACGCTGCGCGGCAGGCGGATCGAACGGGAGAACTGGCCGTAGCTGCGCTCGTACACCCGGTACTCGCGCTCCTTGCTCTCCTTCTCGGCCTTCTTCTCCCCACTGATGGTCAGGAGGTCGCCGTCCATGGCGATCTTCACATCCTCTCGGGAAAGACCCGGGAGCTCGACGCTGATCTCGATCGCATCCTTGGTTTCGACGACGTCCATGCTGGGCGACAGCCGGAACTCGGTGAAGGCTTCCCAGCCCGAGCCCAGTTCGTCGAAGAAGCGGGAGATCTCGCGCTGGAAGGGGCTGAAGGCGAAGCGCGAGGGAACAGCGGACTGTTTGGCGGGGGGTGTGATGTTGGCGTTCATGGGTTGATCCTTGAAAGCGCGACCGGCCGCGGCGGACCGGCCGCCAGCATTTGTGCGAAACGGGCCGCCCGCCGCCTTGAGGTTCGTCAAAAGCCGGCGCGCGGCCGGCGATTGAGGGGTATCAAGGAGTCTTCGGCCGACCGGCGGCATTCGGAGGCGCGATGACCACCCGCAACTTCCAGGCTCTCTTCCACCCGGAAGCCATCGCCCTGATCGGGGCCAGCGACCGTCCCGGCTCCGTCGGCGAGGTCGTGGCCCGCAACCTGGCCTCGGGAGGATTCCGCGGGCCGCTCCGGTTCGTGAACCCGAAGGGCAAGGCGATCCTGGGCCAGCCGTCCTATCCCACCGTGGCCGACCTGCCCGAGACCCCGGACCTGGCCGTGATCGCCACGCCGGCCGCCGCCGTGCCTGGACTGGTCGCGGACCTGGGCGCGCGCGGCTGCGGCGCCGCCATCGTGCTGAGCGCCGGTTTCGAGGCGAACGATGCGCCGACCGAGGCCCTGCGCCAGGCCCTGCTCGACGCCGCCAAGCCGCACCTGTTGCGGATCGTCGGCCCCAACTGCCTGGGTTTCCTGTCGCCGGGGCACGGCATCAACGCCAGCTTCGCCAAGGCCGCGCCGCCTTCGGGCTCCGTCGCGCTGGTGGCCCAGTCGGGCGCGGTGGCCGCGGCCCTGATGGACTGGGCGCCCACGCACGGCCTGGGTTTCTCCCACGTCGTCACGCTGGGCAATGCGCTGGACGTGGACGTGGCCGATGTCCTCGACCACCTGGGCCGCGATCCGGAAACCAAGGCCATCCTGCTCTATCTGGAGGGCGTCCGGGGCGCGCGGAAGTTCATGAGCGCCGCGCGCGCCGCCGCGCGGTCGAAGCCGGTGGTGGTCATCAAGGGCGGCCGGGGCCAGGCGGGGGCCAAGGCGGCCTTCTCCCACACGGGCGCGCTCGCCGGCGCCGACGCCGTCTACGAGGCCGCCTTCCGCCGGGCCGGCCTGCTACAGGTGACCGAACTCGGCGACTTCCTGGATGCGGCCGCGACCTTCGCCAAGGGAACGCCCCGGCTGGTCCGGAACCTCGCGATCCTCACCAACGGCGGGGGCGCGGGCGTACTCGCCGCCGACGCCCTGGAGCGCGAAGGAACCGCGCCCGTCGAACTCTCGGAGGAAACCAGGGCGGCGTTGTCGAAGCTCGCCCCGGCCAACTGGTCCGGCCGCAATCCCGTGGACATCCTGGGCGACGCGCCCGCCGCCCTCTACGGCCAGGCCCTGGAGGTGCTGGCCAAGGCGCCCGAGGTGGACGCCATCCTGGCCCTCAACTGCCCCACCGCCGTCACCGACAGCACCGACGCCGCCGACGCGGTGATCAACGCGGCGCCGCGCGGCTGGACGCCCAAGCCCGTGCTCACCGCCTGGCTGGGCGGAACCGGCGTGGTGGAGGCGCGGCGCCGCTTCGCAAGGGCGGGCCTTCCCACCTTCGAGACGCCGGAAGCCGGGGTGCGCGCCTTCGCCCTGCTGCGCGGCTACGGCCTGGCCCTCGACCGCCTGCTGCACGCTCCCGACGGCAGCGAGGGCGCGGGCGATTCCGCGACCGCGCGGGCCGTGGTGGAAGGCGCCCTGGCCGAAGGGAGGACCAGCCTCTCGCCGCTGGAGATCCAGGCGGTGCTGGGCGCCTATGCCATCCCCATCGTCGAAACCCGCATCGTGGGCTCCCCCGCCGAGGCCGGCGCGGCGGCCGACGATCTGGGCGGCGAGGTGGCGCTGAAGGTCCTCTCGCGCGACATCAGCCACAAGTCCGACGTGGGCGGCGTGCGCCTGGGCCTGGAGGGCGCCTCGGCCGTCCAGGCGGCGGCCGACGAGATCCTGGCCCGCGTGGCCGCGCTCCGCCCCGACGCCAGGGTCGAGGGCTTCATGCTCCAGCCCATGCTGGCCCGCCCGCTGGCCCAGGAGGTGCTGGCCGGCATCGTCCAGGACCCGGTGTTCGGGCCCCTGGTCATGGTGGGGGCGGGCGGCGTGGCCGTCGAGGTGCTGAAGGACCGGGCGCTGGGCTTCCCGCCGCTCAACGACGACCTCGCGCGGGAGATGGTGGACGCCACCCGCATCTCGCGCCTGCTGAAGGGTTTCCGCGACCGGCCGCCCGCCGACCTCGCCCGGCTGGCGAAGGTGCTGGTCTCGCTGGGCCGCATGGCCACCGACCTGCCCGAGATCACCGAGCTCGACCTCAACCCCCTGCTCTGCGACGCCTCGGGCGCCGTCGCCCTGGACGCCCGGATCGCGGTGAAGCGGCCCGACGCGGCGACCCCCAGTTCGGCCATCCTGCCCTACCCGGCGCATCTGGCCCGGACAGTGAAGGTCGGCGACGTGACCCTGTGCGTGCGGCCGATCCGCCCCGCCGACGCCGCGCGGCTGTCCGAGATGGTGGACCTCAGCACCGACCACGACGTCCACCTGCGGTTCTTCGGCGGCATGCGCCACCTGAGCCCCGACATGACCGCCCGCCTGACGCAGCTCGACTACGACCGCCACATGGCCTTCGTGGCCGAGGCGCCGGACGGTGAGATCTGGGGAGTTGGGCGCCTCGTGGAGGACCCGGAGGGCGACAGCGGGGAATACGCCCTCATGGTGCGGAGCGACCGCCAGGATCTGGGGATCGGCCGCATGCTGCTCAAGGAGGTGCTGGACTACGCCGCCGCGCGCGGGCTGAAGGAGGTCTGGGGGGACGTGGCCCGCGAGAACCACCGGATGCGCGCCATGGCCGACGCGTTCGGCTTCCGCACCCACACGGACGAGGACGACATGGCCCGCGTGCGCGTGGTGCTGCGGATTCCGGAGCCCGCCTGAACGTCTAGTGGGTCTTGCGGAGCGCCACTTCCGGCTCGCGCGGCAGGCCGTAGGCGCGAAGCGTAGCCGGCAGGCGCATGGCCGCGCGGGTGGCTTCCCGCATCGAGGCGAAGGCGGTGGCGGCTTCCGGATCGTCGACCCAGACCGTCTGGCCCAGCGGCGTCACGAACAGATAGGTGTCGGCGCCGTCCTTGCGGAGGCCGGTCTTGGCGACGAGGGCGGGCTGGTCGTGATGGAAGGCGAGGGACATCGGGTCGGCTCCTTGTTGTCCAAGGCTTACGAACACCGGCCGGACGCCGCCATTCGGGTCGGCCCCTTAGGGCTCGCCCCTTAGGTAGTCCTACGTAGTCGCGCGACGGACGAACCGGCCCTCGTGCAACAGGGCGGCCATCCCCATCGCCAGGCCCGCCGCGAGGCCGGCGGCCAGCGCCGCCAGGGCCACCAGCGGCGTAGGCGTCTCGAACTGGAAAAGCCGCGCGAGCCACGGGACGGCGACGCCGGCGGCGAGCGTCGTCGCCGCCAGCACGGCGATGCCTGCGAACGCCAGCCGCTGGGCGGGCGAACGGCCGGCCCCGGGGGCGATGCTCAGCACGCCGGCCACGCCCAGGTTGCCGGCTACGAGGCTGATCAGGCCGGCGGCCCGCGCGGCCCCTTCCGGGACGCCGGCCGACAGCAGGAACAGGTGGAGGCCAAACACCGCGCCCAGCAGGCCCGCCCCCTGCGCCGCCGAGACCAGCAGACTGCGCGCACCAAACAACGGCGCGTCGGCCCGCCTGGGTGGATGGCGCATCGCGCCCCGCGCCGCCGGACGGCCCTCGAACACCAGGGCGCACATCGGGTCGATGACCAATTCCAGCAGCACGACCTGCATGGGGAACAGCACCGGCGAAAGCCCGAAAAGCAGCGGCAGCAGGGCGAGGCCCGCCATCGGCACATGGACGACCACGAGATAGGCCAGGGCGACCCGGAGGTTGGCGAAGATCCGCCGCCCCTCGGCGATCCCCGGCACGATCGAGGCGAACCGGTCGTCCAGCAGCACGAGGTCGGCGGCCTCCCGGGCCACGTCCGTCCCCCGTCGGCCCATGGCGACGCCCACGTGGGCGGCCTCCAGCGCCGGCGCGTCGTTCACCCCGTCGCCGAACATGCCGACCAGTTCGCCGTTCGCCCTGAACGCTTCGACCAGCCTGAGCTTCTGGTCCGGGCTAATCCGCGCGAAGACGCTGACGTTCCGCACCGCCTCGGCCAGCGCCGCCGGCGACAACGCCGCCACCTCGGCGCCGGAGAGCGCCCCGCCCGTGACATCGATGCCCGCCCGCCCGGCGATGGCGAGCCCGGTGTCGGGATAGTCGCCGGTGATCATCACCACCCGAACCCCGGCGGCCTGGGCCGCCGCCAGGGCGACCGGGACCTCCTCGCGCACCGGGTCTTCGAACGCGGCCAGGCCCTCGAACGCGAACCCCCCGTCAGGCGGCTCGCGGCCCCCGTCGTGATCGCAGCGGTTCGAGGCGACGCCCAGCACCCGCAGGCCGCGCGCGGCGAGATCCGCGACGGCCCGCTCGAGGTGGGTCCGCGCCGCGCCCTTCAGCCCGCACAGATCGAACACCGCCTCGGGCGCGCCCTTGGCGGCGAACAGCACCCCTTCCGCCTCCTGCCAGGCCTGAATGAAGGCCAAGCGGTCGGGCCGCAGCGGATAGGACCTGAGCGGCGACGCCTCATGCGCCCAGAGGTCGCCCGCCAGCTCGTGGACAGCGTTGTCCATGGGGTCCATGCCGTGCACGGCCGAGGCCAGCAGGGTGACGTGGAGGAGTTCCCGCGCGGTCCGATCGGCGGGCGCGCCGGCGGCGCAGTTCCATTCGCGACCGTCGCGCCACAGCGCGGCGAGCCGCATGTGGTTGCGTGTCAGCGTGCCGGTCTTGTCCACGCACAGCACGCTGATCGCGCCCAGGGTCTCGATGGCCGCCGAACGGCGGACCAGCACGTTCTTCTGGGCCAGGCGCCAGCCGCCCAGCGCCAGGAACACCGCCAGCACCATCGGGAACTCTTCGGGGATAAGGGCGATGCCGACCGTCAGCGCGCCCAAGGCCCCCGCCACCCAGTCCTGACGCGCCAGCCCCTGGATCAGCAGCACGCCGACGGCGACCAGGACGGCGAAGAGCCCGAGAGTGCGAACCACCCGGCGCGTCGCCTGCTGCAGCGGCGTGGGGCTCTCCTGGAGGGTCATCAGGGACGCGCCGATCTCGCCCATGCGGGTCGTCCGGCCGGTGCGCGTGACCACCGCCACGCCCTGCCCCCGCACGATCAGCGTGCCCGCGAAGAGGCAGGCGCTGTCGGCGGTTCCCTGCGGGTTGTCGGGCGCGCCGTCCGCCGCCGGGTGCTTCACCACCGGCGCCGCCTCCCCCGTCAGGATGGACTCGTCGACAGTAAGCACGTCGCCGGCCCGCAGCACCGCGTCGGCGGGAGCCCGGCCGCCCTCGGCCACCAGAAGCACGTCGCCGGGCACGATGCCGGCCGCCGGAATGCGCCGCTCCACGCCGTCGCGCATCACCCGCGCCGTGGGCTCGGCCAGCTTGCGCAGCGCCGCCAGGGCGCGTTCGCTGCGCGCCTCCTGCAGGATCATCAGGCCCACGGTGGCCGCCGAGCCGGCCAGCAGGAACAGGGCCTCGCCCATGTCGCCGAGGGCGAAGTAGAGCGCCACCGCCGCGAACAGCAGCAGGAACATGGGCTCCCTGAAGGCGTCGAGGACGATGCGCCACAGCCGCCGCGTCCGCCGTTCGCTCAGGCGGTTCGGCCCGTGCTCCGCCAGCCGGCGTGCGGCCTCAGCCTCGCTCAGGCCATTCAGGTCGGGATGTGGCGATCGGTGCGGCATGTGCTTCCTGCGAGCCTAGATCGCCCGCCGAGGTCCGGACAGCCGCGACCGGACCTCCGGCACGGGCGGGAGATCCGGTCTGAGTTGCTCAACCCGCCGCCACCGTCCTCGTGTCGTGGCTTTGGGCGCGGTGGACGGGGCCGTTTGGCTCCCCGCCCTTGTTCCGGCCGAGCCGCGGAGCCACGCCGGAACGCCTCCCTGGTAGCATCGCGGGCGCGACCGCCATTGATCCGCGTCAAACAGGGTTCGGTTCCTGGACACGCCGAGGCGTCTGGCCGGCCTCGGCCTCGTGCACGACGGCCAGGGTGCGCGGCAGGCTCTGCGGATTGACGCTGATGGAGTCGACGCCCAGCCCCGCCAGGAAGGCCGCGACCTCCGGATAGGTGGCCGGCGCCTCCCCGCAGATGCCCACGTGGCGGCCGTTGCGGCGGGCCCCGGTCACCGCCAGCCGCAGCATCTCCATCACGCCCGGATCGCGTTCGTCGAAGTCGAAGGCCACGGTTTCGGAATCCCGGTCCACGCCGAGGGTGAGCTGGGTCAGGTCGTTCGAGCCGATGGAGAAGCCGTCGAACAGCTTGGCGAAGGCGTCGATCTGGATGACGTTGTTGGGGATCTCGCACATGACATAGACCTCCAGCCCGTCCTCGCCGCGCCTCAGGCCGTTGGCGGCCATGGCGTGCAGCACGCGCTCGGCCTCGTCGGTCCGGCGGCAGAACGGCACCATGACCTTGAGGTTGGTCAGCCCCAGCTCGCGGCGCACCTTGCCCAGCGCCTCGCACTCCAGGGCGAAGCCGTCGGCGTAGAGGGGATGGGCGTAGCGCGACGCGCCCCGGAACCCGATCATCGGGTTCTCCTCCTCGGGCTCGAAGCCCTTGCCGCCCAGGAGCTTGGCGTACTCGTTGGTCTTGAAGTCGGACAGCCGCACGATCACCGGCCGCGGATAGAAGGCCGCCGCGATCACGCCCACCCCCTCCACCAGCCGGTCGACGAAATAGGCGCGGGGGCTGTCATGGCCCTCGGCCAGCCGCGCGATGGCCGCCCGCTCGCGCCCGGAGGCGACGCGGTCCGGGTGCGCGGCGGCCATGGGGTGAAGCCGGATGCGCTCGCTGATGATGAACTCCAGCCGGGCCAGGCCCACGCCCGCGCTGGGGAGCTGCGCCACCCGGAAGGCCAGGTCGGGATGGGCCAGGTTCAGCATGACGTGGGTCCTGGGCTGGACCAGGTCGGCGGCGTTCAGCCGCTCGACCTCGAAGGGGACGTCGCCCTGGTAGACGTGGCCGGTCTCGCCCTCGGCGCACGAGACGGTGACGCGGCTCCCGTTCGCCAGCCGATGCATGGCGTCGCCCGCGCCGACCACCGCCGGGATGCCCAGCTCCCGGGCGACGATGGCCGCGTGGCAGGTGCGCCCGCCCCGGTCGGTGACGATGGCGGCGGCGGCCTTCATCACCGGCTCCCAGTCGGGGCTGGTGGCAGGCGCGACCAGCACCTCCCCAGGCCGGAAGGCCTTCAGGTCGGCGGGGCCGCGGATCAGGCGCACGGGGCCCGAGGCGACCTTCTCGCCCACCGCCCGGCCGCTCGCCAGCACCACGCCCGAGCCCTTGAGCCGGAAGGTCTCGATCCCGCCCTGGCGCTGGGAGGCCACGGTCTCGGGCCGGGCCTGGACCACGTAGAGCTTCCCGTCCACGGCGTCCTTGGCCCATTCGATGTCCATGGGCGTGGGACGGCCGTTGCGCTTGGAATAGTGGTCCTCGATGCGGATCGCGACGTCGGTCAGGTCCATGACCTCGGCGTCGGTCAGGCAGTAGCGCTCGCGGTCGGCGCGGGCGACCTTCAGGGTCTTCAGCGTCGGGCCGTGCTCGGCGTGGCTCCAGACGATGCGGGTCTGCTTGGCGCCCAGGCCGCGCTTCAGCACCCGGCGGAAGCCCTGCCGGAAGGTGGGCTTGTGGACGTAGAACTCGTCGGGGTCCACGAGACCCTGGACCACGTTCTCGCCCAGGCCCCAGGCGCCGGTGACGAAGACCACGTCGCGGAAGCCGCTCTCGGTGTCGAGGGTGAAGATCACCCCGCTGGACGCGTCGTCCGAGCGGACCATCCGCATCACGGCGATGGAGAGGAAGACCTTGAGGTGGTCGAAGCCGTTGTTGGTCCGGTAGACCACCGCCCGGTCGGTGAACAGCGAGGCGAAGCACTTTCGGCAGGCCTCTATCAGGCCGGCCTCGTCATGGATGTGCAGATAGCTCTCGTGCTGGCCGGCGAAGCTCGCCGTCGGCAGGTCCTCGGCAGTGGCCGAGCTGCGCACGGCCACGGTGATGTCCTGGCCGGCGGCCCGCTTCAGGCCGCGGTAGGCCTCGACGATCTGCCGGGTCAGCGCCTCGCTGCCGGTGGCGTCGTAGACGATCCGGCGGGCCCGGGCCGCGCGGCGGGCGAGGTCCTCCACGTCGCCCGGTTCGATACCGTCCATGAGTTCGCGCAGTTCGTCCCAGGCGCCGGCCTCCGTGATCGCGTCGCGATAGGCCCTCGCGGTGATGGCGAAGCCCTCGGGCACGCCGACCTTGGCGCCCTTAAGAAGCTGCTGCAGCTCGCCCAGCGAGGCGGTCTTGCCGCCCACCAGGGGCACGTCGCCCAGGGCCAGGGTCTCGAACGGACGGATGTATTCGGTCGGCGGCATGGGACGTCTCCGCGGCATCGCGGCCTGAAGACTACCGGCCGGAACGCGCCACGCGTTGAGAGAGGTCAACCTGCGGGCGTGCGGTGGAGGATCACGGCGTTGAGGGCGTAGGCGGCGATCAGCGCGAGGCTCACCCAGCTCATTGCGCCGGCCGGTCGGCCCCGGGGGCGATAGATCAGGCCGGCCGTCACCATCCCGTTCATCAGAAGCGCGGTCAGGATCGTCGTCTCGTGGACCCGGCTCACGTTCGACAGCAGGGGGCCGTGCGGATAGGCGGCGTCGTCGACGGCGAGCACGACAATGTTGAAGAGGTTGCTGCCCAGGAGGTTCGCGATCGCCATGTCCAGCACGCCGATCCGGACCGCCGAGAGGGTGACCACCAGTTCGGGCAGCGCCGTCACCGCCGCCAGGAACAGCGTGCCGACGAAGCTCTCCGACCAGCCCATCTGGCGCCCGAGCTCCAGCGCCGCCCCCGGCAGCAGGAGCCCCGCCGCGACGACCCCAAGCGCCGACGCCGCATAGCCGGCGGCGGCCCGCCGCAACGTCACGCCCGGATACTTCGCGACCGCCGGTTCAGCTGGTTCGAGGAGACGGCGGCGCTCGAAGTCGAAGGTGGTCCGCAACGCCAGCAGATAGACGGGGACGATGGCGATGCTGGCCAGGCTGAGCGGAAGCGCGGGCTCCGGCAGCGGCGCGGCGATGTTGAGCCCCACCATCGCCAGCATCACGGCCCCATAGCCGGTCGACAGGGCATGCCCCTCCGAGGCGCGGGTGAACATGCAGGCCGGCCGGTAGAAAAGGTCCACCAGGCTCAGGAGCATGAGGTTGAACATGCAGGCGCCGACGATGTTGCCGACCGCCAGGTCGGGCGCGTTCTCCACGCGCACCGCCGTGACCCCCGTGACGAGCTCCGGCAGCGAGGTGACCGTGGCCATCAGCACCAGGCCGACCCAGCTTCCCGATAGCCCGGTCCGCTCGGCGATCACGTCGGCGAAGCGCGACAGCCAGAAGCCGGCCACGGCGATCACGCCGGCCAGCAGCAGGAACAGGGTCCAGGCGAGGATCAAGGGCGCCTCCGCGAGGTCTCCTTTGGCCCGGCGCGGCCGGTCCGGCCTTGAGTGGCGTCAATGTCGACGCCCGCACGGCTGTCATGATGGTCCATCGTGGAGGATCTGATGACCGTAAGCATCCCCCGGGGCGAAGGGCCCCCTTCGATCCTGCTGGCCAGCGATCTGAGCGGCCGTTGCGACCGCGCGCTCGACCGTGCGTGCGATCTCGCGGAGGCCTGGGGCGCGACGCTCCAGGTGGTCACCGCCATCGAACCCGGACGGCCGCAGCCGGGCTGGCGCGCCAGCA
>NZ_JBKBRO010000031.1:0-35027 GCF_046463815.1 Phenylobacterium sp. | reverse complement strand
TCGAAATCCGCACGCACAAGCGCGTGCTCGACATCGTCGACCCCACCCCGCAGACCGTGGACGCGCTGATGAAGCTCGACCTGTCCGCCGGCGTGGACGTCGAGATCAAGCTCTAAGGGGATCGGTCCGATGCGTACCGGCGTGATCGCCAAGAAGCTGGGCATGACGCGCTTCTTCGATGAGGCGGGCAGCCATGTCCCGGTGACCGTCCTCAGCCTCGAAGGCTGCCAGGTCGTCGCCCACCGCACCAAGGACAAGGACGGCTATGTGGCCCTCCAGCTCGGCGCGGGCTCCAAGAAACCGAAGAACACCTCCAAGGGTCTGCGCGGCCACTTCGCCAAGGGCCAGGTGGAGCCGAAGGCCAAGTTGGCCGAGTTCCGGGTGTCGGAAGACAACCTTATCGACGTGGGCGCGGAGATCACCGCCGACCACTTCGTGCCGGGTCAGAAGATCGACGTCACCGGCACCACGGTCGGCAAGGGCTTCGCCGGCGCCATGAAGCGCTGGAACTTCGGCGGCCTGCGGGCCACCCACGGCGTGTCCGTGTCGCACCGCTCGCACGGTTCGACCGGCAATCGCCAGGACCCGGGCCGCACGTTCCCGGGCAAGAAGATGGCCGGCCACTACGGCCAGGAAACCGTCACCACTCTCAACGTCACCGTCTGGCGCGTGGACGCCGAGCGCGGCCTTATCCTGGTCAAGGGCGCCGTCCCGGGCTCGGAAGGCTCGTTCGTGAAGATCCGCGACGCCGTGAAGGCCCCGCTGCCGGCCGAAGCGCCGAAGCCGGGCGCGTTCAAGGGCGCGGGCCAACCGACCCCTGTCGAAGCGGCTGCGGAAACGCCCGCCGAGGAGCCCGCGGTGACTGAAGCCCCGGCCGAAGAGGCCACGGCGACCGAAGCTGGGGATCAAGCGTAATGAAACTCGACGTCATCAAGCTCGACGGCGGGAAGGGCGGCTCGATCGAGCTTCCCGACGACATCTTCGGCATCGAAGAGATCCGCGCCGACATCCTGCAGCGCTGCGTCACCTGGCAGCTCGCCAAGCGCCGCGCCGGCACGCACAAGATCCAGGTCCGCAACGAGGTCTCTCGTACGGGCAAGAAGATGTACAAGCAGAAGGGCACCGGCGGCGCCCGTCACGGCTCGCGCCGGGCGGCCCAGTTCGTCGGCGGCGCCAAGGCCCACGGGCCCGTGGTGCGCAGCCACGCCTTCGACCTTCCCAAGAAGGTCCGGGCGCTGGCCCTGAAGCACGCGCTGTCGTCCAAGGCCAAGGACGGTTCGCTGATCGTCCTGGACTCGGCGGCCCTGCCGGAAGCCAAGACCGCCGCGCTCCGCGAGAAGCTGGGCAAGATCGGCGTGACCAACGCGCTGGTGATCGCCGGCGTCGAGGTCGACACCAACCTGAAGCTCGCCGCCCGGAACATCCCGAACGTGGACGTGCTGCCGAACGCCGGCCTGAACGTCTACGACGTGCTCCGTCGCCGCACCCTCGTCCTGACGAAGGACGCGGTGGCCGCGATCCAGGCGCGCTTCCAGCCTGAGGAGGCCGCGTGATGGCCGTCGAGCCCACCGTCCGCCACTACGACACCATTCTGTCGCCCGTGATCACGGAAAAGGCCACGCTGCTTTCCGAGCAGAACAAGGTCGTCTTCCGCGTCGCCGGCGATGCGACGAAGGACGAGATCGCGGCTGCGGTCGAGGCGCTGTTCAAGGTCAACGTCACGAAGGTCAACACGATCAACGTGAAGGGCAAGACCAAGCGCTTCCGCGGCATCGTCGGCCGTCGTTCCGACGTCAAGAAAGCGATCGTGACCCTGGCCGAAGGCCAGTCGATCGACATCACCACGGGGCTCTGATCCGATGGCTCTGAAGCAGTTCAATCCGACCTCGCCGGGCCGTCGTCAGCTCGTCCTGGTCGACAAGTCCGAGCTCCACAAGGGTCGCCCGGAAAAGTCGCTCGTCGAGGGCCTGACCAAGTCGGGCGGCCGCGGCGGCAACGGCCGCATCGCCGTCCGCTTCCGCGGCGGCGGCGCCAAGCGCCTGTACCGCGTCATCGACTTCAAGCGCCGCAAGTTCGACGTGCCCGGCACGGTCGAGCGCCTGGAGTACGACCCGAACCGTTCGGCCTTCATCGCCCTGGTGAAGTACGAGGATGGCGAGCTGGCCTACATCCTGGCCCCGCAGCGCCTGAAGGCTGGCGACCAGGTCGTGGCCTCGGAAAAGGCCGACGTGAAGCCGGGCAACGCCATGCCGCTGCGCGGCATGCCGATCGGCACGATCATCCACAACGTCGAGCTGAAGCCGCTGAAGGGCGGGCAGATCGCGCGCGCCGCCGGCGCCTACGCCCAACTGGTCGGCCGCGACGCCGGCTACGCCCAGATCCGCCTGAACTCGGGCGAGCTGCGCATGGTGCAGGACGGCTGCATGGCCACGGTGGGCGCGGTCTCGAACCCCGACCACATGAACGAGAGCCTCGGCAAGGCCGGCCGCTCGCGTCACAAGGGCCGCAGGCCGCACGTCCGCGGCGTCGCCATGAACCCGATCGACCACCCGCACGGCGGCGGTGAAGGCCGCACCTCGGGCGGCCGTCACCCGGTCACCCCGTGGGGCCAACCCACGAAGGGCCGCAAGACCCGCAAGAACAAGGCGACGGACAAGTTCATCATCCGCTCGCGCCACGCTCGGAAGGCTCGCTAACCGATGACCCGCTCCGTCTGGAAAGGCCCGTTCGTCGACGGGTACCTGCTCAAGAAGGCCGAGGCCGCGCAGGCCTCGGGCCGGAAGGACGTGATCAAGACCTGGTCGCGCCGCTCCACCATCATGCCGCAGTTCGTGGGCCTGACCTTCGGCGTCCACAACGGCCTGAAGCATGTGCCGGTGCTGATCTCGGAAGACATGGTCGGCATGAAGCTGGGCGAGTTCGCGCCCACCCGCTTCTTCCCCGGCCACGCCGCCGACAAGAAGGCCAAGAGGAAGTAAGATGGCCAAGCAAGCGAAAGCCCGGCGGCTCGCCGGGACCGAGGCGATGGCCAAGGTGCGGACCCTCCGCACCAGCCCGCGCAAGCTCAACCTGGTGGCCCAGTCGATCCGCGGCCTCAAGGTCCAGCGCGCCCTCAACGAGCTGGAGTTCAGCTCCAAGCGCATCGCCCGCGATGTGCGCAAGGCGCTCTACTCGGCCATCTCGAACGCCGAGAACAACCACAACCTCGACATCGACAACCTGGTCGTCGCCGAGGCCTTCGTCGGCAAGAACCTGGTCATGAAGCGCTTCCACGCCCGCGCCCGCGGTCGCGCCACGCGCGTCGAGAAGCCGTTCAGCGAGATCACCATCGTGGTCCGCGAGCAAGGTGAGGCGGCCTGATGGGTCAGAAAATCAATCCGGTCGGGCTGCGTCTCGGCATCAACCGCACCTGGGACAGCCGCTGGTTCGCCGACGGCCCCGAGTACGGCCGTCTGCTGCACGAGGACATCAAGGTCCGCCGCGCGCTGAAGAAGCGCCTGTACCAGGCCGGCGTGTCGCGGATCATCATCGAGCGTCCGCACAAGAAGTGCCGCATCACCATCTATGCCGCGCGCCCTGGCGTGATCATCGGCAAGAAGGGCGCGGACATCGAGAAGCTGCGCAAGGACATCGCGGCGATGACGGACGGCGAGGTTCACCTGAACATCGTCGAGATCCGCAAGCCCGAGACCGACGCCCAGCTGATCGCCGAGAACATCGCCCAGCAGCTCGAGCGCCGCGTGGCCTTCCGCCGCGCCATGAAGCGTTCGATGCAGTCGGCGATGCGCCTGGGCGCCAAGGGCGTCCGGATCAACGTCTCGGGCCGCCTCGGCGGCGCCGAAATCGCCCGCATGGAGTGGTACCGCGAAGGCCGCGTGCCGCTGCACACCCTGCGCGCCGACGTGGACTACGGCTTCACCGAGGCCAAGACCACCTACGGCGTGATCGGCGTGAAGGTGTGGGTGTTCAAGGGCGAAGTGCTCGAGCACGACCCGATGGCCCTCGACAAGCGCCTGGCCGGCGAGAGCGGGCCCGCGGGCGAGGGCGGCGGCCGTGAGCGCGGCGACCGTCCGGATCGTGGCCCCCGGCGCGAGCGCCGCGAGTCGGCGAACGCCTAAGGACCTGAACCATGCTGTCTCCGAAAAAGACCAAGTATCGTAAGCAGTTCAAGGGCCGCATCCACGGCACGGCCAAGGGCGGGTTCACGCTGAACTTTGGCTCGTACGGCCTGAAGTCGCTGGAGCCCGAGCGCATCACGGCGCGTCAGATCGAAGCGGCCCGCCGCGCGATCACCCGCCAGATGAAGCGCCAGGGCCGGGTGTGGATCCGGGTTTTCCCCGACGTGCCGGTCACCGGCAAGCCGGCGGAAGTCCGGATGGGTTCGGGCAAGGGCTCGGTCGAGTACTGGGCCGCCCGCGTCCACCCTGGCCGCATCATGTTCGAAATCGACGGCGTGCCGGATGACGTCGCCCGTGAAGCCCTGCGCCTCGGCGCGGCCAAGCTTCCGGTGAAGACCCGCATCGTCACCCGCATCGACGCCGCCGTGGAGCACGCGTGATGAAGATCGACGAAGTCCGGGGCATGACGCCCGATCAACTGGCCGAGCAGCTCGTCTCGCTGAAGAAGGAGCAGTTCAACCTGCGCTTCCAGAAGGCGACCGGCCAGATCGAGAAGACCCACCGCGTGGGCCAGGTGCGCAAGGACATCGCGCGCATCAAGACCGTCCTGCGCGCCAAGCAGGCCCAAGCCTGAGGAGACGATAGGACATGCCGAAGCGAATCCTCGAAGGCGTCGTCGTCTCCGACAAGGGTGACAAGACGGTCGTCGTGAAGGTCGAGCGGACCTTCCTGCATCCGGTGCTGAAGAAGACCGTCCGTCGGTCGAAGAAGTACCACGCCCACGACGAGGGCAACACTTACAAGATCGGCGAGGTCGCCCGCATCATCGAATGCGCGCCCAAGTCGAAGCTGAAAACCTGGGAAGTGCTGCCTAAGGGCGGCGCGGCCCAAGCGTAAGGATCCGGATCCATGATCCAGATGCAAACTAACCTGGACGTCGCCGACAACTCCGGCGCCCGCCGGGTCATGTGCATCAAGGTGCTCGGCGGCGCCAAGCGGCGCTACGCCGGCGTCGGCGACAAGATCGTCGTCTCCGTGAAGGAGGCGATCCCGCGCGGCCGCGTGAAGAAGGGCGATGTGCTGCAGGCCATCGTCGTGCGCACCAGCCAGGGCATCAAGCGCAAGGACGGCTCGGTCATCCGGTTCGACAAGAACGCCGCCGTCATCGTCAACAAGCAATCCGAGCCGATCGGCACGCGGATCTTTGGCCCGGTTCCCCGCGAACTGCGCGCCAAGAACCACATGAAGATCATTTCGCTCGCGCCTGAGGTGCTGTGATGGCCGCGAAGATCAAGAAGGGGGACCGCGTCGTGGTCCTCACGGGCAAGGACAAGGGCCGTCAGGGCGCCGTCCTGAAGGTGCTCCCGCAGGAGCAGCGCGTGGTGGTCGAAGGCCTGAACATGGTCCAGCGCCACACCCGTCCGTCGCAGCTCGATCCCCAGGGCGGGATCAAGAACAAGGAAGCGCCGATCCACGTGTCGAACGTCGCCGTGGTCGACTCCAAGGGCAAGCCGACCCGCGTCGGCTTCCGCATGGAAGGCGACAAGAAGGTGCGGTTCGCCAAGACGACCGGCGAGGTGATCAATGGCTGAGCAAGCTTACGAACCGCGGCTGAAGTCCGAATACCGCGAGCGCATCCGCGCGCGGCTGAAGGAGCGCTTCGGCTACACCAACGAGATGCAGATCCCCAAGTTGGACAAGATCGTCATCAACATGGGGGTGGGCGAGGCCGTGGCGGACTCCAAGAAGGTCCAGTCCGCGATCGCCGACCTGGCGAAGATCGCCGGTCAGAAGCCCGTGCCGACGAAGGCGCGCAGCTCGATCGCCGGCTTCAAGCTGCGTGAAGGCATGACGGTGGGCTGCAAGGTCACCCTGCGCGCCGACCGCATGTACGAGTTCCTGGACCGCCTGATCACCATCGCGCTGCCGCGGGTGAAGGACTTCCGGGGCCTGAAGCCGACGTCGTTCGACGGCCGGGGCAACTACGCCATGGGTCTCAAGGAACACATCGTGTTCCCCGAGATCAACTATGACCAGATCGACCAGATCTGGGGCATGGACATCATCGTCGCCACCACTGCGAAGTCCGACGAGGAAGCCCGCGAGCTCCTCAGGGAATTCCAGTTCCCGTTCGTTCAGCAATAAGCGGCGGGAAGGAAAGAACACATGGCCAAGAAAAGCGCCGTCAACCGCAACGACCGGGTCAAGAAGCTCGTCAAGCAATACGCCGCCAAGCGCCAGGCGCTGAAGGATATTGCCAATAACGAGAGCCTTCCCCTCGAGGAACGCTTCGAGGCCCGCCTGAAGCTGGCCGAACTGCCGCGGAACTCCGCCGCAGTGCGCATTCGCAACCGCTGTGAGGTGACGGGCCGTCCGCGCGCCTATTACCGCAAGCTGAAGATGAGCCGGGTCTCCCTGCGCGAACTGGGTTCGCACGGGCTGATCCCGGGCCTCGTCAAGTCGAGCTGGTAGGAGGGTCAAGATGGTCAACGACCCCATCGGCGATCTGATCGCCCGTATCAAGAACGCCGCCATGCGCGGCCGGTCCAAGCTCTCGACGCCGGCGTCGAAGATGCGCGCGCGCGTCCTCGATGTGCTGGCCGAGGAGGGCTACATCCGCGGCTACCAGCTGGTGCAGAAGCCCGGCGCGTTCCCGGAATTCGAGATCGAGCTGAAGTACTTCGATGGCCAGCCGGTCATCGTGGAGATCAGCCGCGTCTCCAAGCCGGGCCGCCGCGTCTATTCGTCGATCAAGGACCTGAAGCCCGTGAAGAACGGCCTCGGGATCTCGATCCTGTCCACGCCGAAGGGCGTCATGTCCGACAACGCGGCCCGCGAGGCCAACGTTGGCGGCGAAGTCCTCTGCCGGGTCTACTAAGATGTCTCGTATCGGTAAGAAGGCGGTCGCCGTCCCGAGCGGCGTGACGGTGACCATCGACGGGCAGACGGTGACGGTGAAGGGGCCCAAGGGCCAGCTCGCCTGGACCGTGGCCGAGGAGATCGAGGTCCGTCAGGAAGGCGCCGAGATCGTGCTCGCCAAGCGCCAGGACACCACGCGCGCGCAAGCGATGTGGGGCCTGTCCCGCACGCTGGTGAACAACATGGTCGTGGGCGTCACCCAGGGCTACGAGGAGACCCTCGAGCTGGTGGGCGTCGGCTACCGTGCGGCGATGAAGGGCCAGGCGCTCTCCATGCAGCTCGGCTTCAGCCACGACGTCGACATCAAGCCGCCGCAGGGCATCAGCTTCGCGACCCCGAAGCAGACCGAGATCAAGATCTCGGGCATCGACAAGCAGCTCGTCGGCGAAACCGCCGCCCGGATCCGCCGCATCCGTCCGCCGGAGCCCTACAAGGGCAAGGGCGTGCGCTACGCCGGTGAAAACGTCCGGCGCAAGGAAGGCAAGAAGAAGTAAGCCATGGCGCTCTCTCCCCGCGACACCACCAAGCGCCGCGCCCAGCGCGTCCGCACCCACCTCAAGAAGGTGGCCAACGGCCGTCCGCGCCTGTCGGTCTTCCGCTCGTCCAAGAACATCTACGCCCAGGTCATCGACGATGAACGCGGCGTGACGCTCGCGGCCGCCTCCTCGCTGGAAGGCGAGAAGAAGGCCAAGGGCGCGGACAAGGAGGCCGCCGCCCGCGTGGGGGCCCTCGTGGCCCAGCGCGCGATCGAGAAGGGCGTCAAGGACGTCGTCTTCGACCGGGGCGGCTACCTGTACCATGGCCGGGTGAAGGCCCTGGCCGACGCCGCGCGCGAAGCCGGCCTGAATTTCTAAGGAACGATCGATGGCTCGCAGGAACGAAGAGCGCGGCGACCGTCGCAATCGCGAAGAAGAACGCGACAGCGAACTCGTCGAGAAGCTGGTCCACATCAACCGCGTCGCGGCCACCGTGAAGGGCGGCCGCCGGTTCTCGTTCGCCGCCCTGATGGTGGTCGGCGATCAGAAGGGCCGCGTGGGCTTCGGTCATGGCAAGGCGCGCGAAGTGCCGGAAGCCATCCGTAAGGCGACCGAGGAAGCCAAGAAGTCGATGATCCGCGTGCCGCTGCGCGAGAGCCGCACCCTGCATCACGACGGCAACGGCCGTTGGGGCGCGGGCAAGGTGATGGTGCGCGCGGCGCCTCCCGGCACCGGCGTCATCGCCGGCGGTCCGATGCGCGCGGTGCTCGAAACCCTTGGCGTCCAGGACGTCGTGGGCAAGTCGACCGGCTCGTCCAACCCCTACAACATGGTGCGCGCGACCTTCGAGGCGCTGAAGGCCCAGTCTTCGCCCCGCCAGGTCGCGGCCAAGCGCGGCAAGAAGGTCTCGGACGTGATCGGCCGCCACGCCGATGGCGCCTCGGCGGCCCAGCCCGCCGCGGATGCGGAAGGTTAAGTCACATGGCCAAGATCACCGTTCGCCAGACCGGCAGCCCGATCCGCCGGACCAAGGACCAGCGCGCCACGCTTATCGGCCTCGGCCTGAACCGCGTGGGCCGGGTCTCGACCCTTGAGGACACGCCCGCCGTGCGCGGGATGGTCGCCAAGGTGGCGCACCTCATCGAGGTGGTGGAGGGCTAACCTCCGCCCGGGGGCCTTCGGGCCCCCTTCGGCCTTTCTGGGCCGGACGTTTTTTCAAGCCGAGTCGGGGTTCCGTTCCCCGGCGTCAGATCTCTTAAGGAGAGGCACATGACCAAGCTGAACGAACTCGCTCCGCGCGAGGGCTCCACCAAGAACCGCATGCGCGTCGGCCGCGGCCCCGGCTCGGGCAAGGGCAAGACCGCCGGCCGCGGCGTGAAGGGCCAGAAGGCCCGCACGGGCGTGTCGATCGCCGGCTTCGAAGGCGGCCAGATGCCGCTGCACATGCGGATGCCGAAGCGCGGCTTCAACTCGCGCAACCGCAAGGACTTCGCCGAGGTGAACCTGTGGCGCATCGAGCAGGCGGTCGCCGCCGGCAAGCTCGACGCCAAGGCCGCCATCGACGCCGAGGCCCTGCTGAAGGCCGGCGTCATCCGCCGCGTGAAGGACGGCGTGAAGCTGCTGGGCAAGGGCGAACTGAAGTCCAAGCTCACCCTGACGGTCTATTCGGCGACGGCTTCGGCCCGCGCCGCGGTCGAGAAGGCCGGCGGCAAGCTGACCACGACCAGGCCGGAAGCTCCCCAGGACGCCTCGGCGGAAGCCTAAGGTCCGCTTCCGGTGACGGGCGGCCTCGCTATCGGGGCCCGCCCGTCCTATGTGATCCCGGTCACGAGTCAGGGGATTTGCTGAATGGCTTCGGCCGCCGAACAGCTCGCCGCCAACATGAACTTCGACGCCTTCTCGAAGGCGACGGAGCTTCACAAGCGCATCTGGTTCACGCTCTGGGCGATGATCGTCTACCGGGCCGGGTGCTACATCCCGATCCCCGGCATCGACGCGGCCGCCCTGCAGCAGGCCTTCCAGGGCCAGGCCCAGGGCATCCTGGGCATGTTCAACATGTTCTCGGGCGGCGCCGTGGAGCGCATGGCGCTCTTCGCCCTGAACGTGATGCCGTACATCTCGGCCTCGATCATCGTCCAGCTCCTCGGCACGGTGTATCCGCCGTGGGAGAAGCTGAAGAAGGAAGGCGGCGAGGCCGGCCGCAAGCAGCTCAACCAGTACACCCGCTACCTGACCGTTGTGCTGGCGCTGTTCCAGTCGTTCGGCATCGCCGCGGGCCTGTCCCAGAGCCCCGGCCTGGTCGAGAACCCCGGGATCTTCTTCATCGTCTCGACGGTCGTCACCCTGACGGGCGGCACCATGTTCCTGATGTGGCTGGGCGAGCAGATCACCAGCCGCGGCGTGGGCAACGGCATCAGCCTGATCATCTTCGCCGGCATCGTGGCGGTCCTGCCGCGCTATATCGGCCAGGCCTTCGAGATGGCCCGCACGGGCGCCATGAGCGGCGGCGCGCTGCTGATGATCGCCGTCCTGGTGGTCGGCGTCACCGTGGCCATCGTCTTCATGGAGCGCTCGCAGCGCCGCCTCCTGGTCCAGTACCCGAAGCGCCAGGTGGGCAACCGCATGTTCGGCGGCGACACCTCGTTCCTGCCGCTCAAGATCAACACCTCGGGCGTGATCCCGCCGATCTTCGCCTCGTCGCTGCTCCTGCTGCCGGCGACGGTCATGGGCTTCGCCGCGACGGCGAACCTGCCTGAATGGCTTTCGTGGATGCCGGGCATGGTGGGCCAGCTCCAGCATGGGCGGCCGCTGTTCATGGTGCTCTACGGCGCCCTGATCATCTTCTTCTGCTTCTTCTACACCTCCATCGTGTTCAATCCCGAGGAGACGGCGGAGAACCTGCGCAAGTACGGCGGCTTCCTGCCGGGCATCCGGCCTGGCAAGCGCACGGCCGAGTACCTGGACTTCGTGCTGACCCGCCTGACGGTGATCGGCGCGGCCTACATCGCGCTCGTCTGCCTGCTGCCGGAGGCCCTGATCGGCTTCTACAACGTGCAGTTCTACATGGGCGGCACCAGCCTGCTGATCGTCGTCAGCGTCACGATGGACACGGTCGCCCAGATCCAGTCGCACCTGCTGGCGCACCAGTACGAGGGCCTGATCAAGCGTTCGAAGCTCCGGGGCCGCGGCCGCTGAGTTCCGACGCAGAGAGCGTACGCCGGGGACGGAAGAGCGCCGGCGAGGGGAGGGGTAGTCGATGAACCTGATCCTGTTCGGCCCGCCGGCGGCGGGGAAGGGGACACAAGCCAAGCGCCTGGTGGAGCAGCGCCGGATGGTGCAGCTCTCGACCGGGGACATGCTGCGCGCCGCCATCGCATCGGGCTCGGAGCTCGGCCAGCGGGTGTCGGGCATCATGCAGCGCGGCGAACTGGTCTCGGACGCCATCGTCGTGGAGCTGATCGAGCAGCGCCTGCCCGAGGCCGAGGCTGCGGGCGGCGCGATCTTCGACGGCTTCCCCCGCACGCTCGCCCAGGCCGAGGCCCTGGACGCGATGCTGAAGCGGCGCGGCCGCCAGATCGACCTCGTGGTGCGCCTGAAGGTGGACGACGAGGCCCTGATGCAGCGCATCGCCGGCCGGTTCGCCGAGTCCGGCCGCGCCGACGACAACCCAGAAAGCTTCAAGGTCCGCCTTGACGCCTACAACACCCAGACCGCGCCGCTGCTGCCCTACTACGAGGGCCAGGGGAAGCTGGTCGAGGTGGATGGCATGGGCACGATCGACCAGGTCGCCGCCGCCATCGACGCGGCGCTGGCCAAGGCCGGCTAGGGCCCGATCCGGGAATCGATCGGCGCGCCGGCGCGAAGTCGGCGTGGACACAACCCGGCGGCATGCGACGCTGTCGCGCGGGGTCCGCCACGTTGCGCGGCCCGCCGGCTCATGCTTTCCTTAACCATCCCAGGCTAGCTTGCAGGGGACTGTGAGCGGACCGGCGCGGGAAGGGCACCCCTTGCGCGCGCAGGAAATCGTTCACATTTGGGCGTTTCCGCCATTGACGGAGGCGCCCCGATCCCTATAACGAAGCGCTTCCGCGAAAGAGCGCGAAGGACGCGCCGGCCTATGCCTATGGCAAAGAGGGGCCGGGGCGCCGTTCGCGCTTCTCTTGCGTGATCAGGAGATCTTCCCACGTGGCCCGTATCGCTGGCGTCAACATTCCCACCAACAAGCGCGTGATCATCGCGCTGCAGTACATCCATGGCATCGGCGCGGCGAAAGCCCGTGAGATCGTCACGAAGGTCGGCATCGAGGACGCCCGGCGCGTCAATCAGCTGACCGACCAGGAGGTCCTGCAAATCCGCGAAACCATCGACCGTGACTACATGGTCGAGGGCGACCTCCGTCGCGAGACGGCGGTGAACATCAAGCGGCTGATGGACCTCGCCTGCTACCGCGGCCTGCGCCACCGCAAGGGCCTGCCGGTCCGCGGCCAGCGCACGCACACCAACGCCCGGACCCGCAAGGGCCCCGCCAAGCCGATCGCCGGCAAGAAGAAGTAAGAGAGTTTATCTCCGATGGCCAAGGAACCGGCGCGCGTCAAACGCCGCGAGCGCAAGAACATCACGTCGGGCGTCGCCCACGTGAACGCCTCCTTCAACAACACCATGGTGACCATCACCGACGCGCAGGGGAACACCATCTCCTGGTCGAGCGCGGGGCTGATGGGCTTCAAGGGTTCGCGGAAGTCGACGCCCTACGCCGCCCAGATGGCCGCCGAGGACGCGGGCCGCAAGGCCGCCGAACACGGCGTCCGCACCCTCGAAGTGAACGTCTCGGGCCCCGGTTCGGGCCGCGAGTCGGCGCTGCGGGCGCTGCAGGCCGTCGGCATGACGATCACCACCATCCGTGACGTGACCCCCATTCCGCATAACGGCTGCCGGCCGCCGAAGCGCCGGCGCGTCTGAGTAAACACGTATTGCAATTCGAGGCGCCGGACCGCGTTCGCGGCCGGCGATCCTGCGTTCCGAGGGACACCAAGTGATCGAAAGAAACTGGAACGAGCTTATCCGTCCCGAGAAGCCGCAGATCGAGACCGGCGCCGACGCGAGCCGCAAGGCCCGTCTGGTCGCCGAACCGCTCGAACGCGGGTTCGGCGTGACGCTGGGCAACAGCCTGCGTCGCGTGCTTCTATCCTCGCTGCAAGGCGCCGCTGTGACGGCCGTGCAGATCGACGGCGTGGTCCACGAGTTCTCGTCGCTGGAAGGCGTGCGTGAGGACGTCGTCGACATCGTCCTGAACATCAAGCAACTGGCGCTGCGGATGCACGCCGAAGGGCCGAAGCGCATGACGCTCCGGGCCACCGGCCCCGGCGTCGTCACCGCCAGCCAGATCGAGGCCCCGGCCGACATCGAGATCCTGAACGGCGACCACGTGCTCTGCACCCTGGACGACGGCGCCAGCGTGCGCATGGAGTTCACGGTCCAGACCGGCAAGGGCTACGTCCCGGCCGAGATGAACCGCCCCGAGGACGCCCCGATCGGCCTGATCGCCGTCGACAGCCTGTTCTCGCCGGTCAAGCGCGTCGCCTACCGCGTCGAGCCGACCCGCCAGGGCCAGAGCCTCGACTACGACAAGCTGGTGATGGAAGTGGAGACCAACGGCGCCGTGTCGCCGGTGGACGCCGTGGCCTACGCCGCCCGCATCCTGCAGGACCAGCTCCAGATCTTCATCACCTTCGAAGAGCCGAAGAAGAAGGTCGAGGGCGAGGCCAAGCCGGAACTGCCGTTCAACCCGGCGCTGCTGAAGAAGGTGGACGAGCTCGAACTCTCCGTCCGTTCGGCCAACTGCCTGAAGAACGACAACATCGTCTACATCGGCGACCTGATCCAGAAGACGGAAGCCGAGATGCTGCGCACGCCGAACTTCGGTCGGAAGTCTCTGAACGAGATCAAGGAAGTGCTCGCCGGCATGGGCCTCCACCTCGGCATGGATGTGCCGAACTGGCCGCCGGAGAACATCGAAGAGCTGGCGAAGAAGTTCGAAGACCAGATGTAATCGACTGCCGCGCCGCTCCAGACCGCGATCCGCGGTCCGGGCCCTGCGAAGCCGCAACAGCGGTGGAGGGCCCCGGCGCTTCGTGTTGACCCAGGCGGGAGCAAGGCTGGGACTTGGTTAGGCGGACGCCCAGACGATCGGGCGGCCAGGCGGGCCGGAGAGCCCAGGAGATACTGAGATGCGTCACGGCAAAGCCCACCGCAAACTGGGTCGTACGACCGCCCACCGGACGGCGATGTTCGCCAACATGTCCGCGAGCCTGATCAAGCACGAGCAGATCGTCACGACCCTGCCGAAGGCCAAGGAACTGCGTCCCTTCGTCGAGAAGCTGGTGACGCTGGCCAAGCGCGGCGACCTGCACGCCCGCCGCCAGGCGATCAGCCAGGTTCGCGACGTCGAGCAGGTCGGCAAGCTGTTCGCCGTCCTGGGCCCCCGCTACGCCGAGCGCAACGGCGGCTACATCCGCGTCCTGAAGGCGGGCTACCGCTACGGCGACAACGCCCCGATGGCCGTGATCGAGTTCGTTGATCGCGACCCGGCCGAGAAGGGCAAGGACTCTGGGCCCGTGGCCGAAGCCGTCTTCGCCGAAGACTGAGTCCAGCGCTCCTGACCAGATTGCGAGGCCCCGGAAGGCGACTTCCGGGGCCTTTGCTTTGCGGCTTGACTCATTAGTTGCACGTTGCGCTAAATATTGCAGATATCAGAAAAGGAGGCCGTCATGGCCGACTGGCGTGGGCCGCTGATCTCGGCCATCTGCTACCGCGATCCCAAGGCCGCCCTGGACTTCCTGGAGCGCGCGTTCGGCTTCGAACTCGTCATGCTGGTCGAGGACGGGGAGGGGAATCTGGCCCATTCCGAAATGCGCTTCGGGAACGGCGTCGTCATGGTGGGAAACGAGTGGAGCGACGACCACAGGAGCCCCGCCTCCCTCGGCGGCAAGAACACCCAGACCGTCCACATCCAGATCGAGACCGACGTCGACGCCCACTGCGAACGGGCCCGGGCGGCGGGCTTCGAGATCATCATGGAGCCGGCGACCCAGTTCTACGGCGACCGCACCTACCGCTGCCGCGACCCCGAAGGCCACATCTGGACGGTCGGCCAGACGGTCCAGGCGGTCAGCCGGGAAGAGGCTGAGGCCGCCAGCGGCCTGAAGATCCAGGGCTGGGTGTGAGCGCGGCGGTCGACCGCACGCTCGCGGCGCTCGCCGATCCCACGCGCCGGCGCGTGGTGGACCTGCTGGCCCAGCGGCCCCGGCCCGCTGGCGAGTTGGCGCGCGAGGTCGGCGTCTCCGCGCCGGTGATGAGCCGGCATCTGAAGACGCTGCGCGCCGGCGGCCTCGTTCAGGAATCACATCCCGAGTTCGACGCGCGCGTCCGCGTCTACGCCCTGAGGCCCGAACCCATGGTCCACCTGCTCAGATGGCTGGAGGAGAGCGAGCGGCTCTGGCGCGCCCAGCTTTCCGCCTTCAAGGCCCACGTGGAGTCCGGCGAATGACCTCGAAGGTCGTCGTTGCGCTTCGGGTGCGCGCCGCGCCCGAGCACGCCTTCCGGGTCTTCGTCGAGGAGATCGGCGCCTGGTGGCGGCCGAACCGCCTCTTCCAGACCACGCCCCGGCCGCCCGGCCGGCTGGCGTTCGAGCCGGGGAAGGGGGGGCGTCTCATCGAGACCCTGGAGGGCGGCAAGGTGTTCGAGATCGGCCGCATCCTCCTCTGGGAGCCGCCGGCCCGGCTGGTCTTCTCGTGGCGCCAGGCGAACTTCCCGCCCGAGCTTGTGACCGAGGTCGAGGTGCGCTTCGAGGCGGCAGGCGAGGAGACCCGGGTCAGCGTCGAGCACCGCGGCTTCGACCGGGTCCCCGCCGACAGCGCCGCCCGCCACGGCTTCCCCGACCAGGCGCTGCTGATGCGGCTGGCGGAATGGTGGCGCGAGCAGCTTCGCAGCGTCGCCGAGGCGGCCTAGAGTTCCGGATCGGGGGAGGAGATCGGGATGGCCGGGAAGACGATCACGGGGCCGCGCGGCCGCCAGGCCGGATTCGGCTTCATCTTCGCGCTGGCGCTGATGAACTCGATCTCGTTCGGCATCATGATCCCCATCCTGCCGAACCTTATCAAGCAGTTCGCCGGCGGGGACACGGCCCAGGCCTCGGAATGGAACCTGCTGTTCGCCAGCGCCTGGGGCGTGATGCAGTTCTTCTCGGGACCCTTCCTGGGCCTGATGTCCGACCGCTGGGGCCGGCGGCCGGTGCTGCTGATCTCGCTGTTCGGCCTGGGGATAGACTTCCTGTTCATGGCCTTCGCTCCGACGCTGGCGTGGCTGTTCCTGGGCCGGCTGCTGAACGGGGCCACCGCCGCCAGCTTCTCCACCGCCAACGCCTATCTGGCCGACGTCACCGCCCCTGCCGAGCGGGCCAAGATCTTCGGCCGCATGGGGGCGGCCTTCAGCGTGGGCTTCATCTTCGGCCCGGCGATCGGCGGCTTCCTGGGCGAGACGGACCTGCGCCTGCCGTTCCTGGCCGCCGCGGCGCTCACCCTGGTCAACTGGCTCTACGGCCTCTTCATTCTTCCGGAATCCCTGCCGCCCGAGCGGCGGGCGAGGGCCTTCGACTGGAAGCGGGCCAATCCCGTAGGGTCCCTCCAGCTCCTGCGCGAGAAGCGCGACCTCCTGGGCCTCGTCTCCATCGGCTTCCTGTTCCAGATCGCCCACATGGTGCTGCCGACCATCTTCGTCCTCTACGTCGGCTACCGGTACGGCTGGACGCCCCAGATCATGGGCTTCACCTTCATGCTCACGGGTGTGGCGGGCCTGGTGGTCCAGAGCTTCCTGATCGGCCCGGTCGTGCGGCGGATCGGCGAGCGCAACGCCGTGCTGCTGGGGGCGGCGGCCGGGGTGGCCGGCTTCGTCTGGTACGGCGCGGCGCCCACCGGGACCCTCTACCTCCTGGGCGTGCCGATCTTCGCGCTGATGGGCTTCCTGATGCCGGGCCTGCAGGGGCTGATGACCCGCCGGGTCGCGCCGCACGAACAGGGCCAGCTCCAGGGCGCCAACCAGAGCCTGGCGGGGGTGGCGGCCATCCTCGGACCGGTGATCTTCGGCGAGACCTTCGCCTGGTCCCTGCGGCACGAGGCGTTCCACGTTCCTGGCCTGGCGATCTATCTGGCGGCGGGCCTGCTCACGCTGGCGTTCGTGATCGCGCTGGGGGCGGCCAAGGCGCCGGAGCCGGAAGCGCTTCCGGCTTGAACTTCGCCTTTTTTGCGCCTGAAACGTTGGGAGATTCCGCCTTGACCGTTCGACCGGAGACCCCATGCGCGCCCTTCGCGTCCTGATCCCCGCCGCCGCCCTGCTCGTCGCCTGCAGCGAGCCCGGGGCCGGCCAGGCCCAGCCTGCGTTCGCCCCGCCCAACCGCGTCCCGCCGGCCAGCGCCGCGGCGGTGAAGACCTCGTTCGCTCCTGTCGTGAAGCGGGCGGCGCCGGCGGTCGTGAACATCTCCGCCCGCCGCATCGTGCGGGCGCAGACCGATCCGTTCTGGGAACTGTTCGGCCTGGGCGTGCCCAGGGCCCGTGTCGCCAATTCCCTGGGCTCGGGGACCATCGTCCGATCGGACGGCGTCATCGTCACCAACAACCATGTGGTCGAGGGCGGGCAGGAGATCACCGTCGCGCTCGCCGACCGGCGGGAGTTCCCGGCCCGCATCCTGCTGGCCGACCCCAGGACCGACCTGGCGGTGCTGAAGATCGACGTGCCGGCGGGCGAGCGCCTGCCCGTGCTGCCGATCGACGATTCCGGCGACACCGAGGTCGGCGACCTGGTGCTGGCCATCGGCGACCCCTTCGGCGTCGGCCAGACCGTCACCAACGGCATCGTCTCGGCCATCAACCGCACCGCCGATCCCTCGGGCGACGGCGGCTCGGCCTACATCCAGACCGACGCGGCGATCAATCCCGGCAACTCGGGCGGGGCGCTGGTCGACATGGACGGCGACCTGATCGGGGTGAACAGCTTCATCCTCTCGCGCTCGGGGACGTCCTCGGGCGTAGGCTTCGCCATTCCGGCCGCCGTGGTGCGCCGGGTGGTGGAGACCGCCGTCGGCGGCGGGCGGGCCGTGATCCGGCCGTGGCTGGGCGCCCGCACCCAGAGCGTGACGTCCGAGATCGCCCGCAGCCTGGGCCTGCCACTGCCTCAGGGCGCGCTCGTGGCCGACCTCTGGCCGAATGGGTCGGCGGCCCGCGCCGGTCTTCGCCAGGGCGACGTGATCACCGAGGTGGACGGTCGCCCCGTGGTGGACGCCGCCAGCCTAAACTACGCCATCGCCACGCACCGGCCGGGCGACGCCATCCGGCTCACCGTCCGCCGCGAGGCGGGGCGCCAGGAGACGTTGACCATGCGGGCCGAGGCGCCGCCGGCCACCCCGGCGCGCGACCAGCGGACCATCGAGGGGCAGAACCCCCTCGACGGCGCGACCGTGGTGAACCTCTCGCCGGCGGTCGCGGACGAACTGGGCCTCGATCCGTTCGGGGGGCCGGGCGTGCTCATCTCGGGGCTGGGGCGGGGATTCGCCGCCGGCGCGGGGTTCCGGCCCGGCGACATCATCCGCTCGGTCAACGGCCGTCGGGTCGAAACCGTGCGCCAGCTCGTCGCCGCCCTCGAGGCGCCGTCGCGCGGCTGGCAGGTGGTGTTCGAGCGGGGCGGCCAGACGATCACGGCCCGCTTCTGATCCGCCCGCCTCTCATGACCTCGTGACCGGACGGGCCTTTGTGCTAAGCCCGCCGACATGGCCGACCTCTTCGAAGCCGCGGGCCTGACGCCCCAGCAGCCCTCGCCGCTGGCCGACCGCCTGCGCCCGCAGAAGCTGGATGAGGTGGTGGGCCAGGACCACCTGCTGGGTCCCGAAGGCCCGATCCGGCGCATGGCCGAGGCCAGGCGCCTGTCGTCCATGATCCTCTGGGGCCCGCCAGGCACGGGCAAGACCACCATCGCCCGTCTGCTGGCCAAGGAGGCCGGCTACGAGTTCCAGCAGCTCTCGGCGGTGTTCTCGGGCGTCGCCGACCTGAAGAAGGCCTTCGAGCAGGCGAGGGCGCGGCGCCTCGCCGGCCAGGCCACGCTCCTGTTCGTCGACGAGATCCACCGCTTCAACCGCGCCCAGCAGGACGGCTTCCTGCCCTTCGTGGAGGAGGGGATCGTCACCCTGGTGGGAGCCACCACCGAGAACCCCTCTTTCGAGCTGAACGGGGCGCTCCTGTCGCGCTGCCAGGTCTATGTGCTGAAACGCCTGGACGAGGAGGCGCTGGAGGCCCTGCTGGCCAAGGCCGAGGCCCAGGAGGGCCGCGCCCTGCCGCTGGAGCCCGAGGCCCGCGCCGACCTGGTCGCCCTCGCGGACGGGGACGGACGCTACCTGCTGACGCTGTCTGAGACGCTGTTCAACATCGCCTCGGCCAAGCCCCTCACCACCATGGAGCTGGGTCAGATCCTGCAGAAGCGCAGCCCGGCCTACGACAAGGACCGCGAGGAGCACTACAACCTCGTCTCGGCTCTGCATAAGTCGATCCGGGGCTCGGACCCCGACGCCGCGCTCTACTGGCTGGTCAGGATGCTCCAGGGCGGCGAAGACCCGCTGTTCATCGCCAGGCGCCTGATCCGCGCCGCGGCCGAGGACATCGGGGAGGCCGACCCCATGAGCCTCGTGCTCGCCAACGCCGCCAAGGACACCTACGACTTCCTGGGCTCGCCCGAGGGTGAGATCGCCCTGGCCCAGCTCGTCGTCCATCTCGCCGCCGCGCCCAAGTCCAACGCCGTCTACAAGGCCTTCGGCCAGGCGATGAAGGCGGCCAAGGAGACGGGCTCGCTCATGCCGCCCAGCCATATCCTGAACGCGCCCACCCGCCTGATGAAGGACCTGGGCTATGGCAAGGGCTACGCCTACGACCACGACGCGCCCGAAGGCTTCTCGGGCCAGAACTACTTCCCGGACGGCATGGCGCGGCGGCGGTTCTACGAGCCGCGCGGCGAGGGGAACGAGGCCCGGATCAAGGAACGCCTGGAGCGCTGGGCCGCCATCCGCCGCGAGCGGGGTGAGTGAACGGCGATCATTGTTATCCGAAAGCTTGAGTCCTAGGCTCTCCCCCGTGTCTCTGGGGAGGGAACGACCATGACGACGACGGATGCAGCCACGCCTGCAAAGACGCCGACGCCTGCGAGGACGCCTTGGCATTTCTGGCTGGTGGGGATCGCGGCGATCCTCTGGAACGGCTTCGGCGCCTACGACTACCTGCGCACCAACCTTCAGGGCGACGCCTACATGCGCAGCATGGGGATGACCGACGCCCAAATTGCCTATTTCCACGACATGCCGGCCTGGATGACCGCCGTGTGGGCGGTGGGCGTGTGGGGCGGAGTCCTGGCGGGGCTGCTGCTCCTGCTCCGCTCGACGTGGGCGCTGCACGTCTTCGTGGCCTCGCTGGCGGCGTTCGTGCTCAGCCTCGTCTACTACTACGTCCTCACGGACGGCCGGACGGTGATGGGCCCGCCGGTAATGGTCATGCAGGGCGTGATCCTCGTCTCGTGCGTCTTCTTCGTCTGGTACGCCCGGCGGGTGACGAAGCAGGGGGTGCTCCGCTAGATGGGCGGGTGAAGCCGCTCAAGCCTGTCCACCTCACACCGGACGAGGTCGCCCTCGTCCGGAGCCTGGTCATCTACGAAGACGCCGACATCCTGGCGCTGAACAAGCCCGCGGGCCTGTCCAGCCAGGGCGGCCGCGGCCAGGTGAACACCCTGGACGAACTGCTGTGGGCGTTCGCCAGGCCGGGCAAGGCGCGCCCCCGGCTGATCCACCGCCTGGACCGCGACACCTCGGGCGTGATCCTCACCGCCAAGACCAAGCCGGCCGCAGGTTTCCTTGGCAAGGCCCTGATGAAGCGCGCCTTTTCCAAGACCTATCAGGCCATCGTCACGCCCGGCGCGCCTGAACCGGCGGCCGGCGTTATCGACCTGCCGCTGCGCCGCGACGAACAAGGCCGAGAAGCCTACATGCGGGTCTGCAAGCCCGATCATCCCGACGCCGAGGCCGCTGTGTCCCGCTACCGCACCCTGAAGGCGGGAGAGGGCGCGGCGCTGCTGGAACTGGAGCCCGAGACCGGCCGGATGCACCAGCTCCGCGTCCACCTGGCGGCCATCGGACGGCCCATCGCCGGCGACGCCCGCTACGGCGGGGCGCTGATGGTCGGCGGCCGGCCCGTGCCGCGTCTGATGCTGCACGCCCGGGCGCTGGCCTTCCCCCACCCGCAGGGAGTGACCAGGCGGCTGGAGGCCCCGCCGCCCGCCGACTTCCAGGAACTCGCCGCAGCCCTCGGCCTTCTCTGACGATCTGACCAGAGGAACGGCGCCGTCCGTTCACCGTTTCGAGCTACAAGCAGCGGAACCGGAAGGGGTTTTCGCCCATGGGTTCGTCGGAGGCCCGAGCATGAAACGCCTGATCGTCCCTGCGCTGGCCGCCCTCTCGCTGGCCGCCTGCGCCACCCAGCCCACGGTCTATCAGCCGGCCGCCGGTCCGAGCGCCATCGGCTATTCGGAGTACCGGATCGAGCCCGGGCGCTACCGCGTGACCTTCCAGGGCGGGCCGGGCGCCTCGCCGCGGTACGTCTCGGACCTGGCGCTGCTGCGCGCGGCCGACCTGGCTGTGGCCGACGGCTACGACTGGTTCCAGGTGACCGACCGCTTCATGCAAGGACGCGGCGACAGTGGTGCGCGCCTCGGCCTGGGCGTCGGCGGCGCGGACTTTGGGCGACATTCCAGCGTCGGCCTGGGGCTGGGGACCAGCTTCAACCTGGGCGGCGGCCCCTCGGTGGCGGCCACCCTGGAGGTGCTGATGGGGCGCGGCCCCCGTCCGCCGGGCCTCGACACCTATGACGCCCAGGCGCTGCGCCGGAACCTCGCGCCCCGGGGCTGACGCCCCCTCTGCTTCCCTTGCGGCGCGGCGCGTCGCATAAGGGGCGCCATGCAAGCTCTCCTGCTCGTCGGGGCCGGCGGCGCGGCGGGGGCCGTGGCGCGCTACCTCCTGGGCGTTCAAGCCTTCAGACACCTGGGTTCGGCCTGGCCCTACGGGACCTTCATGGTCAACGTCCTCGGCGGGTTCCTGATGGGAACGCTGGTTGGCGTGCTGGCGCTGCGCGGCGGCGCGGGCCAGGAGAACTGGCGCCTGCTGCTGGGCGTGGGCGCGCTGGGCGGCTTCACCACCTTCTCGGCGTTCTCGCTGGAGTTGGCGCTGATGATCGAGCGCCGAACCCTGGGTCACGCCATCCTCTACAGCCTGGGTTCGGTGGTCCTGGCCGTGGCGGCCCTGTTCGCCGGCCTGAGGCTCGCGCGCCGGATCTTCGCATGAAGGAGGTCAAGACCCTCTACGTGGACAAGGGCGAGGAGGGCGTGCGCCTGGACCGCTGGTTCAAGCGCCGCTGGCCGCACCTCAACCACATCCAGATCCAGAAGCTGACCCGCTCGGGCCAGATCCGCGTGGACGGGGCCCGGGTCAAGCCCGACACGCGCCTGTCGGCCGGCTCCCAGGTGCGTGTGCCGCCGCTGCCGACCGCTCCGCCTCCCCGGGCCAAGGGCGAGCTCGACCCGCGCGACATCGCCTACGCCAAGAGCCTGGTGATCTACGAGGACGAGGAGGTCCTGGCGCTGAACAAGCCCTCGGGCCTGGCGGTGCAGGGCGGCACCAAGACCACGCGCCACGTCGACGGCCTGCTCTCGGCCTGGGGCGAGGGGCTGGAGCGTCCCCGTCTGGTCCACCGCCTGGACCGCGACACGTCGGGCGTGCTGGTGCTGGGCAAGACCCCGGGCGCGGCCGCCAAGCTGGCCGGGGCCTTCGCCAAGCGGCGGACGCAGAAGATCTACTGGGCCCTGGTGGCCGGCCTGCCGAAGCCCTCGCAAGGGGTGTTGGATCTGCCGCTGGCCAAGAAGGGCGTCGGCGACCGCGAGATGATGGTCCCGGCCGATCCCAAGGACCCGAAGGCCGAGACGGCGGAAACCGAGTTCGTGACCCTGGCGCGGGCCGCCGACAAGGTGGCCTGGATGGCGCTGTGGCCCCACACCGGCCGCACCCATCAGCTTCGGGCGCACATGCTGGCCATGGGCCACCCGATCCTGGGCGATCCCAAGTACAAGACCGAGGCGTCGTCGGAGCTGTCGGGCGACCTGAAGCTCCAGCTCCACGCCCGACGGCTGGTCCTTCCGCACCCCTCGCGCGGGACGCTGATGCTGGAGGCGCCGATCGGCAGGGAGATGAAGGCCGGCTTCGAGCGCTTCGGCTTCGACGAGCACGAGGCCGATCCCGAGCCCTTCGGCCGCAAGCGCTGAGGCGATCGGGCGCTCTTGCATCCCGGGTCTCGCGCCCCCATTCCATGCGCGCCCGCTTTCAGGAGACGACGCCTTGCGCAAGGGCTTCCACGAACCCGTCGAGAAACCCCGGCGGTTCTACAAAGACGTGACGGTCGAGCCGGGGGAGGCGGGCTTCGGCATCCTCCTCGACGGACGGGGCCTGCGCACGCCGCAGGGCGCGAGGTTCGCCGCGCCGACGCGCGCGCTCGCCGAACAGGTGGCCGAGGAATGGGCCGCCCAGGGCGACACCATCGAGCTGGCCCAGATGCACGCCAACCGGCTCGCCAATACCGCCATCGAGAGCGTGCCGGGCAGCCGTGAGGCCATCGCCGACCAGCTCGCCCAGTATGCCGGGGCGGACCTGCTCTGCTACTTCGCCGAGGGACCGGCGGCGCTCGTCGCCCGTCAGGAAGAGCGCTGGGGGCCGCTGCTGGCGCGGGCTCAGGCCGAGGAGGGCCTGGTGTTCGAGCGCGCCACGGGCATCGTCCACCGCGAACAGCCGGCCGCGACCCTGGCGCGGGTGCGCGAGATCGCCCTGTCGCTGGAGGACTTCGCCCTGGCGGGTTTCGCGTTCGGCGTCCCGCTGCTGGGCTCGTCCGTCCTGGGCCTGGCCATGCTGCGCGGCTGGCTCAGCGCCGACGAGGCCTTCGACCTCTCGCGCCTCGACGAGGCGTTCCAGGAAGAGAAGTGGGGCGTGGACGCCGAGGCCGCCGAACGGGCCGAGCGGCTGCGGAATGAGGCCCGGATGCTGGAGCGGTGGTTCCGGGGCCTGGTGGAGCCCTCCGCCCAGTAACCATCCGAGCCGGGTTCTGGCCTCGGCCTTGCCCCGCGGCTCCTGTCCGGGCGGCGATTGTGCCGCTTCGGCACGGGAGCCCAGGGACGTGATCGGATCGATCGCCCACGTGAAGCCTCTCTCCACCGGCCGCTGGCCGGCGGCTTCCGCGCGCGTCGAGCCGGTGTCGCGCACCGATAGGGAGCAGGCGCGGACCGGCCGGGGGGCCGAGGTCCGCGCCCGCGGGCCCGTGCTGGCGCAGGACGTCCTGGCGGCGCTGCTGCGTGTCCAGGAGCATGGCGGGCGGGATCATGGGCGCGGCCACGGACCCGGCTGGCCGCACGGGCCGAAGCCGCACGATCCGCCGCCGCCGGTCTCGGAGGAGCCCGAGCCGACGCCTGAACCCCAGCCGGAGCCCGGACCCGGGCCTGTTCCGCAACCCGCGCCCCAGCCCGCGCCGGTCGTGGTGGTGGACGATCCCGCGCCCGTGCGCTTCCTCGAGTCGGTCCGCCAGCAGCTTCGCAGCGATCTCGCCGACGTCCCGTTCTCCAAGCGCAACGCCAAGCCCGTCGCCGCGCCGGTCGCGCCCGCCGGCCTCGGGGCCTTCTACACGCCCGGCGTCTTCACCCCCGCCCAGGCCGGCGCCATGCGCACCGTGGCCCAGGGGCAGGCGGGCCTCGCCCTGCTGCAGGCGGCCCAGATGAACCAGTACGCCTTCATGATGGCGGGTCCGGGGCCGTTCCGGGCCCAGACGTCCGCCTGACCCTCACCCGGCGTGACCTTGCGCGGCGTTTCGGCGCCGACTACGCCTGCGGGTTCGCAAGGAGACGTCCGTGAAGCACATCCTGGAAGAGCTCGAGAAGCGCCGCGCCGAGGCCCGCCTGGGGGGCGGCGAGAAGCGCATCGCCTCACAGCACGCCAAGGGCAAGCTGACCGCCCGCGAACGCATCGACCTCCTGCTGGACGAAGGTTCGTTCGAGGAGTTCGACATGTTCGTCGAGCACCGCGTGACCGAGTTCGGGATGGAGAAGCAGCGCATCCCCGGCGACGGCGTGGTCACCGGCTGGGGGACCATCAACGGCCGGGTCGTCTACGTCTTCTCCAAGGACTTCACCGTCTTCGGCGGCTCGCTGTCGAGCGCCCACGCCGAGAAGATCCTGAAGGTCCAGCGCCAGGCCCTGAAGGTCGGCGCGCCGATCATCGGCCTGTTCGACGCCGGCGGCGCGCGCATCCAGGAGGGCGTGGCGGCGCTGGGCGGCTACGCGGACATCTTCCTCGAGAACACGCTCGCCTCGGGCGTCATCCCCCAGATCAGCGTCATCATGGGCCCCTGCGCCGGGGGCGACGTCTATTCGCCGGCCATCACGGACTTCATCTTCATGGTGAAGGACACATCGTACATGTACGTGACCGGCCCGGACGTGGTGAAGACGGTCACCCACGAGGAGGTCAGCCACGAGGAGCTGGGCGGCTACCGGGTCCATGCGCTGAAGTCCGGCGTGGCCGACGGCGCCTTCGAAAACGATCTTGAGGCCCTGACCCAGGTCCGCCGCCTCGTGGATTTCCTGCCGCTCTCCAACCGCGAGAAGCCGCCGGTCCGCGAGAGCTTCGACGCGCCCGATCGCGAGGAGCCCTCGCTCGACACCCTGGTGCCGGCCAATCCGAACAAGCCCTACGACATGAAGGAGCTGATCCTGAAGGTCGTGGACGAGGCCGACTTCTTCGAGATCAGCCCCGACTTCGCCAAGAACATCGTCGTGGGCTTCGCCCGCATGGACGGCCAGACGGTGGGCATCGTGGCCAACCAGCCCCAGACCCTGGCCGGGGTGCTGGACATCGACGCCAGCCGCAAGGGCGCCCGCTTCGTGCGCTTCTGCGACGCCTTCGACATCCCGATCATCACCTTCGTGGACGTGCCGGGCTTCATGCCGGGCACCAAGCAGGAGCAGGGCGGCCTGATCCGGCACGGCGCCAAGCTCCTGTTCGCCTACGCCGAGGCCACGGTGCCGAAGATCACCCTGATCACGCGGAAGGCCTACGGCGGCGCCTACGATGTGATGAGCTCCAAGCACATCCGCGGCGACGTGAACTACGCCTGGCCAACGGCCGAGATCGCCGTGATGGGCTCGAAGGGGGCGGTGGAGATCATCTTCCGCGCCGAGATCGGCGACCCCGACGCCATCGCCGCCCGCGAGGCCGAATACAAGGCCCGTTTCGCCAACCCGTTCGTGGCCGCCTCCCGGGGCTACATCGACGACGTGATCATGCCCCACGGCACCCGTCGCCGCATCGTGCGGGCGCTCAAGAGCCTGAAGGGCAAGCAGCTCCAGAACCCCTGGAAGAAGCACGACAATATTCCGCTGTAGGGCGCAGGAGCCTGACGGCTCGACCATTGCCCTGGATCAAGGCGCGGCGTCCGTTCGCCCTCATTCTGCGGACGGATGCCGGGCCTTTTCCATCAACTGTGGATCGCGACGCTGATCGTCAGCGCGACGGTGCTCATACACTTGCTGGGCCTGGATGCCTTGCAGTCCATCGTGCGTTGGCACCTGAGCCGGTTCATAGGCTGGCTGGCCCTGGACCGGCTCCTGGTGCCGCTGGGCATCGTCATGGGCCTCTTCGTCCTGCACGGGATCGAGATCTGGCTCTATGCCGTCATCTACTGGCATGGCCACATGCTGGGGTCGCTGGAAGAAGCGCTCTACTTCTCCACCAGCGCCTATTCGACCGTGGGCGAGACCGGCGCGCTGCTGCCCGTCAACTGGCGCATCGTGGGCGTGCTGGAATCCATCAACGGCATGCTGCTGATCGGTTGGTCCACGGCCTTCCTGTTCCAGATCCTCAATCACCTGATGGGCGAGGAGGAGGGCCGCCACAGCCTGCCCAAGGGCGCCATCGCGCGCGGCCGTCGCCGCGGGCCGCCTAAGGCCTGAGGTGGTCGTTGTCGCCGCGGCCCAGCGGGTCGCGCAGCGGCTGCCCGTTGGGGACGAACTCCAGCGACACCGAGTTGATGCAGTAGCGCAGGCGCGTCGGCGGCGGGCCGTCCGGGAACACGTGCCCCTGGTGGCTGTCGCAGCGGGCGCAGCGGGTCTCGATGCGGACCATGCCGTAGGAGGTGTCGCGCACGCCCTTCACATGCGCCTCGTCGAAGGGCGCCCAGAACGAGGGCCAGCCGGTGCCGCTCTCGAACTTCGTCTGGTGGCGGAAGAGGGGCAGGGCGCAGAGGCGGCAGCAATAGACCCCGTCGTCCTTCTGGTCGAGCAGGCCGCCGCAGAACGGGGCCTCGGTCCCGTGGTGCAGCAGGACGTCGGCTTCCTCCCGGGAAAGGCCGGCTTCCAGGCGCTTGCGTTCCTCTGCGTTAGGGGGCGAGAGATCGAAGCCGGAAGGGGAGACCGCTGGCGTGCTCATGGCCGTCAATCTAAGGTCGCCTCCACGCAAGTGAAAGTCGCCAAGGCCGGGACGCCGCGCGCGCCGCCACGAGGTTGCAGGCATAAGGGACGGGATGTTCTCGAAAATTCTGATCGCGAACCGGGGCGAGATCGCCGTCCGGATCATCAAGACGTGCCGCCGGATGGGGGTCGCCACCGTGGTGGTCTATTCCGAGGCCGACGCCGATTCGATGGCCGTGGAGATGGCCGACGAGGCCGTGTTCATCGGCGGGGCCCCGGCGTCCGAGAGCTATCTGGTGGCCGACAAGATCGTGGAGGCGGTGCGCCAGACGGGCGCCCAGGCCGTGCACCCGGGCTTCGGCTTCCTCTCCGAGAACGCGTCGTTCGCGCGCCGGCTGGCCGCCGAGGGCATAGTGTTCATCGGGCCGAACCCCAAGGCCATCGAGGCCATGGGCGACAAGATCGAGTCCAAGAAGTTCGCCGCCCAGGCCGGTGTTTCCACCGTGCCCGGCTACATGGGCGAGATCGCCGACACCAGGACCGCCATCGAGATCGCCGAGGAGATCGGCTACCCGGTGATGATCAAGGCCTCGGCCGGCGGCGGCGGCAAGGGCATCCGGGTGGCCTGGATGCGCCGCGACGTCGAGGAGGGCTTCCCGGCGGTCCGCGGCGAGGCGAAGTCGAGCTTCGGCGACGACCGGGTGTTCATCGAGAAGTTCATCGAGAGCCCCCGCCACGTCGAGATCCAGGTGCTGGGCGACAAGCACGGCAACGTGGTCCACCTGTTCGAGCGCGAGTGCTCGATCCAGCGCCGCAATCAGAAGGTCATCGAGGAGGCCCCCAGCCCGCTCCTCGACGAGAAGACCCGCAAGGCCATGGGCGACCAGGCCGTCGCGCTCGCCAAGGCCGTCGGCTACGACAGCGCCGGCACCGTGGAGTTCGTGGCCGGCCAGGATCGCAGCTTCTTCTTCCTGGAAATGAACACCCGCCTGCAGGTGGAGCACCCGGTGACGGAACTCATCACCGGCGTGGACCTCGTGGAGCAGATGATCCGCGTCGCCGCCGGAGAGAAGCTGCCCTTCGCCCAGTCCGACCTGAAGATCGACGGCTGGGCCATTGAAAGCCGAATCTACGCGGAGGACCCGTACCGGGGCTTCCTGCCCTCGATCGGCCGCCTGGTCCGCTACGACCCGCCCACGGAAGGCCCGGTGGCCGGCGGCATCGTCCGCAACGATGCGGGCGTGCGCGAGGGCGACGAGATCTCGATGTTCTACGACCCGATGATCTCCAAGCTCTCCACGTGGGGCCCGACCCGCGAGGCGGCCATCGACGTCATGGGCCGGGCGTTGGAGGACTTCCACATCGAGGGCCTGGGCCAGAACATCCCGTTCCTGGCCGCCGTGATGGACCAGGAGCGGTTCCGCTCGGGCCAGCTTTCCACCAGCTACATCAAGGACGAGTTCCCCGAGGGCTTCCACGGCCTGCCGCCGACGGACGAGCAGCGCGACCTGATGGGCGCGGTGGCGCTGGCCATGCACCAGCGCCTGCTGTCCCGCGCCGCGCCCCAGCAGCTTCGGCGCGACTGGATCGAGGTGATCGGGCACGAGAAGCGCCAGGTCCGCGTGAGCCTCGACGGCGGGGCCCTGATCGTGCACGGCGAGGGGCGCGAGACCCGCCTGACCGACATCGACTGGCGCCCCGGCCAGCCGCTGTTCCGGGGGAAGATCGACGGCAAGCCGTTCACCGCCACGGTTAAGCCGGCCGCCGAGGGCTTCGTCATCCGCCACCGGGCCGCCGTCCAGCATGTGCTGGTGCTGACGCCGCGCTCGGCCGAGTTGCACGAGAAGCTGCCGCCCAAGAAGGCGGCGGACACCTCGAAGATGGTGCTGTCGCCCATGCCGGGCCTGGTGGTCTCGATCGACGTGACGGCCGGCCAGGAGGTCAAGACCGGCGAGGTCGTGGCCGTGCTCGAGGCCATGAAGATGCAGAACATCATCCGGGCCGAGCGCGACGGAACGGTCAAGGCGGTGAACGCCAAGTCCGGCGACAGCGTCGCGGCCGACGAGGTTCTGGTAGAGTTCGCCTGAGGTCGATGAATCGCGCGGGGGCGCCATGAACGGTCAGGTCGGGGTCAGCGAGCTGTTCCTGTCGGCGAACGGGCGGGCCGCGCGCCTGCCGTCGGTGATCGCCGCAGCCGTGCTGCTGACCGCCGCGGCCCTCTACGAGACCCTCGTGGAGGGCATGCTGCCCCGGCTGGTGACCGGCTGGTTCGTCTATCCGGTGCTGATCTACTGCGGCGCCTGCGTGCTCTCGAAACGCCTGCACGATAGGGGCCGATCGGGCTGGTGGGCGGCCCTGATCCTGCTCTCGATCGTGGCCTGCTGGCCGCACCCGATCGGCTTCTTCGACTTTCCGTTCTTCCTGGTGCTGGTCTGGGCGGGCGTCGAGCTAGCCATCCTGCCGGGCGAGCCGGGCGCCAACCGCTACGGCGCGAATCCCCTGAGGCCCCTCGCGCCGGCCTAGATCGGCGCCTCGGCGTCCTCGACCTCTCCGAACACCTCCCGGAAGCTGGCCTTCAGGGCGGCGTCGGCCTCGTCCATCGTCACGGGCAGGCCGAGGTCCACGAGGCTGGTGACGCCATGCTGCGTCTGGCCGCAGGGGACGATGCCCGAGAAGTGGGTCAGGTCGGGCTCGACGTTCAGCGACACGCCGTGGAACGAGACCCAGCGGCGCAGCTTCACGCCGATGGCGGCGATCTTGTCCTCGCGGGGCGGCGCGCCCGGCTGGCGGCGCTCCACCCAGACGCCCACGCGCCCCTCGCGGATCTCACCCCTCACGTTGAACCGGTCCAGGGCCCCGACGATCCAGGCCTCCAGCGCGCCCACGAAGGCGCGGACGTCGCGCCCGCGCTTCGTCAGGTCCAGCATCACGTAGGCCACCCGCTGGCCGGGGCCGTGGTAGGTGAACTGCCCGCCCCGGGCCGTCTCGAAGACGGGGAATCGCTCCGGGTCCAGCAGGTCGGCGGTCTTGGCCGAGACGCCGGCGGTGTAGAGGGGTGGATGCTCCAGCAGCCAGACGAGTTCGCCTGCACGGCCCTCGGCGATGGCGGCGGCCCGGGCCTCCATGGCCGCCACGGCCGCCGGATAGTCCACCAGATCCCGCGAGACCGCCCAGCCGGCGGGCTTGGCGTCCTCTCGGCCGAACAGCGGCGCGGTGGCGGTGTTTAACGCGTGGTCAAGCATGTCGCCTCAATGTGGGCCTCAGGCGCGGCAGGCGCAAAGCCTCAGGCGTTCATTTCGGAGCGTTCAGTCCCGTGAGTCAGGTCAAGGCCGTCAACGTCGAGATCCAGGTGGTCCTGGGCCGGGCGACCCTGCCCATGGCCCAGCTCCTGCGCATGGGCCGCGGCGCGGTGATTCCCCTCGACGCCACGGTCAATGAGGAGGTCTGGATCCTGGCCAACAACCACCCGGTCGCCCGGGGCGAGATCCAGATCAACGAGGACAAGATCGCCATCGCCGTGACCCGCGAGGCGGATGTCTACGACTACATGGCCGGGGGCGTCTGAGGCCCGCGTTTCCCAACGCGGCGTCTAAAGGACGCGCGGGCCTTCACAAAGCAGTCGCCGTTTGCTACCTGCCGCGCCTCACCACGAGCGGTCGTGGCGGAATTGGTAGACGCGCAGCGTTGAGGTCGCTGTGGGGCAACCCGTGGAAGTTCGAGTCTTCTCGACCGCACCATCCTGCTTCCCCCCCTCTCGGGAGCTTCGCAGGCGAACGTGAGGCGGCGTCGGGGGCGAAGCAGCGCCCCTCGACCGCACCGGTGAATCAGGGTTTTCAACGAGGATCGAGCTAGACTGTCCGCAACATAGCCCAGGGAGGTCCGCATGAGCCGTGAAACGGACGACCTCGCCCAGGTAAAGGACAACGCTCACTCCGACCTCGACGAAGACCTGGAAGACCTCGCGCTCGGCGAGGACTACGCCCTCAATCCCGAATTCGTCTCCGACGTGGTCGACGCGCTCGACCGCGGCGACGCAGAGCGCCTGCGCGAGCTGCTGGGCGCGCTGCACCCAGCCGACGTGGCCGACCTGATGGGCTTCCTCTCGGCCGACGCCCGCGAGGAGCTGATCCCGCACCTCGACCCCGAGACCCTGGCCGAGATCCTGTCCGAGCTGGACACCGAAATCCGCGAGGAGGTGCTGGAGCACGTCCCCTCGGCGACCCTGGCCAAGGCCATCGGCGAGATGGAGTCCGACGACGCCGCCGACGTCGTGGACGACCTGGAGGCCGACAAGCGCGCCCAGGTCCTGGCCGCCATGCCCGAGACGGAGCGGGCGACCATCGAGGCCACGCTCGCCTACGAGGACGAGACCGCCGGGCGCCTGATGCAGCGCGAGGTGGTGGCCGCGCCGCAGTTCTGGACCGTCGGCCAGGCCATCGACCACTTCCGCCGCGAGGTGGACGACCTGCCGGAGCTGTTCTTCGACGTCTATGTCGTGGACCCCAGCTACAAGCCGGTGGGGGCGGTGCCGGTCAGCCTGCTGCTGCGCTCCAAGCGCGACGTGCCGCTCGCCCAGATCATGGAGCAGGTGACGGAAATCCCGGTCGACATGGACCAGGAGGAGGTCGCCTACATCTTCGACAAGTACCACCTGATCTCGGCCCCGGTGGTGGAGCCGGGCGGGCGCCTGGTCGGCCAGATCACCGTCGACGACATCGTGGGCGTCATCCAGGAGGAGGGCGAGGAGGACATCCTGGCCCTGGCCGGCGTGTCGGACGCGGGCCGCGACGCCGGCGTCTGGGGGACCGTCAGGTCGCGCATCCCCTGGCTGGCGCTGAACATGATCACCGCGGCGGTCTCGGCCAGCGTGATCGGCGCGTTCCAGGGCGAGATCCAGAAGCTGGTCATCCTGGCCGCCCTCAACCCCATCGTCGCCTCGCTCGGCGGCAACGCCGCGACCCAGACGCTGGCGGTGGCCGTCCGGGCGCTGGCCAGCCGCGAGCTGTCCGCCATCAACGCGCTCCGGACGGTCGGCCGGGAGATGATGGTGGGGCTGCTGAACGGGGCGGCCCTGGCGCTCGTGACGGGCCTGGTGATCTTCGTTCTCTTCCGCGACCTGAGGCTGTCCGGCGTTTTCGGCCTGGCGCTGATGATCAACCTCTTCGTGGCTTCCCTGGCGGGCGCCATCGTCCCGCTGACACTGGACCGCATGGGCCGCGATCCGGCGGTTTCCTCTTCCGTCTTCGTGACTTTCGTGACCGACTTCACAGGCTTTTTCGCCTTCCTGGGTCTCGCGGCGCTCATTCTGTTGTAAGTGGCGTGAGAGTTGCGGCGAGGAGGGCGCAGGCCCTTCCGCCTGTGCCGTTCTGGGTCACTTTCGGGGCCATGCGTCCGCGTCACCGCGTCTCACGCAACGCCATCGACCTCATCGAGAGGTTCGAGGGCTACCGCCGCAAGGCGGCCGCGCTGCCCGACGGGCGGTGGACGATCGGCTATGGCCACACGCTGACGGCCCGGGAGGGGGCGGAGGTCTCGGAGGAGGACGCCGAGGCGCTGCTGATCTACGACCTGATCGCCGTGGCCCATGCGGTGAACGAGCACGTCTTCACCCCGCTCAACCAGAACCAGTTCGACGCCCTCTGCAGCTTCGCCTTCAACCTGGGCCTCGACAGCTTCCGCCGGTCCCAGGTGCTGAAGCGCCTCAACGAGGGCGAGGTCATCCAGGCCGCCTGCGCCATGGAGCTGTGGCGCAAGGCCGAGTTCCAGGGCCAGCGGATCGTCATCGACGCCCTGGTGCGCCGCCGGGCCGCCGAGAAGGCTCTGTTCCTCACGCCGCCCGACGGGGTGTGGATTCCCGCGCCGTCGCCCCTGCTGCGGCCGCTGGCGGACATCGACGCCCGCGACCTGATCCCGAGCGAGCGCCCGACCGGCCTCGTCACATCGCTGGAGGGCGAGCAGGTCCTGGTCAGCCGCGACGGCGAGCCCGTCGTCGTACCGCCGCCGGTGGAGGACGAGGCGCCGGGCGAGACCGTGCGCGCCGCCGCCGAGGCGGTCACGAGCCGCCTGCAGGCCATCTTCCCCGAGGCCGGCTCGGAATTCGGCGAGGAGGCCGCCGCAGTCCGCCCGCAGGCCGACTTCGCCTCGCCGATCACCACGTCCGCCGAGGGTGATGACGAGGCTGTCTCGTCCGAGGCCGAGGCGGCCTCGGAAGCGCTGGTCATCGGCAGCTATCCGGAGGAGGCGCCCCAGCCGCCGGAGACCGCCCAGGACCTGGCCCACGACCTGGCCCAGGACCTGGCCGCTCCTGAGCCCGCCAACGACGCCCGGCTGGTGTCGCCGCCCGAGCCCCAGATCCGCATGGTGATCGACGACACCTCGGTCCATGATTTCATCCCCGCCCGCGTGACGCCGTTGCCGCGCAAGCGGGAGCCGGGCCTGGGCGTGGACGTGGTCCTGGCGCTGCTCGGGCTGGCCTTCTTCGGCTTCGGCCTGTTCTGGGGCCTGAATGCGCGGGGTGCGCCCGTCACCGACCTGGCGAGCCCGCTCGTCGTCGCCTGGGCGGCCGGGATCGCCGGCGTGGGCTTCTTCGTGGTGGCCGTCTTCCGGCTTCTGGAGCGCCTGGCGAGGATCTCGGAGCGCGACTAGAACCGACGGGGGCGCCTCGCGTCGGGGGGGCGACGCATGCTAACCGTCGCGCCATGATCCCGAACCACGGACCCACCCTCGAATTCGGCCTGGGCGAAGCTGCGGACATGATCCGTGACACCACGGCCCGTTTCGCCGCCGACCGCATCGCGCCGCTCGCCGCCGACATCGACCAGACCAACAGCTTCCCGCGCGACCTGTGGCCCCAGATGGGCGAACTCGGCCTGCACGGCGTCACCGTCGAGGAGGAGTACGGCGGCCTGGGCCTGGGCTATCTTGAGCATGTGGTGGCCATGGAGGAGGTCTCCCGGGCCTCGGCGTCGATCGGTTTGAGCTACGGCGCCCACTCCAACCTCTGCGTGAACCAGATCCGCCGCTGGGGGACCGAGGACCAGAAGCGCCGCTACCTGCCCAAGCTGATCTCTGGCGAGCATGTGGGCTCGCTCGCCATGAGCGAGGCCGGCTCGGGCTCGGACGTGGTCTCCATGCGCCTCAAGGCCGAGAAGAAGGGCGACCGCTACGTCCTGAACGGCACGAAGTTCTGGATCACCAACGCCCCGCACGCCGACACCCTGGTGGTCTACGCCAAGACCGCCCCGGACGCCGGCAGCCGCGGCATCACCGCGTTCCTGATCGAGAAGGATTTCAAGGGTTTCCGCGTCTCCCAGAAACTCGACAAGATGGGCATGCGCGGCTCCGACACCGGCGAGCTGGTGTTCGAGGACTGCGAAGTGCCGGAAGAGAACGTCATGGGCCCGCTGAACGGCGGCGTGGGCGTGCTGATGAGCGGCCTGGACTACGAGCGCGCGGTGCTCTCCGGCGGCCCCCTGGGCATCATGCAGGCCTGCCTGGACGTGGTGCTGCCCTATGTCCGCGAGCGCAAGCAGTTCGGCAAGCCGATCGGCTCGTTCCAGCTCATGCAGGCCAAGGTGGCCGACATGTACGTGGCGCTCAATTCGGCCCGCGCCTACGTCTACGCCGTGGCCAAGGCGTGCGACGCCGGGCTGACCACCCGGTTCGACGCCGCCGGCGCCATCCTGATGGCGTCCGAGAACGCGGTGAAGGTGAGCCTCGAGGCCATCCAGGCCCTGGGCGGGGCGGGCTACACCCGCGAATATCCGGTCGAGCGCTTCCTGCGCGACGCCAAGCTCTATGACATCGGCGCCGGCACCAACGAGATCCGGCGCTACCTGATCGGACGGGAGCTGTTGGGGGGATGATCCGGCGGGGGGCGCTTCTTCTGGCTCTGGCCTCGGGGCTCGCGGGCTGCGCGAGCACGGTGGAACAGGCGGCC
>NZ_JBKBRO010000030.1:0-36113 GCF_046463815.1 Phenylobacterium sp. | reverse complement strand
TTGCCGCCATAGCCCTCTTCCGGCCGGGCGGCGGCGATCTCGTCGGCGGTCTCGGGGCAGACGCCCGCCACGCCCAGCATGACGATGGGACGCCGCTCCTGGGTCACGCCCTTCAGCACCAGGAAGTCCGCGTCGTCGACGACGCCGTCGGTCGGCAGTTTCCGTTCCGCCTGCCAGGCCGCCAGCGCCGCGGCGAAGCCCTCGGACTCCGGCGGACAGGCCACGCCGATCTCGCGCTGGAAGAGCGGGGCGTAGATTTCCCAGCCGATCTCCTGGCGTCCGAACGGCGCGCCGGGGCGGGTGCGCAGGCTCTCCGCGTTGGCGCGCGCCGCGGCTTCCCAGCCGGGCCGTTCGCAGCCTGGGAGGGCCGCCGCCGGCGGGGCCGAAGGAGCTGCGACGGGCGACGTGGGCGCCGCCGGGGCGCAGCCGGTGGCCGCCGTGAGCAGGACGATGGCGGCCAGGCCCGGGCCGGCCGGACGCGGGAGTCCGGGGAGCCTCATGGCCACGCCGCCGGTGCGGCTAGCTTCGCCATTTCAGGACGGCGGGCGCGATCGGATTCGCGAACGGCCGGCCCTCCCGGCGGCTGGCGGCCCACTCCTTCTTGAGCTGCTGGTACCACTTGGCCTGGCGGTCGGCGTCGTCGATCCAGATCAGGCTGGGGTCGTAGCGCAGGCCCTGGTTCTGCAGGTTCACCATGTCGCCGTCCTGGCGCAGGAAGGCCCGGGCCCCGGCGGCGATGAACGGCTTCAGCAGTACGAAGGCCGGATGGTCGGACCAGACGATCTGGGTGATCCGGGTGGCGCCGTCGTTCATGGGCGTCAGGCAGGTCAGCGACAGCACCTGGCGCCTGCCGACCGTGACGTGCTCCCAGCGCAGGCCGGGCAGGCGGAAGGTGATCTCGGTCAGCGGCTGGCCGCCGAGGATCGCGTAGGCGCGGCTGTTCTTGGACGGCTCGTGGCGCACCATGGAGAAGCCCGCGTCGCGCGGCTCGAACCGCTTGGCCTTTTCGTGCTGGCTCTTGGACGAGCGCCACCACCACTGCTGGTGCACGTAGGGGCCGTGGGCCGGGTCCATCAGGCCCACGACCGCGTGGTCGATGTGGCTCTCGAACACCATGCGGTCGACCAGCTTGGGCGCGCCGCCCACCACGCCGGGGAAGGTCGGCGGCGGCTGGTCGGGTTCGCCCGCGCCGATCCAGACGAAGACCAGGCCCTGGCTCTCGGCCACGGGATAGCGGCGAACGCGGATGCGGCCGACGTCCATCTCCTGCCCGGCGGTGAGCGAGGGGATGGCGGTGCAGGCGCCGTCCCGGCCGAACCGCCAGCCGTGGTAGGGGCACTCCACGACCTCGGCGCCCGAGGCCTCCTTCACGAACCGGCCCGCCGACAGCGGCGCGGCGCGGTGCGGGCAGATGTCCTTCAGCGCGAAGACCTCGCCCGCGCGGCTGCGGCCCAGAAGGACGGGTTCGCCGACGATCTCGTGGCGTGCGAGCTTCCCGGCCTTCAGGTCGGACGACAGGGCGGCGAAGTACCAGATGTCCGTCAGGAACCCCCGGCCGAACTTCGTCTCCGGCATCGTCTTTGAACTTTGGGCGTCGCCTTCGGCCATGGAGCGCTTCTAGCGGCTTACGCGAGTCTGAGGAACGCCGCGGCGTGGGGCGAGAGCCCGATGGAGCCGCCGCGCAGGTCGGCGTCGCCCGCGCGCACCGCCAGAAGTTCGGCCCCCGCCAGTTCCGGCGCGTCCACGAAGCGGGGGACGTCGCTGAAGTTGAACAGGCAGGCGATCGCCTCGCCTTCGTGGCGGCGGACGAAGGCCAGCACCGGCTCGTCCTTTTCCAGGAACTCCAGTTCGCCCAGGCGCAGGGCGGGCGAGGCCTTGCGCAAGGCGATCATCTGGCGGGCGAAGGCCAGGGCGGAGTCCGGGTCCCGTTCCTGTTCGGCGACGGTGAGGCCGGCGTGCTCTCTGGCCGCCGGCAGCCACGGCGTACCGTCCGTGAAGCCGAGGTTGGGGCCGGGCGTCCACGGCATCGGCGTGCGGCAGCCGTCGCGCCCGCCGTCATAGGGCCAGTAGAGGTCGCCCACCGGATCGCGGAGCTGATCCCGCGCGAGGCTGGCCTGCGGCAGGCCCAGTTCCTCGCCCTGGTAGATCAGGGCCGTGCCCTTCAGCGCCAGGAGCAGGGCGAACAGCATCTTGGCGAGCTCGGGCGAGGCGTCCTTCCCGCCGAACCGGCTGACCGTGCGCGGTACGTCGTGGTTCGACAGGCTGATCGTCGGCCAGTGGAAGGGGTGGTCCGCCAGCGTCCGATAGTGCTCGCGGACGAACGCCGTCTCCAGCTTGCGGGCGAGCAGCATGACGAAGGTGTAGCCGGAGTGCAGGCCCTCTTCGGGCGTGCAGTAGGCCCCGCAGCGGGCCTCCTCCTCCGAGAACTCGCCGAACACGAACCGGTCGGGGCCGTGCGACTCCACCCGCCGGCGGATGGCGTCGAGCACGCCCACGTTCTCGGGCAGGTTGGAATCGTGCAGGTGGCGCTGGAGGTTGCCGGCGTGGCTCCAGTGGAGGCGGGTTCGCTCGTCCACGGGCACGGGCGGATTATCGGTCAGGGCCGCGTCGTGGAGGAAGGTCCCCGCCACGTCCAGGCGGAAGCCGTCGACGCCGCGGGATAGCCACAGGTCCAGGACCGACAGCGCCGCCTCGCGGGCCGCCGGCTCGCGCCAGTTCAGCTTGGGCTGCTGCCGCAGGAACTTGTGGTGGTAGTGCTGGCGGCGCTTCGGCTGGTAGGCCCAGGCCGGGCCGCCGAACACCGAGAGCCAGTTGTTGGGGGCTGTCCCGTCGTCCTTCGGGTCGGCCCAGACATACCAGTCCGCCTTGGGGCCGGTCGGGCCGCCGGTGAGGCTCTCCACGAACCAGGGGTGCTCGTCCGAGGTATGGCTGAGCACCTCGTCCAGCAGGACCTTCAGGCCCCGGGCGTGGGCGGCGTCCAGCAGGCGCTGGAAGTCCTCCAGGGCGCCGTAGTCGGCCTGGACGCCCGCGTAGTCGGCGACGTCGTAGCCCCAGTCGCGGTTCGGCGAGGGGTGGATCGGCGACAGCCAGATCCCGTCCACCCCCAGGCCTTCGATGTAGTCGAGCTTGGCCAGCACGCCGGGCAGGTCGCCATGCCCGTCGCCGCCCGAGTCGAAGAAGCTGCGCACATAGACGTGGTAGAGGACGGCGCCCTTCCACCACGGTTCCATGGGCGGCTCAGATCTCGCTGGTGTTCTTGATGATCCGCGAGACGAGGCCGTACTCGACCGCCTGCTCGGCGCTCATCCAGAAGTTCCGGGTCGTGTCGCGGTCGACCTTCTCGTAGGGCTGGCCGGTCTCGCGGGCGATCATCCGGTTCACGCGCTCGCGCATCTTGATGATCTCCTCGGCCTCGATCTCGATGTCCGAGGCCTGGCCGCGCACGCCGCCCGCCGGCTGGTGCAGCAGGAAGCGGGTGTTCGGCAGGCAGAGCCGGTTCTCCTTGGGCGCGCCCAGGTAGATGTGGGCGCCGGCGCTGGCCACCCAGCCGGTGCCGATCACCGTCACCGGCGCCGGGCTGAACTGGATCATGTCGTGGATAGTGTCGCCGCTTTCGACGTGGCCGCCCGGCGAGTTGATGATCATGCGGATCGGCTTGTCGCTTTCGGAAGCCAAGGCCGTCAGCTGAGCCGTGACCCGCTCGGCCAGGCGCATGTCGATCTCGCCGAAGACGAGGACGGTGCGGGACTTGAAGAGGGCGTTCTGGACCGGCCCCGCCGTCATCGGCATGTCGGGCAGGCGGCCCTTCTCGTCGTCACCGTCTTCATCGTCCATGTAGGCGATCCACTTCAGCATGGCGGCTCCTTGAGGCCCGGGCGGGAACGCGCGTCGCGCCGTTTTGTCCCGCGGGCGATAGATGGGTCTTCCAACGAGTTATTGGTCCACGCGCGTTCCGGCAAGCCCGGGCGGGCGCTATTGCGCGGCGGTGACGATCAGGCGGCCGTAGAACTGCACCATCCGCTCGAGATTCTGGAGCGTCATGTGCTCGTTGGTCCCGTGGATCATCTCGACCTCCTTCAGCCTGAACTCCACCGGCTGGAAGCGGTAGACGTCCTTGGCGACCGGCGCGAGCCAGCGGCTGTCGGTGCCGGCGGTGACGAGGCCAGGCGCCACCGGCGCTCCCGAAACGGCCGCGGCGGTGGCGGCGATCGCCTTCCAGCCCGCGGACTCCGTCGACGAAACGGGCGAGGGCTCGGCCGGCGTCTTGTTCCACGAGAGCGTGACGGGCAGGCCCTCGGTGGCGGCCTTGGCGCGGGCCATGACCTCGGCCGAGGTGTCTCCCGGCGCGATGCGGTAGTTGATCCAGGCGGTGGCGTCCTGCGGCAGGACGTTCTCCTTGGGGCTGCCCTTCAGCATGGTCGGCGCGATCGTGGTGTGCAGCAGGGCCGCGCCGGCCGGCGTCGCCGCCGTCTGGCCGATCAGCAGCTTGCCGAACAGCCACTCGTTGGCCACCCCCATCCGCACCGGGAAGCTGGCCAGCGGCGCGGCGGTCTTGACCATGTCGGCGCCCGGGCCGCGGAAGGCCATGGGGAATGGGCGGTCCACGATGGCGGTGATCGCCTTGGCCAGCGTGGCGACGCCGCCCCCGTCCTTCGGCGGCGCCGAGGAGTGGCCGCCGGCCGCGTTGGCCGTGACCTGCAAGGTGGCGTAGCCCTTCTCGGCCGTGCCGATGATCGCCAGGCGCCCGCCGGTCAGGGGATTGTCGGTGATGACGGCCATGCCCTCGTCCAGCACGAACTCGGCCTTCACGCCGCGCGCGGCCAGCAGCCGGGCGGCGGCCTGGGCGCCCGAGCCCATCACCTCCTCGTCGCCGCCCGAGACGACGATGACCGTCCGCTTCGGCTTGAAGCCCTGCCCGGCGAGGGTCTCGACGGCTTCGAAGAGGCCGATCAGCGAGCCCTTGTCGTCGACCGCCCCGCGTCCCCAGACCGCGTTCTCGGCGATCTCACCCGCGAACGGCGGATGCTTCCAGGCGCCTTCCGTGCCGGGCGTCACCGGCACCACGTCCTGGTGGGCCATCAGGATGACGGGGGCCAGCGCGGCGTCCGAACCCACCCAGGTGTAGACCAGCGTCTGGGAGTCGATGACCTCGCGGGTCATGGCCGCGTGGGCCGCCGGATAGGTCGCCTGCAGGAAGGCGTGCAGCCGGTCCCACTGGGCGAGGTCGTCCTCGGCCCGGTCCTGGTGACGGACCGTGGGGATCTGGATGGCGGCGCTCAGGTTCCGGGCGGCGCGGTCCACATCCACCGGGATCGCCGGCGCCACCGTCACGCCCGAGAGGTCGGCCGCGGCCGGCGCCTTGTAGGTGAAGGTCCTGACCAGCACGACGCCAACCAGCACCACCGCCAGCGCCGCAAGGCCCAGCGCGATCCGCCCCACGATCCGCATGTCCGCACCCTCCCCGACTTCAAGGCCAAGCTAGGCGGGTGGAGGCCGGGACCGCAAGCGCCGCTCTGCCGCTTGACCGGACGGCAGGCCCCGTCGCAAATGCGTCCTTCGAAAGTCAAACAACTGTTTGGGAGCGCGCCGTGACCGAGACGATGGACAAGCTGAAGGTGGGCGCTGGCGGCCTCTTCGACCTCACGGGCAAGGTGGCGGTGATCACCGGCTCCTCGCGCGGCATCGGCCGGGCCATCGCCGAGCGCATGGCCGAGCAGGGCGCAAAGGTGGTGATCTCCTCGCGCAAGGCCGGCCCCTGCGACGAGGTGGCCGCCGGGATCAACGAGAAGCGTCCGGGCCACGCCATCGCCGTGCCGGCCAACATCTCGTCCAAGGAGGACCTCCAGCGCCTGGTGGACGAGACCCGCAAGGCCTTCGGCAAGATCGACGTCCTGGTCTGCAACGCCGCCTCGAACCCGTTCTACGGCAGCCAGCTCGACATTCCCGACGACGCGTTCCGCAAGATCCTCGACAACAACATCATCGCCAACAACTGGCTGATCCAGATGGTGGTCCCCGAGATGCGCGAGCGGAAGGACGGGGCGATCATCGTCGTCTCGTCGATCGGCGGGCTGCGCGGCTCGACGACCATCGGCGCCTACTGCATCTCCAAGGCGGCCGACATGCAGCTCGCCCGCAACCTCGCCCACGAGCTGGGGCCGGACAACATCCGGGTGAACTGCATCGCGCCGGGCCTGGTGAAGACCGATTTCGCCCGCGCGCTGTGGGACACGCCGGAAGGCGAAAAGCGCGCCAGCACCGGCACGCCGCTGCGCCGCCTGGGCGAGCCCGACGACCTGGCCGGCGCGGCCATCTACCTGGCCTCGCGGGCCGGGGCCTGGACCACCGGCCAGACCATCGTCGTCGACGGCGGGACCACCTGCTGACTCCTTGCCTCCCCCGCTACGCGGGGCGGGCAAGCGACAGCTCCCGCGCCTTCGCCAGCCGCTTCACGCCCTCGTCCAGCACGGCGTCGGCTTTGGAGAAGCACAGGCGCATGATGGTCGTCACCGGGGCCGCCTCGTAGAAGGCCGAGACCGGAATGGCGGCGACGCCCGCCTCGTGCACGGCGCGCAGGCAGAAGGCGCGGTCGCCCTCCGCGATCCCAGAGGCGGGCAGGTCGACGTTCAGGAAATAGGTGCCCTGGCTCGGCAGGACGGCGAAACCCTCGCGCCTCAGGCCCTCGGCCAGGCGGTCGCGAGAGGCTTCGAGCTGGCGGGGCATGGCCTCGAACCAGTCGCCGGGATTCTCCAGCCCCCAGGCCACCGCCGCCTGCAGGTTGGGCGCGGTGGTGAAGGTCAGGAACTGGTGGGCGCGGGCCAGGCTGTGGGTCAGCTCGGGCGCCGCGCAGAGGAAGCCCACCTTCCAGCCCGTGAGGCCGAACATCTTGCCGGCCGAGCCGATCTTCACGGTCCGCCCGCGCATCCCCGGACAGGCGATCAGCGGCCGGTGGCGGGCGCTCCCGAACACCACCTGCTCCCAGACCTCGTCGCAGATGGCCACAACATCGAAGCGCACGCAGAACTCGGCCAGCAGGGCCAGGTCCTCGTCCGGCAGGACCACGCCCGCCGGATTGATCGGGTTGTTCAGAACCACGAAGCGGGTGCGCTCGGAGAAAGCGGCCTCCAGCATCACCCGTTCGAAGCGCCAGTGCGGCGGCGACAGGTGAACCAGCTTGGGAATGCCGCCCGCCAGCCGGATCATCGGCAGGTAGCTGTCGTACAACGGCTGGAACAGCACCACCTCGTCGCCGGGCTGGATCAGGGCCAGGAAGGAGGCGGTCAGCGCCTCGGTGGCGCCCGAGGTGATGGTGACCTCGTTCTCCCAGTCGAGGTCGAGCCCCTGATGGCGCGCGTAGTGGGCGGCCACCGCCTGGCGCAGCTCGGGCAGGCCGCGCATGGGCGGATACTGGTTGTAGCCATTGAGCACGGCGTCGGCGGCCTTGCGGCGGATCGGCTCGGGACCCAGATCATCGGGGAAGCCCTGGCCGAGGTTGATCGCGCCGAGGCTGCGCGCCAGCCCCGACATCTCCTCGAAGACGGTCGTGGGCAGGGTTGAGAAGATCGGATTGGCCATCGGGCGGACTTTGGCCGCAGAGTCGGCTGAAAGCCATCGTCGGGAGGGTGAGGTCATGGAGATCCCCGTGGAGATCGTTGAGTTCGAACCCCGCCACGCCGAGGCGTTCCGCACGCTGAACGAGGCCTGGATCTCCAGGCGCTTCACCCTGGAAGCCAAGGACCGCGAGGTCCTGAACGACCCGCAGGGCAAGATCATCGACAAGGGCGGGCGCATCTTCATCGCCGTACGGGACGGCGAGCCGGTGGGCTGTGTGGCCCTGATCCGGATGGACGACGGCGGCTACGAGGTCGCCAAGATGACCGTCTCGGAGGATGTGCGCGGTTCGGGCCTGGGTCGGAGGCTGATGGAGCGGTGCATCGAGGCGGGGCGCGAGGCCGGCGCGCCGCGGCTCTACCTGGAGACCAACTCCAGCCTCGGGCCGGCGCTCGGGCTCTACCGGGCCATGGGGTTCAGGGACCTCGCGCCCGCCGAGACCGAGTACGCCCGCTGCGACGTCTGGATGGAGCGGCCGTATTGAGTGTCGCCGCTCTAGTTGCGAACGATTCTCAATAGCGTTAGGCTGACCTCCGGTTTCGGGAGTCGGCCATGTGCGATGACGATCTGTCCCTGTCCCTGTTCCGGGGCGAGCGCCTGCTGATCGGCGCGATCCGCCGGCTGGCGCTGGGGACGGGCTGCCCGGGCGCGGTGGCGCAATTCGAGTTCGTCTGCGGCTGGACCGGGCATGAGGCCTGCCGGACGCTGGAAGTCTTCCTTCAGCAGCTTGCCCTGCACGGCCGGCGGCGCCTGACGCTGTCGATGCCGGGCGATCCGGCGGTGACGGCGGATGAGCGGGCGATGCTGGACGTCTTCGCCTTCGCCCAAGCCGAGGCCTATGAGGCGATGGAGGCGAGGCTCTTCGAATTGCTGGAGACGGCTCCGCCCGCCCCGCTGGGCGCGGCGGCCTGCGTGGTGGCCCAGGTGCTGGCGATGAACGGCTGCTTCGTGGAGCCGGCCCCAATTGGTCCAGGCGCTCAGTGCTGGGAAGCCAGCACCACGCCCAGCAGCACGGCGGCCCAGTGCGCGCCGGCGGCGGCCACCACATGGCCGTGCCAGATGGCCCGCGAGAACTTCAGCCGCTTGTTCACGTAGAAGACCACGCCGGTGGAATAGAGCACGCCGCCCGTCACCAGCAGCGCGAAGGCGTACCAGGCCAGGCTGTCGATGATCGGCTTCAGCGCCACCACCACCAGCCAGCCCAGGGCCAGGTAGACGGCCACCCAGAACTTCCGGTCGAGGCCCTTGAGGAACAGCTTGCCCAGCGCCCCGAGCGTGGCGATCGACCACACCGCCGCCGTCATGCCCCAGCCCCAGGCGCCCGGCAGGCCCAGGGTGAAGGGCGTGTAGGAACCGGCGATCATCAGGAAGATGCCCGCGTGGTCGAGGCGGCGCAGGGTCGGCCGGTACTGCGGCCTGGCGAAGTTGTAGGCGGTCGAGAAGGCCAGCATGGCCAGGATGCCCGCCGCGTAGATCGACACGCCCACGACCTTGCTGATGGAACCCGCCGTGACCGCCAGGCTCAGGAGGACGATCCCGCCCACCAGCGCCAGCGTCAGGCCCACGACATGCACCACCAGGTCGGCGCACTTGGCGGCGGGCGTCGGGTAGTGGCGCGGCGGATAGGGCTTGGCGGCGGGCGACGTCACGGGAGGCTCCATACGCCTTCCACGTGTCATAGGCGTGGCGCCGCCGTCCAGAGCGTCCCGGTAACTTTCCGTTGCCGGTTCTTTCGCCGCTACTCTTCCCGCGCCCGCTTCTTGCGGAAGCTGGGGTTCAGCACTTCCTTGCGCAGGCGGATGGACTTGGGCGTCACCTCCACCAGCTCGTCGTTCTCGATGTAGGCGATGGCCTGTTCGAGGGTAAGCCTGCGGGGCGGAGTCAGGCGCACGGCCTCGTCCTTGCCCGAGGCGCGGACGTTGGTGAGCTGCTTGCCCTTGATCGGATTGACGTCGAGGTCGTCCGAGCGGGAGTTCTCGCCGATGATCATGCCCTGGTAGGTCTTCTCGCCGGCGCCGACGAACATCACGCCGCGCTCTTCCAGGTTCCACAGGGCGTAGGCGGCGGTCTCGCCGTCGGTGTTGGAGACCAGCACGCCCTTCGGACGGCCTTCGATGGCGCCCTTGTGCGGCTCGTAGTGGCTGAACACGCGGTTCAGCACGCCCGAGCCGCGGGTGTCGGTCAGGAACTCGCCCTGATAGCCGATCAGCGAGCGCGAGGGGCACATGAGCTGGATGCGGGTCTTGCCGGCGCCCGAGGGCCCCATGTCCTTCAGCTCGGCCTTACGGGCCGACAGCTTCTCGATGACGATGCCGGTGAACTCGTCGTCCACGTCGATGACCACGTCCTCGATGGGCTCCAGCCGCTCGCCGTTCTCGCCGGTCTGGTAGACCACGCGCGGACGGGAGATGGAGAGTTCGAAGCCCTCGCGACGCATGTTCTCGATCAGCACGCCGAGTTGCAGTTCGCCGCGGCCGGCGACCTCGTAGGCGTCGGAGCCGGGCGTCTCGGTCACGCGGATGGCGACATTGGCCTCGGCTTCCTTCAGCAGGCGGTCGCGGATGACGCGGCTCTGCACCTTGTCGCCCTCGCGGCCCGCCAGCGGGCTGTCGTTGACGCCGACCGTCATGGAGATGGTCGGCGGGTCGATGGGCTGGGCGGGCAGCGGCTCGTTGACTTCCAGGGCGCACAGCGTGTCGGCCACCGTGGCCTTGGACATGCCGGCGATGGCGACGATGTCGCCGGCCTCGGCGCCTTCGTCCACGGGCTGGCGCTTCAGGCCGCGGAAGGCCAGCACCTTGGTGATGCGCCCCTGCTCGATCTGCTTGCCGTCGCGGTCCAGCGCCTTGATGGCCATGCCGGCCACGGCCTTGCCGCTCTCGATGCGGCCGGTCAGCAGGCGGCCCAGGAACGGGTCGCTTTCGATCAGCACGTTCAGCATCCGGAACGGCTTGCCCTTGTTCGCCTCGACGGCCGGCGGCGGCACGTGGTCGACGATCAGGTCGAAGAGGGGCGCGAGCGTGTCGGACGGCTGGTTCAGGTCGAGCGTCGCCCAGCCGTTGCGGCCCGAGGCGTAGATGTGCGGGAAGTCGAGCTGCTCGTCCGTGGCCCCGATGGCCGAGAACAGGTCGATGGTCTCCAGGTGCACCCGGTCGGGATCGGCGTGGGCCCGGTCGACCTTGTTGATGCACAGGATCGGCTTCAGGCCCATCTTCAGGGCCTTGGTCAGCACGAACTTGGTCTGGGGCATGACCCCTTCCTCGGCGTCGACCAGCAGGACGCAGCCGTCCACCATGCCCAGGATCCGCTCCACCTCGCCGCCGAAGTCGGCGTGGCCGGGGGTGTCGATGATGTTGATGCGGGTCTCGCCGGCCTTTCCGTTCCAGAGCACGCTGGTGCACTTGGCGAGGATGGTGATCCCGCGCTCGCGCTCCTGGTCGTTGGAGTCCATGGCGCGCTCCACCGTCGCCTCGTTGGCGCGGAAGACGCCGGACTGGGCGAGGAGCTGATCGACGAGCGTGGTCTTGCCGTGGTCGACGTGGGCGATGATGGCGATGTTGCGGAGCGACATGGGGGAGGGGAGCGAGCTCGTCGAGGGAGAAGGGCGGGCTTGTAGGGGAGAGCGGGCTTCGCCGCCAGCGCGGAGTTTGTTCCGCGGCGTTCGGTCAGTCCCGCAAACGATTGTGCGCCGCAGCTAACGTAGCGGCGCCCGGACGCCATGGAAGTGGCTGCTCCGGGCAGAAAATTCAAGCCTTGGCCTCGGAGACGGCATTTTTCATCCTCCGTAGGCTTGCATTTTTGTGCACTGCACCGTATGTCGGAGGCGTTAGGCGTCTCCGGACGCCTATGCCCTTCCTGGGCGTTTCCTCCCTAATGAACTGCCGCGCCTTCGGGCGCGGCTTTTTTTGCCTCAGGCGGGCTTGAGCGCGGACCAGTCGGCCTGGGCGAGCGCCCGGGTCAGCTTCTCCAGGTCGGCCTTGAGCCGGGCGAAGCCCCGGGTGGGTGAGAGTGTCGCCTCGTCCAGGTAGAGCGCGCGGTTGATCTCGATCTGCAGCGCGTGCGTGCGCCGGGCCGGCCGCCCATAGTGTTCGGTGGTGTAGCCGCCGGCGTAGGGGGTGTTGCGGGCCACCCGGTAGCCCATGCCCTCCAACGCCTTCTCGACGGTGGCCGTGAGCAGGCCGGCGCAGGCCGCGCCGAACCGGTCGCCCAGCACCATGTCGCAGGGCCGGTCGCGCCCCCCGGCCCGGGCGGCGGCGGCGGGCATGGAGTGCCAGTCGATCAGGATGGCGACGCCGTGGGCGGCGAGCGCCTCGGCCAGCAGGCCCTCCAGCGCGCGGTGGTAGGGACGGTGGGCGCCCTCGATCCGCTGGCGGGCCTCGGCGAAGGTGAGCTTGCGCCGGTAGATCTCCTGGCCTTCCGAGACCACCCGGGCGATGGCGCCCAGGCCCGCGGCCACCCGCGCCGTCCGCGCCCTCGCGAACTCGGGCAGCTCGTCGGCGAACATGGCGGGGTCGAGCTCGAAGGGCTCGCGGTTGAGATCGATGTAGGCCCGCGCGTAGCTGGCGGCGATCACGGCCGCGCCCAGGCCCGGCGCGGCCGCGATCAGGTCGTCGACCAGCGCGTCCTCGGACCGGCGGATGCTGAGCGCGTCGAGCGCCGCGGCCGACATCATGTCTTCCGGATAGACGCGGCCCGAATGGGGGGAGGCGAAGACCAGGGGCGTGGGCGGCGGCTCGCCCTCGGGCGCCGCCCGGCGCAGCTCGAAGGCCGCCGCTTTCGCAGGCGCTTGCTCGCCGCCGAGACGCTCCCAGGCATTCATCGGGCGCATTGAACGCTGAGCGCCCCCGGCGGTCAAAGGGTTCATCGCGGGTTTACGGTTGGCGGCGTATGCTGAACGTTCAGCTACCGATCCGAACCGGACATGCCCCGCATCCTGCTTGCCGAAGACGACGATTCCCTGCGCGGCTTCCTCGCGCGCGCGCTCGAACGCGCGGGCTATGAGGTGACCGCCTGCGCCGACGGCGACGAGGCCGCGGGCTATCTGGACGAGCCCTGGGACCTGCTGCTCACCGACATCGTCATGCCGGGGCTGGACGGCATCGAGGTGGCCCGCCAGGCGGCGGCCAAGCATCCGGGCCTGCGGATCATGTTCATCACCGGCTTCGCCGCCGTGGCGCTCGCGGCCGGCGAGAAGGCTCCCGCCGGGGCCAAGGTCCTGTCCAAGCCCATCCACCTGCGCGAGATCGTCTCCGAGGTGGAGCGGATGATGGCGGCCTGAGGCGTCGAGGCCCTTTGGCCGCTTGCGCGGCGTCAGGCGCCCCGTTATATCCCCGCCTTCCCGACGCACCGGGTGCGGACGCGTAGCTCAGCGGGAGAGCACTACGTTGACATCGTAGGGGTCGCTGGTTCAATCCCAGCCGCGTCCACCATCCCCTTCAAAGACATCGGTTTTTCCACCACTCGCGGGCCCTTCCGGGAGGGCTTCTGGACGCCCGGCCCTCTGTTCGCCCTGTAACATTCACAAGCATGAGAGTGAATGTTGACTTGGGGCGGCTCCCAAAGCATCGTGCGGGCCACAGCCCGGCATGAACGATCGGCGCTGAAAGGGGAGGATTGACGATGAAGGGGCTTCTGTTCGCGTCGGCGTGCGCCATGGGGCTGGCCGCCGGATCGTCCGCGCTGGCCCAAACCGCGGCCCAGACCGAGGCGCCCAGGGCCGCCACCGAGATCGGCGAGGTGATCGTCACGGCCACCCGGCGGGCCGAGCGCCTGCAGGACGTGCCGCTGAGCGTGACCGCCTATTCCCAGGAGCAGCTCACCGCCAGGGGCATCGTGGGCTACGAGGGCCTGGCCGTGGAGACCCCCGGCGTGGTGCTGAACCGGCCCACCGCCAACTTCAACAATTTCACCGCCCGCGGGATCGCCACCAACGGCTACGGCGCCAACCTGCAGAGCACGGTGGCGATCTACATCGACGAACTGCCGATCTCGACCATCGGCAACACCACGGTGCTCGACCCCAACCTCTTCGACGTGGAGCGGGTGGAGTTCCTGCGCGGCCCCCAGGGGACGCTGTTCGGCTCGGGCTCGCTGTCCGGCGCGCTGCGCATCCTGACCCACAAGCCCGATTCCTCGGCCTTCGACGCCTCGGTCCTGGCGGACATGGGCGTGGTCGGGTCGGACTCGCTGCGCCAGCGCTACAACGCCATGGTCAACGTGCCCCTGGTGAAGGACAAGCTGGCCGTGCGCGCCGTGGGCTTCCTTCGCAACGAGGAAGGCTACATCGACAACGTCGGGCTGGCGGCGCGGAAGAACTCCAACGACCTCGACTACTGGGGCGGCCGGGTCAGCCTCCTGTGGGAGCCGACGGACCGGACCTCGATCAAGCTCCTGGCCTCGCGCGAGGTCAGCAAGCCGCGGGATTCCTCGACGATCAGCTCGTCGCTGGGCCATGACAAGCGCGTGTCGGACCGGCCCGACCTCTTCCAGGGCTGGCTGACCAGCTACAACGCCACCCTCGAGCACCAGTTCGACGGCGCGCAGCTCACCAGTTCGACCACCTGGTCGGAATTCAACCAGAAGTTCTACGTCGACCTGGCCGGCACCTTCCTGCCCCAGGGCGCCGTGCCCACGGCGACGAGCATCGCCTTCGCCCTGGACGCCGACGCCTACCAGGACACCTTCGTGGAGGAGGTGCGGCTGGCGTCCGATCCGGGCGGCAAGTGGGACTGGGTGATCGGCGGCTTCTTCCTCGATCGCCGCTGGGACGTGGACTACAACTACCGCTCCCGGCCCGACTACCTGGCCTTCCGCGGCTTCACCGGCCTGCCGGACGAGTACTACCAGCGCTTCAGCAACCACACGAAGTCGCAGGAACTCGCCGGCTTCGGCAACGTGACCTACCGGTTCACCGACAACCTGTGGGTCACCGGCGGGCTGCGCTACGGCGGCTTCGAGGCCCAAGCCTTCAACGAGGGCGGCTACAACAGCAACTACCTGACCGCCGCCCTGACGCCGGGATTCACCGGGCCGCTGACGATCATTCCGATCGCGCCGGCCACGGGCGTGAAGGCCAAGGAGACGGGGCCCTCGTACAAGCTCAGCGTCTCGTACAAGCCGATGTCCTCGATCACCACCTACGCCACCGTCTCGACGGGCTTCCGCACGCCGGTGGTCAACGCCTACGCCGGGCGGACGAGCGTGGTGAACCCGGCCGACATCGTCATTCCGCCGGGCGCTGATTCCGACGACCTGACGAACTACGAGATCGGCCTGAAGGGCACGTGGCTGGGCGGCCGGCTGACCACCAACCTCGCCGCCTACTGGATCGACTGGAAGAATATCCAGGTGCAGGCCAACCGGGTGTCCGACTCGGTGCAGTTCGCCACCAACATCGGCGCCGCCTTCAGCCGCGGCCTGGAGTTCGAGATCGTGGCCCTGCCGGTGGACGGCCTGACCATCGGGGCCAACGGCGCGTTCAACGAGGCCGAGGTGAGCAAGCTTTCGCCCACCGAGGCGGCGATCTCGGGCGCGGGCGAGGGCGTGCGCCTGGCCTCGCCCAGGTTCCAGGGGGCGGCCTTCGCCAACTACGCCTTCGACCTGACGCCCCAGGCCCGGGCGAACCTCTCGGTCATCTTCCAGCACGTCGGCAAGTATCCGGGCCTGTTCCCGTACGTTCCGGGCCGGCCGGGCGTGCTGCAGCCGACCTACGACTACACAGACGCCTTCAACAACGTGAACGCGACCTTCGCGGTGGCCTTCGACAGATGGACGGTCGGCGCCTACGTCGAGAACCTCTTCGACAGCCGCAAGATCACCTACGTGCACCCCGAGGCGTTCCTCGCCAGCCGCTACGCCGAGCAGCGGCCGCGCACGATCGGCGTGCGGGTCGGCTACGACTTCTAGATCATGGCCGAATCTCACCACGCCCCGGCCGCGGCGGACCTCCCCCGAGCGGACGCCGCGGCCGCCCATATCCGGCCGCTCAAGGGCGCCTGGCCCGTGCTGGCGATCCTGTGCTTCGTCTATGTGCTGAACTTCCTGGATCGGCAGCTCCTGTCGATCCTGGCCAAGCCGATCCAGGACGAGCTAGGGGTCACCGACGGCCAGCTCGGCCTGATCAGCGGCCTCTACTTCGCGCTCTTCTACTGCCTGATCTCCATTCCCGTGGGCTGGCTGGCCGACCGTACGAACCGGGTGCGCGTGCTGGCCGCCGCCTGCGGCCTGTGGAGCGCGGCCACCATGGCCTGCGGGCTGTCGGCCAGCTATCCGCAGCTCGTCCTGGCGCGCATGACGGTGGGCGTCGGCGAGGCGGGCGGAGTGCCGCCGTCCTACGCCATCATCACCGACTACTTCCCGCCCGGCCAGCGCGGCACGGCGCTGGGCCTCTTCAACCTGGGCCCGCCGATCGGCCAGGCCCTGGGCGTGGCCTTCGGGGCGGCGATCGCGGCCGCCTACAGCTGGCGCATGGCCTTCCTCGTCCTCGGCGCGGCGGGCGTGGTCACCGCCCTGGTGGTGCTGTTCGGGGTGCGTGAGCCCGAGCGCGGCGGCCTCGACCGCGCCGCCGGCGCGCCGCCGAAGCCGCAAACCGGGCCGGCGGGCTTCTGGCCCACGGTGCGCATGTTCTTCTCGACGCCGGCGCTGGCGCTGGCGGCGGCGGGGAGCGCGGCGACCCAGATCGTCACCTACGGTGCCGGGAACTTCACCGTGCTGTTCCTGATGCGCGAGAAGGGCATGACCCTGCCCGACGTGTCGCTCTGGTACGCCCTGGTGGTGGCCGTGGGGATGGGCGGCGGGATCTTCGTCTCGGGCCGAGTGATCGACCGCTTCACGCGACGCACCAAGGCCGCCTACGCGCTGGCCCCCGCGCTATCGCTCAGTCTCGCCGTTGTTCCCTACCTGGCGTTCGTCTGGGCGCCGACCTGGCAACTCGCCCTGGTGTTCCTGCTGGGGCCCACGTTCCTCAACTACTTCTATCTCTCCTCGGCCGTCGCCCTTGTCCAGGAAGAGGTCGCGCCCGGACAGCGCGTGCTCTCGGGCGCGCTGCTGCTGCTGGTGATGAACCTGATCGGCATGGGGGTCGGCCCGACCTTCGTAGGCGCGGTCAGCGACGCGCTGCGGCCCAGCCACCCCGACCACTCGCTCCAACTGGCGTTCTACGCCCTGGCGCCGATGTATCTGGTGGCGATCGCCCTGTTCCTGGCCCTGGCCCGCGTGCTCCGCCGCGAGGAGACCCGGGCGTGAGGGGCCGGCTCGTCCTCGCGGCGGTCCTGGCGCTCTGCGCGGGCGCTGCGGCGGCGCGGCCGGCGCCGGTGGTGCAGGCTCCGGCGGGCGCCGCCCGGGGCGAGGCCCTCGGCGATCTGAATGTTTTCCGGGGCGTGCCCTACGCCGCGCCGCCCGTCGGTCCCCTCCGCTGGAAGCCGCCCCTGCCGCTCCCACGATGGGAAGGCGTGCGGCAGGCGACGCAGTTCGGTCCGGCCTGCCTGCAGCCGCGTTCGACGCCAGGCAGCATCTACGCCTCGGAGCTGCCGCAGCTCAGCGAGGACTGCCTGACGCTGAACGTCTGGGCGCCCAAGGACGCCCCAAAGGACGCCGGGGGCGCCCCCGTGATGGTCTGGATCCACGGCGGCTCGCTGGTCGCCGGCTCCAGCCGCGAGGCGATGTACGACGGGGCGGCCCTGGCGCGACGCGGCATCGTCGTGGTGTCGATCAACTACCGGCTGGGCGTGCTGGGCTACCTGGCCCACCCGGAGCTGTCGGCCGAGAGCCCGGACGGCGTCTCGGGCAACTACGGCCTGCTGGACCAGATCGCGGCGTTGACCTGGGTGAAGCGCAACATCGCGGCGTTCGGCGGCGACCCGGCGAACGTGACCGTGGCCGGGGAGTCGGCCGGGGGCCTGAGCGTCATGTGCCTGATGGCCTCGCCGCTCGCGCGGGGCCTGTTCCACAGGGCCATCCTGCAGAGCGCCTACATGGTCTCGACGCCCGAACTGAAGGAGAGGCGGTTCGGGATGGAGCCGGCCGAGGCGGCCGGCGCGGAGCTGGCCCAGCGGCTGGGGGCGGGCGGGCTGGCGGGGCTGCGCGCCATGGACGGCGTCGAGCTGGCCGACAAGGCGCCGAAGGCGGGCTTTGCGCCGTTCGGCGCGATCGACGGCAAGGTGCTGCCCCGCCAGCTCGTCGAGGTGTTCGACCGCGGCGAACAGGCGCCCGTGCCGGTGCTGGCCGGGTTCAACCAGGGTGAGATCCGCTCGCTGCGGCGGCTGGCCCCGCCGAAGCCCGCGAGCGCGGCCGACTACGAGCGCGAGATCCGCGCCCGCTATGGCGACCTGGCGGACGACTTCCTCAAGCTCTACCCGTCGACGGACCTGGGCGAGAGCGTCATCGCCACGACCCGGGACGCGCTCTACGGCTGGACCGCCGAACGTCTGGCGCGCAAGCAGACCGAGCTGGGCCAGCCCGCCTTCCTCTACCTGTTCGACCACGGCTATCCGGCCGCCGACGAGCGCGACCTGCACGCCTTCCACGCCAGCGAGATCCCTTATGTTTTCGGCACGGCGGACAGGACGCCGCCGGCCTGGCCGAAGCCGCCCGCTTCCAGCGCCGAGACGCGCCTTTCGGCGGCGATCCAGGGCTACTGGTCCGCCTTCGTGAAGACGGGGGCGCCGGCCGCCCCCGGGCAACCCGCCTGGAGCCCTTACGGCGACACGCGCGCCTACATGGCCTTCGAGGCCGCGCCCCGCCGGAAGACCGGGCTTATGCCCGGCATGTACGAGTTGAACGAGGCGGTGGTCGGCCGCCGGCGGGCGCACGGGGGCATCCCCTGGAACTGGAACGTCGGCGTCGTCTCGCCGCCGCTGCCGCCCCCAGGTTCATCCCCCAGTCCATCTCCTAGTGCGCCTGTGAGTCCGGAGTCCCGATGATCGACGGAGCCATGCAGCCTTTCGCGCTGACGCTCAACAAGTTCCTGGAGCACGCCGCCAAGTGGCGCCCCCGCGCCGAGGTGGTGACCGCCCGGGAGGGCGGCCGCGTGGACCGGATCGGCTATGCGGACCTGGCGGCGCGCAGCCGGCGCGTCTCGGCCGTGCTGGCGGAACTCGGTGTGGGGCTGGGGGACAAGGTCGCGACCCTGGCCTGGAACACCCAGGGCCACATGGAGGCCTGGTACGGCGCCATGGGCATGGGCGCGGTGTGCCACACGCTCAATCCGCGCCTGACAGCCGAGCAGCTTGCCTGGATGGCTGGCCAGTCGGGCGCGCGCGTGCTGATCGCCAGCGTCGACCTCCTGCCGCTGGCCCGCCGCATCGCCGAGCTTGCGCCGACCGTCGAACGACTGCTCGTCATCGACGGCGCCGCGGAGGCGGAGGGCGAGCCGGGGGCGGACTCGCTGGAAGCCCTAATCGCCGAGGCCGGCGAGGCGCCGGCGTGGGGCGGCTTCGACGAGACCGCGCCCTGCGGGCTCTGCTTCACTTCGGGCACCACCGGGGCGCCCAAGGGCGTGACCTACACACACCGGTCCAGCTTCCTGCATACGATGCGGATTCTGCAGACCGACGTGATGGCGATTTCCGGCGCCGACGCCGTGCTGGCCGTGGTGCCGATGTTCCATGCCAATGCCTGGGGGCTGCCGTTCGCGGCGCCCGCGGTGGGGGCGAAGCTGGTCCTGCCGGGCCGCAACGCCGATGGGGAGAGCCTGGCTCGCCTGATCCGCGCCGAGGCCGTGACGGTGGCCGTCGGCGTGCCCACCGTCTGGCTGGGGCTGGCCGAGCACCTGGACGCTGCGGGCGGCGAGGTCCCCTCGCTGAAGCGCATCATCGTGGGCGGCGCGCCCATGCCGCCGGCGCTGATGGAACGGCTGGAGCAGCGGCTTGGCGTCATCGTGCAGACGACCTGGGGCATGACCGAACTGTCGCCGCTGGGGACCGCGACGCCGGCCGGCGATCCCGAGCGCCCGGCCGCCCAGTCCGGCCGCCCGGCCGTGGGCGTGGACCTGCTGATCACCGACTCCGAAGGGCGGCCGGCGCCCGAGCAGCGCGGCGTCGAGGGCCATTTGCGGGTGCGCGGCGCGGCCGTGGTGGAGCGTTATTTCGGTGAGATGAAGCGGGCGACCGACGCCGACGGCTGGTTCCCGACCGGCGACCTCGCCCGAATCGACGAGGACGGGAACCTCAGCATCACCGGCCGGGCGAAGGACCTCATCAAGTCGGGCGGCGAATGGATCAATCCGGCCGAGATCGAGGCGGTGGTGGGCGCCCTGCCCGAGGTCTCGCTGGCGGCGGTGATCGGCCGGCCCGACGCCAAGTGGGGCGAGCGTCCGGTCCTGCTGGTCGAGCTGCGGGAGGGGAAGGCCCTGGGCGACGAGGCGCTGCTGGCGCCCCTTCGCGAGCGCGTGGCCGCGTGGTGGGTGCCCGACGAAGTGGTCCGCGTCGAGAAGCTGCCGCTGGCCGCGACGGGCAAAATCGACAAGCTGCGCCTGCGGGCGGAGTACGGCGGTCGAGCGTCGCCATCGTCCACCTGACCTCTCCGGGCCAGGGCTAATTTCACTCTCGTGCGTGTGAATATCATTTGACGCCGCGGCGCGCGTCCATCACATTCACTCACACAATAGTGAGCATTCAAGCTCATACGGGAGGAAGCCATGAAGTCTGCGTTCGGCAGCGCGTCGGCCGCTGCGATTCTCGCCTGTCTGGCCGCCATGCCGGCCGCCGCCTGGGGCCAGGAGGCCCAGGTCGAGGAGGTGGTCGTCACCGGCTCGCACATCCGCGGCACGCCCGAGGACGCGGCCCTGCCGGTGGAGGTCTTCAGCCAGGCCGACCTGGAGGCGCGCGGCGCGCCCACGGCGCTGGAGTTCGCCAAGAGCCTGACCATCTCGGGGCCCACCACGGGCGAGTCCTACTACTTCGGCGGCCCCGCGCTGACCGGCTCGGTCAACTACAACCTGCGCGGCCTGGGATCGGACAAGACCCTGATCCTGCTGAACGGCCGGCGGATGGACATCAACACCTCCAACATCCCGTCCATCGCCATCGCCAGGACCGAGATCCTGAAGGACGGCGCGGCGGTGATCTATGGCGCCGACGCCACGGGCGGCGTCGTGAACTTCATCACCCGCGACCGCTTCGTGGGCCTCGAGGCCCAGGCTCAGTACAAGTACATCGACGGCTCCAAGGGCGACTATTCGATCGGCCTGCTGGGCGGCTTCGGCAAGGGCGACGTCAACTTCCTGTGGTCGGCGGAGTACGACCACCGCTCACGCCTGCACGCACTGGAACGCGGCTTCACCCACGACTCGCTGGACCCGACCCGGCCGGGCTACAATCCCGCCCCCTGGTCGACGCTCACGAACCTGGCGGGCTGGCAGCCGCGCGGCGCCCTTCCGGCGGTCCCCAGCGCCACGGCCAACGGCGAGTTCGGCGCGCCAGTGGGCGGCATCGTCTCGGACTTCTCGCCGGCCAGCTGCGCGGCGGTCGGGGGCCGCTACGACAACAATTTCACCTGCGCCTACAACTACATCCCCTACTACAATCTGGTCGAGAACACCGACACCTACCGGGTCTACGCCCAGCTGAACGCCAAGGTGACCGAGGACATGGATTTCCATGCCGACGTCTCCTATGGCCAGGTGACCGTGCCGCAGGTGTTCGGCTCCCCCGCCCAGCCGATGGTGCGCGGCCCGGCGCTCGCCACCGGCTCGGTGTTCCAGTTCTACGTCCCGATCGCCAACCCGCACGCGGCGGCCTTCGCGGCGCGCAACGGGATCGTCGGCGCGCAGGGCTTCACGCCGGTCACCTGGCGCCTGCTGGGGCATGGCGGCAACCTGGCGCTCGGCGACGGCGAAGGGTTCGGCGTGCCCGACAAGGTCGACAACCAGGTGTGGCGGGTGTCGGCCGGCCTGAAGGGCGAGTTCGGCGACTGGGCGGGTCTGGCCAAGGGGATCGGCTACGACTTCGCGGTCACCTACAACCAGGCGACCCTGTTCAACACCCACCCCGACACCATCGGCTACCGGGTGCAGGAGGCGCTGAACGGCTTCGGCGGCCCTGCCTGCCAGGCCGTGGACCTCGATCCTACGCGCTTCGGCACCCAGAACCCCGCCGCCGCCGGCAAGAACGGCTGCCTGTGGTGGAACCCCTTCTCCACCGGCTTCGCCGAGCAGCCGGTGCGAAACCTCGCCAACCCGAACTACGTGGCCGGGACCGAGAACCCGGCCGAGCTGGTCCGCTGGATGTTCGACCCGCGGGCCCAGGAGACGGTCAATCAGAGCCTGACGGTCGACCTGGTGTTCGACGGGCGCACCGGCATCCGCCTGCCGGGCGGCGACATCGGCTGGGCGGCCGGCGGCCAGCTCCGCACCTTCGAGAGCCGCGAGACGGTGCCCAGCCCGTTCTTCAACGGCGCCATCCCCTGCGAATGGCCGAACGGAACCACCAGCGCCAACGGGGCCGGCTCGCCGAACCTGGAGGCCAATCCGCTGCCCACGACGGACCCGAACTTCCGGGGCTGCACGCCGGACAGCCCGGGCCCGTTCGTCCTGTTCGCCACGAACCCGCCGGACTACGCCGACCGCCAGCAGTATTCGTTCTTCGGCGAGCTCGACCTGCCGCTGCTCGACAACGTGAACGTCCAGGCCGCGGTGCGGCACGAGGAGTTCTCGGGCGGCCTTGGCGCCACCGTCTACAAGGTCGCGGGCAAGTGGGATGTCTGGGGGCCGCTCTCGGTCCGGGCGTCCTACGGCACCAACTACCAGACGCCGCCGCTCAGCGTGACGCCCGGCGCCGTCACCGTCGCGGCCCGGACCTACACCGTGGCGGCCAGCAACTGGCTCGCGGCCCAGTTCATCACCGACGAGAGCCTTAAGCCCGAAACGGCGAAGGCCTGGAACGTCGGGGCCATCTGGAAGAGCCGAGGCTTCGCCGACGACCACGACTTCCGGCTGATCGTCGACTACTTCGACATCAAGACGAAGGATCAGATCGGCCAGATCGCCGACCCGAACCAGATCGCCAGCCTGGTGTTCAACGGCCCAGGCGGCACGATCACCACCTGCGATCCGGGCGTCCAGCCGCTGCTGCGGCGGGTCACCTTCAACGGGACCTGCGCGGTGGGCATGAGCGCCGTGGGCGCCTTCTCCTCGGTTTCCACCCGGTACGGCAACGGCCCGGGCCAGAGCACCAACGGCTTCGACATCCAGGCGGACTACAACCTGCCGGTTGGCCCGGGCGACCTGGGCCTCAGCCTGACGGCGACCCGCGTCACCGAACTGAAGACCGGCCCGACCGAACTGGACGGCGTGGTGGTCTCGACCGGCGACGACCGGCTGGGGATGCTCAACTTCGCCACCTTCGCCCAGGCCGCGCCGAAATTGCGGGCGAACCTGGCGGCCAACTACCGCCTGGACCGCCAGAACTTCCGCCTGGGGGTGAACTACGTCTCGGCGGTCAAGGACGAGCGGGCCGGGGTCCAGTACGGCGAGGAGGGCGAGGAGTGGATCACCGTCGACTTCACCTATCGCCTGGAGCTCGACGACGGCCTGGCGCTGACCGCCACCGTCGCGAACCTCCTCGACCGCGACCCGCCGCCCGCCCAGGAGGAGTTCGGCTATGATCCGTGGACGGGGAACCCGCTGGGCCGGACCATCGAGATCGGCGTCCGCAAGGCCTTCTAGTTCTTCCCCGGGACTTCACAGGCGGCCTTGGCCGCCTGTCTTCTTTTCGGGCGGAGGAGTGTCAGTCGAGGGCGGCGGACAGCAGCCGCCAGAGGTTGGCGTCGAAGGCCTTGTCCGGCGCGGCCTGGCCCAGGCGAACCACGACCAGCCGGCGGCCGGGCGAGATGTAGAGCTTGCGGTCGAGCGCGCCCAGCGCGGCCGCCAGGTCGGGCGGCGCGGTCGGGATCAGCGGCCCGTCGGCCCGGCGCGCGGGCGCGCGGATGGCGTGGTCGCTCCCGTTCAGCCACCAGAGACGGCCATAGGCCGGATTGCTCGGCGAGGGCCGGAAGAGGTCGGCGAGACTCGTTTCGGACACCACCCTGGTCCCGTCGGCCGCGCGGCCGCGGTCCAGCACGAGCTGGCCGAGCTTCGCCAGGTCGCCGGGGGTGGTGACCAGGCCCACCGGGTTGCCCACGTCGCCGAAGGCCGCCGGTCGGGGCCGCCAGGCGGTGTCGGCCATGCCCGCCGGGCCTGTCAGCCAGTCGCGGGTTATCTCGGCCAGCGGCCGGCGGGCGGCGGCCTCCAGCACCCGCTGCGTCACGGCGTAGACGGGCGTGTTGTAGAGGAAGACCGTCCCCGGTTCGGCGACGAAGGCGAAGCCCTCGTCCAGACCGGAGCTCATGGTCAGGACGTGGATGACGCGGATCCTGGCTTCCTGATCCGGCGAGGCCTTGGACCAGCCGGGCCCCAGATAGGCGGAGACCGGCTTCTCGACGTCGAGCAGGCCCTTGTCGACGGCGATCGCCGTCAGCATGGCCACGACGCTCTTCTGAAGCGAGGCGACGTCTTCCAACGGTTCGCCCGCCGCGTTGACGCCGTGGGCGAAGGTCGCGCGGAACCGGGCGGCGTCCTCCGGCAGCGGCCAGTTGGCCCGGGCCAGCACTTGTCCATCCCGGATCACCAGGAAGCCCGTCGTCTTCTGGGCGCGGGCATAGTCCAGCGCGGCCTGCAGGCCGGGAGCCCGGATTTCGGCCGCCGCGGCCGCCGCCGCCGCCGCGACGGGCGGCTGCGCCACGACGAGACCTGCCAGCAGCAGCGCGGCCGTGCGGACATGCGCCATTTCCTGTACTCCCGAATCCACTCGCGCACGGCGCCGCGGCCGTGCCAGTTTTAACTCGCCGGTGAATGAATATCGGCCCGTGACCCTGACTGCGACCTGGAAGATGCACGAGACCTTGAAATCCCCGCCCGGCGCCCGCCTCCACCCATCGCGACGAAGCCTCATGGCCGCCACCGGCGTGCTCGGCCTCGCGGCGGCGGCGCCGGCCCAAGCCGGGCAGGGAGCTGAAAGCGGTGCGGCGTCGGACGGTCTGGATGCGGCCTGGCTGCAGGCGGTGCTGGAGCGCTATGCTGGCTTCGGCGAGAAGGCGTCCGGCGGACCCGGGGACGAGACCTGCGGCGCCTGGCTGGAGGGGGAGCTCTCCCGTACGGGCTACGCCTGCCGGCGGCAGTCGTTCGACGTGCCCTTCCTCGACCCGAAGGCCCTGACCCTGGCGAGCGGCGAGGCGAAGGTTCCCCTGGTCGCCAGCCCGGTGGCGCCGACCACGGGTCCGGGCGGACTGACGGGGCCGCTGCGGCTGGCCTCGGAGGGTGGCGACCTCACCGGCGCCATCGCCCTGGTCGTGCTGCCCTACAGGCGCTGGGTGACGCTGGCGGACCCCCAGGCCGCCCGCCCGCTGGAGGACGCCTTGGCCCGCGGCGCCGCTGCGGTCGTGCTGGTGACCACGGGCCCCACCGGCGAGGCGATCGCGTTGAACGTCAGCGCCCGCAAGCCCGGCCCGCCCCGGCCCGTGGCCATCCTCGCGCCGAAGGACGCCGCGCCCTTCCTGGCCGCCGCCGCCGAGGGTCGCCCGGCGACCCTCACGATCGACGGCCGGAGGGGAACCCGGTCGGCCTACAACCTCATCGCCCGGCTCGACCGCAAGGCGGCCAGGACCCTGATCCTCACCACGCCCCGCTCGGGCTGGTTCGGCTGCGCGGCCGAGCGGGGCTCGGGCCTGGCGGTGTGGCTGTCGCTGGCCCACTGGCTGGCGCGGACCGACCTCGGGGTGAATGTCGAGCTGGCCGCCAACAGCGGCCATGAGTTCGAGTTCCTGGGCGGCGAGCACTACCTGGAGCACGAAGCGCCGAAGCCCGGGAAGACCGCCATGTGGGTGCACGTGGGAGCCAGCGCGGCGGCCCGAGACTGGCACGAGTTCGGGGCGCTGCGGCCGTTGCCCAGCGCCGACGCCCAGCGCGTGCTGACGGCTACCGCCGACGTGATCGATCGCGTGCGGCCCGCGTTCGCGGGCGTCAGCGGCCTGGAGGCGACGCTGGTCGCCACGAACGCCACCGCCGGAGGCGAGATGACCAATGTGCTGAAGGCCGGTTACGGGACCACCATCGGCCTCTACGGTATCCACCGCTACTTCCACACCCGCGCCGACGACATGCGCTGCACCTCGGGCGAACTCGTGCGTCCCGTGGCGGCCGCCTTCCGCGCGGCCATCGGCGCCAGCCTGGGAGGTCCGCGTGCCGGATAGCGTGGTTCCCCGTCGTCGCTCGAAGAAGGCCGAGCAGCGCGCGGAGTCGATGGAGCAGATCCTCGACGCGGCCGAGGAGCTGTTCTCCAAGCATGGCCTATATGGGGTCACGCTGAAGGACGTGGCGCAACGCGTGGGCGTGCACCACACGCTGCTAAACTACTACTTCGCGGACAAGAAGACCCTGTTCGACGCGGTGTTCGCCAGGCGCGCGGCGGTGACCAGCGAGCGCCGGATGAAGGCGCTGGAGGACTATGAGGCGCAGGCGGGCGACCGGCCGACGGTGGAAGGCGCGCTGCACGCGTTCCTGGACACCGACCTCGACCTCTACATCCAGGGCGGCGAGGGCTGGAAGAACTATGGCGCCCTGGGCGCGCTGGTGTCGAACACCCCGGAGTGGGGGGCGGAGCTGATGGACCAGCACTTCGATCCCGTTGTGCTGCGCCTGATCAAGCTTCTGAAGAAGGCCCTGCCGGACTGTGCCGAAGAGGACATCTTCTGGGGCTATCACTTCGTGACCGGCGCGCTGATGGTGACGCTGGCGCGGACGGGCCGGATCGACAAGCTTTCCGGAGGCCTCTGCAAGTCGGAGGATTTCGTGGCCATCAAGCAGCGGATGGCGCGGTTCATGGCCGCCGGCTTCCTCGAGATCTGCGACGCACGCGCCCCGGCCCGGAAGGGCTGAGGACCCGCTCCCGGAGCCTTCGCGCTTCACGACGCCCATTATATTCGCTAACGTGTTAGTGAATAAAGTGAGGGGGCGTCGTATGTCGCTGCAGGATCGGGTCGCAATCGTCACGGGCGCGGGCGGAGGGCTGGGGCGGTCCCACGCGCTCTACCTGGCGTCCAAGGGCGCCAGGGTGGTCGTCAACGACGTGGGCCAGGAGGCCGCCGACCGCGTGGCCGCCGAGATCGTGGCGGCCGGCGGCGAGGCGTTGCCGGTCGCGGCCTCGGTGACCGACGAGGCGGCCGTGGGGGCGATGGTCGGCCGCGTCATGGACGCCTGGGGCCGGGTGGACATCCTGGTGAACAACGCCGGCATCCTGCGCGACAAGACCTTCGCCAAGATGAGCCTGGACGACTTCCGCCTGGTGGTGGACGTCCACCTGATGGGTGCGGCGATCTGCACCAAGGCGGTTTGGGAGATCATGCGCGCACAGGGCCACGGCCGCGTCGTCATGACCACCTCCTCGTCGGGCCTCTACGGCAACTTCGGCCAGGCCAACTACGGCGCCGCCAAGATGGCGCTGGTGGGGCTGATGCAGACCCTGGCCATCGAGGGCGAGAAGTACGGAATCCGGGTCAACTGCCTGGCGCCCACGGCCGCCACCCAGATGACCCACGGCGTGCTCTCGGAGGAAAGCCTGGAGCTGCTCTCTCCGGCGCTCGTCAGTCCCGGGCTGCTGGCCCTGGTCGGCGACGAGGCGCCGACGCGGGCGATCCTGTGCGCCGGCGCGGGCTACTTCGCCGCGGCCCACGTCACCCTGACGACTGGCGTCCAGATCGGCGCGGGTTCCGACGCGGGCGAGCAGGTCGCGGCGCGCTGGGACGAGGTCGCCGACCGCGGGGGCGAGATCGTCCCCGCCTACGGCTTCACCCAGGCCGAGCGCGAGCTCGCCGGCGCGGGCCTGGGGGCCCAGGTGGCGGTGGTCCAGCGCTGAGGTCCTAGAGGCCCTTCGTCGGGTTGATCAGGTACTTCTCGCCGGTCGCCCGGCGGCTGTAGGCGGCCAGCACCTTGGGATCGAGGGCCTCGGCCAGGCCGATCTCGGCGGTGTAGTGGCTTTTGAAGGTGGTCTTCAGCTCGGCGGCCACCCGGGCCCGCAGGCGCTGGCCGGCCTCGGGCCCGATCTTCATCAGGAACGGAGTCAGCAGCCAGGCGGCCACGCCCCAGGCGAAGCCGAAGTTCCGAGCCAGTTCGGTCGGCCGGGTGTCGAGCGAGCCGTAGATGTAGAGCTGCTTGTACACCGACGAGCCGTAGCGGCTGTAGGCGCCGGCCGTGCGGTTGGCGGCGGCCTCCATGGCCGAGAGGATCTGGCTGCCCAGCCGGCCGCCGCCGATGGCGTCGAAGGCGAGCGTCGCGCCGGTCGCGGCCACCGCGTCGGTGAGCTTGGCCATGAAGTCCGGGTCGGTGGAGTTCACCACGTACTCCGCGCCCTGGCCGCGCAGCAGCTCCTCCTGCTCTGCGCTGCGCACGATGTTCACCAGGGGCACGCCGTCGGCCTTGCAGATGCGCACCAGCATCTGGCCGAGGTTCGAGGCCGCGGCGGTATGAACCAGGGCCTTGTGGCCCTCGCGGCGCATGGTCTCGACCATGCCCAGCGCGGTCAGCGGGTTGACGAAGCACGAGGCGCCGTCGGCGGGCGTGGCGTCGTCCGGCAGGACGATGACGTCGGCGGCCTTCAGGCAGCGGTATTGCGCGTACATGGCCCCGCCGATCATGGCGACGGTCTTGCCCGCCAGGGCCTGGGCCTCGGGCGAGGCGCCGGCGGCGATGACCACGCCCGAGCCCTCGTTGCCGACGGGCATCGACTGGCCGACCCGCGCGGCCAGGCCGGGCATGGCGGCCGCGGGGATCGCGGCGGTGAGCACCGGCCGGTCCTTGGTCCCCGACGCCTTGAGGGTGGAGAGGTCCGCCGGGCCGGTCAGCAGGCCGAGGTCCGAGGGGTTGATGGGTGTGGCCTCGACCCGGACCAGGATCTCGTCCGCGCCGGGCGTGGGGACCTCGACCTCGACGAGCGAAAGCTCCAGCTCCCCCTCCGGCTTCACCAGCGAGCGCAGCTCCAGTCCCACACCGTCGGCCATCACGTCCTCCAATTGATCGGCCGCGCACCGTGCCGACGCTGTCCGGGCTTGTCCATTCGCGCGGGGCGAGAAAGCACCCAATCATACCGCGATTTCACATTTCCGTGTTCCCTGAGCGGCGGGTTTTCGGTGGCAAAGCCGGCGGAATTGGTCCGTTATTCCACTGCTCAGGCGGCCCGATCAGAGGCTGCCGAGGGGAGGAGAACCGAATGTCCAAGACCCGCTATCTCTGCGGCGGCTCGCTGCTGGCCGCGACCCTGTCTCTCGGCGCGTTCCAGCCGGCGACGGCCCAAAGCGCGAACCAGGCGGCTTCGCAGCAAGAGCCGCGAACCATCGACGAGGTGGTCGTCACCGCCCAGATGCGCGAACAGAGCCTGCAGGACGTGCCGATCGTGGTCACGTCCGTGAACGCCCAGCAGCTTCGCGACGCGGGCATCCGCGACATCAAGGACCTGACCATCGCCGCGCCCGGCCTGACGGTCACGTCCACCAGCAGCGCGGCGATCACCACCGCCCGCATCCGGGGCATCGGCACGGTGGGCGACAATCCCGGCCTCGAATCCTCCGTGGGCGTGGTCATCGACGGGGTCTACCGACCGCGCAACGGTGTGGCCTTCAGCGACCTGGGAGAGCCCGAGCGGATCGAGGTGCTGAAGGGGCCGCAGGGCACCCTGTTCGGCAAGAACACCACCGCCGGCGTCATCAACATCATCACCAAGCGGCCCGAGATGGCGCTCGCCGCCGACTCCGAGGTGACGGTGAGCAACTACGACGGCTTCGGGGCCTCGCTGGGCGTCACCGGGCCGATCGTCGCCGACCAGGTGGCCGCCCGCCTCTATGTCGCGGCCCGCGAGCGCGACGGCGTCTACAAGAGCGCCGGACCCGACAACAACGACCAGGACTTCTACACGGGCCGCCTGCAGGTGCTGTTCGAGCCCTCCGCCACCCTGCAGGTTAACGTGGCGGCGGACTACACGCGGCGCGACGAGCGCTGCTGCGGCGCGGTGCAGATCTTCAACGGGTCCACGGCGGCCATCATCACCGCGCTCGCGCCCGGAGGCCTCGCCAGTCCGCCGGACGTCGACGCCTTCCGCGACTACAGCAACCGCAGCTTCAAGAAAAAGATCACCGACAAGGGGCTCTCGGCCCAGGTTGACTGGGAGACGCCCTGGCTGGGCGGCGCGCGCCTGACCTCGATCACCGCCTATCGCAAGTGGCGCCAACAGGGCGGCACGGATGTCGACTGGACCTCGGCGGACGTCCTCTACACGGCGGGCCTCGAGGACGCCGATCCGGCCTACACCCAGTTCAAGACCTTCACCCAGGAGGTGCGGCTGGCCGGCGACACCGAGCGGCTGAACTGGCTGGTCGGCGCCTTCTATTCGAAGGAGGACCTCGACCTCCACGTGCGGACCGTGACCTACGGGACCCAGTTCGAGCCCTATCTGAGCGCGCTGCTCGGCGGCCAGCTTCCGCTGTTCACGGGGCGGCCGGCCAACGGCTCGACCTTCGTGGCCGGCAACGGCCAGAACGACCTCTATCAGCAGGAGGAACAGGGCTTCGCCCTCTTCACCAACAACAGCTTCAAGCTCACCGAGGCGCTCGAGCTGACAGTCGGCGCCCGCTACACCTGGGAGGAGAAGGACCTCGACACCTTCTGGAGCAACACCGACGGCGGCGTGGGCTGCGCCACCGCGCTCGCCCGCGCGGCGGTGATCGGCGGTCCCGTGCCGGCCAGCGGCGCCCTGATCCGGGCCGGCGGCCTCCTCGGAAGCGGGCCCTATCAGCTCATCTGCGCCGCCTCGGGCAATCCGCGCTTCGGCCAGATCGGCCGCAACGCCCAGTCGCTCGACGAGGAGAAGTTCACCGGCACCGTGAAGGCGGCCTACCGGTTCAACGAGCAGGTGCTGGCCTATGCCTCCTACGCCCGCGGCTACAAGGCGGGCGGCTTCAACCTCGACCGCATCGCCTCCACCGTCCAGACGGTCGCCGGCCAGGCCACGGCGCCGGTGCTCGACACCAGCTTCGCGCCCGAGATGGTCGATTCCTACGAGATCGGCTTCAAGAACACCCTGCTGAACCGCTCGCTGCTGCTGAACGCCACCGGGTTCTGGCAGGACTACAGCGACTTCCAGCTCAACGCGTTCAACGGCCTGGTCTTCACCGTGACCTCGGTGCCCAAGGTGGTGTCCAAGGGCGTGGACATGGACTTCCTGTGGTTCACGCCGGTGGACGGCCTGACGCTCAACGGCGGGGTGACCTACGCGCAGACCTACTATCCGAACAGCACGCCGGTGGCGCTGGGCGGCAACGTGCCCGGGTCGCGGCTGTCGCTGGCGCCGCTCTGGTCGGGATCGGTGGGCGTCACCTACCAGCGCGACCTGACCGACGACCTCACCGGCCGGTTCGCGGTCAACGCCAAGAGCGTCTCGTCCTACAACACCGGCTCGGACCTCAACCCGATCAAGAACCAGCCGGGCTACACGGTGGTGAACGCCCGGGTCAGTGTCGGCTCCAAGGACGAGCGCTGGACGCTGGAGGCCTGGGGCCAGAACATCTTCGACGAGGTTTATTACCAGGTGGCCTTCGACGCCCCGTTCCAGCCGGGCTCGTTCAACGCCTTCCTGGGCCAGCCCAGGACCTACGGCCTGACGCTCCGGTTCGCCTACTAGCCGGAAGGGGACGCCGCCGGCTCACCCGGCGGCGTTCTCTGCCTTAGGGCCGGGCGCGCTTGGGCAGGGCCTTGATCTCGGCCTCGGTCAGCTTGCGCACCTTGCTCACCTGGCAACGCTGCGGGCCGGTCGGCGAGGGGGCGATGATCTCGGCGTCGAGGCCCGAGCAGATGGTCGATCCGCCGCGCGAGACGATGCCGATCTTCTGCGACCAGTCGACGTCGTGGCAGCGCCCGAACATCTCCAGTTCGTAGACGTCCTTCACGCCGACCCGGACATAGACGTGGCGGTCGTCGTCGGAGGCGAAGCTGTTCACCTGACTGGCCCAGAAGCACTGGCGCGCGGGCTTGGCGGCGGGTTCGGTGGGCGACTTGGCGGCCGCCTGGGGCGCGGCGGCGCTCAGCGCCAGCAGGCCCGCGGCCAGGGCGGCGGTGGCGATCTTCCAGCTCATTCTCGGTTCCTCAAGGCAAGGACGTCCCCCGAGCATCCCGAATATAGGGCGCGCGATGGAGCTTAGGAATGTCCGCGACGGGCGAAGCGGTCCGCCGCGACCAGCGCCTGTGAGGCCGCCGGCAGGGGCGATGGCGCGCCCATCACCTCGGCCGCCACATGCTCGGCCAGCAGCGGAGCCATCGACAGCCCGCGCGAGCCGAAGCCCGTCAGCACGAAGAGGCCGGGCTGAGCTCCGCCGGCGATCGGCAGGCGGTCGGGCGTCGTCGCGCGTACGGCGGCGCGGCCCTCCAGGCGGGCGGCGCCCACACGGCCCGCCAGGCCGGGCAGGGCGCGGGCCAGGGTTTCCAGGTTGCGGATGTGGTCGCCGGCCCGCACGTCCGTCGCCGCATCGTCCCGGTCGTGGGTCGCCCCGAACAGCACGCCGCCCCGGATCGGCAGGACATAGCCGCCCCAGGCGGCCGCGACGCCGAACGCAGCCTCGGTGGTCCAGCTCGCCTGGCCCCGCACGGGCCTGAGCGGCAGGTCGGGAAGCAGCGCCGCCGAACCCTGCGCCGCCGCCAGGATCACGGCGTCGGCGCGCAGGACCTGTTCGCCGGCCTCGTCCAGCAGGACCCATTCGCCGTCGCGAGGATACAGGCTTGCGATCCGGGCGCGGCGCACCTCGCCGGTCCAGGCGGCCAGCACCGGGGCAGGCTCCAGGACAAGCGCCGTCCGCTGGTCGAGGGCGGCGGGCGCCGGTTCGCCCAGGCGCGCCGTGGCGGCCTCGGCAGACAGCATCTCCAGCGCATCGGGCTCGAAGAGGTCCGAGGCGGCGATGCGGGCGAAGCGGCCTTCGTCGCGTTCGGCGGCGGCGAGCTGCAGGACGCCGCGGGCGAGGATCGCCTCGGCGTGGTCTTCATACAGTCGGGCGGCGCGGGCGAAGGCCTGGGCGAAGAGGCGGGCGGGTGGTCCCAGACCGGCGTCCAGGCGGGGCGTGACCAGGCCGGCGGGATTGCCCGAGCCGCCGGCGCCGGGTCCCTCGGCGTCCAGCACCACGGCCTCGCCGCCCAGCGCCCGCACCGCCCGGGCGGCGGCCGCGCCGGCGATCCCGGCGCCCACGACCGCAACGCGGCGGACAGGCGAATCGGCGGCCTCGCCCGGCATATGGGCCTCCAGGCGTTCACGCTTGCGCCCGAAGCCCGGCCGCTTCTCGACGGCGAAGCCCGCGGCGGCGAGCCCGCGGCGGACCTGGCCGGCCACGGTGAAGGTCGCCGCCCGCGCCCCCGGGGCCGAGCGGGCGCCGACGAGGGCCAGGATCTCGTCGGTCCACATCTGGGGATTCAGGGCGGGCGAGAAGCCGTCGAGGAACCAGGCGTCGGCCCTTCCGGTCCAGCCGGCGAGCGCCTCGGCCACGTCCATGACCGCCACGTCGACGACGGCGGCGAACTCGGGAAGCTCGATGCGGTGGACGCCCCGCGCCCGCCCGGGCCAGCGCCGGACCAGCGCTTCGGCGATTCCCGCGACCTCCGGCCAGCGGGAAAGCGCCCTCGCGGCCTCCTCGGCGGTGATCGGATGCCCCTCGATGGTGAAGACGTGCAGCCGGCCTTCCGCCGGACGCGTGCGGCGCCACAGGTCCAGCAGGGCGACGATGTTCAGGCCCGTGCCGAATCCAAGCTCGCCCACCACGAACCGCCGGCGTTCCGCCCAGGCCCCGGGAAGGCCGCAGCCCTCAAGGAAGACCGCCCGGGTCTCGGCCAGCCCGTCCTCGGCCGAGAAATAGACGTCGCCGAACAGGCGCGAGCGCGGCTGGCCGTCGTCGGTCCAGGTCAGTGGGCTGCCGGTCTCGGGAGTCGTCATCGGCGTCGGGCAAAAGAAAGGCGAAATTATACAATCCGTACCCGCGACGGGCGCTACCCGTGCGGCGGCTTCCAGATGAACGGGCAGCTATCCCGGCCAAGCACGTTTGATGCGGAGTACCAGTAGACGGCGATCTTCGGGGCGCTTCGCCCAGTGAAGTACGTGCAGACGAGCGACGCTTGGCTGTTCGACGCAAGGTCGCCCCAGTCGCCCGCGACGTAGTGCTCTCCGGGCTCAACCCTCCTCTCTTCGAGAAGGATGCGGTTGCCGCTGATGAGCAACCAACCCTCGATCCCGACAGCGGTTAGCGCCGCGAGGCCGATGAAGGGCAGGAGTTCACGCATCGGAAGGGCCGCGCTTGCGGCGCGCTGACACCTTCTTGGTCGCCTGTTGCGGGCGCGGCTTCGGCGGCACTATCGCCTTGAAGACCCGCTCGAAGGTCGCCCCGCTCTCGTCAGCGCCGGCTTCCCGGGCGGCTTCCTCGAAGCGCTGCGCCTGGTTCTTGTCAGACATAGCCAAGCTCCTGAAGCAAAGTCGGGCCGTTGATGCATCGAACATCGACGCCCTGCTGGCGGCACACGAACGGGATCTTCTTTGTGCTTGCCGGACGCTCGTCCGTGACAAGAGTGTACCCGTAGACCTTGGCGCACGCGATGAGCCAAGGGTCCGCCGGGTCGGGGTTCTTCGATCCGGTCAGGTCGAACAGAAAATCGAAGTCCTCTGAGATACGCCCGACCCAGTCTTGTACCTCTGGGCTGTACTGGCTGGCGACGAGCATGGCCCGCTTCACAGGCCGGAACCTCGCGACCACTTCCGGCCAACGGCGAAGCTCATCGAACACCTGCTCCACGGTCTTGAGGTGTCCGTCACGAACGCACTGAATCAGCCGATCATGAGACAAGGCCGCGTCGGGCCTGTCCCTCATGTGGGCAATCGCGTCCGTGTCGATGATGTAGATTTACCGCCCCCCAGCACCGACGCGCGCAAGCTGCCGGCCAATCTGCTCGCGCACACCATCGAAGTAGCGCGGTGCCAGATCGAGGATTTCGGCGGCTTCGCTCCGTGTGATGAGACGCTGGTTCTCGGCGCTCAGTACGGTGGAGGTGAACCGGTCTCCCAGCTCATTGACCTGGGTGTTGTTGTAGTTCCCCCCCGGCGTACGAGGCCGTAGCCGCTGCATCTCTACCAGACGCTCATAGTAGCCCTGCGGCGCGACGCCGAGCTGCTCAAGACGTAGAGCCAAGGCCTGTTGGCTCACTTTCAACCGCCGCGCCCACTCGCGGATTTGGTCGAGGGTCCACTCGACCGGACGCTCTGGCCAGTAAGGTAGTATCTCGGCCAGTACTGCGCGGGGCATGAGGAAGCCCCCGGCGAAGCGGTTGCAGTACGCCTCCACCGGATTGGCGTCGTTTTGGTCGGAAATCCCCGGCTGACGCAGCAGCAGGTGCGCGTACTCGTGTATCAGGGTGAAGGTCCTGACCGGCTCGTACTCGTCGGCCTTATTGATGACGATGATCGGCGCGTTGCGGTCGCGGTAGATGGTGAAGCCCAGGCAGTCAGAGCGATCCCATTTCTTGAGCAGCACGTAGACGCCAGTGCCCTCAATGATGGTGCGCCAGTTGCGGAAGGCTTCGTCGGACGGCCACGCCAGTTGCGTCACGCCGCCAATGCCCAGCCGCCGCCGCTCGCGCTCACCAGCCTCGCTGGCGTTCTCTCTCAGCCCAATGTGGGGCAGCACCGGAGTCGGCGGCGCCGCATCGGCGTCCACGAGCTCAAGAATGTTCTGCTCGATCGTATAGGCGTGGCTGATCGCCAACCGCACATCGAAGCCGAGGGTCGCCTCGCGCCCCTCAACCGTGCGGAAGTCCATTGGCATCGGAGGCACCTGCGGCCGCGTGCGGCGAAGCAGGGTTGCGCGTGGGATGCGGAAGCGGTCGGAAAGCTTGCGGAAGAACGTCAGGTTGACCTTCCGCTCACCAGCTTCGATTGCAGCAAGCTCTTGCTCAGTGACGGACAACCGCGCTGCCGCAGCAGCTCGGTCCAGGCCGCGGAACTCGCGAGCCCAGATCACAAGGTCAGGATTGACCGCGATTACCGCCACGCAGACGAGTCCCGGTATTTCAGTCTCTTGCCAACAACACCAGACAACGCGCGAGACGTCCTTTCAAGGTCGTTGACGCCGTTGGCCGCCCGCTCATTGTAACGGAAGTCGTACTCCGCGAGGTAGCGATGCAGGTGGCGCTTACCGCAGTGCTGGTAGACGCCCTCCATGCCCCGCTTGAACACGCTGAAGTAGCCTTCAATCGTGTTCGTGTGGATCGTGCGGTCCTGCGGGTTCACGTACTCGTCTTGCCCGTGGCGGACCACGCCATGCTCCGCGAACTCCCGACCAACGGCTAGCTGTGGAGGCTCAACAGGTTGTCCCGTTCGAGGCCGAGACGGCTGATGGGCGTGCGTGATCCTATCCCGCCGTGCGGTCGATGCCAGTTGTAGCGATGGATCCAGGCGCTGAGATCG
>NZ_JBKBRO010000029.1:0-38494 GCF_046463815.1 Phenylobacterium sp. | reverse complement strand
CCTGCCGCAGCTTGGCGACGATCTCTTCCGGCTTGTGCCGTTTCCTTGCCATCTCTCGTTCCATCCAAAATGGTCCTCGGACCAACATAAGGGATGGACCACTTCAAGGGGCGCAGACCAGCGCGGCGCGTCTTGTTGCGGCGGGGGCGACGCTTGGCGTCTGTGCGTGGCGCTCGGAAGTCGATGGCGCGAGATAAGGTTCGGGCGACGCTTCGAAGAACCAAAGACGGCAGGAGGTCGACTCACGAACCTTGGTAGACGTCTGCAAGCTCGGCTGAGGTTGCTCAACTTCGCCGCGCCAACGCGGCATTTCGCTGTCGCATTCTGCAGGTCAGTGGGCTACCGCCCCTCGATCGCTAGGCTGACCCACGGATGACGGAGGTGTTCGTACACAGCTTGGGTCGGCCCGCCCGGGCCGCCATCCGCAAAGCATCCAATCGCTACTCCGGCGTAGCGCGGTCGAAACTCTGGATACCAAAGGATGTTCGTCCCGCAGTGGGGGCAAAAGTGAAACTCCACGTTCTGACCGCTGTCGCCCGGGCGCGTGAAAGTCTTCGACGTTCCGTTCAGCGTCACCTGATCTCGATCATAAAACACCGCCGCGCTGAAGGCGCTGCCTGTACGACGCTGGCAGGCATGGCAATGGCAGGCGCTGATCTTCAGCGGCTCACCGCGGGCGGGGACCGTCAGTGCGCCACAGGTGCAAGCAGCAGTCCGGATGTTCATGGGCAGCAGAATGACTCAGTTCACCGCAGGCCGCCAATGCGCGCCACGGGGCCTAATGCCCCGACCGCTCGTGGCGCAGAGGTGGGGGGCGTCATCCTGGGTGTCCGCTTTACACCCACAGCTGACGACTAGCGGAGCAGGTGGCAAGCGTGGAGCCCAATGTCTGCTTCTCGGCCTGGGAGTGTCTGCTGCTGCTGTCCGTTCTCGGCCGGAGGTCAACGTCCGATGCGGGTCGGAAGCGGACGCGTCTGCTCGTCAGATGACTTGGATGTCTGGGGCGAACGAACTGCAGGAGATGAAAGAAATGCAGGAGGAGCCAAACGCATTGGTGTTGCGATCGTAGCATCCCTCAGCGGCGCGGCAGCGATTGTGAGCCTGTTCTTGTGTATCGCGAAGGGCCATTGGATCGGCGTTGGGCCACGCTTAGTGCAGCGTGCTTCGCGCTAACCGCCCTATGGACATGGAGCGAGGGTGAACTCCTCACATGGACGTTCGCCGGTCGCGCAGCGCTCGGGCCTTTCGTGATGGCCGCCACCACCTTCGCGCTGCATTCCCGGTTCGGGGAATTGCGCAGTCAGGCTCAAAATTTGAAGGACGAATTCGCGTCGACGGGCAAGAATGAGCGGTAACTACGTTCAAGACCCCTCATGCTCCCGGACCGTCACCGGTCACAAGCACGCTGACCTCCCAGTTGAGCCGAAGCGTGCTTAGTCGTCAGCCGCTTCGCTGAGGTGCCCCCCAAGACCCGGGGTTGTCAGAGTACCGGCTTCATCTCGCAGGCCTGCACGCTGCTCTTCCTCAAAGCGAAGGAGATGGCTTCGGTGATCGGTCAGGGATTGCTCAAATTGCACGAGCAGCGCCTCGGCGGCATCCGTCGGGAACTCGCCAGCCCGAAGCCGCGCGATAATCTCATGCTGCCTTCGAACGTGAGCCTCACCATCAGCCACATGGCGGCGCGCCATCGACATCAACGTCTCACCCCGTCTCATACGCAGCAGAAGAGCAGACGAGGCGAAATAGCTCCACTTAGGTGGGCCCACCTGTGCCGCGGAGGTAGGATCGGCGGCCCAAACTCGTGACTGACTCGATAACGAGTGCGAACGGCCCTCGCGGAGTTTGGATGGCAACCTCCGGCATTCTTGTGTCGCGTCGCGGTTTTGGAGTCAGTCGAGTCCCCTGGGGCCGCTCGCATCGTTTTGAATCAGGGACAGCGGGGCCTGTCCCCCGCGCCGTTCAGCGAATTGACAGCCAAGCTGGGCTAGCTCCTCCTCAGGTTCCAAGAGGAAGCCATGGCCCAGAACACCCTCATCCCCGCCGCCGTGGCCGGCGCAGCGATCCTGGCGGTCGGCGTCGCGGCCGGCGGCGCGTTCGTCGGCAAGGGCGTCGAGAACGCCCGCATCGGCGACCGCGCGGTCACCGTTCGCGGCCTCTCCGAGCGCATCGTGAAGGCCGACCTCGCCGTCCTGCCGCTCAAGTTCGCCTCGGTCGGCGACGATCTCCAGGCCGTGCAGGCCGACGTGGACGCCGACACGGCCGCAGTGCGCCGCTTCCTGGCCGCCCAGGGCTATCAGCCCGCCGAGATCGACCTCGGGCGCCTCGAGGTCACCGACCAGTACGCCCGCGAGTACCAGCAGCAGAACGTCGCCGCCCGCTACCGCGTCGCCCAGACCGTGATCGTGCGCACCACCAACGTCGACCGGGTCCAGGCGACCACCCGCCAGCTCGACCAACTCATCCGCCAGGGCGTCGTCCTGCAGGACTACAACGGCCCCTCGTATCTCTTCACCAAGCTGAACGACGTGCGCCCGGCCATGATCGCCGAGGCCACGGCCAGCGCGCGCACCGGCGCCCAGCAGTTCGCCCGGGACTCCGGCGCGAAGCTCGGCGGCATACGTTCGGCCACGCAAGGGTCCTTCGAGATCCTGGGGCGCGACGAGGTGGGCTACGACCCGTCTTCCCAAGTCTTCAAGAAAGTCCGCGTGGTCACGACGGTCAGCTACCGCCTGAAGTGACCTTAACGGGCTTGTGCGTAACCTGCCCAGGCCCACATATTAAGTTCTTACTGTACTTCATCGGAGAAGCCCTCATGCGCACCATCGCCCTCGCGGCCGCCGCGCTCCTGGCGACCGGTTCCATCGCCCTCGCCGCCCCGGCCACGGTCACCGTCAGCATCGGCCCCGAGTTCCAGAAGAAGCTCGACAAGACCTACGGCCCGCGCGAAGGCCGCTTCCTCACCGACGATCTCAAGGAGGAGGTCGAGACGGCCCTGGCCCGCTCGGGCCGCTTCCCCGACGCCCGGGTCGAGCTCACCCTGACCGACGCCAAGCCCAACCGGCCGACCTTCCAGCAGCTCCGCGACACCCCTGGCCTCTCGATGGAAAGCTTCGGCGTGGGCGGCGCGGCGGTCGAGGGCCGGATCGTGGCCGCCGACGGGACCGTCACGCCGCTCTCCTACAAGTGGTACGAGACCGACATCCGCCAGGCCTATGGCGACTGGATCTGGTCGGACGCCACCTGGACGTTCAACCGCCTGGCCCGGCAGCTCGCGCGCGGCGAGATCCCCAAGCGCTGAGCCCGCCTCCGGCTTGCGTCGAAAGACAGCGCGCGGTCTGATCGCCGCGCGCCGCCTTTCGTATGCGCCAAGGATCCCGATGACCCGCCCTGCCCCGCCGGCCGACCTGCGGCCGATCGACCGCCTGCTCGCCATCATGGCCCACCTGAGGGACCCCGAGCACGGCTGTCCCTGGGACGTCGCGCAGACCTTCGCCACCATCGCCCCCTACACGGTGGAGGAAGCCTACGAGGTGGCCGACGCCATCGAGCGCGGGGACCTGTCGGACCTCAAGGAGGAACTGGGCGACCTCCTGCTGCAGGTGGTCTTCCACGCCCGCATGGCCGAGGAACAGGGCGCCTTCGCCTTCGAGGACGTGGCCCGGGCGATCTCCGAGAAGATGGTCCGCCGCCACCCGCATGTCTTCGCCAACGAGACCTACGGCTCGCTCGCCGAACAGAAGGAAGGCTGGGAGGCGCTGAAGGCGGCCGAGCGCGAGGCCAAGGGCCGCCGCGAGAGCCTGCTGGACGATGTGCCGGTGGGCCTGCCCGCCCTCACCCGCGCCGTGAAGCTCTCCAAGCGCGCCGCCACCGTGGGCTTCGTCTGGCCCACCGTGCAGGACGTCGTCGCCAAACTGCACGAGGAGGTGGCCGAGCTGGAGGTCGAGGTGGCCGCCGGCGACCTCGAGAAGGCCCGCCACGAGATCGGCGACGTGCTGTTCGTGGTGGCCAACCTCGCCCGCACGCTGGATGTCGATCCCGAGGACGCCTTGCGTTACACCAACGGCAAGTTCGTCAGGCGTTTCCGCTATATAGAAGAGAAACTTGCGGCGCGCGGCAAGACGCCGGACCAGTCCGACCTCGCCGAGATGGACGCCCTCTGGAACGAGGCGAAGGCGGTCGAAAAGGGCGGTTAGTGCGGCCGGATCTCGGCCTGCGGGAAGAGCTGTTCGAACTGGCCCATGGCCTGCGGCGTGAGGCTGACGGCCAGACGCACGCTGCCGTCCTTGCCGCCCACGCGCTCCAGGACCCGGCCATGCTGGTAGAGCCAGGCGATGGCCGCCCCCTCGCCCGCCGGCGCGTAGATGTCCACCGGCGGCGCCTCGTCCACCAGGCCGGCGACGGCCTTGAGCAGCTCGTCGCAGCCTTCGCCCGTGACGGCCGAGACCAGGATGGCCGGCGGGTGGGCCCGGCGCGCGTCGCCGGCGGCGGCCTCGCGGTCCTCGGGCGGCAGCAGGTCGGCCTTGTTCCAGACCTCCAGGATGCGACGCTCGTCCATGTCGACCCCGAGGCGCCGAAGCACGCCGCGCACGTCCTCGGCCTGGGCGGCCGATTCCTCGCTGGCGATGTCGCGCACATGCAGCACCACGTCGGCCTCGCGGACCTCCTCCAGCGTCGCCCGGAAGGCCTCGACCAGTTCGTGCGGGAGGTCCGAGATGAATCCCACCGTGTCGGACAGGATCGCTGGGCGGCCGTCCGGCAGCTTCAGGGTCCGGAGCGTCGGGTCCAGCGTGGCGAACAGCATGTCCTGCGCCAGCACCTCGGCCTGGGTCAGCCGGTTGAACAGCGTGGACTTGCCGGCGTTCGTGTAGCCGACCAGCGCCACGGTCGGGTACGGCACGCGCCGGCGGGCCGAGCGCTGGAGGGTTCGCGTGCGGCGCACCTCGACGAGTTCGCGCTTCAGCTTGCCGATCTTCTCGGCCAGCAACCGGCGGTCGGTCTCGATCTGGGTTTCGCCCGGGCCGCCCATGACGCCGAAGCCGCCGCGCTGGCGCTCCAGGTGGGTCCAGGTTCTGACCAGGCGCGAGCGCTCGTAGGTCAGGCGGGCCAGCTCGACCTGCAACCGGCCCTCGCGCGTGCGCGCCCGGCGGGCGAAGATCTCCAGGATCAGCCCGGTGCGGTCGATGACCTTGGCCTTCCAGGCCTTCTCCAGGTTCCGCTGCTGGACAGGCGTGAGCGCGTCGTCGACCACGACCACATCGGCCTCGACGGCCTCCACGAGCGCGGCCACCTCCTCCACCTTGCCCTTGCCGAACAGGGTGGCCGGCGTGAGCCTGCGCAGGGATACGACAAGGGCCTCGCGCACCTCGAGGTCGAGGGCGAGCGCGAGGCCGACGGCCTCTTCCAGCCGGGCCTCTGGATGGCGCGCGGAGCCGCGGCCCTCCCGGTCAGGATGGATCACCACGGCGCCCTGGACGGGCGCCTCGCGGTCGACGGATTTGGAGGAGCTCAATCGGCCTCGTCGTCGGCCGGCTCGTAGAGCTGCACGGGCTGGGCCGGCATGATGGTGGAGATGGCGTGCTTATAGACGAGCTGGGATTGCCCGTCCCTGCGCAGCAGGACGCAGAAGTTGTCGAACCAGCTCACCACGCCCTGCAGCTTCACCCCGTTCACCAGGAAGATGGTGAGGGGCGTCTTGGACTTCCGCACGCTGTTGAGGAAGGTGTCCTGCAGGTTCTGTTTCTTGTCGCTCATGGCTTTTCGCCTTTTGTTTTGATCGGGCGGCCATCCGCCCACACACGCAAGTGAGACGCTAAACAGGGATTGGCGACGGGCGCAATCGCGCCCGGCCGATCAGATCGAATGCGCCTTGGCCCGCTCGATATAGAGGCGACGGAGCTTCGTCGCTATGGGGCCGGGGACGCCATTTCCAACGGGTTTGCCGTCCACCGAGACGACTGGCAGCACCAGGCTGCCGGCGCCGGTGATGAAGGCCTCCTTCGCCGCCCGGGCCTCGTCGGGCGTGAACGGCCGTTCCTCCACCTTCAGCCCCGCCTCGCGGATCACGTCGAGCAGGCTGAGGCGGGTCACGCCGCGCAGGATGTTGGCGTTGGTGTCGCGGGTCCGGAGCACGCCGTCGCCGTCGACGATCCAGGCGTTGGACGAGCCGCCCTCGGTGACGAAGCCCAGGTCGTCGACGAACCAGGCCTCGACGGCGCCCGCCTCCTTGGCCTTCTGCTTGGCGAGCACGTTGGGCAGCAGGCCCACCGTCTTGATGTCGCACCGGCTCCAGCGGTTCTCGGCCGTGGTGACGACGCCGACCCCCTTGGCGGCGCGCGCCTCGGAGGCGGCGCGATCCACGCGGCTGACCGTGATGACCACGGCCGGGGGCGTGTCCTCGGCCGGGAACGGGTGTTCGCGCGGCGCCACCCCGCGGCTGACCTGCAGGTAGAGCAGGCCTTCGCGGACCCGGTTGCGGCGCACCGCCTCCCGGAGGACGACGGTCAGGGCCGCGCGACTCATCGGCATGGGGATCCGCAGCTCGGATAGGCTGCGCTCCAGGCGCGCGAAGTGGCCTTCCGCGTCGGCCAGCCGGCCGTCGAACAGCGCCCAGACCTCATAGACCGCGTCGGCGAACTGATAGCCGCGGTCCTCGATGTGGACGACGGCCTCGGCGTGCGGGACGAACCGGCCGTTCACATAGGCGATGCGTCCCAACTTACGCGTCCTCCGTCTCGAGCGCCCGGCCGCCGGACAGGCCCAGCGACTTCAATTTCCGGTGCAGGGCCGACCGTTCCATGCCGATGAAGGCCGCCGTGCGGCTGATGTTGCCCGAGAAGCGGAGCATCTGGGCGTTCAGGTACTCGCGCTCGAACACCTCCCGGGCCTCGCGCAGCGGCAGGGCGATGATCCGCTCGGCGCCGAAGGTCCCGCCGGAGTCGTTCACCGAGGCCTCGGGCGGCAGCATGTCGGCGGTGATCGGCTCGGACGGCGCGCCCGACGCCAGGATCAGCATCCGCTCCACGTTGTTGCGGAGCTGGCGCAGGTTGCCGGGCCAGGCCCGCACCTGGAGCATGGCCAGCGCGTCGTCCGACAGGCGCCGCCGGGGCAGGCCCGTCGCGTCGCAGATCCGGGTGATGAAGTCGTCGACCAGCTCAGGGATGTCCTCCCGCCGCTCGGCAAGACCCGGCACGTTCACCGGAACGACGTTCAGGCGATGGAACAGGTCCTCGCGGAAACGGCCGGCCGCGATCTCCTCACGCAGGTCCTTGGAGGTTGACGAGATCACGCGCACGTCCACCTGGACGTCGGAGTCGCCGTCGACGCGCCGGAAGCGTTGCTCGACCAGCACCCGCAGGATGCGGCCCTGGGTCTCGCGCGGCATGTCGGCCACTTCGTCCAGATAGAGCGTGCCGCCGTGGGCGCGCTCGAACACGCCGATCTTGGCCGGCCGGCCACCATCGGCCTCCTGACCGAACAGCTCGACGTCCATGCGCTCGGGCGTCATGCCGGCGGCGCTGATGGGGACGAATTCGCTGCGGGCGCGATGGCTGGCGGCGTGGATCAGGCGCGCCACAGTCTCCTTGCCGGCCCCCGGCGGGCCCGAGATCAGAACGCGGCTGTTGGCGCCGGCCAGCTTGGCGATCATCTGGCGAAGCTGCTGGGCGGCCATCGACCGGCCCAGCAGCCCCTCGGGCGTCAGGGTCTGGGCCCGCAGGCGCCGGTTCTCGCGCCGCAGGTTGGTGGCCTCCAGCGCGCGCTCGACGACCAGCAGCAGGCGGTCGGACTTGAACGGCTTTTCCAGGAACTCGTAGGCGCCGCGCTTGATGGCGCTGACCGCCGTCTCGATGTTCCCGTGGCCCGAGATCATGATGACCGGCAGGTCGGGGTCCAACTCCCGCACGAGGTCGAGCAGTTCCAGGCCGTCCATGCCGCCGCCCTGCATCCAGATGTCGAGGATCAGCAGCGCCGGCTTGCGCGCCCGGATGGCGGCGAGCGCCGATTCCGAGTCGTTCGCCGTTCGAACGGCGTAGCCCTCGTCCGACAGGATGCCCGCGACCAGTTCGCGGATGTCGGCCTCGTCGTCGACCACAAGTACGTCAGACGCCATGCTTCCAGTCCTCTACGCCGTCACGGCCGCCGGAGCGTCGACGCGCGCGGCCGGAGCCGCCTGCAGGCGAAGGATGGCCAAGGCCCCCTGCCCGTCCCGCGCGTCGGCAAGCTCCAGCTCGCCGCCGTGGTCTTCCAGGATTCGTTTCACGATCGCGAGGCCCAGGCCCGTGCCCTTCTCGCGCGTCGTCACATAGGGTTCGGTCAGCCTGTCCCGGTCCTTGTCGGGCAGGCCGATGCCGTTGTCCTCGACCTCGAACGCCACGTGACCGTCCCCAACGGTCAGCCGCGCTCGGATGCGTCCTTTCACCCGCGGCGAGTGGGCCCGGCGGGCCTCGACCGCCTCGGCGGCGTTCTTCAGGACATTGGTGAGCGCCTGGGACAACATCCGCCCGTCGGCCAGGAGCTCGACATGCGGCGTCGGCTCCTCCAGCTCCACGATGAGGTCGGGGCTGGCCACGCGCTGGGCGAAGACCGCGGCCCGGATCAGCTCGTCGGCCTCGACGCGGGCGAATTTCGGGGCCGGCATCCGGGCGAAGGCCGAGAACTCGTCCACCATCCGGCCGATGTCGCCCACCTGGCGCACGATCGTGTCGGTGCAACGGTCGAAGGTCTCAAGCTCGGTCTCGGCGATATCCTTGCGGTACTTCTTCCGCAGCCGCTCGGCCGACAGCTGGATGGGCGTCAGCGGGTTCTTGATCTCGTGGGCGATACGGCGGGCCACGTCGCGCCAGGCGGCGTTGCGCTGGGCGGTCACCAGGCGGGTGATGTCGTCGAAGGTGAGCACCAGCCCGCCCTCGCTCTGGCTGGCGCGGACGCGCAGACGCCGCGTCTCGCGGCCGCGGACGACGTCGATCTCCTCCTCGGCCTCGCCGCCTCGGCCCGCGCCTTCGGCCAGGCCCGCGAACTCGGGGGCCACCTCGGACAGCTTGCGCCCCCGGCCATGGTCGCCCGGCAGGTCGAGCAGCAACGCCGCCTGGCGGTTGGCGACCGAGATCCGGCCCTCCGGGTCGAGGCCAATGACGCCCGCGCTCACCTCGGCGAGCACCGTCTCGATGAACTGGCGGCGGCTCTCGGCCTCGTCGCCGGCGCGCTTCAGCGCCTCCTGCTGCTCCTGAAGATCGCGCGTCATACTATTGAAAGCCCGCGACAAGACGGCGATCTCGTCCGGATCCGCCTCGGCGTCGACCCGCGCGCTGAGGTCGCCGCTCGACACCCGGCCCGCGGCCTGCACGAGGCGCGCGACGGGGGCTGAGATCGCGTTGGCCGCGCCCAGGCCCAACCAGACGGCGCCCACCAGCACGAGCAGCGCCGTCTCGGCGTAGCTCAGGGCGAAGATCGTCTGGATGCGCTCGCGGTTCTGCGCCACGTCCCGATAGGCGACCAGCGAGCCCTCGGCCGTGCGCAGGTAGTTGATGATCCCCTTCCGCAGCGGCCGGGCGATGTAGAGATAGACGTCGTCGTAGGCCTCCAGGCGATAGAGCGCCCACATCACGTCGCCCCCGCCGAAGTCCGGCACATAGATCTCGCGCTGGTCGGCGGCGTCGAAGCCCGCCTTGGGCGGCGGAACATAAGGCGGCGCGTCCTCGTTCTCGGCCCGGGCCAGGATGCGGCCCTGGCGGTCGATCAGATAAGCCGCCGGGAAGGCGTGGTACGACGCGAGCTGGCCCAGGAAGCTGTTGACCTGGTCCGGACGCTCCTGGAGCGCACCGGCCTCCCGGTTCAGGTCGGCGGCCATGGGCGCGACGTGCTCGGCGATGTAGCGGGTCTGCTCGTCAACGTACGAGCGGAAGACGGTGGCGGCGTTCTCGACCACGGTCTGGACGCGCGCGCTGAACCAGCTCTCGACGCCCCGGCTGACGAGCACGCCGTAGAAGATGAACACCACCAGCGCCGGGGCCACCGCGGCCAGGGCGAAGAGCCGGACGAATCGGACATGCAGGCGCGCGCCCGCATCCTGCGCCCGGGCCTTCAGGAGGTCGGCGATCCTGAGCCCCACCGCCGTCATCAGGATGAGGATCAGGACGAGGTTCAGCCCCAGCAGCGTCAGGATGAAGCGGCTGGCCGGGCCGAGCGGCCCCGTCTGGGGCGGAGACGCCGCCAGGATGATGGCGAGCACGGTCAGGCCGACGGCGACGCCGTAGCCGATTCCCAGGATCAGGCGCGACCCGAGCGCCCGGCGCACGCCGGCCACGACGGGCGGGCCGGACGCGTTGTGGTTATGCAACGCCATTGTGGCCGGAGCCTAAGGAGCTGTGCTCCAAACTCAACAGCTATGTTGCCGCGACGCTTCACGTGGCCGCGAGGATCAGGAAGCTCGTCAGCGGCGGCCGCGGCTCATCTCCACGCCCAGGTCCTGGATCTTCTTGCGCAAGGTGTTGCGGTTGAGACCCAGAATCTCGGCGGCGCGGACCTGGTTGCCGCGCGTGGCCGCCAGGGTGAGCTGGATAAGCGGCCGCTCCACCTCCTCCAGCACCCGGTCGTAGAGTCCCGGGGGCGGAATGCCGTCCGGCTGGTCGGCGAAGTAGCTGGAGAGCTTCTGTTCGACGAGCTGGGCCAGGGTCGTGGGGCCTTCCTGGCCCTGCACCACGGGCTGCTGGTCGGCCAGCTCCTTCTCGATGATCCGGGCGGAGATCAGGTCCTCGCCATAGAGGGCGCAGACACGGCGGATCAGGTTCTCCAACTCGCGGACGTTCCCCGGCCAACTGTGGCGCTTGAGCCGCTCCAGGGCGCCGGCGTCGATGGTCTTGGCCGGCAGGCCCTCGCGGTTGGCCCGCAGGAGGAAGGCCCGCGCCAGGTCCGGGATGTCCTCCTCCCGGTCGCGCAGCGGCGGCAGACGCAGCGGGGCGACGTTCAGGCGGAAGAACAGGTCCTCGCGGAACAGGCCTTGCTGGATCAGGGCCCGCAGGTCCCGGTTGGTGGCGGCGATGATCCGCACGTTGGGCCGCCGGCCCGTCCGGGGGTTCAGGGCCGGCTCCGACCCGTCGATGACCCGCAGCAGGCGCGTCTGGGCGTCCAGGGGCATGTCGCCGATCTCGTCGAGGAACAGCGTCCCGCCGTCCGCATCGACCAGTTTGCCGACGTCGCCGTCCTCCTTGCCGAACAGCTCGGCCTCGACCCGCTCGCGCGGGGTGGCGGCCAGGTTGATGACCACGAACTTGCCGTCGCGGCGACGGCCCATGTCGTGAAGGGCGCGGGCGACCAGTTCCTTGCCGGTGCCGGATTCGCCGGTGATCAGCACGGTCAGGTCCGCGCCCACCAGGCGCGCGATGGTCCGGTAGACCTCCTGCATAGGCCCGGAACGGCCGATCAGCGGCAGGCGGTCGTCGCGCACGGCCCGGGCCTGGGCCTTGGAGGCCTCGGTGTCGGCGGGGCGCGCCAGGGCCCGCCGCGCCGCCGAGGTCATGTCGTCCAGGTCGAAAGGCTTCGGCACGTATTCGAACGCGCCGACCTCGGCCGCGTTCACCGCGGTGATCAGGTTGTTCTGGGCGCTCATCACGATGACGGGCAGCTTGGGCCGCTGTTTCTTGATGCGGGGCAGGACGTCGAACACGTTCTCGTCCGGCATCACCACGTCGGTGACGACGAGGTCGCCCTCCCCGTCCGAGACCCACTTCAGGAGGGTGGTCGCGTTGCCCGTCGCCCGCACCTGATAGCCCAGGCGCGTGAAGGCCTGGCTGAGCACCAGCCGGATCGACGAGTCGTCGTCGGCGATCAGGATCTTCTTAGAAGCCGCGCTCATTCGTGGACATCCTCAGGCGAAGCGATCGGGAGCAGCACACGGAACACGGTGCGCCCGGGCTCCGACTCGAAATCGATCAGGCCGCCATGGCCGGCGACCAGCTTGGCGACCAGGGCCAGGCCGAGGCCCGCGCCGTTGGCCTTGGAACTGACGAAGGGCTGGAACAGGCTCTCGCGAATGTGCTCGGGCACGCCGGGGCCGTTGTCCTGGATGCGGACCTCCAGCGGGGCGCCGCGCAGCACCTGCCCGGACGCCGCGCGCACGCGCACGCCGTGGCGATAGGCCGTGTGGATGACGATCTCTCCGCGCCCGTCGCCCCGGGCGTGGGCGGCCTCGGCGGCGTTCTTCACCAGGTTCAGGAACACCTGGATGAGCTGGTCCTCGTCGCCCAGGGCCGGCGGCAGGGAGGGATCGTAGTGTTCGCGCAGCTCCAGGCCGTCGGCCACGCCGTTGGCGGCCAGCGCCCGCACGCGGTCCAGGATCTGGTGGATGTTGATCGGGCTGAGCGACGGCAGCGCGTCGTCCGAGAACGCCTCCATCCGCTCGACCAGGCGCTTCACCCGGTCGGTCTCGTCGACGATGAGCTGGGCAAGCGGAGCGTCCTCGCTCCTGGCGCCGGTCTTCAGCAGTTGGGCCGCGCCGCGAATGCCGGCCAGCGGGTTCTTGATCTCGTGGGCCAGCATGCGGCCCAGGCCCACCAGGGAACGGAGGCCGGCGGCCTCCTGAGGCGAGCGCTCGACGCCCAACCCGGACTTCACGGTCAAGGTCAGCAGCACCGAGCCGTCGCCGAGGGGCGCGGCCGCGCCGTCCGCCTCGAACGGCGGCAGGCCGAACAGGCTGATGTGGACGCCCCGTTCCCGGACCCGCGCGCCCTCTTCCAACGCCCGGTTCAGCAAGGACACCAGGGCCGATCCCGGCGGGAGGGCGGCGCGGAAGCGGCCGCGCGCCAGCAGGCCCAAGCCCTGCCCGAACAACGCCTCGGCGGCCTCGTTCACCGCCACCAGCGCGCCCTCGGCGTCCACGACCATCGAGGGATCGGGGCTGAGGTCGAAGGCGGCGGCCTTCAAGGCGCCCAGGTCGAATCCGGCCGGATGGCTGCGGGTCTTGCCGGTCATGCCGCCAGCCTCCGGTCAGGGTCGCGCCAGAGCGCCGTCAGGGCCCGGTCCACCTCGGCCGGCTCCTCGATCCGGCAGAGGGCCGCGCGCGCGGCGCGACGCTCTGCCGCCTCGGCGGGCCACGGGGCGTTTTCGATGTAGGACGCCAGGTGCTTGCGGAAGATCTTCAGGCCCAGCCGGTCGCCGTAGAACGCCAGGCTGTCCCGGAAATGCTCGAGGGCGATGCCTAGCCGGGCCTCGGCTCCGGGCTCCTCGAAGGGTTCGCCGGCCAGCTCGGCCTCGATCTGGGCCGCGACCCAGGGCTTGCCGTAGACGCCGCGCCCCACCATCACCGCGTCAGCGCCGGACGCATCCAGGGCTTCCCGCGCCGTCCGTCCGTCCACGATGTCGCCATTGACGACGACCGGGATCGCGACGGCGTCCTTCACCGCCCGCACCGCGCCCCAGTCCGCCGCGCCCTTGTAGAACTGGCAGCGGGTCCGGCCGTGGACCGTCACCGCCTTCACGCCCAGCGCCTCGGCCCTGGCGGCGACCTCGGGCGCGTTCTTCGAGGCGTCGTCCCACCCCAGGCGCATCTTCACCGTCACCGGAACGTCCACCGCGTCCACGGCCGCCGCCATCAGCTCGGCGGCCAGGTCCGGCTCGCGCATCAGCGCCGAGCCCGAGAGCACGCCGGTGACCTCCTTGGCGGGACAGCCGAAGTTCAGGTCGATGACCTGGGCGCCGGCCTCGGCCGCCAGTCTCGCACCGTTGCGGATATGCTCCGGATCGCGGCCCACGAGCTGGACCACCATCAGGGGCAGCCCCTCGCCCACCGCCGCGCGGCGCACCACGTCCGGCCGACCCTTCGAGAATTCGGCGCAGGCCACCATCTCCGTAGCCACATAGGTCGCCCCGAGGCGGCTCGCCGCCCGGCGGAACGGAAGGTCCGACACCCCCGTCATGGGAGCGATCCACGCCCGTCCCCCGACCTCGACGCCCCCAACCTGAATACCACTGCTCATTTTGTAATCACCGGCTCCGCCGGGTTTTTAGGCAATTTGTGCGGCGCCGTAAAGCTGGAACAAAGCGCGACAGTTCCCTAAGACGGCTCCCATGAGCTTTTCGGCGGTGGTCGTGGCGGCAGGGGCGGGTCTGAGGGCCGGACCCGGAGAACCCAAGGCGTGGCGTAGCCTGGGGGGGCGCCCCATCGTGCGCTGGTCGGTCGAGGGCCTACTGTCGGCTGGCGCCCGCGAGGTCGTGGTCGTGGTGGCCCGCGACCGCCTGTCGCAGGTGGACGAAGCCCTGGCCGGCCTTTCGAACTGGCGGGCCGTCACGGGCGGCAAGACCCGGGCGGAGTCGGTCCAGGCGGGGCTGGCGGCCGTCACCGCCGGGCGTGACCAGCCGGTGCTGATCCACGACGCAGCCCGCCCCTTCGTCACCCGCGAGCACGTCGAGCGCCTGCTCGCCGCCCTGGACGTGTCGGACGGCGCAATCCCGGTCCTGCCCGTCCCCGACACCCTGAAGCGCGGCGACGCCCTCGTGGACGAGACCGTCTCCCGGGACGGCCTCTGGCGCGCCCAGACCCCCCAGGCCTTCAAGGCCGGCAAGCTCAAGGCCGCCTACCGCGCCTGGCCCGTGGGGGAAGAACCGACGGACGACGCCTCGGTGGTCGAACGGGCCGGCGGGAGCGTCGCCATGGTCCCGGGTGACCCGCTCCTGATGAAGCTGACCTACCCCCAGGATTTCATGATGGCGGAACAGCTCGCGGGCTCCCGCCGCATCGTGCGCATGGGCCAGGGGATCGACGCGCACCGCTTCGGGCCGGGCGACGTGGTCTGGCTGTGCGGCGTGCGCATCCAGCATGACCTGGGCCTGGTCGGCCACTCGGACGCCGACTGCGGCCTGCATGCCCTGACGGACGCCGTTCTGGGCGCCATCGCCGACGGCGACATCGGCGAGCATTTCCCGCCGTCTGACCCGCAGTGGAAAGGCGCCTCCTCGGACCGATTCCTGATCCACGCCATGAACCGCGTCGGCGCCGTGGGTGGCCGCATCCTGAACGCCGACGTCACCCTGATCTGCGAGCGTCCCAAGATCCGCCCCCATCGCGACGCCATGCGCGCCCGCATCGCCGAGTTGCTGGGTCTGCCGGTCCATCGGGTCAGCGTGAAGGCGACCACGACCGAGGGCATGGGCTTCACCGGCCGCGAGGAAGGCCTGATGGCCCAGGCGGTCGTCGCCGTGGAGTGCCCGCCCTAAGGCAGCCAGGCGTAGCGGCCCTTCAGGTTGGCGTAGAGCGCGCCGGCCAGGTTCGTGTAGTCGTCGCGCCAGGGCCTCGCCAGGAACGGGTTGGCGTACGTCCACCGGGAGTCGCCCTCGAACGGCGCCAGCGCGGCCCGCGAGCGGCCGACGATCACCGCGTCTTCCCCCGACTCCCAGCTCCCCGGCGGGTTCTGGCCCGGGCGGTAGTTCTGGGCCAGCGCGTAGCCCCCGGCCACGCGGGCGACGGCCTGGGCCGGCCCCATGAGGTCGAGGTTGCGGTTGGACAGGTGCAGGATCAGCACCCCGTCCGGCTTCAGATGGCTGAGGTAGCCCTGCACCGCCTCGACCGTCAGCAGGTGGGCCGGCACGGCGTCGGACGAGAAGGCGTCGATCAGCAAGACGTCGAACTCGCCCTGGGGCTGTCTGGCGAGCGTCAGGCGGGCGTCGCCGATCACATAGTCCACCGCCCCCTTGGCGCATTCGGTCGTATAGCTGAACACCGCCGGATTGGTGGAGATCCGCACCACCAGCGGATCGATCTCGAAGAACGTCAGCCGGTCGCCCGGCCTCGTGTAGGCCGACACCGAACCGGTTCCCAGCCCGACGGCGCCGATCCGCAGGCTCGGGGAACGCGCCTGCTTGGCCACGATCACCTGACCGATGGGCGTTCGCGGCGTGTAGTAGACTTGCGGATTGCAGCGGTAGCGGGGATCAACCGCCTGGGCGCCGTGCAGGGTCGTGCCGTGGGCCAGCATCTTCACCTTGCCGCCCAGGTTGGGGACGATGGTCTCGGACAGCCGCATCACGCCGAAGAAGCTGCGCCAGCTCTGGCGGATGTCCGTGCGATCGGCCGCGGCCTCGGCCCCGATCGACAGCATGACGATCACCAGGAAGAAGAACAGCGCCCGTGAGCGGACCATGAAGGCCGCCACGATAGGCACGATCAGCACGACCTTCACCGCCATGTCGAAGAGCTCGGCCTGGTCGAACGCTCCCACCACGGACTCCGTGGTGAGCCTTCCCTGGACCAGGGTCACGATGACCGGCAGGGCCGCCGCCGCGCCGACGCCCAGGACCAGCATGACCCAGGTGGCGATCGGAACCTTCGACAGGTTCCCTGAAGGCCGGGCGAAGGCCGAGAGCGCCAGGACCAACGGATATTCCCAGACGTTGTCGAAGATCAGCGGCGCGGCGAAGGCGTTGAAGGCCCCGCCGACCACGCCGCCGATGGAGAGGCAGAGATAGAATTCGGTGAGCTGCGACGGGTCCGGCCGGCGCGCCACCAGGCGCTGGTGGCACATCAGCGCGGTGAAGAAGAACGCCAGCAGGTGCGCCACGAGCTGGACAGCGAAGAAGGTCGAGCGGAATGGCAGCAGCGCCGCGCAGACCGCCACGGTGGCGGCGTGCATGCCGAGCGCGAACTCGGGCCGGATGGCGGGCTTGGCCTGGAACGCCACGATGAAGGTGACGAGGTAGAGCGCCAGCGGCAGCACCCACAGGAACGGGGCCGAGGCCACGTCGGTCGTGATGTAGGTGGTCACCCCCAGCATCAGGCTGGCCGGGATGGCGGCCAGGCCGATCCAGGCCAGCCGGTCGCCCCAGGCGGCCCGCGTGCTCGCCGCCGGGCGCGCCTCGGCCTCGCCGCCGAGCGGCGCCTCCCTCGCCGCCTCCGGCGCGCGGGTCCGGACGACCAGCAGGGCCAGGGTCGTCATCAAGAGGACGAAACCCACGTAGCCGGCGCTCCAGCCGTAGCGCTGCCCCCAGAGGGTGAAGGCGGGCTCCACCACGATCGGATAGGCCAGCAGCGCCAGCAGGCTGCCGAAGTTGCTGGCCGCGTAGAGGACGTAGGGCTCCTTGCCCTCGGCCTGCCCCACGGTGCGTGCGTACCAGGCCTGGACCAACGGCGCGGTGGCCGAGAGCGCCGCGAACGGCAGGCCGATGGAGAGGCCCAGCACCGCCAGCAGCCAGAGGTTCGGGTGCTCGGACGATGGCGGCCCCGCCAGTCCGTTGACCCGCAGAGGCAGGGCGATCGCGGCCAGCACCAGCGCGCCGCAGTGGACAAGAGCCTGGGTCCTGACCGACCGGATCTTCTGAAGGCCGTGGGCGTAGGCGTAGCCGACCAGGAGCGCGATCTGGAAGAACGCCATCGAGGTGTTCCAGACCGAGGGGCTGCCGCCCAGCAGCGGCAGGACCAGCTTGGCCACCATCGGCTGGACCAGGAACACCAGGGCCGCGCTCGAGAAGACGGTGATGGCGAACAGGCCCGGCGGGGCGTAGGTCCGGCGGGAGTCGGCGGCGAGCGTGCTCATGGAACCGGGATTGTCCTTGATCGATACGGAGCAGCGTTGCAGTTGACCGGTGTTCGAACCGTGAAGGGGCCGCGCCGATGTTTTCGCTGGAAATCGTCACCCTGGCCCGTCTGTTGATCGACGAGGCGCGGGAACGATCCCTCAGAATCGTCACGGCGGAAAGCTGCACGGGCGGCCTCGTCGCGGGCGCCATCTGCTCCATCGCCGGGGCGTCCGACGTCTTCGAGCGCGGCTTCGTGACCTATTCGAACCGGGCCAAGCAGGAGCTGCTGGGCGTGCCGGGCGACCTGATCGCCGACATGGGCGCCGTCTCCGAGCCCGTGGCCCGGATGATGGCCGAAGGCGCGCTGGAGGCCTCCAACGCCCACCTGGCCGTGGCGATTACCGGCGTGGCCGGCCCGGGCGGGGGCACGCCCATGAAGCCGGTGGGCACGGTCCACATCGCCACCGCGCGCGCCAACGAGCGGATCATGCACCGCCACGAACTGTTCGAGGAGGAGACCCGCGAGGGCATCCAGCTCGCCGCCGTCCAGGCGGCGCTCCAGGCGCTCCGCGACCGGCTGGTCTAGCCGGGCGAAATCTCGGGCTGACCGTAGAGCAACGCCGCCCTCGCCTCGAAGCAGTCCATCAGCTTCTCGACCGCGTGGTGGAAGTTGGCCTTCAGCAAGCCTTCCAGCAGGCGCGACTTGAACTGGAACTCGATATCGAACTCCACGCGCGTGGCGCCCTCGCCCGCCTCGATGAATCGCCAGCGGTTGACCAGCTTGCGGAACGGGCCCGACAGCAGGTGGACGTCGATCTGGCGGTTCGGGGCGTCGCGGCGGACGCGGGTGGCGAACCGCTCCTTGAGAAACGAGAAGCCGACGCTGGCCTCGGCGTCGAGGGAATCCACCCCCTCCGCAATCGTCCGGGCGTTCCAGGTCCTCAGCGCCGTCACCCAGGGCACGAACTCAGGGTAGCGGGTGACGTCGCCGACCAGGCTGAAAAGCTGATCGGGTCCGTAGGGCAGAACCTTGGAGACGTGGTGGTGCACCTGGGCCTCAGGCCGCGGACAGTTTCGCCTGCCGCGCCGCCCGCAGCCGGGCGAAGTCCTCGCCCGCGTGGTGCGACGAGCGGGTCAGCGGGCTGGCCGAGACCATCAGGAACCCCTTGGCCCGGGCGATCTCCTCCAGGGCCTTGAACTCGTCCGGATGCACGAAGCGGTCGATGGCGGCGTGCTTACGGGTGGGCTGCAGGTACTGGCCGATGGTGATGAAGTCGACGCCGGCCGAGCGCATGTCGTCCATCACCTGCATGACCTCCTCCTTGCTCTCGCCGAGGCCGACCATGATGCCGGACTTGGTGAACTGGGCGGGGTCGCGCTCCTTCACCCGCTCCAAGAGGCGCAGCGAGTGGTAGTAGCGCGCGCCGGGCCGGATCGAGAGGTAGAGCCGGGGCACGGTCTCAAGGTTGTGGTTGAAGACGTCGGGCCCGGCGTCGATCACCGATTCCAGGGCCGCGATCGGCTTGCGGGCGAAATCCGGCGTCAGGATCTCGATGGTGGTCGCGGGCGAGGCCGCTCGGATCGCCTCGATGGTCTCCACGAAGTGCCGGGCGCCGCCGTCGGCCAGGTCGTCGCGGTCCACCGAGGTGATGACCACGTGGGCCAGGCCCATCTTGGCCACCGCCTCGCCGACCCGGGCGGGCTCGTCCGCATCCAGGGCTTCCGGCTTGCCGGTCGCCACGTTGCAGAAGGCGCAGGCCCGCGTGCAGACCTCGCCCATGATCATGAAGGTGGCGTGGTTCTTGTCCCAGCACTCGCCGATGTTGGGACAGCCGGCCTCCTCGCACACCGTGACCAGGCGGTTGGTCTTCACGACCTCACGCGTGGCCATGTAGCCGGGCGAGCCCGGCGCGCGGACGCGCAGCCACTCGGGCTTCTTGAGAATCGGCGTGTCGGGACGCGCCTGCTTTTCGGGGTGGCGGGGGCGCGGCGCGCCGCCCACGGTGTCGATGACCACGGCCATGGCCCCTAAATCGTCCGTCGGGGCCCTCGGATCAAGCGCGGGATCGCCGCGGGCGGGAACTCACGGACTGTAACCGATCTTTTCATTCCGGAATCCGACGGATAGGTTCACCGCCCAACGAGAACAGTCCGGGAGCGATCGCCCTTGCGTGCGTTCGACAGCGCCGCGGCGCAGTCTTCTGTCTTCGACGCCCTCGTCGACGCGGCGAAGACCCACGGTTCCAAGAAGCCGATCCTGGAGGACCAGGAGCGTAATCCCCTCAGCTACACCGACCTGATCCGCGCCGCCTTCGCGCTGGGCCGGAAGCTGGCGGCCATGACCGCCAAGGGCGAGCGCGTCGGCGTCATGCTGCCGTCCAGCGCCGGCGGGGTGGTGACGTTCTTCGCCCTGCACGCCTTCGGGCGGGTGCCCACCATGCTGAACTTCACGGCCGGCATCCGGAACCTGAAGGCGGCCTGCGAGCTGGCGGGGGTGAAGCGGGTGCTGACCTCCCACCGGTTCGTCGAGCAGGGCAAGCTGCACGACCTGATCGACGCGCTGGAGGGGATGACCGCCATCACCTACCTCGAGGACGTGCGCGAGACGGTGGGCGTGGCCGACAAACTGTTCGCCGCCGCCGCCGGCGCCTTCCCCAAGCAGTTCCGCGCCCCGCTCAGCCCCTCCGACCCCGGCGTCATCCTGTTCACCTCGGGCAGCTTCGGGGCGCCGCGCGGCGTGGTGCTGAGCCACGCCAACCTGGTGGCCAACTGCCGCCAGATCGCCGCCCACATCGCTCTCGATCCCAACTGGGTGTTCTTCAACCCGCTGCCGATCTTCCACGTCTTCGGCCTGACCGGCGGCGTGCTGCTGCCGCTGCTGACGGGGATGAAGGCGTTCCAGTACCCCTCGCCCCTGCACACCAAGCAGATCCCGCCGCTGGTGAAGGACAGCAAGGCCGCCGTGCTGCTGGCCACCGACACCTTCGTCAACCAGTACGCCCGCGCCGCCGAGCCCGACGAGCTGGCCGGGCTGGAGTTCGTCGTCTGCGGCGCCGAGAAGGTCCGCGACGAGACGCACAACCTTATCGCCGAGAAGTTCGGCCCGATCCCGCTGCTCGAAGGTTATGGCGCGACCGAGGCCTCGCCGGTGATCGCCGTGAACAAGCCCACCGACAACCGCCGCGGCACGGTGGGCGGCCTGCTCCCGGGCATGGAGACGAAGCTGGAGCCCGTCGAAGGCATCCCGGGCGGCGGCAAGCTCCTGGTGCGCGGCCCCAACATCATGAGCGGCTACCTGCGGGCCGACGGCGGGATCGATCCGCCGGCCGGCGGCTGGCACGACACCGGCGACGTGGTCTCGATCACCGACGACGGCTGGGTGAAGATCCTGGGCCGGGTCAAGCGCTTCGCCAAGGTCGGCGGCGAGATGGTCTCGCTCACCGCCGCCGAGGACCTCGCCTCGGCCGTCTGGCCGGAGTGCCGCCACGCCGTGGTCGCCATGCCCGACCCCAAGAAGGGCGAGCGCCTGGTGTTGGTCACCGACCGCCGCGACGCCGACTCCGGGCCGCTGATCGCCCACGCCCACGCCATCGGCGCGCCCGAGCTGGCCGTGCCGCGCAAGATCATCAAGGTGCCGGAGATCCCCGTCCTCGGCACCGGCAAGACCGACTACGTGGCCCTGCAGCGGATCGTGGAAGCCGAGCTCAGGCGGGCGGCGTGACGCCTTCCCTCCCTTAATGGGGAGGGTGGCGAGCGCAGCGAGACGGGTGGGGAGGTCACGACCGGGCGCAGCGTCCAGGGATAGGCCGCCCCACCCTGGCCGCTTCGCGGCCTGTCCCTCCCCATCAAGGGAGGGAAATCAGAGGTGCAGCACCCGCCCGTAGGCGTCGAGGGCGGCCTCGTGCATGGCCTCGCTCATGGTCGGGTGCGGGAAGACCGTGGCCTGAATCTCGGCCTCGGTGGCCTCCAGCGTCATGGCCATGGCGAAACCCTGGATCATCTCGGTGACCTCGTGGCCGACCATGTGGGCGCCGATCAGGGCTCCGGTCCTGCCGTCGAAGATGGTCTTCACCAGCCCGTCAACCTCGCCGGCGGCCACCGCCTTGCCGTTCACGCGGAACGGGAAGCGGCCGACCTTGGGCTCCAGCCCCTGCTCCTTGGCCTGGGCCTCGGTCAGGCCCACCGAGGCCACCTGCGGCGTGGTGTAGGTGCACCCCGGGATCGGCGCGGTCAGGTTGGTGGGCTTCAGCCCCGCGATGTGCTCAACGCAGTGCACGCCCTCGTGGCTCGCCTTGTGGGCCAGCCAGGGCGGCCCCGCCACGTCGCCGATGGCATAGAGGCCGGGCACGCCGGTCGCGCCATGCGCGTCGGTGACCACGTGGGTCTTCTCGATCTTCACCCCCAGGGCCTCCAGGCCCAGGTCCTCGACGTTGCCGACGATGCCGATGGCCACGATGCAGACGTCGGCGGTCAGGGTCTCGGCCTTGCCGCCGGCCTCGATCTCCAGGCTGACGCCGGTCTTGCTCTTGGTGAGCTTCTTCACATTGGCCGGCACGCGGAACTTGATCCCCCGCTTCTCGAAGGCCTTGTGCGCGGCCTTCGAGATTTCCTCGTCCTCGACAGGCAGGATGCGCGGCATCATCTCGATCACCGTAACTTCCGAGCCCAGGGCCCTGTAGAAGCTGGCGAATTCCATGCCGATGGCGCCGGAGCCCACGACCACCAGCGACTTGGGCGCCGCCTTCGGGACCAGGGCCTCGCGGTAGGTCCACACCCGTTCGCCATCCGGCTCCAGGCCGATGGCCGGCACGGTGCGGGCCCGGGCGCCGGTGGCCAGGATCACGTGCTTGGCGGTGAGCTTGCGCGAACCCACGACGACGGTCGGTGCGGGCGAGCCCTTCTCCAGGCGCGCCGTCCCCTGCACCACCTCGATCTTGTGCTTCTTCATCAGGAAGGTGACGCCCGAGTTCATCTGGGCGGCCACCTTGCGCGAGCGCTCGACGATCTTGCCGAAGTCGAAGCCGCGCTTCTCCACCGACAGGCCGTAGTCGCCGAGGTGGTCCAGGGTCTCATAGACCTCGGCCGACTTCAGCAGCGCCTTGGTGGGGATGCAGCCCCAGTTCAGGCAGATGCCGCCCAGTTCGGCCCGCTCCACGATGGCCGTCCTGAAGCCGAGCTGCGAGGCCCGGATTGCCGTAACGTAACCCCCGGGACCCGAGCCGATCACAACGACGTCGAACGCATCAGCCATTAGAGCAAAGCCTCGATCGCGCCTTCCAGCGCCTTGGGTTCAACGGTGGGGGCGAAGCGGTCCACGACCCGCCCTTCCCGGTCCACGAGGAACTTGGTGAAGTTCCACTTGATGGCCTCGGTGCCCAGCACCCCCTTCTTCGCCCCCTTCAGGAAGACGTAGAGCGGATGGGCCGTGGGGCCGTTCACGTCGATCTTCCGCATCATCGGGAAGTCGACGTCGTAGGTCAGCGAGCAGAAGGACTTGATCTCCGCCTCGTCGCCCGGCTCCTGCTGGCCGAACTGATTGCAGGGGAAGCCCAGCACCACCAGACCGCGGTCGCGGTACTTGCGGTACAGCTCCTCAAGGCCCGCGTACTGGCGCGTGAAGCCGCACTTGCTGGCGGTGTTCACGATCAGCAGCACCTTGCCCCGGTAGTCCGAGAGCGGCGCGGGCTGGCCGTCGATGGTCTCGGCGGCGAAGTCGTAGATGGACGCCATCTCGGTTCCGCCCTCAGACGATCATCGTGATCGGGTCTTCGATCAGGGCCTTGAAGGCCTGCAGCCAGCGCGCGCCGGTCGCCCCGTCCACGACCCGGTGGTCGCAGGTCAGCGTCACCGACATCACCGTGGCGATGACGAGCTGGTCGCCGCGCACCACGGGCCGCTTCTCGCCCGCGCCCACCGACAGGATGCAGCCCTGCGGCTCGTTGAGGATCGAGGCGAAGGTCCTGATGCCGAACATGCCGAGATTCGAGACGCTGAACGTGCCGCCCTGGAACTCCTCGGGCTTCAGCTTCTTGGTCCGCGCCCGCTCGGCCAGGTCCTTGGCCTCGGCGGCGATCTCGGCCAGCCCCTTGGATTCGGCCTGGCGGATGATGGGGGTGATCAGGCCGCCCGGCACCGCCACCGCCATCGAGATGTCGGCGTGGTGGTGCATGGCGATCCCCTCGGGCGTGTAGGAGGCGTTGGCCTCGGGCACGCGCTTCAGGGCGATGGCGCAGGCCTTCATCACCATGTCGTTGACGCTGACCTTCACGCCCTCCTTCTCCAGGAGCGCGTTGACTTTGGTCCGGGCCGCCAGCAGGCCGTCGATCTCGAGGTCGATGGTCAGCGGGAAGTGCGGCACATCGCGGAAGCTGTCCGTCATCCGCCGGGCCACGGTCTTGCGCATGCCGTCGAGCGGAATGAGGTCGTAGCTGCCGGGTTGGATGCCCTGCTGCTCCAGGCTGACGACCTGGCGCGGCTCGGCCCCGGACCGGGCAGCCGGCGCGGCTGCGGGCGCACGCGCTTGACCCGGCTGGGCGGCGTCGATGTCGGCCTTGACGATCCGGCCGTGCGGGCCCGAGCCCTTCAGGGCCGCAAGGTCGATCCCCTTCTGCTCGGCGAGGCGGCGGGCCAGCGGCGAGGCGAAGATGCGGCCGCCGTCCTGGGCCTTCGGGGCGGGCGGCGCGGCGGCGGGCGCCGGAGCCGGCTTTGGAGCTTCGCCCCTGGGCGCCTCGGCCTTGGGAGCCTCGACCTTAGGAGCCGGGGCGGAGGCGGGCGGCGGCGCGGCCGCGCTCTCGCCCTCCCCGGCCAGCCGGGCGATGGGCGTATTCACCTTCACGCCCTCTGAGCCTTCCGGCACCAGGATCGCGGAGACGACGCCCTCGTCGACCGCCTCGACCTCCATTGTCGCCTTGTCGGTCTCGATCTCGGCGATCACGTCGCCGGAGCGGACGGTGTCGCCCTGCTTCACGTGCCACTTGGCGAGGGTGCCCTCTTCCATCGTGGGGGACAGGGCGGGCATCAGGATGTCCGTCATGCGGGTTCCTTGGAGAGATGGGCCAGGCCGGCGGCGTTCGCCTCCCAGTTCTGGCCGTCGAAGGCCTCGATCGCGATCTCCAGCCCCTCGACCGTGTCGAGGCAGCGGGCGTTCACGCTCCAGCCGTCGGGATTGGACCGGGGGCGGTAGAAGCTCTTCACGCCGCATTCGCTGCAGAAGAGGTGCTTCGCCACCCGGGTGTTGAAGGTGTACTCGGCGAGCCGCTCGGCGCCCTTGACAATGCGGAACCGGCTCTCGGGCACGATGACGTGGACGAAGCCCGTCTTGGCGCACATCGAGCAGTTGCAGGTCTGGGCCTCGACCCGGTCGGGCAAGGCCACCTCGAAGCGGACGCCGCCGCAGTGGCAGCCGCCCCCGCGCCAGGCGAACGGGCTTCCGCTCATCGGTACGTGACCTGCTTCACGGCTTTGACGATGTCCTCCACGGACGGGAGCGACAGCGCCTCGAGGTTGGCCGCGTAGGGCAGCGGCACGTCCTCCTGGCAGACCCGCGCCGGCGGGGCGTCCAGCCAGTCGAAGGCGTGCTCGACCACCCGGGCCGCCACCTCGGCGCCGACGCCCATGGGGCCCCAGCCTTCCTCGACGGTCACCAGGCGGTTGGTCTTCTTCACGCTCTCGACGACCGTCTCGTGGTCCATGGGACGCAGGGTGCGCAGGTCCACGACCTCGGCCTCGATCCCCTCGGCGGCCAGCTCCTCGGCGGCCTTCAGGGACAGGCCCACCATGCGCGAATAGGCCACGATGGTGACGTCCTTGCCCTCGCGGCGGACCTTGGCCTTGCCGATGGGCAGCACCCAGTCGATCCCCTCGGGCACGTCGAACTCCTGGCCGTAGAGCATCTCGTGCTCCAGGAAGACCACGGGGTTCGGGTCGCGGATGGCGGCCTTCAGCAGGCCCTTGGCGTCGGCCGCGTCGTAGGGCGCGATCACCTTCAGGCCCGGCACGTGGGCGTACCAGGCGGCGTAGTCCTGGCTGTGCTGGGCGGCCACCCGGGCGGCGGCGCCGTTCGGCCCCCGGAACACGATGGACGTGTGGATCTGCCCGCCCGACATGTAGAGCGTCTTCGCGGCCGAATTGATAATGTGATCAATGGCCTGCATGGCGAAGTTGAAAGTCATGAACTCGACGATGGGCTTCAGGCCCGCCATCGCCGCGCCCACGCCAAGGCCCGCGAAGCCGTACTCGGTGATCGGGGTGTCGATCACCCGGCGGTCGCCGAACTCCTCCAGGAGCCCGCGGGAGACCTTGTAGGCGCCCTGGTACTGCGCGACCTCCTCGCCCATCAGGAAAACGTCGGCGTCGCGGCGCATCTCCTCGGCCATGGCGTCGCGCAGCGCGTCGCGGACCGTCTGCTTCACGAGCTGGATGCCGGCGGGGAGCTCGGGGTCGGCCAGCGGCTGGGCCGGCGTGACGCCCACGGGGCCTTCGCCTTCGGCCTTGGGCTTCGCCGCTTCCGGCGGCGTCTTCTCGGGATCGCCCGCGGAAGCCGTGGGCTGGGGCGCCGGCGGCGCGGCGCCGGCCTCGCCCTGCAGCCGGGCGATCGGCGTGTTGACCTTCACCTCCTGCGCGCCCTCCGGCACGAGGATCTCGGAGACCACGCCCTCGTCGACGGCTTCCACCTCCATGGTCGCCTTGTCGGTCTCGATCTCGGCGATCACGTCGCCCGAGCGCACCTTGTCGCCCGGCTTGACGTGCCACTTGGCGAGCGTGCCCTCCTCCATGGTGGGCGAAAGGGCCGGCATCAGGATGTCGGTCACGCTCGGGCCTCCGTGTAGACGTCCGTGTAGAGTTCCGAGGGATCGGGCTCGGGGCTCGTGCGGGCGAATTCCGCCGCGTCGGCAACGATGCGCTTCACCTCGGCGTCGATGGCTTTCAGCGTGGCCTCGTCGGCCCAGCCGTGCTTCTCCAGCAGCTCCTCGACGTGGTCGATGGGATCGCGGGTCTTGCGGACCTCGTCCACTTCCTCCCGGGTCCGGTACTTGGCCGGGTCGCTCATGGAGTGGCCGCGATAGCGGTAGGTCTTCATCTCGAGGATGTAGGGCCCCTTGCCCGAGCGGGCGTGGTCGGCGGCCTTCTGGGCGGCGGCCTTCACGGCCAGCACATCCATCCCGTCCACCTGCTCGCCCGGGATGCGGAACGAGGCGCCGCGCCGAAATAGCTCGGTCTCGGAGGACGACCGCTCGATGGCGGTGCCCATGGCGTACTGGTTGTTCTCGATCACATAGACGACCGGCAGCCTCCAGAGCTCGGCCATGTTGAAGCTCTCGTAGACCTGGCCCTGGTTGGCGGCGCCGTCGCCGAAGTAGGTGAAGCTGACCTTGCCGTTGTCGCGGTACTTGTTGGCGAAGGCCAGGCCCGTGCCCAGCGGCACCTGCGCGCCCACGATGCCGTGGCCGCCGTAGAAGTCGGCCTCGGTCGAGAACATGTGCATCGAGCCGCCCTTGCCCTTGGACGAGCCCCCGGCCCGGCCGGTGAGCTCGGCCATGACCTCGCGCGGGTCCATGCCGCAGGCCAGCATGTGGCCGTGGTCGCGGTAGCCGGTGATGACCTCGTCGCCGGGCTGTTTCACCGCCTGGACGCCGACCGCGATGGCCTCCTGGCCGATGTAGAGGTGGCAGAAGCCGCCGATCAGGCCCATGCCGTAGAGCTGGCCCGCCCGCTCCTCGAAGCGGCGGATCAGCAGCATGTCCCGATAGAACTTGAGAAGCTCGTCCTTGCCCGCGGACGATACCCCGTCCGCGCCATTGGCCTTTCGCCGACCGGCCCCACCGGTCTGCCCGCGCGCCATGCGTCTCTCCGTGATCCTAAGCTGATGTCCGCTAGCTCCGCGAGGGATGCTAGGGCCGCATTCGGATCACATAGTCCCTTGGGTCAGCAAAGCCTAGAAGGGAGCGCGCCCTTTCCTCCAACAGATCGGCGGAAAGGCTCGTATCGCGCAGGAGTTGCGCCCGCGCCTCGAGATCGCGGCGCTGGGCCTGGAGCGCAACGAGCTCGCGCTGCTTGGCCAAGAGGGTCGCGTCGCGCTGATTCGAACGCAGCAGGCCGCCCTCGCCGGTGAAGGCGTGGAACGCGAAATAGAAGATCAGCAGCGCGAGGGCTGCGGTCGACAGGTACGGGCGAAGGCGGGCGAGCACGGCGATTCCCTAGAAGGAACCGGCTCTTGTCGCCGGAACATGTTTAATGCCCGGCTAACCACCCTTCCCCCATCCGCCTCCCGCCGGGAGGGACAAGCCTACAGCGTCCTCAGCGCCTTGCGGCCGGCGTAGACGGCCTGGTCGCCCAGTTCCTCCTCGATGCGCAGGAGCTGGTTGTACTTGGCCATCCGGTCCGAGCGGGCCAGGGACCCGGTCTTGATCTGGCCGCAGTTGGTGGCGACCGCGAGGTCCGCGATGGTGGAGTCCTCGGTTTCGCCCGAGCGGTGGCTCATCACGGCGGTGTAGCTGTTGCGGTGGGCCAGGTCGACGGCGTCCAGGGTCTCGGACAAGGTGCCGATCTGGTTGACCTTCACCAGGATCGAGTTGGCGAGGCCCTTCTCGATGCCCATGCCCAGGCGCACCGGGTTGGTGACGAACACGTCGTCGCCCACGAGCTGCACCTTGCCGCCCAGGCGCTCGGTCAGGATCGCCCAGCCGTCGAGGTCATCCTCGGCGCAGCCGTCCTCGACCGAGACGATCGGGAACTTGGCGACGAGGCCCGCCAGATAGTCGACCATGCCGGCCGGATCGACCGTCTTGCCCTCGCCGTCCATGACGTACTTGCCGCCCTTGAAGAACTCGGTGGCGGCCACGTCGAGGCCGAGATGGAAGTCCTCGCCGCAGCGGTATCCCGCGCCCTCGCCCGCCTTTACGATGAAGGCCAGGGCCTCCTCGGCCGAGCCGATGTTGGGAGCGAAGCCCCCCTCGTCGCCGACGTTGGTGTTGTGGCCGGCGTCCTTGAGCTGCTTCTTCAGGGCGTGGAAGATCTCGGCGCCCATGCGCAGGCCCTCGGCGAAGGTCTCAGCGCCGGTCGGCAGGATCATGAATTCCTGGATGTCGATCGGATTGTCCGCGTGGGCGCCGCCGTTGATGATGTTCATCATCGGCACCGGCAGCACCCGGGCCGAGACCCCGCCCACATACTTGTAGAGCGGCAGGGCCGAGGAGCTGGCCGCCGCCTTGGCCGTCGCCAGGCTCACGCCCAGGATGGCGTTGGCGCCGAGGCGGCTCTTGTTGGGCGTGCCGTCGAGCTCGATCAGGATGCGGTCGATGCGGCGCTGGTCCTCGGCGTCGGCGCCCGACAGCGCGTCGTAGATCTCGCCGTTCACCGCATCGACGGCCTGGCGGACGCCCTTGCCCAGGTAGCGGCCCTTGTCGCCGTCGCGCTTCTCCACCGCCTCGTGGGCGCCGGTCGAGGCGCCGGAGGGCACCGCCGCGCGGCCCATGGAGCCGTCTTCCAGGATGACGTCGACCTCGACGGTGGGGTTGCCGCGGCTGTCCAGGATTTCCCGGGCGGTGATGTCGACGATCTCGGTCATGGCGTCCTCAGGCGGTGTTCGGGGGCGCGGTTGCCTTAGCCACCTTCGGCCCGGGGAGCAACGCCGGCTTGACTTGCCGCCTTGACTTGCCCCGGCGGCGCCGGGTCATGCCTTGGCCACGGAGGAACCCATGCTGCTCGTCGAAAAGCCCGCCCCAGGCGTCGCCGTCGTCACGCTCGACCGCCCCGAGGCGATGAACGCGCTCTCCAGGGCCCTGCGCCAAGCGCTGCGGCAGGCCATGGTCGAGCTGGACGCCGACCCGTCCGTGAAGGTCATCGTGCTCACTGGCGCGGGCGAGCGGGCGTTCACCGCCGGCCTCGACCTGAAGGAGCTGTCCACCGATCCCTTGGGCATGGGCGCCGCCAACGCCACCGACCCGGCCGAGAACCCGGCCCGGGCTCTGCTCGCCACCGGCAAGCCGATCATCGGGGCGATCAACGGCGTGGCCATCACCGGCGGCTTCGAGGTGGCGCTGGCCTGCGACGTGCTGATCTGCTCGACCAACGCCCGCTTCGCCGACACCCACGCGCGGGTCGGCATCACGCCGGGCTGGGGTCTGTCCCAGAAGCTGTCGCGGGTTATCGGCCCCTACCGGGCCAAGGAGCTGTCCCTGACCGGCAACTTCCTGGATGCGAAGACCGCCTACGACTGGGGCCTGGTGAACCGCGTGGTCGAGCCCGCCGAGCTGATGCCCACGGCGCTGACGCTTGCCCGGCAGATGGCCGACATCGAGGGCGACATGCTGGTGACCTACAAGGCCATGATCGACGATGGCTACGAGCGCTCCCTCGCCGAGGGCCTCGCGTTGGAGCACGAGCGCTCGGTCGCCCACAACGTCGAGGTCACGCCAGAGATGGTCGCGGCCCGGAGAGCCGCCGTGCAGGCCCGCGGCCGCAGCCAGTAGGCGGACATGCAAACGGCCCCGCCTGTCGTCAGACGGGGCCGCGCGAATTCGCGAAGCTTCAGGAGAAGCCTAGTCTTCCTTCGGCGTCAGGACCTGGCGGCCCTTGTACATGCCGGTCTTGAGGTCGACGTGGTGCGGGCGCTTCAGCTCGCCCGTTTCCTTGTCCTCGTGATAGGCGTTCGGGCCCAGCGCGTGGTGCGAGCGACGCATGTTCCGCCGCGAGGGCGAGGTTTTTCTCTTGGGAACGGCCATCGGAAATCTCGAAATGATTGCGGCGGCCAAAACCGGGCCGCCGACGTGAGCGCGGGTGTATGCATGAAACCCCGCTTCGGATCAAGCGTCGGGCTTGAAGGTTCTCGGGGTCGACCCCGCCCACATCGAATGCGCCCGCTCAAGCAGGCCGAGCATCTCGCCTGGTCCGACGGGCCATCCGCCGCCCAAGGCGACGTCCGCGCCGGCCATCGGAAGCGTCAAGGCCTGCCATAGAATCGAGTCGCGGAAGCCTGGCGCGACATTCAGGACGACATAGCTGTTGTTCCCCCGGTGCGTCCGGAGTTCGAAGTCGCCCAGGGCGCTCCACGGCGCATTCACCACGACGCCTTGAAGGTTTCGAGGCGCAGTCCCTCGGGCCGCAGGGTCAGGCGATCCGGTCTCCAGGCCTTGATCAGGTGGATGACCAGGACAAATGCGAAGATCAGGACGCAAACCCAGCCGATCCCGACGAAGGCCGCGGAGCCGTGGACGCTCAGCACGCGCTTGCCGCCTGAACTCCTCATCACGAGGGGCGGCGTATCGAGGCTCCCCGTGATTTCCGGCATCTAGACCAGCCGGCTCCGCTCCTTGGCCGCGCCGATGAAGCTGGCGAACAGCGGGTGCGGGTCGAAGGGCCGGCTCTTCAGCTCGGGATGGTACTGCACGCCCACGAACCACGGATGGTCCGGCCGCTCGCAGATCTCGGGAAGCTGGCCGTCGGGCGAGAGGCCGGTGAACTTCAGCCCCGTGTTCTCGATCCGGTCGCGGTAGGCGATGTTCACCTCGTAGCGGTGCCGGTGGCGTTCCGAGATGGCCGTGCCGCCGTAGATCTCCGCCACGCGCGATCCGGGCGCCAGCACCGCCTCGTAGGCGCCGCAACGCATGGTGCCGCCCATCTCCCCGCCCTCGGCGCGGAGCTCCTTCTCGTTGCCCTTGGTCCACTCGGTCATCAGGCCGACGATGGGCTCCGACGTGGGGCCGAACTCGGTGGACGAGGCCTGCTTGATGCCGGCCAGGTTCCGGGCCGCCTCGATCATCGCCATCTGCATGCCGAAGCAGATGCCGAAGTAAGGGATGTCGTGCTCGCGGGCGAACTGGACGGCCCGGATCATGCCTTCCGAGCCGCGCTCGCCGAAGGCGCCGGGCACCAGCACGCCGTGGACGTTGGTCAGCCGCTCGGCGATCAGCGCCTCTTCCTTCTCGAAGGCCTCGCCCTCGATCCAGTCGAACCTGACCCGCACGTTGTTGGCCACGCCGCCGTGGATCAGCGCCTCGACCAGCGACTTATAGGCGTCGGTCAGGCCGGTGTACTTGCCGACGATGGCGATGTTCACCTCGCCATCCGGATGGCTCAGCCGGTGGGAGATCTCCTCCCAGCGCGAGAGGTCGGGCTTCGGCGCCCTGTCGGTCAGGCCGAAGACGTCCAGCACCTCGGCGTCCAGGCCCTGCTGGTGGTAGTCGAGCGGCACCGCGTAGATGTTGGCCGAATCCATCGCCTGGATCACCGCGCTCGGGCGCACGTTGCAGAACTGGGCGATCTTCTTCCGCTCGCTCTCGGGGATCGGGAACTCGGTCCGGCACAGCAGGATGTCGGGCTGGATGCCGATGGATCGCAGCTCCTTCACCGAGTGCTGGGTCGGCTTGGTCTTCATCTCGCCGGCCGTCTTGATGTACGGCAGCAGCGTCAGGTGGATGTAGCAGGCGTGGCCGCGCGGCAGCTCCTGGCCGAGCTGGCGGATGGCCTCGAAGAACGGCAGGCCCTCGATGTCGCCCACCGTGCCGCCCACCTCGATCAGCACGAAGTCCACGTCCGGGCCCGGATCGGACAGCACGAAGTCCTTGATCTCGCCGGTGACGTGCGGGATCACCTGGACGGTGGCGCCCAGGTAGTCGCCCCGGCGCTCCTTCTCGATGATCGTCTTGTAGATCTGGCCGGTCGTGATGTTGTCGGCGCGTGTGGCGTTGACGCCGGTGAAGCGCTCGTAATGGCCGAGGTCGAGGTCGGTCTCGGCCCCGTCGTCGGTCACGAAGACCTCGCCGTGCTGATACGGGCTCATCGTGCCCGGATCGACGTTCAGATAGGGGTCGAGTTTCCTCAGACGGACCTTGTAGCCGCGCGCCTGCAACAGGGCGCCGAGCGCGGCGGACGCGAGACCTTTACCCAGAGAGGAGACCACGCCGCCGGTGATGAAGATGTACCGGGCCATGGGCGTTCAGAGTAGCCGCGATTCGCCGGGGCGGCCCGCCCGCTTTTCAAAACGATGCACTGGAATCTTTGTTACTGGGGCGCGGCCGGGGCGGCCGGCGCCGGAGTCGAAGCCGGAGCCGGCTGGGTGAGAAGCGGATTGCCGACCGTGGGCGCCGGAGCCTGGAACGGCGCGGGCGCGGCCTGGCCGGGGATGGCCGGGGTCCCGGCCGGGGGCTGCGGGGCCGGCTGGTTCAGGCTGTTCGGGTCGATGGCGTTGACCTTCAGGCGGTCGACGACCGACGAGGAGCCGCGCTCGCGCCCCGCCACCACGGTCAGCAGCAGGCCCAGCACGAAGAAGATCGTGCCCAGGATCCAGGTCGTCCGCGTGAGCAGGTCGCCCGCCCCGCGCGCCGTCATGAATCCCGAGTTGCCGCCGCCCATGCCGAGCGCGCCGCCCTCGGAGCGCTGCAGCAGCACCACGACGATCAGGAAGAACGCGACGATGACCTCGATGACGAGGAGCAGCGTGAGCAGCATGGACAGTCTTTCCAGTGCGCGGCGGACACACCCCGCCGAAATGAAGCGCGCGCTCTACCACCAGGGCGGGCGCAAGGCCATAGGTAGCGGGTCGCTTCCTCCGGACAAGAGATGATTCTCGATCTGCGGCGTCTGCCGATCCTCGAAACCGAACGGCTACGGCTGGAGCCGCTGTCCATCAAGGACGCCGACGCCCTCTTCCCGCTCCTCGGCGAACCGGAGGTGCTCGCCTACTGGGACTCGCCGGAACCCGACGACCCGGACGTGGTCGCCGAGGTGGTCCGCAACCTGGTGGACGACATGCAGGCGGGACGCGCCATCCACCTGGCGATGCGCACCTTGGCCGACGGGACCTTCATCGGTTGCTTCGACATCACCGAGATCGACCGCCGCCACCGCCGGGCCGAGGTGGGATTCATGCTGAGCCGCCAGGCCTGGGGCGAGGACTACGGCCTGGAAGCCATGCGGACGGTGATCGCCTATCTCGCCGCCAGCGGCCTGCGCCGCCTGACCGCCCGGACCAACCTGGGCGCCCGGCGCTCGGAAGGCATGCTCGAGAAGCTGGGCTTCGAGGAGGAGGGCCTGCTGCGCGGCCATATCCTGGAGGACGGCGAGCGGCGCGACTGCCGGCTCTTCGGCCTTCTCCTGTAACCCGCCCCGCCCCATCTGCGAGCCAGGAGGCGCCGCCATGAGCCACCCCATCGCCATCCAGGGCTTCGATCACATTGTGCTGCGGGTCCGCGACAAGGCCCGGATGCTGGACTTCTACTGCGGCGTCCTGGGCCTCTCGATCGATCGCGACCGGCCCGAGATCGGCCTTACCCACATCCGCTGCGGCCCGCAGATGATCGACCTCGTCACCCTCGATGGGCCGCTGGGCCGGATGGGTGGCGAAGGTCCCGGCGCGGAAGGCCGCAACCTCGACCACTTCGCCCTGCAGGTGCGCCCATTCGACGCCGACGCCATCAAGGCCCACCTCGCCGCCCGCGGCGTGGCGGTCGCGGACGAAGGCCCCCGCTACGGCGCGGACGGCGACGGCTGGTCGATCTACCTCCGTGACCCGGAAGGCAACACGGTCGAGCTGAAGGGGCCCGCGACCTAGACCGCGTTCACGATCCCCAGGAAGTCCGCCGCCTTCAGGGACGCCCCGCCCACCAGGGCCCCGCCCACCTCGTCGGCGTGCAGGATCTCGGCGGCGTTCGACGGTTTCACCGAGCCGCCGTAGAGGATCGGGACCGCCCTGCCCGCCTCGCCGAACATCTCGACCAGGGTGGCGCGGATCGCCCGGTGCATCTCCTCGATCTCGGGCGTGGTGGGCGTGAGCCCCGTGCCGATGGCCCAGACGGGCTCGTAGGCCACGGCGAAGGCCTTGCCCGCAAGGTCGGCCGGCAGCGAGCCGCGCACCTGGCCGGTGACGACCTTGAGCGCCTCGCCCGCCTTGCGCTGCTCCAGCGTCTCGCCGACGCAGACGATGGGTTCGAGGCCCGCCCGCAGCGCCGCCTTGACCTTGGCCGCCACCAGGGAGTCCGTCTCGCCGTAGGTAGCGCGCCGCTCGGAATGGCCCAGGATCACCAGCGTCGCGCCGGCGTCGGCCAGCATCTCGGCGGCCACGTCGCCCGTGTAGGCGCCCGATTCCTCGGCATGGGCGTCCTGGCCGCCCACGGCGACGGCGCTGCCCGCCAGCTCGCGGCTCATCCGCTCGATCAGGACGCTGGGCGGGCAGATCGCCACCCGGGCCCGAGCGGCTTTCGCCCCTTCGGCCACGGCCTTCGCCTCGGCGAGCGAGGCGGCAAGGCCGTTCATCTTCCAGTTTCCGGCGATCAGCGGCGTGGGCGCGGTCATCATCCCTCCCATGAATGCTTGTGCGCGGCGCGGTTAAGGCAAGCCGACCCGCCTGTCACGTGCTTGCCGTACGGAAGCGCCCTCCACTATACCGGCGCGCACGCCTACGCCCCGGAAAGGGTCTTCATGCTCGCCGCCATCCGCCAATTCGCGAAGTCCTGGGTCGCCGCCGTCCTGATCGGCCTCCTGATCGTCAGCTTCGCCGTCTGGGGAATCCGGGACGTCTTCCAGGGCCGGATCGGCGACGAGGTGATCAAGGCGGGCTCCCGCGTCGTCACCTCGGCCGACTTCCGCCGCGAGTACGACAAGTACCGCAAGGCCGTGGAACAGCAGGCCGGCCGGCCGATCACGCCCGAGATGGCCGACACCAACGGCGTGGACCGCCAGGTGCTGAACGGCCTGGCGACCCGCGAGGCCTTCGCCGAGATGCTTCACCGCATGGGCATCCGGCCCTCGGACAAGCTGCTGGTCGCCGAGATCGAGAAGATCCCGGCCTTCTTCGATCCCATCAGCGGCCGGTTCGACAAGCGCACCTTCCAGCAGCGGCTGGCCGAGAACGGCCTGACCCCGCAAACCTTCGATCAGGTCCTGCGTGACGAGATGGCCGCCCAGCATTGGGGCGCCGGCGTCGGCGAGGGCCTGCAGGCGCCGCGCGCCTACGGCGCCATGATGGCGATCCTGGCCACCGAAACCCGGGACGTCTCCTACTTCGCGGTCACCCCGGCCGACGTCGCGGCCGTGGCGCCGCCGACGGACGCCCAGCTCACCGCCTTCATGAAGGAAAACGCGGCCCAGATCACCCGCCCCGAGATGCGGGTGCTGACCATCGTTCGCTTCAGCCCGCAGGCCGTGGCCGTGGACGGCCCGGTCGACGAGGCCGAGCTGAAGAAGCTCTACGACTTCCGCAAGGACACCTTCTCCAAGCCGGAGACCCGCTCGATCGTCCAGATCCCGGCCAAGGACGCCGCCGCGGCCCAGCAGATCGTCGCCCGCCTGAACAAGGGCGAGGCGCCGGCCGCCGTGGCCAAGGCCCTGGGCGTCGACCCCATCGCCTACCAGGACAAGCCCCGGACGGCCCTGGCCGACCGGCGGGTCGCCGACGCTGCTTTCCGCCTGGCCGCCGGCCAGGTGGCCCAGGTGCAGGGCGAACTCGGCCTCGCCGTCGTCAAGGTGCTGGCCGTGACGCCGGGCCGGACGGTCACGCTGGAAGAGGCGCGCCCGATGCTCGTCGCCGAGCTGCGCAAGACCGCCGCCGCCCAGAAGGTCTACGACCAGACGCAGGCCTACGATCAGGCCCACCAGGGCGGCGCCGACCTGGCCGCATCGGCCCAGAAGGCGGGCGTGCCGGTCGTCACCGTGGGCCCGATCACCCAGCAGGGCGTGGACAGCCAGGGCCGGCCCGTCGCCGGCCTGACCCAGAAGATCGTCGAAACGGCCTTCAACCTGCCCGCCGGCGGCGAGAGCGACCTGATCGACGCCGGCGAGGGCGAATCCTTCGCGGTCCGCGTCGACCGCATCGTCCCGCCGGCCATGCCGCCGCTCGCCGATATCCGGGCCGACCTGGAACGGGTCTGGGTGGGCCGCGAGCGTGTCCGCCGCATGGAAGCCCGGGCCAACGAACTGGCAGAACGCGTGCGCAAGGGCGAGACGCTCCAGACCGTCGCCGCCTCCGCCGGCCTGCGCCTCGGCCGCATCACCGAGCTGAGCCGCCAGGGCGCGGGCCAGCGCCAGGACCTGTCTCCGCAGGTCATCGGCGGCGCGTTCAACGCCAAGTCCGGCGAAGTCTTCGTCGCGCCGGGCCGCGAGTTCGCCTATCTGGTGGGCCGCGTCGACGCCATCCGGACCCAGCCGGGCCCGGTGGCCGCCATGCTGGCCGAACAGGCCCGGCCCCAGGTGACCCAGGCCCTCTTCCGCGAAATCGCCGAGAGCGCCCAGCGCTCCGCCCGCGAGAAGCTCAAGGTCCGCATGGACGTGAACCGCGCCCGCGCCGCCGTCGGCATGGAGCCGCTCGACGCCAAGACCGGGAACAAGGCCGCGTCCAAGGCGGAGCCGAAGGCGTGACGCCCGAGCCGTCCTTCGACGCCTTCCGGTCCACCTACGAGAGCGGCGCGCCCCAGGTCGTCTGGACTCGGCTGATCGACGACCTGGAGACCCCGGTCTCGGCCTTCCTGAAGATCGGCCACGGGCGGCCCTACGGCTTCCTGTTCGAGTCCGTCGAGGGCGGCGCCTGGCGCGGCCGCTATTCGATCATCACCCTCGCGCCCGACCTCGTGTGGCGCTGCCGTGGCGACGTGGCCGAGATCGCCGAGGGCGACGACATCGCCGCCGGCCGCTTCACGCCCCAGCCGGGCGGCGCCCTCGATTCCCTGCGGGACTTGGTCGCCGCCTCGCGCATCGAGCTGCCGCCGGGGCTGCCGCCCATGGCCGCCGGGGTCTTCGGCGCCATCGGCTACGACATGATCCGGCTCACCGAGCGGCTGCCGAACGTGAACCCCGACCCCCTGGGGCTGCCCGATTCGGTGATGGCGCGGCCCTCCATCGTCGCGATCTTCGACGCCATCGCCCAGGAGATCGTGCTGGTGACGCCGGTGCGGCCGGGCCGCGCCACCGCCGAAGAGGCCTACGAGGCCGCCCGCGCCCGGCTCCAGGCGGTTGTGGAGGACCTCCGCAAGGCGGCCCCGCCGCTCAGCGGGACCGGCCAGCCCGAGCCCGACCGGTTCACCACGCCCGTGAGCCGCGAGGACTACCGGGGGATCGTCGAGCGGGCCAAGGCCTACATCCGGGCCGGCGACATCTTCCAGGTCGTGCCCAGCCATCGCTTCCGGGCGCCCTTCGGCCGCGATCCCTTCGCCCTCTACCGTTCGCTCCGGCGGACCAACCCCTCGCCGTTCCTGTTCTTCCTGGACTTCGGCGACTTCCAGCTCGCCGGCTCCAGCCCCGAGATTCTGGTCCGCCTGCGCGACGGCAAGATCACCATCCGCCCCATCGCCGGCACCCGCCCGCGGGGCGCGACCCCCGAGGAAGACCAGCGCCTGGAGCAGGAGCTGGTGAACGATCCCAAGGAGCGCGCCGAGCATCTCATGCTGCTGGACCTTGGCCGGAACGACGTGGGCCGCGTCGCCATGCTGAAGGAGCGCGGGGCCAACGCGCCCAAGGCCGCCGCCCACAAGCCGCGCGTCCGCGTCACCGCCAGCTTCTTCGTCGAACGCTACAGCCACGTGATGCATCTGGTCTCCAACGTCGAGGGCGACGCCCCCGAGGGGCTGGACCCGGTCGACGTGGTGATGGCCGCCCTCCCCGCCGGCACGCTTTCCGGCGCGCCCAAGGTCCGGGCCATGGAGATCATCGATGAGCTCGAGATCGAGAAGCGCGGCATCGGCTACGCCGGCGGCGTCGGCTACTTCGGCTGCGATGGCTCGGTGGACACCTGCATCGTGCTGCGCACGGCTCTCTTCAAGGACGGCATGATGTACGTCCAGGCGGGCGGTGGCGTGGTGGCCGACAGCGATCCCGACGCCGAATACGACGAGACCCTGCACAAAGCCCGCGCCCTGCGCCGCGCGGCCGAGGAAAGCTGGCGGTTCGTCTAGGACCAATCCACATTCAGGATTCCCATGCCTGAAAGGTGCTGAATCAATCGGTCTCCGGGTTTGTGATTCGGAGCGGGTTGATGAGCGTGAAGCGCTACGAGCTGAGCGGGAAGCAA
>NZ_JBKBRO010000028.1:0-48428 GCF_046463815.1 Phenylobacterium sp. | reverse complement strand
CTGCCGCCTCAAGGACTTCCGACGCATCGCCACCCGCTACGACAAGCTCGCCTGCACCTACGCCGCAGCCGTCTGCCTCGCCGCCATCGTCATCTGGTGGTTATGAGTCTGGACCCTAGTCGCGCAGCAGCGGCAGGCTGAGACCCGAGACGGGGCGGGCGTCCAACACCTCGCGGCGGAAGCGGAACAGCTCCGCGGGCCGGCCGCCCGTTTCGGCGTCCAGGCGTCCCAGGCCCTCCACCAGCTCGGCGCGTTCGAGGGCGCGGCGGAAGTTCTGCTTGTGCAGCGGCACGCCCGCGAGGGCTTCCACCGTCCGCTGGAGCGCCGAGAGCGTGAAGGCCTCGGGCATCAGCTCGAAGACGACGGGGCGGTACTTGAGCTTGCCGCGCAGGCGGCCGAGCGCGGTGGCGAGGATGCGCCGGTGGTCCGAGATCATGGGCTCGCCCAGGGCGGCCTTCAGGACGTCGGGCTGCTCGGCCGGCGGCTCGTCCCGGTCGCGGGCGGCCTCGTGGACCAGGCCGGCCTCGTAGAGCAGCTCGTAGCGTTCGAGCACCCGTTCCTCGTTCCACGGGGCCTGGTCCAGGGCGAACAGCAGGCGGGCGCGGGCGAGCCGCGCGGGCTGGCCGTCGGCCCAGGCGCGCAGGGCCGTCTCGATGGGGGCGAGCGCGGGCGGGCGCCCGGCGCGCCAGTCCTCCCAGGGGAAGAAGCGGGCCCAGGGGCGCCAGGCGCTGCCGGGGAAGTGCGTGTCGACGGCCGCCGGGGCGAGCGCCAGATAGCCCACCGAGATCACCCGCGCCCCGCCGACTCTCGGCCTTTCACCCGTCAGGCCCACGTCGGCCAGGGGGGCGTCGCGGCCCTTGTCGCCGAAGGTGTAGAGCTGCTCGACATAGCCCAGGTTGAACCGCGTCTGCTCGGTCACGAAGGCCCGGAGCGCCAGCTCGAAGGTGCGGTGGCCGTCCGGGTCGAAGGGGCCGAAGGGCAGGCCCGCGAAGTCCGCCCCGCCGGTCTTGTGGCGCACGGTCAGCACCACGGCCTCGCCGTCCCGGATCGCCACCACCACTGCCGAGAGGCCGATGACGAGCATGGTCATTCCGTCGAGAAGGCCTGGGCCGTCGGCCGGTAGCCGGCGGCCTCGGACAGCACCTCGAAGCGGTGCAGGTAGCGCGCCTGGGCCTCGGACGGGGCCTGGGGCTCGATCTTCAGGCTGTAGCCGGCGGGCGGGGCGCCGAAGAAGTCAAGGGCCTCGGCGTGGTTGAAGCCGGCGAGCTGAGTCGCCTCGAAGAAGGCGCACGCGCGATCAGCCTGCTTGATCAGCTTCTTGATGAGGGCCGGCGTCTTGGCCGGGAGGCCGAAGCGGACGTGGATGGCCGTCTCCAGCCGCTCCTCGAAGAGCTTGTAGTCCACGCCCAGCGCCGCCTTGAACGGGCTGATCATGTCGCCGATCACGTACTCGGAGGCGTCGTGCAGCAGGGCGGCCAGGCGCCAGCGCGGCTCGATGTCGGGTCGGATGTGGGCGACGATCTCCTCGACCACGACCGAGTGCTGGGCCACGGAGAAGGCGTGCTCGCCGACCGTCTGGCCGTTCCACCGGGCCACGCGGGCGAGGCCGTGGGCGATGTCCTCGATCTCGATGTCGAGCGGGGAGGGATCGAGCAGGTCGAGGCGGCGGCCCGACAGCATCCGCTGCCACGCCCTCGGCGTCTCCCTGGCGCGACGCAGCCCTTTCCTCACCGGCGCATTCCCTCCACAGTCACAGGCGTGAACTGGCCCAGGACCTGCGAAAGATCAATGCAGGCGCAGGCTCCCAGGGTCCAGACGCAAGGGTGGATGAGGAACGAAGAATGAGCTGGGCCAGGATCATGGCGCCTCTGTCGGGCGGTCCGGGCGATCGCGCGGCCGTGGCGGCGGCCGTGATGCTCGCCGAACCCTTCGGGGCCGAGGTGGCGGGCGTCTACACGCCGGCCGACGTGGCCGACGTCATGCCGTGGATGGGCGAGGGGTTCCTGGGCGGCGTCCAGACGACCGCTCTCGAGTCGCTCAAGGAGGCCGCCGCCGCCGGCGAGAAGAGCGCCCGGGCGGCGCTGGAGGCCTCGCCCTACGGCAAGAAGCAGTTCATCGCGCTCCAGACGCCGGTCTGGGCCGGGCTTTCGGCCGAGAGCCGCCTGTCCGACGTGGTGGTGTTCGGCAACGACCCGGCACGCGGCCGCGGCCCCCTGGCCGAGGCGTTCCAGCAGATGGTCGCCGACGAGCAGCGGCCGGTCCTGGTGGCTCGGGAAGGCCTCAAGGTCGGCGGCGTGGCGGCCGTGGCCTGGGACGGCGGCAAGGAGGCCTCGCGCGCCGCGCGCCTGGCCCTGCCGCTGCTGGAGAAGGCCTCGCGCGTCGTCATCTTGGCCGCGCCGAAGGCCAGTTCTCGCACCTTCGATCCCGCCCGGCTCCAGGCCTACTACGCCGCCCGCGGGGTCAAGGCCGAACTCAACGTGCTGGCGGACAGCGGCGACGCCGCGCCCGCCCTGCTGCACGCCGTCAGCGCCGCCGGCGCCGACATCCTGGTGGCCGGCGCGTTCGGCCATCCCCGGCTTCAGGAATTCATCTTCGGAGGGACCACCCGGACCCTCTTGAATTCCGACCAGCCATCGCTGTTTCTGTCTCACTGATACTTCTGGAGGTGACCCTATGTCCCTGTCGCGCATCGTCATGCGGCTTGCCCGCAACCCAGGCACGGAATTCGCCGGGGGCGACGACCATCGCGGCTATGCCCTGACGGCCCCGCTCACGCCGGACGGGCTGCTGGACGAGGCCGCCTATTCGAAGAGCCGGGACGCCTGCACCGTGCGGCGGTTCTCGCCCGACGAGGACCCCGTGGACGGCCGCCTCGCGCGCAAGGGCCAGCGCTGGTTCTTCGACTACGACGAGGGCGACGCCGCCGACGACGAGCCGGTCTACCGCCTGGGCGAGCACCGCTTCACGGTCGGCGAGTACGTCACCGTGACGGACGAGGACGGCCGCCCGCTGACCTACAAGGTCGTGGAGGTCCAGCCCGCGGGCTGAGCGTCCTGGCGGGCCTGCGGGGTCGTCAGACCCCGCCGTTCAGCCGCACCAGCCGCTTCACGTCGCCATAGACGCCGTCGCCGTCCTCGATGTGCTCCTTGGAGCGGATGACGGCCACGGTCAGCGGCCCCGTCTTGGGGCCGGCGGCCTCGTAGCCCACGAAGCGGTCGCCTTCCGAGTGGCTGAGATAGGTCGCCCGGATCCCGCGCTTCTCGGTCGACAGGGCCTCGCCCTTCAGGCGCACCGACCGGCGGATCCGGATCTCGGCCTCTTCGCCGTTGGCGTCGATGTGCAGCGGGCCGATCTGCACTCGCGCGGAGTCGTTGGCGTCGTCCGCTTCGATGTGGATGCCGGGCAGGTTGACCCGTGTGGCGCCCTTGTCGTCGACGATCACGCCCCGCGACCCATCGACGCCGACGTCGCTTTCCGACTCGGCGTCCCCGACATCCCCCTGGACGGCGTCCTTGGCGGCCTGATCGGCGGCCCTGGCGGCGTCGGAGGCGGCCTGGGGCGAGGGCTTGGTGTCGATCTTGGGCGCATTGGCCGCGGCGGCCTCCGCCTCGGCCGAAAGCCGGCTCTCGAGCTCGTCGAGGGTGGCGTAGGCGCTGCCGCGCACGGGCAGCAGCTGAAGGGTGACCTCGGCGCCCTCGGCGGTCGAATAGACGCAGCTCCGGCCGTCCGCGGCCGCGGATACACGGGTCAGGTCACCTTGCTTCGCAGGGCAGTCCAGGGACGCACGGGGCGGCGGCGCGCGACCGCAGGCGGCGAGGCTGAACGCGATGCCGGAGGCGGCGACGAGGAGAAGCGTTGGCTTCATGGCGGAAAGGGCTCCAGTCGTTCGCGTCGGAAACTGGCCGGAGCCCTTTCAAAAGGCGAGTGAATTCGCCGTAACCGCTCGGGCCTATTGACCGGGCCGGGCCGCCCCTTCCCGGCGCGCCAGGAAGGCCAGGCGCTCGAAGAGGTGGACGTCCTGCTCGTTCTTGAGCAGGGCGCCGTGCAGGGGCGGGATCAGCTTGGTCGGGTCCTTTTCCGCCAGGGCCGCCGCGTCGATGTCCTCGACCATGAGCAGCTTGAGCCAGTCGAGCAGTTCGGACGTCGAGGGCTTCTTCTTCAGCCCCGGGACCTTGCGCATGTCATAGAAGATGCGCAGCGCCTCGCCGACCAGCTTCTGCTTGATGCCCGGATAGTGGACCTCGACGATCTCCTGCATCGTCTCGGCGTCGGGAAAGCGGATGTAGTGGAAGAAGCAGCGGCGCAGGAAGGCGTCGGGCAGCTCCTTCTCGTTGTTGGAGGTGATGATGACGATCGGCCGGACCGCCGCCTTCACCGTCTCATTGGTCTCGTAGACGTAGAACTCCATCCGATCGAGCTCCTGCAGGAGGTCGTTCGGGAACTCGATGTCGGCCTTGTCGATCTCGTCGATCAGCAGCACGGGGCGCTGGGGGCTCTCGAACGCCTCCCAGAGCTTGCCCTTCTTGATGTAGTTCCTGACGTCCTTGACCCGCTCGTCGCCGAGCTGGCTGTCGCGCAGGCGGCTGACGGCGTCGTACTCGTAGAGGCCCTGGATGGCCTTGGTGGTCGACTTGATGTGCCAGGTGATCAGCGGCGCGCCCAGCGCCTCGGCGATCTCGTAGGCCAGGACCGTCTTGCCGGTGCCGGGCTCGCCCTTGATGAGGAGCGGGCGCTCCAGGGCGATGGCGGCGTTGACCGCGACCTTCAGGTCGTCGGTGGCGACGTAGTTCTCGGTCCCTTCGAAACGCTGGCTCATTCGGCTCCCCGGGCGGGCAGGACCCGCATTCGAACAGTTGTTTGTCTGAGGCAACCTATAGGGCGCGGCGCGACATTCAAGCGGGTTCCATCGTCGCGGACGTAAGGGAACCCGGTCGGATCAGTCGTCGGGCTTGGCGCGGGTCTGGCCGTCGCGGTCTTCCGCGTAGCCCATGTTCTTCAGGTCGTCGTCCGACAGGTCGCGGGACTGGAAGTCGGTGAAGTCGTCCTCGCCGCCCTCGGCCTCGTCCGCGTCGCGCACCTCGTCGAGCCCTTCGATCTCGCTGCGCAGGATGCGATGGTCGTCGAACCCGTCATCGGCCCCCAGGCCGTCGAGGTCGTCCTCGCGCTCCTCGGTGGCGGCGCGGTAGTCGCGCTCGTCGTCCTCCTCGAAGTCGCCGTCGCCCACGGCGTCGGGATCGAATTCGTCGGCGTCGAGGGCCAGGGCCTCGTCGTCGTCGCGGTCGCCGACGCGCTGGGTGAGGTCCTCGACGTCGGGCAGTTCCTCGGGCGTGCGCATGTCCTCGCCGACGTCCAGCGGGGAGTCCCCGCCCAGCGGCGAGTCGCCTTCGCCGCCCGCCGTCATGCTCTCGTCGAAGGCTTCGGCCTGATCCTGGGGATCGAAGTCGGCGTCGGAATCGAACCGGCCGGACATGACGGAATCTCCTCGCATCGGAGGCGGCTATCGCCCCCTGGAGGGAAACCCCTGGAGCCCCCTAGCGTTCCGCCAGCGCCTCGGCGACCTCGGCCATGACGCCGCTCCAGTCGCCGTATGCGCGGGGTGCGAAGACGCGCGCCTGGGGATACCAGGGATACCGGTCCACCTCGCCCAGGCGCGGCCAGGCGCCCGGCGTGGTGATCAGCCAGGCGGGCGCGCCGCAGGCCCCGGCCAGGTTGAAGGTCGCGTTGGAGAAGCCCAGCACCAGGTCCATGGCGCAGCAGAGCGCGGCCACGTCGTCCAGGTCCTGTTTCAGGTCGATGCCCGGCGGCGACCAGATCTCCACGCCGAGCTCGCGCTTCACATAGGCGAGTTCCTCGGCGCAATCGCCGTACTGGAGGTTGACGAAGGTGACGCCCGGCGTGGCCAGCACCGGCGACCATCGGTCGAAGGGAGAGAAGTGCCGGTGGCGGGCGTTCTGGGTCGATCCGCTCTTCCACAGGAGACCCACCTTGCGGCCGGCGGGCGCCTCCTTCAGCACTTCGCGCCAATGGGCGACCCGCGCCGGATCGGCGGTCAGGAAGCCCGCTCGGGCGGGGAACGCGTCAATGCTGCGCCGGAACTCCCGGCAGAGGGAGGCGAGGGGAGTCCAGAGGTCAACCGGCGGCTCTCCTGCCATGAACGGCGCGCCGCGGATGCTGCGGCCGTGCGTCTGGCCGGTGGCATGGGCGCCGACCTTCGCCCGAGGGAAGCTGCGCTGGAACAGCGGGACGAGCCGGGGCTCGACCGCGATCGCCAGGCGCCCGTCGGGTCCGAGCGCGTCCAGCACGTCCGGGAGCATGTTGGCGAAGAGCACTTCATCGCCCAGACCCTGCTCGCCGAAGACCAGCAGCGACTTGCCCGCGAGCGAGACGCCGGGCGCCCAACGGGGCGCGTCGATCAGGAACTGCAGAGTATCGGCGAACTGCGGATGCAGGCGCGCCTCGTAGGCCTCCCAGCCGTCGGCCAGCCGCCCCATGCCGATCAGGGTGGTGGCGCGCGCAAGCTGCATCATCACGCGCTCGTCTTCGGCGTCGACACCCTTCAGCGCCGCCTCGCAGCAGGCGAGCGCGCCGTCGAGGTCGCCCAGGACCGCCTTCATGTTGCCGAGGTTGTAGCGGGCCTTGTGGAAGCTGGGATCGAGGCGCAGCGCCTCGGTGAAGAAGATCTCGGCGTTGACGGCGTCGCCCTGTTCCGCGACGGCGGCGGCCAGGGAGTTCCAGTAGGCCGCCACGCCGGGCGCCTTCTGGATCGCCTGGCGCATCAGTTCGATCGTCTCGGCGCACCGACCCTGCGCGCGCAGCGCCGCGCCCAGGTTGTTGACGCCATCCACGTGATCCGGCCGGGCTTCGAGGAAGCGGTGGAAGAACTTTTCGGCGATCTCCGGCATCCCCATGCGCATGGCGAGTCGACCGATGTCGTGAGCGATGTCGACATTGTCGGGCATCAGCGCGAGCGCGGCCTCATAGGCCTTGAGCGACGAGACGAAGTCGCCGGCGCGCTCCCGGGCGATCGCGAGCAGGCACCAGCCGTAGCCGTTGCGCTCGTCCTGCTCGAGCGCCTTGATGGCCCAATCCGCGCCGCCCTGGGCGTCGTTGGCCTGCAGCGCGTCCACGGCCTTGCGGATGAACGGCTGGGCGGCGGTCGCCTTCAATTGAGGGACGGCGGCCATGAGGCGCGCGAGCGCGTCTGCCTGCGCGGCGCGCGGCGGCGCGGCCGCCGAGGAGCGATGGGACCTGGCCTTTGCCGACATGGAGGACTCCCGAGAAGACCCCTACGTCGCCGCATCATGCTTAACCGCGGTTTAAGCGGCCAGGCGGGTGCAACTTCGGCAAGAGCCCGTTAACGGCTGCGCCTTAAGCCTTGAGGTGCGCTGGGCCCTGCGGAAGGCGACAATGGGTCAATCGAATCGCAACGGCGGTTCATGGGCGTCGAGATCGGGGGGCGGATTTGCCGCTTAAGCTGTCGCTAAGGCCAGGGGAGAAGTTCGTCCTCAACGGCGCGGTCGTCCAGAACGGCGACCGGCGGGCCGTCCTGATCCTGCAGAACAAGGCCTCGGTCCTTCGCGAGAAGGACATCATGCAGTCCGAGGACGTGAACACGCCGGCGCGGCGGATCTACTTCCCCGTGATGATGATGTACCTCGATGAGGCCGGCGCCGACCGCTACTACGACGAGTTCGTGCGGCGTATGGGCGAGTTCATGGGGGTGATCGTCAATCCCGAGGTGCTCGCCGAATGTGTGAACATCTCCCGGCTCTGCATGACGCGCGAGTACTACAAGGCGCTGATGCTCTGCCGGAAGCTCATCGAGTACGAAGACGAGAGGTTGGGCAATGTCCCTTCAGGCCTATCAGCAGGCGGCGACGCGGGCTGAGAGCCCGCGCGAGATGGAATACCGTCTGTTCGCGCAGGTCACGCGCGCGCTGATGGAGGCGGCCGCGTGCCCGCCCGACGACCTGCGGGGCCGGATCGACGCGCTCGACTGGAACCGCCGGATGTGGGCGGTCTTCGGGTCCGAGTGCCAGAATCCCGCCAACCAGCTACCGGTCCAACTGCGGGCCTCGATCATCTCGCTCAGCATCTGGGTCTCCAAGCACACCAGCCTGGTGATCCGGAAGCAGGAGGAGATCGAGCCGCTGATCGAAGTGAACCGCATGATCATGCAGGGGCTGGCCGGCAACGGGCAGGCCGCCGCCGCCTGACGCGCGGCATACAAGGCGCTCTACAACGGCCGCGGGGTTCCGCGGCTATTTTTTTCTGCCCACTCGACTGGCCGGGCAGGTTCTGCCGAGCGGCAGGTTTGGCTAATGGTCCGGCGGCCCAGGGGCGAGCGGGCGGTCAAATAGTTCAACGAAAACAGAATTCAGGTCGCGCTTGTCTTGGTTAAGCGTTGGCCCGCTGCTTGCGTGGACCCTGACGAGCGAAAAATCGCTCGCCGGCAAAAGCCGGACGCATACCTCCAGAATGGAAGGGTCTCACGATGCCGATGAACTCGGTCAACACCAACACGGGCGCGATGATCGCGCTCCAGAACCTCAACTCGACCAACGCGGAGCTCTCCACAACCCAGACCAGGATCAACACGGGCAAGCGGATCGCTTCGGCGAAGGACAACGGCTCGATCTGGGCTATCGCCCAGAACCAACGGGCCAACTCCCAATCGCTGAACTCGGTCAAGGAGTCGCTGCAACGTTCGCAGTCGACCGTGGACGTGGCCATCTCGGCCGGCGAGACCGTCTCGGACCTGCTCCTTCAGATGAAGGAAAAGGCCCTGGCGGCTTCGGACACCTCGCTCGACGCCAACAGCCGGACCGCCCTGCGCGATGACTTCACCGCGCTGCGCGACCAGCTGACGAAGGCCGTGAACAATGCCGAATTCAACGGCATCAACATGGTCAAGAGCGGCGGCACGACCATCGCAGCCTTGGCGAACGCCAACGGCGACCAGAAGATCACCGTCGCGGCTCAGGACCTGTCCCTGGGCGGTGGCAAGGTGCTCCTCACGGCCGCTGCGACGTTCTCCACGGCCACGCAGGCGGCGAACCTGATCACCACGATCAACAACTCGATCGCCAACGTCTCCAGCGCTCTGTCGAGCCTGGGCACCGGTTCGAAGTCGCTCGGGTCGCACCTGGACTTCGTCTCGAAGCTTCAGGATTCGATCGACGCCGGTGTCGGCAACCTGGTGGACGCCGACCTCGCGAAGGAAAGCGCCAAGCTCCAGTCGCTGCAGACCAAGCAGCAACTGGGCGTCCAGGCGCTCTCGATCGCGAACCAGTCGTCGTCGATCCTGCTGGGCCTGTTCCGCTAAGTCGTTATCCCCGGGCGGGCCTCGGTCCGCCCGGGTGACCTTTCGGGGCGCTCGGCGAGATTTGCCGACCCGCGCCCGGCAAATGTTGCCCAGCGCCGCCCTGGATCGGCAAGAATTGCTGAGCGCGAGCATGCCTAACGCACATATAATGCATATTTTTCAATAGCTTGTCGATGGATTCGGCGTCAGACTGCTTTGGCCCCTCACTTGCTGCCTAGGCCTTTGGGCAAAACGCCTGCGGCTGCCAGAACGGCGGTCGGTTCCTTGAGAAGAAGGACCTAGTGATGCCGAATAGCGTCAATACCAATGTCGGCGCGATGATCGCGCTGCAGAACCTCAATCAGACCAACAACGAGCTGATGACCACGCAGGCCCGCATCAACACGGGCAAGCGGATCGCTTCGGCGAAGGACAACGGCGCCATCTGGGCCATCGCCCAGAACCAACGGGCCAACTCCCAATCGCTGAACTCGGTCAAGGAGTCGCTGCAACGTTCGCAGTCGACCGTGGACGTGGCCATCTCGGCCGGCGAGACCGTCTCTGACCTGCTCCTTCAGATGAAGGAAAAGGCCCTGGCGGCTTCGGACACCTCGCTCGACTCCAACAGCCGTACAGCCCTGAAGGATGACTTCGAGGCCCTGCGCAACCAGCTGACCAAGGCCGTGAACAATGCCGAATTCAACGGCATCAACATGGTCAAGAGCGGCGGCACGACCATCGCGGCCCTGGCGAACGCCAACGGCGACCAGAAGATCACCGTCGCGGCTCAGGATCTGTCGCTGGGCGGCGCGGCGGTCAGCTTGACCGCGGGGGCGACGTTCTCCACGGCCACGCAGGCGGCGAACCTGATCACCACGATCAACAACTCTATCGCCGGCGTGTCGAGCGCCCTGTCGAGCCTGGGTACGGGTTCGAAGTCGCTCGCGTCGCACCTGGACTTCGTCTCGAAGCTCCAGGACTCGATCGACGCCGGTGTCGGCAACCTGGTGGACGCCGACCTCGCCAAGGAAAGCGCCAGGCTCCAGTCGCTGCAGACCAAGCAGCAGCTGGGCGTCCAGGCGCTCTCGATCGCGAACCAATCCTCGTCGATCCTGCTGGGCCTGTTCCGTTAAGGCCCGTGAAGCCGCGGGGCTCTAGCGCCTCGCGGCCAGTACGCGGCGGCGGGCAGGGCGACCTGCCCGCCGTACGCGCCAAGACCGGAGCGCTGCTCGCCAGACAGCGACAGGAGACATGCAAAGCAAGGTTGCGGCGTTCGCAGCCACGCCGGATTCGACGTTCGGACAGCCCCCCCAGTCCTCGAGCTCGCCCGCGGGCGCAGCCGCCAAGGGGGCGCCGGTCACCCCGGAGCCGGTCGATCTGCGACTGATCATCGAAGAGGATCAAGCCAGCGGAAGCTACGTCTACAAGACCGTCAATCGCCGGACGGGAGAGGTCGTCCTCCAGCTGCCCAGGGCCGAGGTCCTGCGGATGAGGGAAGAGGCCGACTACGAGGCCGGCTCGGTGATCCGCACCAAGGCCTGATCCCAAGCGCTCGCCTCGCGAGCCGGAAACCTGATGACCGCCCCGGGACCGCCGGCGGCGGCGCTCGGCGTTTGCGCCGTTAACCCTCTGCTCACCACGTTTTCCCTAGCCTGGACGCACGGGCAGGTCGCGAGTCGCGACGGCCCGCCCCGAGGTGGAGAGGCGTCATGGCGATCAGCGTGCATACGAACAAGTCGGCCCTGGTGGCGCTGCAGAACCTCAACAAGACGAACGACGAGCTCGGCCAAGTCCAGAACCGGATCAATACCGGCCTGCGCATTTCCAACGCCAAGGACAACGCGGCGATCTGGGCCATCGCCCAGGGCCAGCGGGCCGACATCGGGGCGCTGGGCGCCGTCCGCATGAGCCTGGAACGGGCGCACTCGATCGCCGAGGTCTCGATGACGGCCGGCGAATCGGTCTCGGATCTGCTGGTGCAGTTGAAGGAGAAGGTCGTCGCGGCGATGGACACCTCGCTCGACGCGACATCCCGCACGGCCCTCGACTCGGACTTCAAGTCGATCCTGCGCCAGATCTCGCAGGTGGTGGACAACGCTGAGTTCGACGGCGCCAACCTGCTGGACGGCTCGCTGGGGGCCAACATCCAGTTCCTGGCCAACGCCGACGCCAACGCCAAGATCACGCTGTCGAGCCAGAACCTGAGTCTGGGCGGGGCGATCATCACGATCACGGCCAACGCGGCGATCACCACGGTGACGCTGGCCTCCAACATCCTGACCCAGCTCAACACCGCGATCTCGAGCGTCAACCAGGCGCTCGGCGACCTGGGCTCGCAGAGCAAGCAGATCGACGCCCACCTGGACTTCGTCTCCAAGCTCACCGACGTGCTGGAAGGCGGCGTCGGCAACCTGGTGGACGCCGACCTGGCCAAGGAGAGCGCGCGCCTGCAGGCGCTGCAGGTGCAGCAGCAGTTGGGCACCCAGGCGCTTTCGATCGCCAATGCGGCGCCGCAGGTGATCCTGCAGCTCTTCCGCGGCGGCTAAGACTTTCCGTTGGGGCGTAGGGGAGGGCCTGGCGGCGGCGTCGACCAGGCCTTTCTTTTCGGGTCTTAACGCCCTGGCGACCTTGATCGTCTAAGCGACAGGGGCGGATATCGCTCCGCGGGCAAGGGCCGATGGTCACGTCGATCAACACGAACCTGCTGTTGAGCCTCTACCAGTCCCAACTGGGGAGCACGGGTTTGACGGCGGCCGCGGGGACGTCCACGGCGTCGACCAAGTACGCGCCGACGGCGCCCTGGAGCTCGGGCGGCCAGGCGCCCGACGCCTCGGAAGCCATCAAGTCGGCCCTGCTCGGACGCAAGTTCATCGACGAGAACGCGGCCAAGCTCGACCTGCAGGGCGCCAGCGCCGACTACAAGAAGCTCTTCGCGCTCTACCAGGGCCTCTCGACGCTGTCGGGCCTCGCCGAGCGCATGCAGAAGAAGGGCGTCACCAGCGTCGAGAAGGCCCAGATCGAACGGGCCTTCGCCCGCGGCATGCAGGAGGTCGAAACCTATGTCGGCAAGGCGGCCTTCGAAGGGCTGCGGCTGACCCAGGGACAGGCGGTGGAACGGACGAAATCGACCGCGCCGATTCCGCGGCCCAAGACCGAGTACGTCACCCAGCCGATCTTCACGGGCACGAGCGCGGAGGCGGTCCCGGCCTTCCAGGGCGACGTCAAATTCAACATAAAGATCAAGCGCGCCGGCGTGAATCATGACGTGGCGATCGACCTCGCGGGCATGGGGTCGCAGACGCGTTCGATGGCCAACGTCGTCACCTACATCAACGACCAGCTCGCCGCGGCCGGCGTGGACACCCGCCTGGCCACACAGCGGATTCCGGGCAAGCCGAAGACGATCGAGTCCGGCGGCAAGACGATCACCTTGTCGAACACGCCGGGGCCGGACCAGTGGGCCCTGAAGGTCAAGACCTCGGTGGGCGAGACCGTGACCTTCGACGCGCCCAGCACGGCCGGCGCGGTCTATGTGGTGCAGACGGCCGGCGATCCCGATCCCGACGGTAAGGCCTCGACCAAGGACGGCGTGCTGCAGCAGCAGCTCATGAAGTTCCAGACCGACACGACCAGCGTGGACTCGCCCCCCCAGCCCGACGGCGAGACGTACTGGGTGGACGGCCGGGCGTTCTCCCGGACCATGGGCCCCGAAGTGAAGGCGGTCCGGGCGAGCCAGGTGGGACCGGACGGCTCGGTCTACATGCTGGCCGACATCACCAGCAAGACGGCGGGGCAGGAGATTCGGGGAGACCAGGACGTCGCGCTGCTGAAGTACGACGCGGCCGGCAACCTCGTCTATTCCCGCACCCTGGGCGCGGCGAACGAGGCGAGCGGACTGGCGCTGGCCGTGTCCGCCGACGGGAAGGTCGCCATCGCGGGCGCGGTGAAGGGCGTGCTGAACGGCGTCACCGATGGGCCGACGAACTCGGGGGCGACCGGAACCTACGCCGGCCAGTCCGACAGCTTCGTGACCCTGTTCAACGCCGACGGCGAGGAGCTGTGGACGGCGCGCCGGGGCGCGCGACAGGATGATGAGGCGACCCAGGTCTCCTTCGCGGCCGACGGCACGGTCCTCGTGGCCGGCCGTGCGAGGTCGACCATGCCGGGGACCAGCGCCATCGGCGACTGGGACAGCTACCTGGAGGGCTTCAAGCCCGACCTCGAGAAGACCGCCCAGGACCCCGCGGGCAAGGTGAAGACCCTTTTCACCCAGAGCTTCGGCACCACCGGTTCGGACCAGCCGGTCGGCATGGTGGTGGACGGGAACTCCGTCGTCACCGCCACCATCGAGGAGGGCCGGGCGGTGCTTCGCCGCTTCGACATTTCCGGGGGGACCCCGGTGCTTACGGCCACCCGCGACCTTGGCGACCTGCAAGGGGGCGGCATCGCGGGCCTCGCCCTCGACGGCGGCCAGATCGTCATCGCGGGGTACACCACCAACGCATCCCTGTCGGCGGGCGCGGTGAGCCGGGCGCATGCGGGGGGGACCGACGCCTTCGCCGCGCGTCTGTCCGCCGACCTGACCCCCGCGGCGGGGGACCGCATCGCCTATTACGGCGGCGCGGGGGACGACAAGGCCACCTCGCTGGCCGTGTCGGGCGGCCAGGTCTGGATCGCCGGGGCCGCCGGGACGGACCTGCCGGGCCACCCCGACGCGGTGGGCAAGAAGGACGGCTTCCTCGCCCGGCTGGACGTGGACGCCGGCGCCGTCGACTGGTCGCGGCGCTTCACCGGCAAGGACGGGCAGGCCGCGCCGACCTCGATCGCCATCGACCCGAATGGCGCCAGCGTGCTGGACCGCCTGGGGCTTCCCAAGGGAACCCTCGCGGCCAAGGATTCTCCCCTGATCACCGCGCAGACGAGCCTGCGCGCCGGCGACCAGTTCCAGGTCCGGGCCGGTACGGGCCGCTGGCAGACCGTCACCATCGATGCGAACGAGACCATCGACACGCTCGCCCAGAAGATCCGCCGGGCGGCGGGCTTCCAGGCCAACGTCAAGGTTTCGTCCAGCGGCAATTCGCGGGTGCTCACCATCACGCCGCAGACGGATCGCGCCGTCATCGAGTTCAGCGCCGGCAAGGCCGACAAGGACGCCCTGGAGTTCCTGGGCATCCCGGCGGGCGTCGTGCGGGCGACGGACTCGAAGGGCGGCAAGACCGTATCCGGGGACGGCAAGCCGACGTTCTACGGCCTGGGCCTGGAGAGCGGGCTGAGCCTGAAGAACGAGACCGAGATCTCCCACGCCCTGGCCAACCTGGCCAAGGCGCAAGGGGTGATCCGCAGCGCCTATCGCGCGCTGGTGGACGCCGCGACGCCCGACGATCCCCTGGCCAACGCCCAGATCACCGGGGGCAAGGCGCCGGCGTACCTGCAGAACCAGATCGCCAACTACCAGGCCGCCCTGGCGCGTCTCGGGGGCGGAAGCTAGCCGCGCTTGAAAGGCGCTGCGCCGCAGTCTAGCGAGGCGCCATGGACCAGCCGACGCACGACCAACCGCCGAGGGATCGCCGGACGCTGCTGTTGATCGGCGGCGCCGCCGTGGCCTTGCTGGCGGGTGTGACCATCGCCTGGCTGCTGCTCGCGGGCGGGCGCCGCGAGCGGTCCGCGCCGCCGCCGGCTTCCCAGGCGGGGCTCATCATCGAAAGCGGCCCGGCGGACGGCAAGATCGATCCGGCCAAGCCCCTGCGCTGCTTCGTGGCCGGCCAGTTCGTGGGCGAGCTTACCCTGACCGAATGCGCCCGGCGCAACGGCGTGGCCACGGATTCGCTGGACGTGGGCCTGGACGAGACGGGCGCGCTCGCCGCCTCGCAGCAGGCCGGCATGATGCTCACGCCGCTGCCGCCGGAGGAGGCCGCCGCGCCCGCCGTGACCGAGCCCGCGCCCGAGCCGCCTGCGGCGGCGACGGGGACCTGCTGGCGGCACGCCGGCGGCCAATGGCGCCGGCTGGCGGACGACACCGGCCTGGACGCCTGCGTGCAGAGCCTGTTCGCGGGCCGCTGCGAGCGGCCGGGCCAGGCCTCGTACGGCCGCTGGGGACAGCAGACGCTGCGGCTGGTCACCGGCCGTGTCGAGATCTCGTCGGACAACCAGGTCTTCCGCACCCTGGCCGCCCAGGGCCCCAACTGCAGCCTGCCGACGGCCGGGTGACGGCGGGCTCCCCCGCTGATAGGGTCTTACGCATGTACGCCAAGCCGATCCTCCTGGCCGCCGTCGCCGTCCTGGCGCTCACCGCCTGCGCCAAACGGACCAAGCCCCCGGGTGACGCCGGGGTCTGCTACCACGTCGTCCCGCAGAAGGACGGCACGCTGAAGTACAACAAGCTCGTGAACACGCCGAACCTGGAGACCTGCGCCGCCAATCTCGAGGCGATGCGGATCAAGTTCCTCCGGCTGGGCGGCACGCAGAGCGAGATCTACGGCGCCTACCAGTCCAACTTCCTGTTCCTGGTGAAGGAGGGGGTGATGACCTCCACCTCGCTGGAAGGACCCCGCTACGTGGCCTTGGTCCGCACCGGCGATGGCCGGCTGGCGATCCCGGGGGCCATGCCGCAAGAGGCTCCTCAGCGATAGCTGTGGACGGTGCGGAACATAACTGGAACATCTGCTTGCTGAGTTGCTAACGCCGCGCTAGCGTGCGCGCGCCGGCGTGGCCCGGCGGGACGATTGGGCCGCAGGCCCGCAACCACGGAAAGCTCAGGACATCGACATGGCGGGCAGCGTCAACAAGGTCATTCTGGTGGGGAATCTCGGGGCCGATCCCGAAATCCGCAGCCTCAATTCGGGCGACCGCGTCGCCAACCTCCGCATCGCGACGTCCGAGACCTGGCGCGACCGCTCGACGGGCGAGCGCAAGGAAAAGACCGAGTGGCACCGGGTGGTGATCTTCAACGAGAACCTCGTGAAGGTGGCGGAGAACTATCTGCGCAAGGGCTCCACGGTCTACATCGAGGGCTCGCTGCAGACGCGCAAGTGGACCGACCAGTCGGGCCAGGAGAAGTATTCCACCGAGATCGTGCTGCAGAAGTTCCGTGGTGAGCTCACCATGCTGGGCGGCCGTGGCGGCGACGCCGAGCAGGGCGAGGGCGGCGGCTACGGCGGCGGCTTCTCCTCGGGCCCGCGCGCCCAGAGCTCGGGCCCCCGCGAGGACTTCTCGGCCGACCTGGACGACGAGATCCCGTTCTGAGTGGTTCGATTTTCGGCGGTCTCCCTTCGGGGAGGCCGCCGGAAGCTGCTCAGATCCTAGCAGGTGAGAGTCCTGCCACAGTAGGAGGTTAGTTGACTGTGTAGCTATGGCGTACGCGTCGAGGGTGACCGGAACGCGGGAACAACGCCGGACAAAGGTGGCCCCCGACCCAGACCGTGGGCGCCCGCAAACATGCAGCCCGTAACGCAAGTGAACGTCCGTAAGCCTCGTAAATTTCAGCCGTGCGGCCATGCTGGGAGAGCACGGTGTAGGGTGGTTCCGTCGAGCCTTTAGAACGGGGGCGAAGACCAGTGAGCGCCGGTGGATGAACTAACCACGTGAAGCCAGCGCTGGAACTCGGGGTATAGGCGATGGGATGCATGGATAGGACTGAGCGGAACGAACGAGACCTTACTCCATCGCGGTCTAACCCGCCGCGTAACTGACGGTATAAGGCAACCACCGAAATCCGGAGGGACGTGGGGCTAAGGAGTCGGAGGAGGCCATAGTACTGCTGATGGTCAGGACAACATAACCTGGCCGGAGGGAAGGGCCTCTGCTTCTGCCACGAGTACCGACGTAAGAGGCACTGTGTGATTGCGAAAGCTCAAAACACACCAATAGAAAAGGTGCGAGTACTACAGCGGACTCTATACCGAGCAGCCAAGGCGAATCCGACGCGCAAGTTCGGAGTGCTTTATGACAAGGTCTGCCAGGAAGATGTCCTCTGGCTCGCCTACAGGCAGGTCAAGGCCAATGGCGGCGCTTCTGGCGTCGACCACCAAACCTTCGAGCATATCGAAGGGAAGATCGGGCTCGACCGATTCCTGAGCGAGCTGCAGGGCAGGCTTCGCGCGAAGCGCTATCGACCCCAACCGGTCCGACGGGTCTACATCCCGAAGGCCGACGGATCGAAGCGCCCGCTCGGCATTCCGGTCATCGAAGATCGTGTGGTGCAGGCGGCAGTGAAGATCGTCATCGAACCTCTGTTCGAGGCCGACTTCAAAGATTTCTCCTATGGGTTCCGGCCTCGCAAGAGCGCCCATCACGCCCTGCGGGAAATCTACAAGTGGATCAACTTCGGTTGCGTCCACGTCGTCGATGCGGACCTCAAGTCGTACTTCGACACGATTCCGCACGACAAACTGCTGCTGTCCGTGCGGTCGCGGGTCATCGACCGGTCGGTTGTAAAGCTGATCGGCCTGTGGCTCACGGCCGGGGTCATGGAGGACATGCAGGTCCGGAAGGAAACGACCGGAACGCCGCAGGGCGGGGTGATCTCGCCCCTGCTGGCGAACCTCTACCTCCACTGGCTGGACCGCCACTGGGAGAGGAAGGCGCTCGGCAAGCGTCCTCACGATGCTCACATCGTGAGATATGCCGACGACTTCGTCATCCTGTGCAGCCGAGCGCCCGAGCGCTATCTGGACGAGGCCCGTAAGGTCCTCGACCGGCTGGGGCTCACGCTCAACGCCCAGAAGACCCGGATCGTGGACGTCCGGCGCGAGCCGTTCGACTTCCTCGGCCACCGCTTTGCGGTGCAGCCGTCGAAGCGCACCGGCGAGTTGAAGACGTACTACTACCCGGCTCCCAAGGCGATGGCGTCGGTCAAAAAGAAGATCCGCGAAGTTGTCCGTGTCGGCCAGCATCGCGATCTCCCCGTCCTGATCAAGGAGCAGGTCAATCCTATCCTGCGAGGCTGGGGAAACTACTTCAAGACCGGCAACTCTCGAATGCACTTCAAGAGCATCGCCAACTACACGACCTACACGCTCTGCATCATGCTGCGGAAGAAGCACAAGAAGCGGACTAAGGGGTGGAGGGACCACCCGCCGTCCTGGTTCTACGACTTCCACGGGCTCTTCAGGCTCAACAGCCTGGTGGTCACGGGGGAGGACACCAGTCGGTACGCCCGCCTTGTCGCGCCGTAACGCTGCCGGACGAAGGCAGTCGGAAAGCCGTGTGCGGGAAAACCGCATGCACGGTTTGACGAGAGGTCACTGTGGAGATGACTTCAAATCAGGGACCTACTCTACAGCCCGCGCGTTCCAGAGCTTGGCTACGGTCCGCGGCGCAGGTTAACCCTGGCGGCGTCACAGACGCTGAGCCGGGGGGCGCGCCGATGGAAGACCTGATCCGTTTCGTTCTGTCCAACTTCACCCTCAGCCTGTTCGTGCTGGGGCTGGCCGCTTCGGGCCTCGCCCTAGCGGCGGGACCCAGGCCGCTGACGCGGGCGAGGACGGTCGAGGCGCTGTTCGCCTGGTTCCTGCTCTTCTCGGTCGGGATCAGCTTCCTCTACAACTTCGTCATGCACGTCTTCTTCAGCGAGATGGCGGCGGCGTTCATCGGCTGGACGACGAGCCCGTTCCAGAAGGAGGTCGGGTTCGCGAGCCTGGGGTTCTCGATGCTGGGCTTCCTGGCGTTCCGGGGCGGGTTCCAGATGCGGCTGGCGGCCATCGTCGGGATCGCCTGCTTCCTCTGGGGCGCGGCGGCCGGGCACGTGGTCCAGATGGTCGAGGCCCACAACTTCGCGCCGGGCAACGCGGGCGCGATCTTCTACACCGACATCCTGCTGCCGCTGCTGGGCTTCGCGTTCCTGGCGATGCAGCGCAAGTTCGGGCGGGCCTGAAGCTAGTTCCCGTCCGACGCGCTGGCGTCTTCGGGGGCCGGGCAGACGTCGCCAATGCGCCGGGCCTCGGTGGAGGCGCGACCGGAGATGTCGAGGCCGAGGAACTCGGTGGCGATGTCGGCGGTCAGGGTGAAGCTGGTCGGCGTATAGGCGCCCGAGCCCTGGACGGCGACCTTGCGGCCCTTCTTGCTGACGCAGGTTCCCTTCAGGCTGATCCGGCCGTTCTCGATGATCTTGTGGGGATAGGTGCAGGCGTAGTGGCGGTTCGAGGGACCGGCCATGAACTTGTCCACGTCGGCCGGCGTGATGCAGCGCCGCTCGGTCTTGGTCTGCCTGATCGGCGACAGCAGCTTGTTGGTGGATTCCCAGTAGCCCGGCTGGATCGGCGGGGCGGCGGCCAGCGCCGCGGCGGGCGCGGCGGCGGCGAGGATCACGAGGGCGGCGGTGAGGCGTTTCATGCGGCTGCGTGGCTTGGGGACGGGATTCGGCGGCAAGATGGCGGGCGGCGGATGAACCGCGCCTTACCGGAGCCCGCCGCCTCTCATATAGGAACGCCGCCGGGGGCGGGCGATGCGTCGCCTTGCCCCGTCCGCGTCCGGTAGGCGTCAAGGACCGCCGCGCCGGCCTCGTCGTAGAGGAACGGCAGGAAGGCGTAGCGCCGCCCCGACGTCACTCGGGTCGCCTCGTGCATCATGCCGCAGGCAAAGACCACGGCCCCGCCGACGGGCGCGCGGTAGGTCGCCAGGCCGAACTCCGGAAAGCGCAGGTCGCCCCCCTCGAAGGCGTCGTTCAGGTTGATCGAACAGGCGAACTTGCGGTGCGCGGTGCCGAAGGTCGTGTTGTCCCGGTGCGGGTGGAACACACCCCCGTCGTCGACGTCGTAGCAGCTCACCAGGAACCGCTCGATACGGGTGACCGCCGAGCCCAGCGCGCGCTCGATCATGGGGAACAGGCGCCGCTCCAGGCGATCTCGCAGGGTCGCCAGAAGTTCTGGGTCGCGGACAAGGACATCCCGCCGCTTCTTGAGTTCGTCCATGACGTAGACCGTGCGGTCGCCGGAATCCCGCATCACGCCTGTGAAATGACCGCCGGCTCCCTCGTGGAGATCGATCAGGGCGCGGCAGAGTTCGGGCTCGAAGACGCGCGGCACGAGGAGGGCGGGGGCGTTCTGGGGCGCCCCGGCATGCTGGGCGGGCGGGCCCAGTCGCGCCACGCGGTCGAGCATGGCTTCCGCCGGCTCCAGGGGAGTCCAACCCAGGGAGCGCAGGGTAGGGTCCAAGAGCAGCCAGTGGGGCTGGTCGGCCTCGAAGCGAGCCGCCACCGCCCCCTCCGGATCGAGCAGCCAGCGGATGCCTCTGAGGTCGCGGAGGCCGGCTGGGGCGTGGGCGCTGCGGAAGACCACCAGGGCCGCCACATGGGCCTCGTCGAACAGGGCCTGGCGCGCCGCCAGCGCCTTGAGCGCCCGGCCCACGGCGTCGGGGTCCTCCGGCAGGAAGGCCATCAGGACGTAGCGGCCGGCGGCGGTGTCGAAGAGGAATTCCGGGCTCGAGGCGGTGGGGGCCTTGAACCAGGGCGCGGGATCGCCCGTGGCGAGGGGCATGACGGCTCCTTTCCCGGGCAGTCCTAGAGCGGGCCGGGCCGGCAGTCACCTGCCGGCTTGCGTCGCATGCGCACGCGCGCGCGAGGAAGTGGCGTCCGGGGCTTCAGAATGCTAACAAACGTCCCTACCTAACCCGTCCGATTCTCACGGCTAAATCCCTCCTTTGACCGACCAGACCCAAAGCCCTCCGGACGACCGCCGCGGGGGCGTCGCCCCTATCGCGATCGAAGACGAGCTGAAGCGCTCCTACCTCGATTACGCCATGAGCGTGATCGTCAGCCGGGCGCTGCCGGACGTCCGCGACGGCCTGAAGCCTGTGCACCGCCGCATCCTGTTCTCGATGAACGAGCAGGGGCACACGCCGGACCGGGGCTATGTGAAGTCCGCCCGCGTGGTCGGCGACGTGATGGGTAAGTACCATCCGCACGGCGACGTCGCGATCTACGACACCCTGGTGCGCCTGGCGCAGCCGTTCTCGATGGGCCTGCTGCTGATCGACGGCCAGGGCAACTTCGGCTCGGTGGACAACGATCCGCCGGCGGCCATGCGCTACACCGAGTGCCGCCTGACCCGGGCCTCGATGTCGATCCTGGCGGACCTCGACAAGGACACGGTCGACTTCAAGGACAACTACGACGGCTCCGAGCAGGAGCCGGTGGTCCTGCCGTCGCGCATCCCCAACCTGCTGGTCAACGGCGCGGGCGGCATCGCCGTCGGCATGGCCACCAACATTCCGCCGCACAACCTGGGCGAGGTGGTGGACGCCTGCCTGGCCTATATCGACAACCCCGAGATCGGCCTGGACGAGCTGCTGGACATCGTGCCCGGCCCGGACTTCCCGACGGGCGGCGAGATCATCGGCCGCACGGGCGCGCGCCAGGCGCTGATGACCGGCCGTGGTTCGGTCGTCGTGCGCGGCAAGGCCAGCATCGAGGAGATCCGCAAGGACCGCGAGGCGATCGTCATCACGGCGATCCCCTACCAGGTGAACAAGGCCGCCCTGGTCGAGCGCATCGCCGAGCTGGTCCGCGAGAAGCGCATCGAAGGCGTGGGCGACCTGCGCGACGAATCCGACCGCGACGGCATGCGCGTGGTGGTGGAGCTGAAGCGCGACGCCTCGGCCGAGGTGCTGCTGAACCAGCTCTATCGCTACACGCCGCTTCAGAGCTCGTTCGGCGTCAACATGCTGGCGCTCAACCGCGGCAGGCCCGAGCAGATGGGCCTTCGGGAGATGATCGCCGCCTTCGTGGACTTCCGCGAGGAGGTCGTCGTCCGGCGGACGAAGTTCGAGCTCGGCAAGGCCCGCGACCGCGGCCACGTCCTGGTCGGGCTGGCCATCGCCGTGGCCAACATCGACGAGTTCATCCACATCATCCGCTCCTCGAAGGACCCGACCGAGGCCCGCGAGCGCCTGGTGGCCCGCGACTGGCCGGCCGGCGACATGCTGCCGCTGGTCGAGCTGATCGCCGATCCGCGCACCATGGTCGTCGAGGGCTCGAAGATCCGGCTGAGCGACGAGCAGGCCCGGGCCATCCTGGCGCTGACCCTGTCGCGCCTGACCGGCCTCGGCCGCGACGAGATCTTCGGCGAGGCCCGTGCGCTGGCGGACGTGATCCGCGGCCATCTCGAGATCCTGGCCTCGCGCGAGCGGGTCATGGCCATCGTCCGCGAGGAGCTGACCGAGGTCCGCGCCGCCTACGCCGTGCCGCGCCGCACCGAGATCGTCGAGGGCGACGCCGACGTCGAGGACGAGGACCTCATCGCCCGCGAGGACATGGTCATCACCGTGACCCACGGCGGCTATGTGAAGCGCACACCGCTCAGCATCTACCGGACCCAGCACCGGGGCGGGAAAGGCCGTTCGGGCATGGCCACCAAGGAAGAGGACGCCGTCACCCGGGTCTTCTCGGCCAACACCCACACGCCAATGCTGTTCTTCTCGTCGGGCGGCAAGGCCTACCAGCTCAAGGTGTGGCGCCTGCCGGTGGGCACGCCCACCTCGCGCGGCAAGGCGTTCGTGAACCTGCTGCCCATCGAGCCCGGCGAGAGCATCACCTCCATCTTGCCGCTGCCCGAGGACGAGGCGACCTGGGACCAGTACGACGTGATGTTCGCCACCCGCTCGGGCAACGTCCGGCGGAACAAGCTCAGCGACTTCATCGGCATCAAGCGCAACGGCAAGATCGCCATGAAGCTGGACGAGGGCGACTCCATCGTCGGCGTGGGCGTCTGCAACGCCGAGCAGAACGACATCCTGCTGACCACGGCGCTGGGCCGCTGCATCCGCTTCGCCACCGAGGAGGTGCGGGTGTTCGCCGGCCGGGATTCCACCGGCGTGCGTGGCATCCGCCTGGCCGAGGGCGATAGCGTGATCTCCATGGCCATCCTGCGCTCGGTCGCGGCCACGGCCGAGGAGCGCGCGGCCTATGTGAAGCAGTCCAACGCCAACCGGCGGGCTGCGACCGGCGAGGGCGAGGACGTCGAGGACGTGGGCGCGCCCGACGACGAGGACGAAGTCGCGGGCGAGGCGGCGCTGTCGCTCGAGCGCTTCGCCGAGCTGGGCGCGGCCGAGGAGGTCATCCTCACGGTCTCGACGGAGGGCTACGGCAAGCGGACCTCGGCCTACGAGTTCCGCCGCACTGGCCGCGGCGGCCAGGGTCTGCTGGCCCAGGACCTCACCAAGCGCGGCGGCCGGCTCGCCGCCTCGTTCCCGGTGGAAGAGGGCGACGAGATTCTGCTCGTCACCGACCAGGGCCAGCTCATCCGCACCCCGGTCAGCCAGATCCGCATGGTCGGCCGCAACACCTCGGGCGTGATCATCTTCCGCAAGGGCGCGGACGAGCACGTGGTTTCTGTGGAGCGCCTGGCCGAGCCCGCCGGGAACGACGGCGAGGGCGACGCGGCGGACCAGGGCGCTGACACCGGTCCCGGCGAGGACTGACCCGACGGAAGGCGAAGATTAGGCTTGCCAGATCGCCCCGCCACGGCGAAAGGCGAAATCCGGTGAGTTGGGGGACCTTCAGCCTATGACCCGCGTCGGCCTCTATCCGGGCACCTTCGATCCGATCACCAACGGCCATACCGACATCATCGGCCGGGCGGTGAAGCTGGTGGACCGGCTGGTCGTCGGTGTGGCGATCAACACCGGCAAGGGGCCGATGTTCACCCTCGACGAGCGGGTGGCCATCGTCGAGGAGGCGGTCGAACCGCTCCGCAACCGGGCCGAGATTGTGGTCGAGCCCTTCGAGGGCCTCCTGATGCACTTCGCCCGCCACGTGGGCGCCTCGGTGATCGTGCGGGGCCTTAGGGCCGTCGCCGACTTCGAGTATGAGTTCCAGATGACCGCCATGAACCAGCAGCTCGACCGCGAGATCGAAACGGTGTTCCTGATGGCCGACCCGCGCCACCAGGCCATCGCTTCGCGCCTCGTGAAGGAGATCGCCATCCTGGGCGGCGAGATCGGCAAGTTCGTGAGCCCCGCCGTGGAGGCGCGCCTGCTGGAGAAGGTTGGTCGCGCGTGACGGTCGATCCGCAGGCCTTCGCCGAGGCCTGGGTCGCGGCATGGAACAGCCGCGACCTGACGCAGATTCTGTCGCACTACGCCGACGATGTCGTCTTCACGAGCCCGTATTCGTCCCGGTACACCGGCGATCCCTCAGGCCGTGTGATCGGCAAGGCGGCGCTGGCCGACTACTGGGGCCGGGCCCTGCCCGCGTTGCCGGACCTGCGCTTCACGCTACGCGCCGTGCTGAAGGGGGTCGACGGCCTGGCGATCCGCTACCACAGCTCGGCGGCCGGCGGCGAAGTGGTCGAGATCGTCCGGTTCGGTCCCGACGGGCTGGTCCGCGAGAGCGCCGCCTATTACGAGTGACCCAATGAACCGCAAGACCGCCCTGATCGCCGCTGCTCTCGCGGCGTGCGCCGCCACCGCCGTGGCCCAGACGAAGCCCGCTCCCGCGCCGGCCCCGGCCCAGGTTGCGCCGAAGCCGCCCGCCGCCTCGGACTGGCGGACGCCCAACCCCGACGACGTCCTGGTGATCGACACCAACAAGGGCCGGATCATCGTCGAGATGATCCCCGAGGTCGCCCCGGCCCACGCCGAGCGGCTCCGGACCCTGACCCGCCAGAAGCTCTACGACGGCCTGACGTTCTTCCGGGTCATCGAGGGCTTCATGGCCCAGACCGGAGACCCGCAGAACAACGGGACCGGCGCCTCGGAGCTGCCGGACATGAAGGCCGAGTTCTTCTTCCGCCGCGGCCCGGAGGCGCCCGTGGTCCTGGCCCAGGACCAGCAGGTGGCCGAGGTGGGCTTCATCCGTTCGCTGCCGGTCATGAGCCAGAGCATGATGCTGGCCCCGCTCACCGCCGACGGGAAGGTGCAGGCCTGGGGCCTCTACTGCCCGGGCGTCCTGGGCATGGCCCGCGGCGAGGCGCCGGACTCGGCCAACAGCCAGTTCTTCCTGATGCGCGACCGCTATCCCAAGCTGGAGAAGCGCTACACCGCCTTTGGCCGCGTGATCGCGGGCCAGGACGTGGTGAAGGCCATCAAGGTGGGCGAGCCGGTGGCCGATCCGCAGGACCGCATGGAGCGCGTGCGCGTTCTGTCCGACATCCCGGAGGCCGAGCGGCCGAAGGTCCGCGTGATCGATCCCGCTTCCCCCTGGTTCAAGGCCGAGATCGAGCGGGCCCGCGCGGCCGGCGGCCCGACCTTCTCGGCCTGTGACGTGAACATTCCTGTCGAGGTGAAATGATGGACGCCGAAAACACCCTGATCATGACGCTGGAGGGCGGTCCGGTGACCATCAAGCTCCGGCCCGACCTGGCGCCCAAGCACGTGGAGCGCATCAAGGAGTTGGCGCGCGAAGGCTTCTACGACGGCGTGGTCTTCCACCGCGTGATCCCTGGCTTCATGGCCCAGGGCGGCGACCCCACCGGCACCGGCACGGGCGGCTCGAAGAAGCCGAACCTGCCGGCCGAGTTCAGCCGCGAGCCGCACGTGCGCGGCGTCTGCTCCATGGCCCGCACGCCGAATCCGAACTCGGCCAACAGCCAGTTCTTCATCTGCTTCGACGACGCGACGTTCCTGGACGGCCAGTACACGGTCTGGGGCGAGGTCGTCGAAGGCATGGAGCACATCGACGCCCTGCCCAAGGGCGAGCCGCCGCGCGAGCCCGGCAAGATCGTCTCGATGAAGGTGGCCGCGGACGCCTGATCCTGGGCAAACCGCAACGCTGCCCCCTTTGGCCTCGGTTATCCGACCGGAGCCAGGGGGAGGACTGCGCATGGCGCCCCGGCTCAAGGTCTTTGTCACCTCGGAAGGCTTGACGGACCATGTCGTCGCGACCACGGCGAAGGCGCTGGCCGCCTGGGGCAGCCGCCAGGACCTTTTCAAGAGCGGCGTGGCCCACCGGCCCGTCGAGGGCGGCGCTCAAGAAGGTCGCGGACCTGCGCGAGCGCCTCAGCGCGGCGCGGCGGGCGCTAGAACCATGACCACCGGATAGTGGTCTGAGCCGAGCCTTGGGCCGCGCTCGACCTTCACCGTCGCCCAGGCCGGTCCGGCGTAGACGTGGTCGATGGGCAGGAAGGGGAAGAGGCCCAGCCAGCGCATGCGCTTGTACGGGCGGGCGGGCCAGGAGAAGAGCGCGCGGTCGCGGCGGATCAGGCCGAACTGGGCGTCCCAGCGTCGCCGGGAGAAGCTCCAGGGCGCGGAGTTGAAGTCGCCCGCGACGATGGTCCGCTCGCGGGGGCCCGTGGCGATGGTGCGGGCGAGACCGGCTTCCTGCGCCTGCTGGTCGTCGGCGTCCGTGGGCCAGGCATAGTGGACGCCGATCACCGCATATTCGCCCCGCGCGTCCCGGAACACGGCGCGGACGAGGGGGCCAGGGCGGGGCCCGCGCAGCCGGACGGTCTTGGCCCGGACCGGCGGCCGGCGGCTGAAGATCGAGACGTCGCAGCGGGCGCAGGAGACGTGCCAGTCCGTGTGCGCCTCGACGGCCCGGCGGATCTCCGGGGACGTCTCCTGCATCACCACGATGTCCGGCTTCTGGGCGACGAGCCAGTCGAGGGTCTGTTCGAAATTTTCGTTTCTGACCCAGGCGTTTATCTGGATGACCTTGAGCTGTTCTGGAGCCTCGGCGGGCGCCTTGGGGCCGGTGTCGCGGACGTATTCCGGAACCATGAGCGCACCGGCCGCCAACACCGCGACGGCGCCCGTCCCGGCCACCAGGGCCCGGGCGTAGCCGCGGAAGGCGAAGGCGCTCACGAGCGCGACGAGGCCGCCCGCCAGCCACAGAGGCGCGAAGTGGGCCAGGATGTCCCAGCGCAGGCTGATCCGGCCGAAATGCGCCGCCACGGCCGCGCCGGCGCACAGGGCCGCGCCCAGGAACAGCGGCGGGGCCAGGAGCATGGTCAGGGCGACTCGCAGGGCGCGCATCCCCTCGTGGCTAGCACAGCGCAATGCTTGACGCGCCCGCGCCCGCGTGGCCTTGAGCCGCCTCCATGCGTGTCGCCGACTTCGATTTCGACCTGCCCGAGGAGGCCATCGCGCTCCGGCCCGCGAGCCCCAGGGATTCCGCGCGCCTGCTGCTGGTCCGGCCGGGCGAAGCGTTCCAGGACCTGCATGTCCGCGACCTGCCGGGGCTGCTCAGGGCCGGCGACGTGCTGGTGCTGAACGACACGCGCGTGATCCCGGCCCGGCTGAAGGGCGTGCGCACCCGGGGCGACAGCCGCGTGGCGGTCGAGGCCACCCTGCACCAGCGCAAGTCCGGTCACGTCTGGACCGCCTTCATGAGGCCCGGCAAGCGCCTGCAACCTGGCGATCGGGTGAGCTTCGGCGAAACCGGCGGCCGGGCCTGCCTGCTCGGCAGCCTGGACGCCACGGTGAAGGACAAGGGCGAGGGCGGTGAGGTCACCCTGGCCTTCGACCTGTCGGGCCCCGACCTGGATGCCGCCATCGCCGAGCGGGGCGCCATGCCGCTGCCGCCCTACATCGCCGCCAAGCGGGCCGAGGACGAGCAGGACCGCGCGGACTACCAGACCGTCTATGCGCGGGAGGACGGCTCGGTGGCCGCGCCCACGGCCGGACTTCACTTCACCCCGGACCTGCTGGAGAGGCTGGCTCAGGCCGGGATCGCGACCGAGCGGGTCACTCTTCACGTGGGCGCGGGCACCTTCCTGCCGGTGAAGACCGAAGAGGTCGCCGAGCATCGGATGCACGCCGAGTGGGGCGAGGTGGACGAAGCCACGGCCGCGCGGCTGAACGCCGTGCGCGCGGCCGGCGGGCGGATTGTCTGCGTCGGCACCACCTCGCTGCGCCTGCTGGAGAGCGCCACGGGCGAGGACGGAGTCGTCCGCCCATTCCGGGACGAGACGGCCATCTTCATCACGCCGGGCTACCGGTTCCGGGCCGCCGACGGGCTGATGACCAACTTCCACCTGCCGAGGTCGACGCTCTTCATGCTGGTCTGCGCCTTCGCCGGGAACGAAACCATGCGCGCGGCCTACAGCCATGCGATCGAGAGCGGCTACCGCTTCTATTCCTACGGCGACTCCTCGCTGCTCTGGAGGGCCTGATGGCGGCGTTCCCGTTCACGATCTCGGCGACCGACGGAAAGGCGCGCGCCGGCGTGCTCGCCACGCCGAGGGGCGACATCCGCACGCCCGCCTTCATGCCGGTGGGCACCGCGGGCACGGTCAAGGCGCTGACGGTGGAGCAGGTGGCGGCCACGGGGACCGACATCCTCCTGGGCAACACCTACCACCTGATGCTGCGGCCGACGGCCGAGCGGGTGCGGCGTCTAGGGGGACTGCACCGGTTCATGCGCTGGGAGAAGCCGATCCTGACGGACTCGGGCGGCTTCCAGGTGATGTCGCTGTCGAAGATCGCCAAGGTCACCGAGGACAGCGTCACCTTCCAGAGCCACCTGGACGGCAGCCGCCATGTGCTGACCCCGGAGCGGTCCATCGAGATCCAGGCCGACCTCCTGGGCTCGGACATCGTCATGCAGCTCGACGAGCTGGTGGCCCTGCCGGCCGAACGCGAGCGCGCCGCCGAGGCCATGCGCCGCTCCGCCCGCTGGGGCCAACGGTCGAAGGACGCCTTCGGGGACCGCGAGACGCAGGCGCTGTTCGGCATCCAGCAGGGCGGGACAGACGAGGCGCTCCGCGCCGAGTCCGCCGAACGCCTGCGCGAGATCGGCTTCGACGGCTACGCCATCGGCGGGCTGGCGGTGGGCGAGGGGCACCAGGCCATGTGCGAGGTGCTGGACTACGCCCCAGGCATGCTGCCCGTGGACCGGCCCCGCTACCTGATGGGCGTCGGCAAGCCCATCGACATCGTCGAGGCCGTGGCGCGCGGGGTGGACATGTTCGACTGCGTCCTGCCCACCCGCTCGGGCCGGCACGGCCAGGCCTGGACCTGGGACGGGCCGATCAACCTGAAGAACGCCCGCTTCGCCGAGGACGAGAGTCCGCTGGACCCGGCCAGTTCGGTATCGGCGAGCCGGGACTACACCAGGGCCTACCTGCACCACCTGGTGAAGGCGGGCGAGATCCTGGGCCAGGTGCTGCTCTCCTGGCACAACGTGGCCTTCTTCCAGGCCCTGATGGCCGAGATGCGGACGGCTATCGGCGAGGGGCGGATGGAGTCGTTCCGGCGGGCGTTTGCGGCGCGTCAGGCAGGCGCGTCGGGTACTTCGGATTGAAGCGCCGGTCCGGATCGGGCGGCGGCGTGCCAGCCTTCTCGTGGCTGGGGGTGGCGGGCGGATTGCAGCCCCTGGCCTCGCCCAGGCCCTTCAGGTAGGCCCGGCGGACGCCGCCGGCGAAGATGGCGTCGCGCACCAGCCGGTCATGCCGCTCGGCCCCGGTCAGCTTGCGCACCCAGCCCCGGAAGGGGATGACGTCCGAGGCGAGGTCCGCGGCGGCGCCGAGCGCGGTCTCGCGGCTGCGTTCCATCATGTCCTGGTCCTGGACGCGCACGAGATCGAGGTCGGGACCCAACGCGTCGTCCAGCGGCCGCACCAGTTCGATGAGCTGTGGGCAGCGGTAGCCGCGGGGCGGCCGCTCGTAGGGGTCGGCCATGGCCTCCAGCAGCACGCGGGGGATCTTGGTGCGCAGGACGTTGAGGTCGCGCAGGGGGGCGGTGGCCGCGCCCTCCAGGCTCTCGCGCTTCACCTCGTCGGAGGTCTTCACCGGCTCGGACGCGGGCGGCGGCGGTGGAGACGGAGGCGCATTCTGGGCGTGGGCGGCGGGGCCCACGAGGGCCAAGCCGGCGGCGAGGAGGAGGGCGTGTGCGCGCATGGGCGTCAGCATAGCCCAGCTTGCGACGCAAATAAGACGGGGGGAGGGCTTCGCGGGTGGTAGGCCGGCTGGGACTCGAACCCAGGACCATTCGATTAAAAGTCGAATGCTCTACCACTGAGCTACCGGCCCGCACGCGGGGCCGCGAAGCGGCGCGGACCATAGGCGCCGCACCCTGCCTGCGCAAGCGCCCGCGATTTGGAATTGCCTTCCCGCCCGAGCGAGGCAGTCTCGACGCGTCCAGACGGGGGAGCGCGGCCATGCAGACGATGATCGGGGGGAATCGGCGGGCGTTCCTGATGGGCGCGGGCGGGCTGGGGCTCGCGGCTCTGGGTGGTTGCGCCACGACGGGAGCCGCGCCGCTTGCGGCGACGGTCGCCAAGCCGCGCTTCCGGTCCGCGCCGCCGCTGGCGGCGGTGGACGCCGATCCTCGGCGGATCATGAACATCACCGTGTGCCTGCGGCCCTTCCGGGCGGCGGGCCCCAGGCTGGACGCCGAGACGGTGGGCGACAAGCTGGTGGTTCACAACTACGGCCACGGTGGATCGGGCTGGTCGCTGTCGTGGGGTTCGGCGCGCGAGGTCGTGCCGAAGGCGCTGTCCACCGGTGAGCGCGACATCGCCGTGATCGGCTGCGGGGCGCTCGGGCTGGCCGCGGCCATCACCGCCCAGCGCATGGGCGCGAACGTCACCATCTACGCCAAGGAGTGGATGCCCGAGGTCCGCTCGTCGCGGGCGACGGGCATCTGGTCGCCGGATTCGCGGATCGCCCAGGAAGGCGCCGTGTCGGCCGATTTCCCGGCGCTGTGGGAGCGCATGACCCGCACCTCGTTCCGCATGTACCAGAGCTATCTGGGCCTGCCGGGAAACCCGGTGGAATGGGTCGACCGCTATCTCCTCTACGACGCCCCGCCGCCGCCGCGGGCGGACCCCGTGGGCTTCGCCCACTACGGCGCCCGCGTCCGGGACCTGACGCCCCCGTCCGAGAGCCTGCCGTCCGAGAGCCACCCCTTCGCGGCGCCGATCGTGCGCCGCCTTTCGCTGCCGATGTTCAACATAGCCGAATACGGCCGGGTGCTGATGGCCGAGTTCCGGATGGCCGGCGGCCGCATCGAGACCACGGAGTTCCACACCCCGGCCGATCTCGGCCGCCTGAAGCAGAAGGCGGTTATCGATTGCACGGGCTATGGGGCCCGCGCGCTCTGGAAGGACGAGAGCGTCGTGCCGGTGCGCGGCCAGATCGCCTGGCTGATCCCCCAGCCCGAGGTGAACTACGGCGTCGTCTACGACAACGTGACCATGCTGGCCCGCCGCGACGGCATCGTCATCCAGCAGACGGGGGCGGACGAGGGCTGGGGCTTCAACGACGCCAACGAAGCGCCCGACCGTGCCGAGGCGGAGACGGCGCTGGCGGCCATCGCCCGGGCCTACCGAACCTCGGCCTGAGCCCCTAGATTTCCAGACGCTGCGGCGGGCTACGACGGCCCACCGGCGCGCCGATGTCCGGCCCCGTCAAGGACGGTGGGTCAAAGCCTCCCGCAAGGGCGCTTTCCCGCCGCAGCACCCTCCGGGCCGCCCATCGACAGGCGCCGAGCGCGCCGCTACAGGATGAACGGGGGCGCACCGTGAGGATTCGGGCTTGGATCGACTGCTCCACGCCGCCGCCGCCGTTTCGGCGGCCTTGTGCGTTCAAGGCGTTGGAGCCGCAGCCCTCGCCGCCGAGCCGCGCGCCCGCGTCGAGGGCGAGATGGACGAGGGCCTGCGCCAGGCGATCCAGCGCGTCATCGGCGACACCGACGACAGGATAGAGACCCGCTTCGAGGCCCGCCGGCGCGCCCGGGCGGCGGCCGAGGACGCCATCGCAGTCCTGCGGTCGGAGGGCTACTACGCCTATGTGGTCGAGCCGGACGTCAGCGAGGCCGATCCGCCCACGCCCCTCGTCAGGATCACGCCGGGGCCGCGCTTCGCCCTCGCGGCGCCCGCCATACAATGGACCGGCGCATCGCCCGAGGCGGCGGTCGAGGCGGCCGCGCGGGACGCGCTGGCGCTGAAGCCCGGCGAGCCCGGCCGCGCGGCCGAGGTGGTGGCGGCCGAGGGGCGGATCATCGCCGCCATCCAGGACCTCGGCTATGCGGACGCGGCGGCGGAGCCCCGGGAGGTGATCGTCGACCACGCCGACGCCAGCGTCCGGCCCACCTATCGCATCGCCGCCGGACCGCTGGTGAAGCTGGATGGCGTCGAGGTGAGCACCGACGGACGCACGCGCCCGGAATGGGTGCGACGGCTCGCGCCGTGGACGCCCGGCGAACCCTACAAGCCCGGCGAGGTCGCCGAACTCGAGCGACGCCTGCTGGACACCGGGGTCTATGACTCCGTCACGGTGGCGCTGGCCCGCGCCGACCGCACGACGCCGGAGGGACTGCGCCCGGTGCTGGTCAGCCTGGCCGAACGGAAGCGGCGGACCATCGAGGCCAGCGCCAGCTACTCCACCGACGAAGGCGCGGGCGTGGAAGGCCGCTGGACCCGCTACGGCTTCTTCCGGCGGGCGGACACCTTGTCGGTGCTGGGCCGGTTGTCGGACCTGGACAGCCGCGCCCAGGTGCAGGTCGCGCTTCCGCACTGGCGGCGTCCTCAGCAGACGCTGGAGACGGCGGCGGCCGCCTACGACATCACCACCGACGCCTATGACGAGACGGGCGTGGGCCTGCGGGCCGACGTGACCCGCCGGTTCGGCAAGACCTCGTACCTGACCCTGGGGGGGACGGTCGACGGCAGCCGGACGACCGAACGGGAGACGGAGACCCTTTCGAAGCTGGGCCGGGACATTGTCACCGTCGCGGCGCTCGGCGACGTGCTGCTGGACCGCTCGGACGATCCGTTGGATCCGAGGCGCGGCTGGCGGCTGAGCGCCCGGGCCGAGCCCACCATGCTGCTGGGCGAGGAAAACCTGCCGTACCTGCGCCTGCAGGTGCAGGGAACGGGCTACCTGCCGATCGGGAAGCAGGCGCGGACCGTCCTGGCGGGCCGGGTGCGTCTGGGACGGATCGTCAACGGCACGATCCCGGAGGTGCCGGCCTCGCGGCGGTTCTACGCCGGAGGCGGCGGCTCGGTGCGCGGATTTCCCTACCAGGCGGTGGGGCCGCGGCTTGAGGACAATACGCCCAAGGGCGGGCTCTCGCTGTTCGAAGCCTCGACCGAGGTGCGTCACGACCTGACGCAGCGTTGGGGCCTGGCCCTCTTCGTCGACGCCGGCTCGGTGGGCTCGAGCGGCGCCATCGACTTCGGCGACCTGGCGCTGGGGGCGGGGGTCGGGGTCCGCTACAACCTGGGCTTCGCGCCGATCCGCGTGGACGTGGCCGCGCCGGTCAGCAAGCGCCGCGACGAACCGGCGTTCCAGATCTACGTCAGCATCGGGCAGAGCTTTTGAGCACGGGCGGCGACATTCCCGCCGTCCCGGCGGTGCTGAAGCGATCGGTGATCCCGAAGTCGATCGTCGCGGTCAGCCTGGTCGCTCTGCTGATCCTCGCCGGCCTCTTCGCCACGACCCGCTATGGCGTGCTCACGCCGCAGGCCCGCCTGCTGATCGAGGCCAGGACCGACGGCCTGAAGATCGGTCGCCTGGGCCGTCTGAAGATCGAGGGCCTCTCGGGCGACATCTGGCGTGACTTCCGCGTCCGTAGGCTGACGATCCGCGACGAGAGGGGTGTCTGGTTCGAGGCTAGAAACGTCCATCTGACATGGCGTTACCTTGAACTCCTGAGGCGGAGGTTCGACGCCGACCTGATCGAAGCCGAGCGTCTGACGCTGATCCGGCGGCCCACGCTCGGCCCCAAGGGCAAGGACCGGGGCCTGCCGGTGTCATTCCACATCGATCGGCTGGCGACGCGCGTCGAGATGCAGCCGGGGTTCAGCTATCGGCGCGGCGTCTATGATCTGCAGGCGCGCCTCGACATCGAGCGGGCCGGCGGGCGCAGCGGCAGGATCGCGGCGAAGAGCCTGCTGCACCCCGGGGATCACCTCGACGTGGACTTCGCCTTCGGTCCGAAGGCGCCGCTGCGCCTCGTCGCCGACGCCGAGGAGGCCAAGGGCGGCGCCCTGGCTGGCGCGCTGGGTCTCTCGCCCGACCGGCCGTTCGACCTGAAGCTTCAGGCCGAGGGCAAGACCTCGACGGGCCGCTTCACGGCCGTGGCGCGGTCGGGCGCGGACACGCCGCTGGACGCGCGCGGCGCCTGGAGCCCGGAGGGCGGAGAGGCCGGCGGCCGCATCCGGCTGGACGTCTCGTCGCTGACCCGGCCGTACATGGACCGCTTCGGCCGCGAAGTGCGGTTTGGGCTGGCCGGCCGCAAGGCCGAGCCCGGCCTGCATGCGCTGGAAGGGCGGCTCTACGCCGACAACCTCACGCTCAAGCTCTCGGGGCGCGGGAACGTGGGCGAGCGGCGGCTCGGGCCCAAGGGTCTCTCGATCGACGCGGCGACGCCGGACCTCTCCCGGGCTGCCGGCGGCCCCGACACCGGGGCGGCGCGCGTCGTCGGCGTGCTGACCGGCACCGCCTCCGAATTCGCCTTCACGGGAAGCGGCGCCGTCTCGGACCTGAAGCTGGGGAGCTATGGGCTGGCGCGGGTGTCGGGGCCGCTGGAGGCGGCGCGGCGCAAGGGCGACCTGACCGTGAAGGCCCGGCTGACCGGCGCGGGCGGCGCGGGGCGGGGTTTCGCCGCGGCCCTGCTGGGGGGCGCGCCGGTGGCGAGCGTCGACGCCGCACGGCTGTCGGACGGGCGGCTGATGCTGCGCGACCTGGAATTGACGGCGCGCGGTCTCAAGGTTTCGGCCAGCGGCGGCCGGAGTCTGCTGGGCGGGCTGAACTTCAAGGGCCGGGCGGACGTCTCCAACCTCGCGGCGGCGCGGGCGGGCGCCTCGGGCGGGGCCAGCCTGACCTGGTCGGCCGGACAGGCGCGGGCGGGACGGCCCTGGACCTTCACCCTGGACGCGCGCGGCCAGCGGTTCGCCCTGGGCCTGGCCGAACTCGACCGCCTGCTGGGCGCGAGCCCTCGGGTGCAGGTCCAGGCGAACTGGGACGCGGGCCAGCTCTCCGTGGCGCGCGCCAGTCTGGACGGGGCGGCGCTGGACGCCTCGGGGGCCGGGGCGATGAAGCGCGACGGCGTGCTGGTCTTCAAGGCGGACTGGAACGCCAGCGGGCCTTTCCGGGCCGGACCGGTGGAGATCACTGGCAAGGCCAAGGGGACGGGCGCGGTTACCGGCACGGTCGGCGAGCCCCGGCTCGACCTGCTGGCCGACGTGGACGCCGTCGACCTGCCGCGCCTGCCGCTGAAGGACGCCAAGGTGACACTGAGCTTCCTGCGGCGGACGGACGGCTCCAACGGCGTGATCGCGGTCACCGCCGACAGCACCTACGGTCCGGCGCGGGGCCGTTCGGCCTTCCGCTTCCCGCGCGGCGGCGTGGACCTGACCGAGCTGTCGGTCGATGCGGGCGGGGTCAAGGCGCAGGGGGCGCTCTCGCTGCGCCGGAGCAGCCCCTCGGCGGCCGACCTGACCCTGGACGTGACGCGCGGCGCCTTCCTCGATGCGGGCCGGGTGGCGGGCGGCGTGCGGATCGTGGACGGCTCGGGGGGCGCGCGGGCGACTCTGGCGCTCAACGCCGAGAACGCGCGGCCTTCGGGCAGCGCTCTGACGGTGCGCTCGGCGCGGATCGCCGCCGACGGTCCGCTGGCCCGGCTGCCCTACGCGGTGGAGGCCGAAGGCGCTTCGAAGCGCGGCGGCTGGCGGATCGACGGGAACGGCGTGCTCGCCGATCTGCGCCCCGGCTACTCGCTCACCCTCGCGGGGACCGGGCGGTTGGGCAAACGCGACATCCATACGGTGGAGCCGGCGGTCTTCCGCTTCGGCGGCGGCGAGCAGGGCGCGCGGCTGCGGCTGGCGGCGTCCGACGGCGGACGCATCGACCTCGATGGGACGCTGCGGGGCGAGGCCGCGGACGTGCAGGCGCGGGTGACCGGGCTCACCCTGACCCTGCTCGATCCCGACCTGGCCGGCCGGATCGACGGGACGATCGCCTTGCGAGGCCAGGGCGCGCGGCTCGACGGCGGCTTCGAGGCCCGGCTGGCCGACGCCCGGGGACGCGGCGCGCCCGCCGAGCGCGGCGTGGACGCGCTTGTGCGCGGGCGGCTCGCAGACACCACGCTCAGCCTCGAGACCCAGGCGAGCAACGAACAGGGCCTGCGCGCCACCGGCGACCTCATGTTGCCCGTCGAGGCCTCGGCCGCGCCGTTCCGGATCGCGATCGCGCGCCAGCAGCCGATGCGTGGCCGCTTCTTCGCGGAAGGGGAGGTCCAGCCCCTGTGGGACGTGCTGTTCGGCGGCGAGCGGGCCCTGGCGGGCTTCGTCCGCACCCAGGGGACGCTGGGGGGCACGCTGGCCGATCCGAACGCCGTGGGCCAGATCAGTGTCGAGCGGGGCCGCTTCGACGACGGCGCCACGGGGCTCTCGCTGCGCGACGTGACCCTGGCGGCGGACTTCACCCGCAACGCGGTGGACGTGACCCAGGCGAGCGGAGTCGACGGCCACGGCGGCAAGGTCAGCGGGCAGGGCCGTATCAGCCTGCTGCGGGAGGGGCAGTCCAGCTTCCGGCTGGACCTGCAGGGCTTCCGGCTGATCGACAACGAGATGGCCACGGCGTCCGCGACCGGGCAGGCGACCATCGCGCGCGCGGCGGACGGAAAGGTGCGGCTCTCGGGCGCGCTGACGATCGACCAGGCGGAGGTGGCCGCCGAGCCCCCGACGCCCTCCGGCGTGGTGGCCATGGAGGTGAAGGAAGTGAACCGGCCGCCCGAGCTGGCGGCCTCGGTCGGGCCGCCCTCGACGCGCGGCAGCGGCTGGCTGCTGGATGTGGACCTGAAGGCGGACCGCCGGGTGTTCCTGCGCGGCCGGGGGCTGGACGTGGAGCTGTCGCTGGACGCCCACGTGGGCGGCACCACCACACGCCCGGACCTGTCGGGCGTGGCCCGGGTCGTGCGCGGTGACTACGACTTCGCTGGCAAGCGCTTCGAGTTCGACACGGCGAGTGTCGTCTATCTCTCGACCCGCCCGCAGAACATCCGGCTGCAACTGGACGCCGTGCGGGACGATCCCACGTTGACCGTGACCGTGCGCATCCGGGGCACCGCGGCCCGGCCCGAGGTCACGCTGGCGTCCTCGCCCAGCCTGCCGAACGACGAGGTGCTGTCGCAGGTCCTGTTCGGGCGCACGGCGTCGCAGCTTTCGCCGGTCGAAGCCGCCCAGCTGGCCTCTGCGCTCTCGTCCCTGGCCGGCGGCGGCGGCCTCGACGTCGTCGGCAACCTGCGGGCCTTCGCCGGCCTCGACCGGCTGGCGTTCGGCGGCGGGAACGACGAGGCGGGGGTCACGGTCTCGGGCGGCAAGTACCTGACCGACGACGTGTATCTCGAGCTGACCGGCGGCGGCCGCGAAGGCGGCTCGGCCCAGGTCGAATGGCGGGTCGGCCGCAAGCTGTCGATCGTCTCGCGTGTCACCGGCCAGGGCGAGAGCCGCCTCGCGGTCCGCTGGCGGCGGGACTACTGAGGTCGAACGGTCGCGCTACGACCGCCGTTGCGGGCGTAGGTCTGGGCGCCGCGGGTGAAGACGCGGTCCGTGGGCAGGACGGCGTCGATGGCCACGTCCGGGGCCGTCTCGACCGCCGTGTAGATCGGCGCGAAGTCCTGCAGGGTGGCGTCCAGCAGGGACTGTAACGACGGGACGACGAAATAGACCTGCTGGAAATCGTCGATCCGGTAGGGCGTGCGCATCACCCGCACGAGGTCGAAGCCCAGCCGGTTGGGGGAGGGGTCGTCCAGGGCGAAGATCGATTCCGCGTGGCTGGAGACGATGCCGGCCCCATAGATCCTGAGGCCCTGGGGCGTCTCCAGCAGGCCGAACTCCACCGTGTACCAGTAGAGCCGGGCCAGGTTGTGCAGGCGCCCCAGGCCCAGGGCGCGCCGGCCGCCTTCGCCATAGGCCTGCATGTAGTCGGCGAAGGTGGGGTCGGTGAGCATCGGCACGTGGCCGAAGACATCGTGGAAGATGTCCGGCTCCTGGAGGTAGTCGAGCTCCTCCGGCTTGCGGATGAACTGGCCGGCCGGGAAGCGTCGGTTGGCCAGATGGTCGAAGAACACGTCGTCCGGCACGAGGCCGGGCACGGCCACCACGCTCCAGCCGGTGAGCCGCGTCAGCTCCTCGTTGATGCGGCCGAAGTCGGGAATGCCGGCCCGGTGCAGGTCCAGCGCCTCCAGCCCCTTGAGGAACGGGTCGGCGGCCCGGCCGGGCAGCAGCTTCGCCTGGCGCTCGTAGAGGGTGATCCAGACGTCATGCTCGGCCTGGGAATAGCCCTCCCAGTCCTGGTCAATGGTCCAGTCGGCCCGCGCGCCCGGCGGCGGGCCGTTCGAGAAGCCGTCCGCGCTCATGCGAGGGAGAATGGACCCGCGTTCGCGGAAGTTCCGTTCGGAATGGGCCCGGATTCGGGTCGTTTCAGGTGAAACGTTCCACCGGTCAGTGGTCGCGCGGAACGCTTCTGCTCCCGCTTCAGTGGCTGATGCGGGGGCGCAGCCGGTACTGACCCTCGTCGAAGGAATCGAAGATCAGCGACGCCTGGGGATGGCCCACGGGCTCGCCCGTCTCGTCGGGCACGAGGTTCTGTTCGGAGACGTAGGCGACGTAGGCGCTGTCGTCGTTCTCGGCGAGCAGGTGGTAGAAGGGCTGATCCTTGTGGGGCCGGATGTGCTCCGGAATGGACAGCCAGTATTCCTCGGTGTTGCTGAACGTCGGGTCGACGTCGAAGATCACGCCGCGGAAGGGATAGACGCGGTGGCGGACGACCTGACCGATCGCAAATTTGGCGAGTCGCGAAGCCATAACGCCCCTGTTTATCACTGCTCTCCTGACTGGAAAGTGAACGTAACGTCCGGGAGCCGACGTTCAAGGCTGCGCTTCCGGCCTCGCGCCGGCCTTGCTAAAGTCGCGTCGAAATGAGGCGGCCCGCCGCGGGCCGGCCTGCGAAGGACGGACATGTCCATGGGTGAGGCGCCGCGCGCGCCCGGCGCCGAACGGCGCGATCGGGTGAGGTCTGCCAGCGAGCCGCCATGTTACGCGGCGCTGGACCTCGGAACCAACAACTGCCGGCTTCTGATCGCGACGCCCGCCCAGTCGGGGTTCCGGGTGGTCGAAGCCTACTCCCGCATCGTGCGGCTGGGCGAGGGCCTGACCCAGAGCGGCCGGCTCTCGGAAGCCGCCATGGACCGCGCGCTGGGGGCGCTCAAGGTCAGCGCCGAGAAGGTGCGCCGCCGCCAGGTCCTGCGGTTCCGGGCCATCGCCACCCAGGCCTGCCGGATCGCCGAGAACGGCCCCGCCTTCGTCGCGCGCGTCGCCGAGGAGACCGGCGTGCGGTTGCAGATCATCCCGCCCCAGGAGGAGGCGCGCCTGTCGGTGACGGGCTGCCTCAACCTGCTGGACCGCCGGATGGACGCGGCCTTGGTCGTCGACGTGGGCGGCGGTTCGACCGAACTTTCCTGGGTCGACCTCAAGGATGCCCCGTCCAGCGGCATGCCGCCGATCCGTGCGTGGCTGTCGGTGCCGATCGGGGTGGTGACGCTGGCCGAGCGCTTCCCGGAAGGGGAGGCCGCCACCGAGGGGTGGTTCCGGAGCATGGTCGAGACGGTGAAGGCCGAGATCGCCGCCTTCCGCCGGGCCGATCCGATGAAGCCGGTGTTCGAGGCCGACCGGGCGCACCTCGTGGGAACCTCGGGCGCGATCACCAGCCTGGCCGGCATGCACCTCGACCTGCCGCGCTACGACCGAAACCGGGTGGACGGCATCTGGATGAGCCGGGACGAATGCGACGCCGCGGCGAGCCGCCTGCTGCGTCTGAACGCCCGGGAGCGGGCCAACCAGCCGTGCATCGGCCCCGACCGCGCCGACCTGGTGCTGGCCGGCGCCGCCATCCTCCAGGCCGTGCAGGAGCTCTGGCCGTGCAGCCGTGTGCGCGTGGCCGACCGCGGCCTGCGCGAGGGCATCCTGCTGTCGCTGATGGCCGATCGCGGGGCGCGTCGCCGGCGCAGGCGCCGCCGCGGCCGCAAGCCCGGGATCACGCAATGACCGAGCCGCCCCGCAAGCGCATGGTGAAGCCGCCGTCCGGCGGCCTCGAAGGCGGCCGCGCCAAGCCGGCGCGCCTGAAGACCGCCAAGCAGCGCACGCCCTCGCAGCAGGCCTGGCTGGAGCGCCAGGTGAACGACCCCTTCGCCGCCAAGGCGCGGGCCATGGGCTACCGCAGCCGCGCCGCGTTCAAGTTGACCGAGATCGACGACCGGTTCCGGTTCCTGAAGCCCGGCGCCCGGGTCATCGACCTGGGCCTGGCTCCCGGCGGGTGGACGCAGGTGGCGATCGAGCGCGGCGTGACGAACATCGCCGGCGTCGACCTGCTGCCGGTCGAGCCGCTGCCGCCCGCCCACATCCTGCAGATGGACTTCACCGATCCCGAGTGCGGGCCGAGGCTGAAGGAGCTTCTGGGCGGCGCGGCCGACGTGGTGATGTCGGACATGGCTCCCAACACCGTGGGCCACAAGCAGACCGACCACCTGCGGATCATGGGTCTGATCGAGGCCGCCGCCGACTTCGCCCGCGAGGTGCTGAAGCCGGGCGGCGTGTTCGTGACCAAGGCCTTCCAGGGCGGCGGCACGACCGAGCTGATCGGCGACCTCAAGCGCCACTTCGCCGAGGTCCGGAACGTGAAGCCGAAGGCCAGCCGTCAGGACAGCTCGGAGGTCTTCATCGTGGCGACGGGCTTCAAGGGCCGCTGAGCCGTCTCCTCGGCGACCAGCGCCCGGTAGGCCCGCCAGCTCGCCAGGCCCAGCCACGGGAAGATCACCACCATCGCCGCGAATCCGCTGACCGCGCAGGCCGCCACCAGGATGGCGATAATGACGGCCCACAGCAGCAGCGGCCCCGGGTGGCGCGAGACCGCCCGGAAGCTGGTGGCCACGGCGGCGAAGACGTTGTTCCTCGGGTCGAGCAGCATGGGCGCCGAGACGACCACTAGCGTGAAGGTCAGGAAGGCGATGGCGCCGCCGACGATCGAGCCGGCGATCAGCATGTTATGGCCCTCCTGCGTGCTCGCCGCGAAGCGCAGGAAGTCGGGGATGGTCTCGTAGAGCTGGTAGGTCGAGAGGCCGTAGACCAGTTGCGCCATGCGTCCCCAGAAGAAGTAGATCAGCAGCAGCGCCAGGCCCAGGTAGGCCACGTCCTGGCGCATGGCCGTGCGCACGAAGAGGATCTGGCCGAGCTTAGGTTTTTCGCCGGTTTCAAGCCGACGGCCGGCCTCGTAGGGGCCCATGGCCAGCATGGGAGCCACGAAGACGAAGCCGAAGGTGAGCGCCAGCGCCCAGAACGCGGCGTTGGTCTCGTAGATGCCCCAGGTGAGGGCCAGGCTCGCCATCGAGATCAGGAACCCGTAGGCGAAGAGCGGGACCGGCGCCTTCCAGAGATCGCCCCACGCGCCGGCCAGCCAGCGGAAGGGGGCGGTGGCGTCGATGTCGTTGATGGCCGGCAGACCAGTGCGGCTTTCCATGTCTTCCTCCCTGGGACGGGCCGCGTCTGCGCGCGGCGCTCGTGGAACCCAGGTGAAGCTTATTCCCGCAGAACACCGTGCGGCAATGTGATCTAGGAGGCGGTCGGCGGCTCGGGCGTGGCGGCGCCTTCTGCCACCAGCCAGTCGCGGAAGCGGTCGAGGGCCCGACTCCTCGCGCCCGGCGCGGCCAGGATGGCGAAGGCGCTGCCCGATCGATGGAAGCCCAGCGGCGCCAGCAGACGGCCGGACGCCACCTCGTCCACGCACAGCGGCCAGGACAGCACCGCCGCGCCCAGGCCGGCCAGGGCCGCGTCCATGGCGAAGTGGACGTGGGCGAAGGGTCGCTCGTGGGCTGGCGGCAACTCCAGGCCCGCCAGCTCGGCGAACACCGGCCAGGCCTCGGGGTGGGTGACGGCCGCCAGGCGCGGCGCGCGCAGCAGGTCGCCGCCGCAGCGCTCCGCCAGTCCGGGCGACATGACCGCGCCCAGGGCGTTGCGGATGAAGGGCGTGCAGTTGGGATCAGAAAGCCGGCTCGTCGGCACGATGCGCACCACGGCCTGGGCGCCCCGGTGCGCGGTGGCGTGGGCGGCCAGTTCCGACAGGTTCAGCCGGATATCCGGGTGGGCCGCCTGGAAACCGGCGAGCCTGGGGATCAGCCACTTCACCGAGATCGAGGCGTTGACCGCCACGTGCAGGTCCTCGCCGCCCCGACGGGTCCCGCGTACGGCGGCCGCGATGCGGTCGAACGCTTCGGTGAGGGCGGGCGCGAGGTCGCGGCCGGCCTCGGTCAGTTCGAGGCGGTGCTTGGGCCCGGTCAGCAGACGCACGCCCAGGCTCTGCTCCAGGGCCTTCACCTGCCGACTGACGGCCGAGGGCGTCACGTGGAGTTCCTCGGCGGCCAGCGTCACCTTGCCCGTCCGCGCCACGGCCTCGAAGGCGCGCAGGGCGTTCAGCGACGGCGCTGGACCGCTTTGAAGATTTTGGAACATTGATGACCAAATAAGTCGATTTCAGAACAACGGCAATGCTGGCATCAGGGGGCATGGAGACGCCCTCCCGTCCTCAGAGCCTGATCGTCGCGGGTTTCGGCCTGGGCCAGATCGCGGCCTTCGCCTCCAGCTTCTACCTCATGGGCGTGCTGGGCGACGGGATCGGAAGGGACCTTGGCCTGTCGACCGCCTTCGTCTTCGGGACCGTCTCGCTCTCGCTGCTCGTGCCGGCCTTCGTCGCGCCCGCCATCGCCCGCCGGATCGACGCCCGGGGCGGCAAGCCCGTGCTGCTGGCTTCGCACGTGGTCCTGGCCGGGGCGCTGGCGCTGCTGGCGACGGCGCCGAACGGCGCGGCCTTGGCCCTGGCGATGCTGGCGCTGGGCTTGGGCATGGCGCTTGGCCTTTCGCCCACGCCGTTCGCCATCCTGGTGTCATTCTACGGCGAGGCGGCGCGCCAACCGATCACCGGCGTGGCGCTGATCAGCGGCCTGGGCTCGGTGGTGGGCTGGCCGTTGACCGCCTGGCTGGCGGGCGAGCTCGGCTGGCGGGACGCCTGCTGGACCTGGGCGGGCGTCCAACTCCTCATCTGCCTGCCGCTTACGGCGTGGACTTGCCCGAAGACCCACGGCCACGCGCACCGGCCGCAGCCGGAGACCCCGCCGCGGCGGGTGCGTTGGGATCGGCCGATGGTGCAGCTCGCCGTGCTGTTCGCCTGCGCCTGGTTCATCTCGACCTGCATGAGCGCGCACCTGCCCAGGCTGTTGGCGGCTTTCGGCCTGCCGCCGGCCAGGGCCACGGCGGTGGCCGGCCTCATGGGCGTGGCGGCAGTGACCGTGCGGGCTCTCGAATACACGGTGCTGCGGCGCCTGCCGCCGCTCGCGACGACGCGGGTGGCGACGCTGATGCATCCGGCGGGGGCGGCGGGGCTGCTGAGCCTGGGTGGCGAGGGCGCGGCGGCGCTGGCCGTAGGGCAGGGGGCCGGCAACGGCATGCTGACCGTGGCCAAGGGCGTCCTGCCGCTCAGCCTCTGGGGGGCCTCGAACTACGCCTACCGCTCGGCGCTGCTGGGGCGGCCGGCGATCTTCGCACAGGCGGCGGGCCCCACGCTCTACGCCCTGGCCCTCGAGCGGTCTCCGACCCTGGCGGTCCTCGCCTCGTCGGCGCTCTGTCTCCTCATGTTCGCCATGACCTTCGGCCTTTCCTCCCACAGCCGAGCGGCGCGGGAGGCCGCAATCGCATGAACGACCTGTCCAACCCCCTTGCCCCGGCGGCGCCCTTACCCCTATACCCGCGCCGCAAAACGGAGAGTCTCATGGAGATTCGCGAAGGGCTCACCTTCGACGATGTTTTGCTCGAACCCGGCGCATCCGATGTGATGCCCACACAGGTGGATGTCTCCACCCGGTTCACGCGAGAGATCAAGCTGAACATACCGCTCGTGTCCGCCGCCATGGACACGGTCACCGAAAGCCGTCTGGCCATCGCCATGGCCCAGGCCGGCGGGATCGGAGTGCTGCACCGAAACCTCACCGTCGAGGAGCAGGCCGACCAGGTTCGCGAGGTGAAGCGCTACGAAAGCGGCATGGTCATCAATCCGGTGACCATCGGTCCGGAGACGACGCTGGGCGAGATCCGCCAGATCAAGGCGCGCCGCAAGATCAGCGGTTTCCCGGTGGTCGACGCCAAGGGCAAGCTCTGCGGCATCCTGACCAACCGCGACATGCGCTTCGAGAGCCGCGACGACATCCCGGCCAAGGCGCTGATGACCAGGGAGAACCTGGTCACGGTGAAGGAGGGCGTCGGCCAGGCCGAGGCCCGTGAGCTGCTGCGCCGGCACAAGATCGAGCGCCTGATCGTGGTGGACGACGAGGACCACGCCGTGGGCCTCATCACCGTCAAGGATATGGAGAAGTCGCAGGCCCACCCGTTCGCCGCCAAGGACGCCCAGGGCCGCCTGCTGGTGGCCGCCGCCTCCACGGTGGGCGATACAGGCTACGAGCGCTCGATGGCCCTGGTGGACGCCGGCGTGGACGTGGTGGTGATCGACACCGCCCACGGCCACAACGTCTCGGTGGCCGAGGCCGTGCAGCGGGTGAAGCGCGAGAGCAACCGGGTCCAGGTCGTGGCCGGCAACGTGGCCACCTACGACGGCGCGCGGGCCCTGATCGACGCGGGCGCGGACGCGGTGAAGGTCGGCATCGGCCCCGGCTCCATCTGCACCACGCGGATCGTGGCCGGCGTGGGCGTGCCCCAGTTGACCGCCATCGCCGACGCCGTGCGCGCGGCGGCCGGGACGGACGTGCCGATCGTCGCCGACGGTGGCATCAAGTACTCGGGCGACCTCGCCAAGGCGCTCGCCATGGGCGCCTCGGTGGCCATGATGGGCTCGGTGTTCGCCGGCGTCGACGAGGCGCCGGGCGAGGTGTTCCTGTACCAGGGCCGCTCCTACAAGGCCTACCGGGGCATGGGCTCGCTGGGCGCCATGGGGCAAGGCTCGGCCGACCGCTACTTCCAGAAGGATGTGAAGGACGCGCTCAAGCTGGTGCCCGAGGGCATCGAGGGCCAGGTCCCCTACAAGGGGCCGATATCCCCGATCCTGCACCAGATGATCGGCGGCCTCCGAGCGGCCATGGGCTATGTCGGCGCGGGCGACCTGGAGGCCTTCCGCACCCGGGCCCGGTTCATCCGGATCACCAACGCCGGCCTGCGCGAAAGCCACGTCCACGACGTGATGATCACGCGGGAAGCGCCCAATTACCCGAGCGCCGTCTAGGCCGACGGAGATGCGAGACGGCGGACGCCTGGCGGCGGCCATTGAAGTCCTGACGGAGATCGAGGCGCGGCGCAGGCCCGTCCGGCTCGCGCTGAAGGCCTGGGGGGACGGCGCCCGCTACGCCGGGGCGAAGGATCGCGCCTTCGTCTCCGGCCTGGTGCTGGACGTGCTCCGGCGTCGGCGGTCGCTCGCCTGGCGCATGGGCGAGGACGGCCCCCGGGCCGCCGCGCTCGGCGCTCTCCGGTTCCTGTGGGCGTGGCCTTTGGAGCGCGTCGCCGAGGCGGCGGGCGAGGAGCCGCACGGCCCGGGCCCGCTGACCGACGCCGAACGCGCGGCCTTGGAGCGGCCCCGCGACCTCGCCGAGGCGCCGGACGCCGTGCGCGGCGACTATCCCGACTGGCTGGACGAGGCCTTCGCCCGCGCGTTCGGGGATGACCGGGCGGCCGAGGGCGAGGCCCTGGCCGAGCGGGCCCCGGTGGACCTGCGGGTCAACACGCTGAAGACCGATCCCGAGCGGGCGCTGAAGGCCCTGGCCTCGATCGACGCCCATCCGACCGGAGTGCTGCCGACGGCCCTGCGCATCGCCGCGCCCGACCCGACCGCGCGCGGCGGGGCCGTGGAGGCCATTCCGCAGTTCTCCAAGGGCTGGTTCGAGGTGCAGGACCTGGGCTCGCAGATCGCCGCGGCGGCGGCCGGGGACGTGAAGGGCGCCCAGGTGCTGGACCTCTGCGCCGGCGGCGGCGGCAAGACCCTGGCGCTCGCGGCGGCCATGGGCAACACCGGCCAGATCTACGCCTACGACTCCGACCCCCGGCGTCTGACCGACACCGTACGGCGCGGCGACCGGGCCGGGGCCCGCAACCTGCAGGTCCGCTCGCCGGTGAACCCCGAGCCGCTGAAGGGGCTGGAAGGCCGGATGGACGTGGTGTTCATCGATGCGCCCTGCACCGGCACGGGCTCCTGGCGGCGCCATCCCGACACCAAGTGGCGGCTCACGCCCGAGGCCCTGGAGCGCCGGATCGCCGACCAGGACCAGGTGCTGGAAGACGGCGCCCGCTTCGTGAGGCCGGGCGGGCGGATGGTCTATGTCACCTGCTCGGTGCTGCCGCAGGAGGACGAGGACCGCGTTGCGGCCTTCCTCACGCGCCATGCGGACTTCGCCGTGAAGGCCGCCACCGACGACCCGAAACTGGCCGGACGCCTCACCGCTGACGGCTTCCTGCGCCTCACGCCCCGCACGTCCGGCACCGACGGCTTTTTCGTCGCCGTGCTGGAGAAGACCCGCTAACGGAGCCCCATGACCGAGACCCACGCACCCGAGCACGAGCGCGTCCTGATCGTCGACTTCGGCAGTCAGGTGACCCAGCTGATCGCCCGGCGCCTGCGCGAGAGCGGCGTCTATTGCGAGATCCACCCCTACGACAAGGTCGAGGGGATGCTGGACGACTTCGCACCCAAGGCGGTGATCCTGTCGGGCGGACCGGCCAGCGCCCACGAGGCCGAGAGCCCTTCCGCGCCGCAGCGGATCTTCGAGCTGGGCGTGCCGGTCCTGGGCATCTGCTACGGCGAGATGACCATGTGCGCCCAGCTGGGCGGGGCGGTTGAGAGCGGCCACGAGCGCGAGTTCGGCCGCGCCGAGATCCTCAAGGAGCGGGAATCGCCGCTGCTGGAGGGCCTGGGCGAGGTGGGCGACCGCGAGACCGTGTGGATGAGCCACGGCGACAAGATCACCGCCATCCCCCTGGGCTTCGAGGTGGTGGCGGCGTCCGAGGGCAGCCCCTACGCGGTGATCGCCGACGAGGGGCGGCGGTTCTACGGCATCCAGTTCCATCCCGAGGTGGCGCATACGCCGCGCGGGGCGCTGATCCTGCGCAACTTCACCCACCGCATCGCCGGCCTGAAGGGCGACTGGACGATGAAGGCCTTCCGCGAGGAGGCCGTGGCCCGCATCCGCGAGCAGGTGGGCGAGGGCAGGGTGATCTGCGGCCTGTCGGGCGGGGTGGACTCCTCGGTGGCCGCCGTCCTGATCCACGAGGCCATCGGCGACCAGCTCACCTGCGTCTTCGTGGACCACGGCCTGCTGCGCCTGAACGAGGCCGAACAGGTCGTGACCATGTTCCGGGATCACTACAATATCCCGCTGGTTCACGTTGATGCGGCTAAGGAATTCCTGGGCGAGCTGGCCGGCGTCACCGACCCGGAGGCCAAGCGCAAGACCATCGGGCGGCTGTTCGTCGAGGTGTTCGACCGCGAGGCGGCCAAGATCGAGGGCGCGGCGTTCCTGGCCCAGGGCACCCTCTATCCGGACGTGATCGAGAGCGTCTCGGCCCGCGGCGGCCCCTCGGCGGTGATCAAGAGCCACCACAACGTGGGCGGCCTGCCGGACTACATGAAGCTCAAGCTGGTCGAGCCGCTGCGCGAGCTGTTCAAGGACGAGGTTCGGGCCCTGGGCGTCGAGTTGGGCCTGCCGCCGCAGTTCGTGGGCCGCCACCCGTTCCCGGGCCCCGGCCTGGCCATCCGCATCCCTGGCGAGGTGACGCCCGAGCGGGTCGCCATCCTGCAGAAGGCCGACGCCATCTACCTGGATGAGATCCGCAAGGCGGGTCTCTACGACTCGATCTGGCAGGCCTTCGCCGTCCTGCTGCCGGTGCGCACCGTGGGCGTGATGGGCGACGCCCGCACCTACGACGAGGTCTGTGCGCTCCGCGCCGTGACCTCGACCGACGGCATGACGGCCGACTTCTTCGAATTCCCCTGGGAGGTCCTGGGCCGCGCGGCGACGAGGATCATCAACGAGGTGCGGGGCATCAACCGCGTCGTCTACGACGTGACCTCCAAGCCGCCCGGCACCATCGAGTGGGAATGAACGGCGGCTAGGATGCCTGTCCTCGGCGGCGACGCCCGGCCAGGGGCGCCGCCACGACGAAGCCCACGATGGCGGCGACGCCGGACCCGAAGACCATCAGGATCCT
>NZ_JBKBRO010000027.1:0-51855 GCF_046463815.1 Phenylobacterium sp. | reverse complement strand
TTTTGAGTGCCGTGCGTCTACCAGTTTCGCCACGCCCGCGGCAGAGAACTATCTAGCTGGCGAGGAGGCGTTCGCCAAGGAGGCGCTAGGCGTTCGCCAGCGCCTTTGACGCGGAAGGTTCCTTCCGCGATTGACCACGGCCGTTGAGGGCCGCTGCATCGAGACGCGTCTTGATGTGAGATGCGTAGAACTTCTCGATCATCTCGACGCTGGTGCGGCAGTTCTTGGCCACCTGGTAGATGTCGGCGCCTTCCAGTAGGCGCAGGCAGATGTAGGTGTGACGTAGGCTGTACGCGGTGCGCGGATTGCCGTCGCGATCCTCCTTGAGGCCAAGCTCGTCGAGCACGGCGTTTAAGAGCTGCCGCTGGATCTTTCCGAACACGAGATCGGTCGGCTGGGACACGCCTCGCCGCTTCAGCAGCCGCTCGAACGGCGCGACCGCGTCAGGGGTGCTCTTGCAGAAGCCGACACCGCGCTTGCCGCGTACTTCAATCTCCAGGATGCGTTGCTGAGTGGCGGTGTCCGTCACGACCTTTACGTCTCGCATCTCGAGGCGCTGGGCTTCATCGGGGCGAAGGCCTGTGTTCGCCATGATCTCCACGAAGTCGTGGAAGAGCTCGCACTCGGCGCGCCAACGGTCGCGCTTCGGGTTGCGGGCGCGCTCGGCGGTCGCGGCGCGCAGCCGCACGTACTCCTCAGGTGAGAACCACGCGCGGTGGGCAATTTTGCCGGATGTCTTGTAGGGCGCCGACATGTCTGGAACGGCAGCGATCCAGCCGTGGCGGTTCGCCGATTTGAGCACTTGGCGCAGGGTCACCATCTCCTGGTGCAGGGTGCTCCGGGCAGGCCGCCTGCCGCTCGCATTGTTGAGCCGAGCGACACGGTACTGCTGGATCAGCCCAGCCGTGACCTCGCTCACGGGCCGAGTGCCGAAGAACGGCAGCAGATAGAGCTTCAGGTGCCTTTCCTTGTTCTCGACATAGCGCGCGTTCCGCTCGCCGGCCGTGAGCACACGGTACTCGGTCATGAAGGCTTCCGCGGCCTGCCTGAAGGTTTTGGCTGCCGCCGTGGTGGGGGTGAGCGGTGTGTCCGTAGCCACCGCCTCGTTCAGCGATAGGCTTCGGGCGCCCAGCCGGTCCTCGGCGATGCGGTCGAGCGCCCATTCGCGAGCAACCGTCAGCGCCGCGTCGAGCCGGTCCTGATGCGTGGACGAGCGGTGGTTCCGACCGCTCAGGTAGATGGCGCATTGCCAGAAGCGGCTGTTCTCGCGCCGATAGACGTGAACTCGACCGTCGAGGAGGGTGTAGCGTTCCGCCGCCATGTCTTGGGCTCCTGCTGAGCAGGTGTGCAAGACATGTGTAAGTCGGAAGCCTTCTCAAGCCGCTGATTTTACAGCGAAAGGTAGGCGTTCCTGGCTTTTGAGTCCGCCGCGTCTACCATTTCGCCACGCCCGCAGCGTTGGTCTAACTACCCTCCCAGATGGCGTTCGCCAAGGAGGCGCTGCGCCCCATCAGGTCCCGGACCGCCTGCGTCAACGCGAAGCCTTGCGGTCGGGCCGGGTTGGCTCTAATTGATAATCGTTCGCATTTTCTGCGGATGTCGGGACGTCTGTACATGTTCGACACGGTCGCTGATCCGGTGAACGCCACGCCCCCGGAGGGCGCGGCCGACGGACGCCTGGTGCGCCTCTCCACGGCGCGGCCGGGCGAGGCCGGGGTGATCGTGGACGTCCGCGCCGAGAGCCATCCCGCCGACCACGGCGTCGACGTGGAGGAGCTCCAGCGCCGCCTGCTGGAATTCGGCTTCGTCGAGGGCGCGAGGCTGGAGGTCCTGCACGAGGGCGCCATCCGCCATGACCCCATCGCCGTGAAGCTCGACGACATGCGCGTGGCGCTGCGCCGCCGCGACGCCGAGGATGTGTGGGTGCTGCTGGACAAGTCCCGCGCATGAGCGACGCCGTTCTCCGGCCGGCGCGCATCGCCCTGGTCGGCAACCCCAACACCGGCAAGACCGCCCTCTTCAACGCCCTGACCGGCAGCCGCCAGAAGGTGGCCAACTACGCCGGCGTCACCGTCGAGCGGAAGGAGGGCTTCGTCACCACCGCCCACGGCCGTGCGCTGTCGATCCTCGACCTGCCCGGCACCTATTCGCTGCGCGCCCGCAGCCCGGACGAGGCGGTCACCCGCGACGCCGTGCTCGGCAAGCTGGCCGGCGAGACGCCGCCCGACGTTGTGGTGGCCGTGGCCGACGCCACCAACCTGCGCCTCGTGCTGCGCCTGATCCTGGAGCTGAAGGCCGTGGGCCGGCCGATGGTGCTGGCCCTCAACATGTACGACATCGCCCAGCGCCAAGGCCTGCGCATCGACCTCGACGGCCTGCGCCGCGAGCTGGGCTGCCCCATCGTGACCACGGTGGCCACGCGCAAGCGCGGGATCGACGACCTGGTGGCCCAGGCCGAGGCCCTGATCGAGGAGGGCGCGGTTCCGCACGCCAACGTCTGGCGCGAGCCGGACGCCGGCGAGATCCGCGCCGCCCACCGCGAGGCCCAGCGGATCCTCAAGACCTATGTCCGCCCGCCCGAACACCCGGACACCCTGACCGGCAGGATCGACGCGGTGCTGCTCCATCCCGTGGCGGGCCTGGCCATCCTGCTCGCCATCCTCTTCCTGATGTTCCAGGCGGTGTTCGCCTGGGCCGCGCCGCTGATGGACGGCATCGACGGCGGCTTCGCCTGGCTGGGGGCCGCCATCGGCCAGACCCTGCCCGAGGGCCTGCTGCGCAGCTTCATCGCCGACGGCCTGATCGCCGGGGTGGGCAGCGTGATCGTCTTCCTGCCCCAGATCCTGATCCTGTTCCTGTTCATCATCCTGCTGGAGGACTTCGGCTACATGGCCCGGGCCGCCTTCCTGATGGACCGGATCATGGGCGGCGCCGGCCTGCACGGCCGCGCCTTCATCCCGCTGCTCTCCAGCTTCGCCTGCGCCATCCCCGGCATCATGGCCGCCCGGGTGATCGACCAGAAGCGCGACCGGATGACCACCATCCTGGTGGCGCCCTTGATGACCTGCTCGGCGCGGATTCCCGTCTACACCCTGATCATCGGCGCCTTCATCCCGAACCGGACGGTGGGGCTCGGCCTGAATCTTCAGGGCCTCGTGATGTTCGGCCTCTACGCCGCGGGGATCGCCAGCGCGCTCCTCGTCTCGTTCGTGATCCGCCGGGTCTTCTGGCGGGGCGCCGTCGAGCCGTTCCTGATGGAGCTGCCCACCTACAAGGTCCCCTCGGCCGAGAACGTGGCTCGCAACCTGCTGCTCCGGGCCCAGGTCTTCCTCGGGCGGGCCGGCCGGATCATCCTGCCGCTGATGATCGTGGTCTGGTTCCTTTCGACCTTCCCGGCCCCGCCGCCGGACGCGACGGCGCCGGCCATCGACTACAGCATCGCCGGCATGCTCGGCCACGCGATCCAGCCGCTCTTCGCCCCGATCGGCTTCAACTGGCAGATGGTCGTGGCCCTGATCCCCGGCTTCGCGGCCCGCGAGGTGGCGGTGGCGGCGCTGGGCACGGTCTACGCCGTCGGCGACGCCGAGGCCAACGTCGGCGCCCTGGGCGCGCGGCTGGCCGAGCACTGGTCGCTGGCCACCGGCCTGTCGTTCCTCGCCTGGTACGTCTTCGCACCCCAGTGCGTGGCGACGCTGGGCGTCGTGAAGCGCGAGACCAACTCGTGGGGCTGGATGGGCGTGATGTTCGCCTACATGCTCACGCTGGCCTATCTCGCCTCGTTCGTCGTCTATCACCTGGCGGTCGTTCTGGGTGGCGGCTGAACGGAACTAAACCAGGGCGCGAAATTAACCATCCGTTCGCCGTGCCGTTTAACCGGCCGATAAACGAGTGGGCGGCAAGGTGGCGGCGTCATGCAGAAGACGCCTGATATCGCCCACGACGCGCTCCCCGGCAAAAAGCCGGTCGCCCGGAAGGATTCCCTGGCGAAACGTGTCCGTGAGGTCCTCCTGTCGTTCGGCGGCGAAGCGCACCGGACGCTGGTGATCGAGCAAGTGGCCAGGAGCCTTGGCCACGATGTCCGTCAGATCCCGGAAGAGCTGCAGAGCGCGCTCATCGTCTCCTTCGAGGAGTACTGGCGCGACGAGCGCAAGCGCGCCGCCTTCGGCTTCCACCTGCCTTTCGGCGAGGGGTCGCACCGCTGGGGCGTCCGGGTCGAACCCGCCTACCTCCACTGAACGCCCCGGCGCTCAGCGCAGGCTGACGTTCGGCGGGTCTTCCCCGTTGAGCTGCCCGGCCGCGGCCTGGAGCCGCGCGAGCAGGCGTTTCAGGAGGGTCACCTCCTCGGGCGCCAGTCCCGCGATAAGCGCCGCCTCGTAGGCCAGCGCCAGCGGCGCGATCTCGGCGTACAGCCGCCGCCCCTCGGTGGTCAGCGCCAGCACATGGCTGCGCGCGTCGGCATGGTGTTCCGAGCGGGCCACCAGATGGCGCTTCACGAGCCCCTGGGTGGCGCGGCTCACCGTCACCTTGTCCATCACCGTGCGCGCCACGATCTGTCCCTGAGTAAGGGCGCCGTCCTCGGCCAGCACGCAGATCAGCCGCCACTGCGGGATCGTCAGCCCGAAGCGGTCCTGGTAGGCGCGCGCGATCAGGCCCGAAACGGCGTTCGAAGCCACCGACAGCCGGTAGGGCAGGTAGGCGTCGAGCCTCAGCCCCTCCTCTTCGCGCTCGGGCCGCACCAGGCTCATGCGCGGACGACCTCCTGTTCGATGGCGCCGAAGACGGTGTGGCGCCGGGCGTCGACCATCTCGATCCGCACGGTGTCGCCGGCCTTGAGGAACGGCGTCGAGGGCTTGCCGTCCCGGATCGTCTCGATGGTCCGGACCTCGGCCAGGCACGAGTAGCCCACGCCGCCATCGGCGATCGGCTTGCCGGGGCCGCCGTCCACACCCCGGTTGGAGACGGTGCCCGAGCCGATGATCGTTCCAGCCCCCAGCGCGCGCGTCTTCGCCGCGTGCGCCACCAGCGTCCCGAAGTCGAAGGTCATGTCCACGCCGGCGTCGGCGCAGCCCAGCGGCTTGCCGTTCAACTCCACCTCCAGCGCCCCATGCAGCTTCCCATCCTTCCAGTTGGGCAGGGAATCGGGCGTCACCGCCACCGGCGAAAAGGCCGAAGCGGGCTTGGACTGGAAGAAGCCGAAACCCTTGGCGAGTTCGCCCGGGATCAGGTTGCGCAGCGACACGTCGTTGCACAGCATGACGAGGCGGATGGCGGCCAGCGCCTCCTCGCGGCTCGCGCCCATCGGCACGTCGCCGGTGATCACCGCCACCTCGGCCTCCAGGTCGCAGCCCCAGGCCTCGTCCTTCAGCGGGATCGGATCGCGGGGCGCCAGGAAGCCGTCAGAGCCGCCCTGGTACATGAGCGGATCGGTCCAGAAGCTTTCGGGCATCTCGGCGCCGCGGGCCTGACGGACCAGGGCGACGTGGTTCACATAGGCCGAGCCGTCCGCCCATTGGTAGGCCCGCGGCAGGGGGCTTTCGGCCTCGTGCTCGTGGAAGCGCGCCTTGGGGACCGAGCCGTGCTCCAGGCTCTCGGCCAGGCCGCGCAGGTCCGGCTCGCAGCGGTCCCAGTCGTCGAGCGCGTCCTGCAGGGTCAGGGCGATCCGGTCGGCCGGCGAGTACCAGGCCAGGTCGTTGGAGACCACGACCAGACGGCCGTCGCGGCCGCCCTTCAGCGAGGCGAGCTTCATTCAGTGACTCCGGATGTCGGAAGGTTCGCGCGGGATCGCGCCGGTCAGCTTCACGCCCGCCTCGTAGGCCTCGGGCTCATAGACGGTGACCTCGACGCGGATGTCGCTGCCCGGCGGGCCGTCCCAGAGGTAGGTGCGTTCGATGCAGACCTCGCGGCCGGCCGGCGTGAAACCCTCGAAGGTGTCGCCCCACGGCGTGTGGTCGGCGAGTTCGCGCCAGGCGAGCGTGCAGGCCCGCTCCAGCTCGTCCTGCGCCGCCGCGCCGAGGTCGGCGTCCAGGCTCATGCGCCCTTCCAACTGTCGACGTAGGCGGGGTTCTCGACCGAAGAGGCGGCCTCGCCGACCTCCAGCGGGTCGCGGGTGTCGATCATCACGGCGTACTCGTCGGTGGCCGGCTTGGGCTGGACCAGCATGTTCTTCAGCGCCTTCGGGTGCGGGCCGTGGGTGAAGCCCGACGGGTGGAAGGTCATCATGCCGGCCTCGATATGGTCGCGGCTGAAGAAGTCGCCGGCGTGGTAGAACAACACCTCGTCGTAGTCGTCGTTGTTGTGGAAGAAGGGGACCTTCAACGCCCCCGGGTCGCTCTCGAACGGCCGCGGGGCGAAGGTGCAGACCACGAAGCGGTCCGACACGAAGGTCGAGTGGACCGACGGCGGCAGGTGGTAGCGGTGGCTCATCACCGGCCGGATGTCGCGCACGTTCAGGCGAACGGGGGCGAGGTCGCCGTGCCAGCCCACAGCATCCAGCGGGTTCCACGGATAGGTCACCACCGAGACCTCGCCGCGCTTCTTGATCTCGACCCGGAACTCGCCCGTCTCCGCCTGGTGGGCCTTGAAGGCCTCGTCCATGGCGGGAGTCTCGAGGATCGCGGGATCGAACAGCGCGTGGCCGCCCATCAGGCCCTTGTCGGGCAGGCGGAAATGGGTGTTCGTCGCCTCGACCATGAGGATGGCCGTCGGCGAGCCGGGCGTCAGCCGCCACATGGTCCCGCGCGGCAGGTAGAGGTAGTCGCCGGCCCGGTAGCGCAGGCGGCCGTAGTCGCAGAACAGCTCGCCCTCGCCCGCGTGGACGAACAGGAGCTGGTCGCCGTCGGCGTTGCGGGCCAGCGCCGGCATGGCCCGATCCAGCTTCCAGAAGCGGACCTCGGTCGCGGCGTTGTGGAGAACGGTGCGCGCGGCCCACGGCGAGGACTCGGCGGCGTTCAGCCGGGCCAGGTCGAAGGCGCGGGGCCGCAGGGGCCCCTCGAACTTCACCCAGCCGGTGGGCGGATGGCGATGATGCAGGAAGGCGGCCGGGCCGAAGAAGCCCTCCTTGGAGATTTCCCGCTCGTAGGTGCCTTCCGGCAGGTCGGCGTGCGCCTGCTTCGAGTGGACGCCCTCGGCCGCGCGGACCGGGATCCAGTCGCCCTTCGCCATCACGGATCGTCCTTGTAGATGCCGACCGTCAGCGGCTGGCCGTCGGCGATTCGGGCCCGGTACATGCCCGAGGTGTTGAAGCTCCAGGCCATCTGGCCGTCGGGCGCCACGGCGATGATCCCGCCGTCGCCGCCCAGGGCCGTCAACTCCTTCTGGATCACCTGATCCGCGGCGGCCTGGAGGGAGAGGCCCCTGTATTCCACCAGGGCGCAGATCTCGCGCGCCACCGTCAGGCGGATGAAGTACTCGCCGGTGCCCGTGGCCGAGACGGCGCAGGACTTGTTCGACGCGTAGGTGCCGGCCCCGATGATCGGGGAATCGCCCACCCGGCCCCAGCGCTTGGCCGTGGTCCCGCCCGTGGAGGTCCCGGCCGCCACGTTCCCCTGGCTGTCCAGGGCGACGACGCCCACCGTGCCGTACTTCTTCTCGACCTGGGCCAGGTTGGCGCGGTGGCCGCCCTCGTCGAACTGCAGTTCGGCGCGCTGGTCGGCCTTCTCGGGAACGCCCGCCGGCTTGGCGGGGATCGGCAGGCCCTGCTCCTTCAGCGCCTTCTCCAGCGCGTCCCAGCGGCGCTGGGTGAAGAAATAGGACGGGTCCACCTGCTCCAGCCCCTGGGTCCGGGCGAACGCATCGGCGCCGGCGCCCATCAGCATGACGTGCGGCGACTTCTCCATCACCGCGCGGGCGAGCGAGATCGGGTGGCGGGTGGTGGTGACGCCGGCCACCGCCCCGGCCTTCAGGGTCGCCCCGTCCATCACCGAACTGTCCAGCTCGTTGCGCCCCTCGGCGGTGAAGACCGCGCCGCGGCCCGAGTTGAACAGCGGGTCATCCTCGAGGATGCGGATGGCCGCCTCGATCGCGTCCAGCGCCGAGCCGCCCCGCTTCAGGACCTCGGCGCCCACGGTCGCCACCTTGGCCATGGCCTCGCGATAGGCCTTGTCCTGCTCCGGCGTCAGGTCCGCGCGCTCGATGACGCCGGCGCCCCCGTGCACCACCAGCGCCCATTTCGGCCGCGCCTCGGCCGTACCCGCTACAGACATCAACAAGACCGCCAGAACACCGAGGACGACACGCATCACGCTTCCTTAGCCGGGAGGACTCCTCTCCTGATCTGATCGAGTTCGATGCTTTCGAACAAGGCCTTGAAGTTGCCTTCGCCGAAGCCCTCGTTGCCCTTGCGCTGGATGAGCTCGAAGAAGATCGGGCCGATCATGTTCTCGGTGAAGATCTGCAGCAGCAGGCCCTGGCCCTCGGTGGGCGCGCCGTCGATGAGGATCTTGTCGGCCTGCAAGCGCTGGACGTCCTCGCCGTGGCCGGGGATGCGCGCGTCGATGCCCTCGAAGTAGGTGTCGATGGTGTCCTGGAAGCGGACGCCCCGGTCCCGCATGGTCTCGACGGCGTGGTAGATGTCGTCGGTCCCCAGCGCCACGTGCTGGATGCCCTCGCCCTTGTAGTCCTTCAGGAACTCCTCGATCTGCGAGTGCTCGTCCTGGCTCTCGTTGAGCGGGATGCGGATCTTGCCGCAGGGGCTGGTCATGGCCTTGGAAACCAGCGCGGTCTGCTTGCCCTCGATGTCGAAGTAGCGGATCTCGCGGAAATTGAAGATGCGCTCGTAGAAGTCGGCCCACCTGGCCATCTGGCCGCGGTGGACGTTGTGGGTCAGGTGGTCGAGGTAGGTCAGGCCCACGCTGTTCCGGGCCATCGCCTCCTCGGCGCCGGGGATCGGCACGAAGTCGACGTCGTAGATCTCCTGCGCGCCGTAGCGGTCGACGAGGTAGAGGTTCGAGCCGCCGATGCCCTCGATGGCCGGGATGTTCAGCTCCATCGGGCCGACCGGCCCCTGCACCGGCGTCGCGCCCCGCTCAAGCGCCATCTGGAAGGCCTTGGCGGCGTCGCGCACGCGGAAGGCCATGGCGTTGGCGGAAGGACCGTGCGCCTCCCGGAACTCGGCGGCCTGGCCGGTCGGCTCCATGTTCAGGATGAAGTTGATGTCGCCCTGGCGGAAGCGCAGCACGTTCTTGGAGCGGTGCTTCGAGACCGCCGTGAAGCCCATCAGCTCGAACAGATGCTTCAGCCGCTCGGGCTCGGGCGAGGTGAACTCGACGAACTCGAACCCGTCGGTGCCGAGGGGGTTCTCGAACAGGTCGCGGCTCTGGGACGGCGTCTGGATGTTCATGGCTGAAGTCTCCTGTCGGCCGGGAGATGGTATCATATGAAACGAATTGGCAAGAGGGCCCAAGCAAGTCCGCGACAACGCCCTGCGCGCCTGCTAGCCAGAACGCTCGAACCTCCGCCTCGGACCACGCATGTTTCGCAAACTGTACGACTGGGTGATGGCGCTCGCCCGCTCCCGCCGCGCGCCCGCCGCGCTCGCGGCGGTCTCCTTCGCCGAGAGCTCGTTCTTCCCGATCCCGCCGGACGTGATGCTGGGGCCGATGGTGCTGGCCCGGCGCGACAAGGCGTTCGTCTACGCGGCCATCTGCACGGCGGCCTCGGTGCTGGGCGGCCTCCTGGGCTACGCCATCGGCGTCTACCTCCAGCCAGTGGGCCTGTTCATCCTCAAAATCTTCGGCCACCCCGAGGGCCAGGCCGAGTTCCACCGCTGGTTCGAGCAGTGGGGCCTGTGGGTCATCCTCATCAAGGGCGCGACGCCCATCCCCTACAAGCTGGTGACCATCACCGCCGGCTTCGCCCGCTTCGACCTCTTCACCTTCGTCTGGGCCTCGATCCTCACCCGCGGCTTGCGCTTCTTCGCCGTGGCGGCGGTGCTGAAGTACCTGGGCCCGGCGATGCTGGAGGAGTTCGAGCGGCGCCTGAACCTCTACTCCATCATCCTGCTGGCGCTGATCATCGGCGGGTTCGTGGCGATCAAGGTCTTCATGTGACGGCCCTTTTGGGCTCATATCCGCGCCCGATGACCGTTCTCCGCCCTTTCCTGGACCGCTGGCGCCTCGTCGCCGTCGTGGTCTCCGCGGCCATGCTGGCCACCGCGCACGCCTTCGAGACCTTCGGCGGCTATGCGCCCTGCACCCTCTGCCTGCGCCAGCGCGAGGTCTACTGGACGATCCTGGCGCTGGGGGCGGCCTTCATGGTCCTGGTGCGGCTGCCCGGCGGCCCGCGCTGGCGGGAGGCGACCTGCTGGGTCCTGGGCCTGGCCTTCCTCGCGGGCGCCGCGGTCGCGGTCTATCATGCGGGCGCCGAGTGGAAATTCTGGCCGGGCCCCGCCGCCTGCGCCTCGGCCGGGACCGGCGTGGACGCCGGCGCGCTCAGCGATTTCCTGGCCGGCGCCAAGATCCGCCCGCCGGCCTGCGACGAGGCGCCGTGGGTGTTCGCCGGCCTGTCGATGGCCGGATGGAACGCAGTGATCTCGTTCGGGCTTGCGGCCTTCAGCGTCCTGGCCGCCCTTCGGGAGAGGTCCAAACGATGACCGGCAAGCCGATCCCGCCGCGCCCAGGTCGCGGCGCCACGGCCGCGCGCCTCGCCGAAATCCTGCGGGTCGACCACGCGGGCGAACTGGGCGCGGTCCACATCTACCGCGGCCAGCGGGCGGTGCTGGGCCAGGCGCCTGGCAAGGAACGCATCGCCGGCCAGCTCGCCGAGATGGAGGGCCATGAGGCCGTGCACCTCGCCCGCTTCGACCGGCTGCTTACCGAGCACCGAGTGCGCCCGACCGCCATGACGCCGATCTGGCGGCTGGCGGGCTTCGCGCTGGGGGCCGGGACGGCGCTGATGGGCGAGAAGGCGGCGCACGCCTGCACCGAGGCGGTGGAGAGCGTCATCGAGGAGCACTACGCCGGCCAGATCGCCGAACTGGCCGACCGCGACCCGGAGCTGGCCGCCGAGCTCACCAAGTTCCGCGACGAGGAGCTCGCCCACCGCGACCTCGCCGTGGAGGAAGGCGCCCGCGAAGCCCCTGGCTACGCGGCCCTCTCCGCCGTGATCCGCGCCGGTTGCCGCGCGGCCATCAAGATCAGCGAGAAGGTCTAAGGCCGCAACCTCGCATGCGTTGACCGGGCCTGCGGAATCGCGGGCCAGATGGCGCGATCCGCGCGTCCACGCCACGCGCGGTTGAGAGGTTCCATGACCACACGTTCCGGAGAGTCGCGCCCGATCAGAAGTTCTGCTTTTGTTCACGCTCGGCAGGCGGAGGCGGACATGGCGGACGGGATGTTGCAGGCCCTGGATGCGGCCTTCGGGGAGCCCCGGCTGGCCCGCGCCACGGCGGCGCGGCGCAGCCTGTGGGCGCGATGCGGCTGCGGCCGGGAAGCCCCGGTCGATCCCCGCCCCTGGCTCGCCCAGGGCCTGGGACGGCAGAATGTGGATGAGCTGGAGGACCGGCTGCGCTGCCTGTGCGGCGCCCGCCGCGCCCGGCTCGAGATCCGCGGCCTGGCCGAGGCGCCCAGCGGGATCACCGGCGGCATCTGGATCTTCCGCTGAGCGGCGCCGTGCGCTGCGTCTACATCAACCTGGCCGGGGCCCGGGACCGCCGCGCCTAGATGGAGAGCCATTTGGCGAGGGTCGCGCCGCCCGGCGTGAGCCTCGCGCGCTTCGAGGCCGTGGAGGCCGCCGCGGCCGCGGCCCTGCCCGGCGCGATCCGGCCGGCCGAGAAGGCCTGTTTCCGCAGCCACCGGGAGGCCATCGCCACCTGCCACGACGGGGAGAGCCCGCTGCTGGTGCTGGAGGACGACGTCGTGCTCTCGGCGCGCGCGTTCACCGCCGACCGCCTGCCGCCGGGCGAGGACTGGGACCTCCTGTTCACAGACGCGACGCTCGCCGACCCCGGCCTGTGGATCGGGCTCGCCAAGGGCCGTCCGGCGCTGATCGCCCAGGACCGCGTCCGGATCATCGACCTCGCGCATGCCCGCTTCGCCTCGGCGGCGGCCTACGTGGTGAACGGCCGCTCGAAGGCCCGGGTGCTGGAGGCGCTCGACGCGTTCGAACGCCTGGACCTTCCCTATGACATCGCGCTCCGCCAGCTCGTCCACGCCGGGCGCCTGAGGGCCTGCCTGACCTTTCCGTTCCTGACGTCCGTCACCGCGTTGAGCGGCGCCTCCCAGATCCAGCCCGGCGGGAACGCCGCCGACCTGATCTCCGACGCCTTCCGGCGGCTGATGTTCGTGGATCGCGACCTGGCCGCCAGCCGCGCGGAAGCCGAGGCCATAGCGGCGGGCTGCGACGAGGAAAGCCGCCTGGTCGGCATGATCCTGGGCGGGGTGGTCAGCGGCCAGTTCCAGCCCAAGTAGGCGCCGTCAGGCGGCGGCCACCGCGCTCAGTTTCACCAGGTCGGTGTGGCCGAAGCCCTTGGCGTAGTTCAGCACCGACACCGTTTCCGGGACCACCCGGAACAGGCAGGGTTGGTCGGCCGAGCCCGTGTACTGGGCGACTTCGGGGAACTTGGCCAGGAACAGCTCTCCGGCCCGCCACAGCTCGTCCGGATCGGTGATCCGCCGCGCCCGGCCCGATAGAGACACGCCCCGGATCTGGCTCCAGTCCTTGTAGGGCAGGTTGACGGTGATCGAGACCCGGTCGTCGTGGGCCAGGTTCCTGGCCTTCTGGGACTCCGGGCCGCAGCCGAACAGGATGTCCGTCCCGTCGGCGGCGTAGCTGACCGTCGTGGCCTGGGGCCAGCCGTCGGGGCGGACGGTGGCGATGGTCATGTCCTGGCCGTCCTTCAGGATGGCGGCGATCTCGTCGTGCAGCGATTGGGTCATGGGGAGGTCTCCGGCAACGCGCGGCCATCCCGCCATGGGCCACGGGCGAGCGCCTTGCGCAGCGTCAACCGAAGCCTCGCGGATTAACCCTGCCCCTTCACGAGCCCTTTCCCATGGCCGTGCCAGAAAGGGCGCATGACCTTCGCTCCCGTCACGTCCCGCGCCGTGAAGGCCCTCGCGCTCAGCCTGGGGACGATCTGGCTGATCGCCTGCCTCGCGGCCCTGCCGGCCCGGGGCTCCTTCGCCCATGAACCGCCCGCCCAGGACATCGAGATCGCCGCGCTGTAGGCTGCGGCCATGACGACCCCGACCGAGGCCGCCGCCCCGCCCCCGCCGAACAACCTGGTAGGCCTCGCCATCCTGGCCGCCGTCGCGGGCCTGGGCGTGGCGCTCGCCACCGCCGCGACGACGCAGACCGTGGGGCCGCTCACCTTCGGCTTCGTCTTCCTGGGCTGGATCCTGGCGGTCATGGCGCACGAGTTCGGCCACGCCGCCGTGGCCTACCTGGCCGGCGACCACACGGTGCGCGAGAAGGGCTATCTGTCGTTCGATCCGCGTCGCTACGGCGACCTCGGCACGTCCCTCGTTCTGCCGCTGATCGCGCTCGCCCTGGGCGGCATCGGCTTCCCCGGCGGAGCGGTGTGGCTGCGGCACGACCTGATGCGCTCGCCCGCGTGGCGGGCGGCGGCCTCGCTGGCGGGACCGGCCAGCACGCTGGTCGTCCTGCTCGTCCTGGCGTTCGCGCTGTCGCTGTGGAGCCGGGCCGCCCTGCCCGGCCCGCTGTTCGACGCCGTCGCCCTGCTGGCCTTCCTCCAGGCGACCGCCCTGATCCTCAACCTGCTGCCGATCCCGGGCCTGGACGGCTTCAACGCCATCCGGCCGTTCCTGCCAAAGCGCTGGGGCCCCGCCCTGCGCAAGGCCGAGGGCCTGGGCCTGCTCATCCTGCTGGCGGCGCTCTTCCTGCTGCCGGGTTTCGGGGGCCTGCTGTTCGGCCTGGCCGCCGAGCTCGCCACGGCCCTGGGCGTGCCGCGAAAGGCGATCGTGCGGGGCTTCGACGCCTTCCAGTTCTGGCGCTAGCCGCCGGTCATCTTTCGGCAAGCCTTCTCCGCTTACCTGGGCCATGCTGGAACAGACGATGAACGCGATTCGACCCGTCCGCATCCTGGGGCTCGACCCCGGCCTTCGCCGCACCGGCTGGGGCGTGGTGGCGTGCGAGGGCGCGCGGCTGATTCACGTGGCCCACGGCGTCATCGCACCCTCCGACAAGCTGCCGTTCGCCGAGCGCCTGCTGGTCCTGCTCTCCGGGATCGAGGCGGTGATCGCCGAGCACGCGCCCGACGAGGCCGCGGTCGAGGAGACCTTCGTCAACGACAACGCCCGCTCGGCGCTCAAGCTGGGCCACGCGCGCGCCATAGCGCTGGTGGCGCCGGCCCGCGCGGGCCTGCCGGTCGCCGAGTACGCCGCCACCGTGGTCAAGAAGGCCGTGGTGGGCACCGGCGGCGCCGACAAGGCCCAGGTCGGCTGGATGATCGCCCGCCTGCTGCCGACCGCCGGCAAGACCACCGCCGACGCCGCCGACGCGCTGGCCGTCGCCATCGCCCACGCCCACGCCCGCACGGCCGCACAAAGGGCGTGGCGGGTGGCCTGAGAACGCCAGTTCCGGATTTCCGCTTCCGAGGTTCCCCCTCGCGCGCGCCCGCGTTACCTCTGCGGGAACGCATGCCGAACGTGATTCGCCCCCATAGCCCCCTGGAGCGCGCGCCGGAGAACAGCCGGTGATCGGGCGCCTGCGCGGGATCGTCGCCGAGGTCGGCGAAGAGGACGCCCTGATCGACGTCATGGGCGTGGGCTATGTCGTGCGCTGTGGCTCGCGCACCCTGTCGCGCCTGCCCCCGGTGGGCGAGGAGACCGTCGTCCACGTCGAGAGCGTGTTCGGCGAGCAGACGGGCGTGACCCTCTACGGCTTCGGCGGCCGCGACGAACGCCGCGCGTTCGTGATCCTGCGGACCATCCAGGGCGTGGGGCCCAAGGCGGCCCTGGCCGTGCTGGACGTGCTGCCGCCCGCCGAACTCGCCGCCGCCGTGGCCCGCGAGGACAAGGCCGCCGTCGCCCGCGCCAACGGGGTCGGCCCCAAGCTCGCCCAGCGGATCGTGGTGGAGCTGAAGGATAAGCCGATCTCGGACGGCCCGGTCGCCGCCTTCCACGCCCAGGTCACGACGCCCCAGCCGATCAAGGCGTCGGCGTCCGGCGAGGCCGTGGCCGCGCTGATGGGCCTGGGCATCGCCGAGCCCCAGGCCCGCCGCGTCGTCGAGAGCGCCGCCCTGCGGCTGGGCGAGGAGGCCGAGCCGCCCGCCCTCATCAAGGCCGCCCTGCAGGAGCTGGGACGGTGACCCGGATCGTCTCGGGAGAATCCCAGCCCTTCGAACCCGCCGACCGCGCGCTCCGGCCCCAGACGCTCGCCGAGTTCGTCGGCCAGCAGCAGGCCAAGGCCAATCTGTCGGTGTTCATCGAGGCCGCGCGCGGGCGCGGCGAGGCCCTGGACCACGTGCTGCTGTTCGGCCCGCCGGGGCTGGGCAAGACGACACTGGCCCAGATCGTGGCCCGCGAGCTCGGGGTGAACTTCCGCGCCACCTCCGGGCCGGTGCTGGCCAAGGCCGGAGACCTGGCGGCCATCCTGACCAACCTCGAGCCCCGCGACGTCCTCTTCATCGACGAGATCCACCGCCTCGCGGCCAACGTGGAGGAAATCCTCTATCCGGCGATGGAGGACCACGTGCTGGACCTCGTCATCGGCGAGGGGCCCTCGGCGCGGTCGGTGCGCATCGACCTCGCGCCCTTCACCCTGGTGGCGGCGACGACGCGCGCGGGCCTGCTGGCCACGCCGCTGCGCGACCGCTTCGGCATTCCGCTTCGGCTGGAGTTCTACACCCACGACGAGCTTTCGAAGGTGCTGCTGGGCGCCGCGGCCAAGATGGGCGCGCCGCTCGACGCCTCCGGCGCCGAGGAGATCGCCCGCCGGGCCCGGGGCACGCCGCGCGTCGCCGGCCGGCTGCTGCGCCGCGTGCGGGACTTCGCCGGGGCCGAGGGCGCGGCCGTGATCGACCGCAGGGCCGCCGCCGCCGCGCTGGCCCGCCTCGACGTGGACGAGCAGGGCCTGGACGCGCTCGACCGCCGCTACCTGCGCGCCCTGATCGAGAACTACGCCGGCGGCCCGGCCGGGGTGGAGACCCTGGCCTACGCCATCGCCGAGGCCCGCGACGCCGTCGAGGACGTCATCGAGCCCTTCCTGCTGCAACAGGGCTTCATCCAGCGCACGCCGCGCGGCCGCATGGCCACCGCCCGGGCCTACGAGCACCTGGGGCTTTCCGCCCCCCGCACCGTCGCCCCGCCGTCATCGGACCTGTTCGACAAATGACCGAGCCCAGCGCCGGCTGGCTGGAAGGCCGCGAGCACGTCCTTCCGGTCCGCATCTACTACGAGGACACCGACTTCACGGGCGTGGTCTATCACGCCAACTACCTGCGCTACTTCGAACGCGGGCGGAGCGACTTCCTGCGGCTGGCGGGCGTGAGCCACAACGGCCTGCTGCAACTGCCCGACCCCGCCGCCTTCACGGTCACCCACATCGCCGTGGACTTCAAACGCGCCGCGCGGATCGACGACGCGCTGCTGGTGCGCACCACCTACGACGCCATGAAGGGCCCGCGCCTGTTCATCAGCCAGCGCATCCTCCGCGGCGAGGACCTGATCGCCGAGGCCAAGGTCGAGGCCGCCTGCATCGGCATGGACGGCCGCCCGCGCAGGCCCCCGCCAGGGCTGGTGGACGCCATCCAGCCGCTGTTCGGCTGACGCCATAAGATCGCCACCGAACCCCGCCAAGCACGCCGCAAAGAAGACGAGAAGGATCTAGATGGACCCGGCCGCCGTCACGCCCGAAAGCTTCAACGTCGTCCACCTCTTCCTCCAGGCCGACTGGGTGGTGAAGCTGGTGATGCTGGGCCTCGCGCTCGCCTCCCTGTGGTCGTGGACCATCATCCTCGACAAGCTGTTCCGCTTCGCCGCCCTGAACCGCGAGGCCAGCCGCTTCGAGGACAAGGTGGCCTCGGGCCGCAGCCTGGAGGACGTGGCCGCCGAAGCCGGCGAACGCCCCGCCCACGCCCTGCCGCGGATGCTGCAGGGCGCGCTGAAGGAATGGCGCGAGGCGCGGCAGAAGGGCCAGGCCAGCGAGGGCCAGGTCGCCTTCCTGATCCAGCGCATCGACCGCCACCTGGACGCCACCATCGCCCGCGAGAGCGCGCGGGTGGAGAGCGGCCTGGGCGCGCTCGCCATCGTCGCCACCGCCTCGCCGTTCATCGGCCTGTTCGGCACGGTCTGGGGGATCATGAACTCCTTCCAGGCCATCGCCATCCAGAAGAACACCTCCCTCGCGGTCGTGGCGCCGGCCATCGCCGAGGCCCTGTTCGCCACGGCCATCGGCCTGGTGGCCGCGATCCCGGCCTACATCGCCTTCAACGCCTTCTCGACGGCTGCGGGGAAGTACGCGGCCCGGCTGGAAGGCTTCGCCGACGACCTGTCCACGGCCATCCAGCGCCGCCTGGCGGAGCGGGCCTGACATGGCGCTCTCGGCCAACGACGCCTTTGCTGCGGGCGGCGGGCGCCGCAGCCGCCGCCGCTACGGCCGCGGCCGCCGGGGCGCGCTGTCGGAGATCAACGTCACGCCGCTGGTGGACGTGATGCTGGTGCTGCTGATCGTCTTCATGATCTCGGCCCCCCTGCTGACCGCCGGCGTGCCGCTGGAGCTGCCCAAGACCGAGGCCGGCGCCATCCAGGACCAGCCCGAACCGCTGACCGTCTCGATCCGCGCCAACGGCTCGATCTATCTGGGCGAGGACGCCGTCCCGTTCGCCAACCTGGCCCCGCGCATGAAGGCCATGGCCGGCGACGAGCCGCGCCCCGTCTATGTCCGCGCCGACAAGCAGGCCCGTTTCGAGACCGTGGCCCAGGTCATGGCCTCGCTCTCGACCTCGGGCTTCACCTCGATCAACCTGATCACCGACACCGGTGGGCCGTCCTCGGGCGCCGCCCCGTCGACGGGTGAGGAGCCGGCCGGCCCGTGAGGCGCGCAGAGGTTTCGCCGGCCGCCCTGGGCTCCATCGCGCTGCACGCGGCGATCGCCGCGGCGCTGATGATCTCGTGGGGCAGCCGCGACCTGAAGGTGGGCTCCGTCGTGCCGGTGACGATCGTCTCGAACGCGCCGGACCTAGACACGCGCCCGGCGGTCGAAGGACCGCAGGAGCAGGAGGCCCTGGCCGAGACGCCGGTGCCCGAGGCGCCGCTCACGCCCGAGTCGCCCGCGCCCCAGCCCACGCCCGCGCCGCCGGCTCCTCCGACGCCGCAGCCGAAGCCCGCGCCGCCCCAGCCGAAACCCGCGCCGGTCCCGCCGGCGCCCGCCCCGAAACCGACGCCCGCTCCCAAGCCGGCGCCCCCGGCGCCCAAGGCCAAGGAAACGAGCCAGGACTTCTTCGCCAGCCTCGAACAGTCGATCTCCAGCACCCAGCCCAAGGGCGGGCGGCCCTCGCCGGCGCCCAAGGGGCCCTCGCGTCCGGCCACCTCGCCCACGCCCCGCGACACCGCCGGAACCGGCCTCGCCGCCGGATCGGCGCTGGCCGGCCTGGCCGACGAGCTGCAGCGCCGCTGGAACCCCAACTGCGATGTCGAGGGCGGTCGCGACGTGCTGGTCCGGGTGACCTTCAACATCGGCGCGGGCGGCCAGGTGGTGGGCGCCGTGAAGTCCGAGATCACCCGGGGGCCCCGCGACGCCGTGGGCCAGGCCGCCGCCGAGCGGGCCGAACGCGCGGTCTACGCCGCCTCCCCCTTCCGCACGCTGCCGCGGGATTTCTACGGCGAGCGGGTGGCGGTTAACTTCAACGCCCGAGAAGCCTGCGCACGATGACCCAAACCTTCCGGAGCCTTGCCATGCGGCTGAAGCCCCTGATGCTCGCGATCGCCTGCCTCGTCATGACCGGCGTGGCGGCCCGGCCCGCCCGGGCCGAGATCGAGGTCAACGTCAACCGCGGCGACGTCCAGCCCCTGCCCATCGCCGTGCCGGCCTTCGGCGGCCAGCAGGGCGCCGACATCGCCCAGGTGATCAGCGCCAATCTCGAACGCTCCGGCCTGTTCCGGCCGCTGGATCCGGCGAGCTTCATCGAGCGGAACATCAACATCGGCGTCCAGCCGCGCTTCGGCGACTGGAAGCAGATCAACGCCCAGGCCCTGGTCAACGGCCAGGTGACCGTCGAGGGCGGCCGGCTGCGCGTCGACTTCCGCCTGTGGGACGTCTATGCCGAGCAGCAGCTCCTGGGCCTGCAATTCACCTCCAGCCCCGAGAACTGGCGGCGCGTGGCGCACAAGATCTCGGACGCCGTCTATCAGCGGTTGACCGGCGAGAAGGGCTATTTCGACACCCGCGTGGTGTTCGTGGCCGAGAGCGGAACGCGGGCCAAGCGCATCAGGCGCCTGGCGATCATGGACCAGGACGGCGCCAATCCCAGCTACCTGACCGACGGCTCGTACATCGTCATGACGCCGAGGTTCTCCTCGAACAGCCAGGAGATCACCTACATGTCGCTGCGGCCCGAGGGCTCGGCGATCTACCTGTTCAACCTGGAGACCGGCCGGCGCGAGAGCCTCGGCAATTTCCAGGGCATGGTGTTCGCGCCCCGCTTCTCGCCCGACGGCGGCAAGGTGGCGTTCTCGGTCGAGCGCGGCGGCAACAGCGACATCTATGTGATGAGCCTGTCGAGCCGGACCAGCACGCGGCTGACCTCGGACCCCTCGATCGACACCTCGCCCTCGTTCTCGCCCGACGGCTCGCGGATCGTGTTCAACTCGGACCGCTCGGGCACGCCCCAGATCTACGTCATGGGCGCGGACGGCTCGGCGCCCCGTCGCATTTCCTACGGATCCGGGCGCTACACCACCCCCGTCTGGAGTCCGACGGGGGAGTTCATCGCGTTCACCAAACAGGAAGGCGGCCAGTTCCATATCGGCGTCATGCGTCCCGACGGCTCGGACGAGCGGATCCTGACCTCCAGCTACCTGGACGAGGGCCCGACCTGGGCGCCCAACGGGCGCGTGCTGATGTTCTCGCGCGAGACGGCTGGCGGCGCGCCCCGGCTGTGGAGCGTGGACGTCACGGGTCGCGTTCTCCAGCCGATGCCCTATCCGGGATCAGGTTCCGACCCGGCCTGGTCACCATTGCTGAACTAGGCTTGCGCCAAAATCCCGCCCGATAGACCCTGACAATGACTTGCAACTCGACACACGAGGAGACCCAGATGGTTCGTAGCGTGAACACGAGCGCGGCCCTGCGACTGGCCCTGGTGGGCGCCGCCGCCCTGTCGCTGGCGGCCTGCGCCTCCCGGCCAAAGCCCCAGCCCGAGACCGCGCCGCCCACCACGCCGCCGCCGGCCACGCAGCCGTCCGAGACGCCGCCGCCGGTCTCCGGCGGCCCGCTCGCGCCGATCCCCGGCTCGGCCCAGGACTTCATCATCAACGTGGGCGAGCGGGTCTATTTCGACCTCGACAGCCATGACGTCCGCGCCGACGCCCGTCCGATCCTGGACGCCCAGTCCGCCTGGCTGCGGCGCTATCCGTCGGTGCGCGTGCGCATCGAGGGCAACGCCGACGAACGCGGCACCCGTGAGTACAACCTGGCGCTCGGCGCCCGCCGCGCCAACGCGGTGCGCGACTATCTGGTCAACGCCGGGGTCACCAGCGACCGCATCTCGACCATCTCGTTCGGCAAGGAGCAGCCCATCGATCCGGGCACGACCGAGGAGGCCTACCAGAAGAACCGGAACGCCCGCACGGCCATCGTGAGCGGCGCCCGGTAGTCGGCGCCTGAGCCCAAGATGACGCGCAGCCGCCTCGTCCTGCCCGCCCTGGCGATCGCCGTCCTCGCGACGGCGGTCCCCTCGGCGGCCCAGACGCCCCTTCCCGCCACGCCGGCGGAGGATCCCCTGGACGCCCGCGACGCCCGAAGGGTCGAGCGGATGGAGAAGGTGGTCCGGGAACTGCGCGCCATCGTCTTCCAGTTGCGCGACACGGGGAAGCCCGTGGTCGTGCAGCCGGCGGACACCGACGCCCGGATGCAGGAGCTCTCCGACCGCATCGGCGACCTGGAGCAGACCCTGCGCCGCCTGAACGGCAGCCTGGAGACCGCCACCTTCGAGCTGGAGCAGGCCAAGCGCGACAACGCCGCGCTGAAGACCCAGATCCAGGGCCTGGCCGACCGCCTCGCCGCGGTCGAACAGGCCGCGGCCCAGGCAACGCCGGCGGCTGGCGAGGAGCAGGCGGCGGCGCCCGGCTCCGAGGGCAACCCGACCGAGGCCTTCGCCAAGGCCCGCCAGCTCATGCTGGCCGGCGACTACGACGGCGCCGAGGCGGCCTTCGCCGGCTTCGTCCAGACCTGGCCCGACGGCCCCAAGAGCCCCGAGGCCCGCTACTGGTGGGGCAAGACCCTGTCGGTGCGGGGCGCCCATGCCGAGGCCGCCAGCGCCTACCTGGGCGCCATCCGCGGCTGGCCCCAGACGAGCTGGGCCCCCGACGCCGTGGTCGAGCTCGCCCGCTCGATGGTGGCGCTCAAGAAGCCGCAGGACGCCTGCCGCACGCTCGCCGAGCTGCCCAAGCGCTATCCCAAGGCGCCGGCCAACGTGACCAGCCGGGCGACCGCGACCCGCACCCAGGCGAAGTGCGCCTAGCGCCGACGCCTTCCACGATCATCCCCGGGCTTCGGGACCTCGCCGACGAAGCCCGCGACGTCATGGACCGGCGGCTGCGGCCGGACGCGCGCCGGCCGGTCGCGGTGGCGTTCTCGGGCGGCGGGGATTCGCTGGCCCTGCTGCTGATCGCCCAGGTGTGGGCGAACCGGGCCGGCCGCCCGCTCGTGGCGCTCACCGTCGACCACCGGCTCAATCCCAAGAGCGGCGACTGGACCGCCGCCTGCGAGGCCACGGCCCGGCGGCTGGGGGTCGGCTTCGAGGCCCTGGCCTGGGACGGCGAGAAGCCGAAGGCCGGCCTGCCGGCCGCCGCCCGGGCCGCCCGCCACCGGCTGCTGGCCGACGCCGCCCGCGCGCACGGAGCCCGGGTGATCCTGATGGGCCACACCGCCGACGACGCCCTGGAGGCGCGGCTGATGCGCGAGGCCGGAAGCTCCGCGCCCGAGCCCTGCGAATGGGCCCCCTCGCCCGCTTGGCCGCAAGGGCGCGGCCTCTTCCTCCTGCGGCCCCTGCTGAGCCAGCGGCGGGCGGCGATCCGCGCCTGGCTCGGCCGCCGGGGCCTCGCCTGGATCGACGATCCGGCCAACCTCGACCCGCGCTTCGCCCGCGTCCGCGCCCGGGCGACGGCCGGCGGGATCGCCGAGGCGCCCGCGCCGCGGCAGGCGGCCCGCCTCGCCCTGGCCGGGAAGATCGAGGAGATGGCGGGCGCGCTCCGCCTGCCGATGGCCGATTTCAGAGCCGCCGAACCCGCGGAGGCGGAGCGGGTCCTGGCCATCGCGTGCGTCTGCGCGGGCGGCGGCGCCCGCCCGCCGGCCGCCGAACGGGTCCGCCGGCTGGCCCGGCGCCTGCGGGCCGGAGACCCTTTCGCCGCCACGCTGGCCGGCGCCCGGGTGCAGCTCGTGGACGACGACCTGCTGATCTGCCGCGAACCGGGAGAGGCGGCGCGCGGCGGCCTGCGCGAGCTCGATCTGCCCGCGGGCCAGGCCATGGTCTGGGACGGGCGGTTTCAGTTGAAGGCCTCGGAACCGGGGCTCCAAGTGCGCAAGCTCGCCGGCCTGGCGCGCCGACTGCCGCCGAAGGAGGCGCGCCGCCTGGCCGGACTGCCCGCCGCCGTGCGCGGCGCCCTGCCGGTTGTGCTGACGGCCGACGGCGCCGTGAGCTGTCCCCAGCTCGGCAAGACCGACGGCGTGAAGGCCAAGACCCTGGTGCGCAAGCGGCTGCGCGCGGCCGCCGGCCTGATCGACCGCGAGCCGGACTAACCTTCGACGGTTCCCAGGACGTGCATAACGCCGCGCACGACCTCATGGGCGTGGCGGGGGCCGAGCAGATTGGCGTGGGTGGCGCCGGCCACGTGCTGGATATAGCCAGAGGTCGAGCGCCGGGCCGGGACTTCCTGCAGCACCTTCAGTCGCCGCCGCTGGGGCATGGCGCCCGCCGTGACCACGGCCACCGGCAGGGCCGGGTCGAGGTCCGCAGCGCCGGCCTGGCGCGATGTGACCGGCCATTCCAGGACTTCCGCCGCCGCCCAATGGGCGTGGCGCGCCGAGGCGTGGATTCGCCGCTTCTCGACCTGGGCCTCGCCGGTCAGGCCGATCAGGTTGCCCGACACGAAGCTGACCGGGACCATGGCCCCGAAGCGCGCCCCGAAGGCCGCCAGCCGCAGCACCTGGCCGAAGCCGCCGATGGCGTGGGGCGCGCCCGGCAGGCCGATGACGTCGGGCGTCATGGCGTCCACCAGCACCAGGCCCCGGACGCGTTCGGGCCAAGTCAGCGCGAAGAGGCGGGTGGTAAGGCCGCCCATGGAATGTCCGGCCAGCACCACCGGGCCGTGTTCGCCCACCGCGTGGAGCAGGGCGGCGAGGTCGGCGTTGGCGGCCCGGCCGTCGCGCGATCCCGGCCCGGGTTCGGAATGGCCCATGCCCGCGCGATCGTAGGCCAGGCTGCGCACGCCCAGGGCCGCGAGCTTCTCCTGGACGATCGCCCAGTCGGCGGCGCAGCCGAACGCGCCGTGCTCGCACACCACCAGGGGGCCGTCCGTCCGGGGAGCGGCGCGAACCACGCGCAGCCTCCGCCCGCCGATATCGATCAGTTCACCTCTCACCGGCGCTCTATGGACGCGGGACGTAACGCCGTCGAGAGCTACAGGCCGAGCTGGGCTCGGGGGCGCCCTTCAGGCCCGAATTCCAGCACGTTCAGCCCGTCGATGCGCGCGCCGCGGCCGGGCCGCCGACGGAGGCGGCGGCGTCGGCCAGCGCCCCCGCCCTGTCCTGCGCCCGCCGCTCCAGCCTGGCCTTCGTCAGCGACCGCTTGTCGGGAGGGATCGTCGAGCTTTTCGGGCGCCGTCCACGACACGGACAGCCAAGCTTCGGCAGAACCCAACCCAGAGGGGGCGGTTAGCTCGCGGGGCTTCTAGGCAAAAAATGTGCGCTGCAAAAAATGTGCGCTCCACGGATCGTTGTTACGCGGAGCGCCTCTTAATCTTCGGAACTCTGGAACCGGACCGTCAATCCGCCGTCGAGGTCCGGCTCGGTCTGGTTCAGAACTGGAACCGGACGGTGGCCCGGATATCGTATTCCTTGTAGGCGTCCTCGAAGGTCCCGCCGCCGTCGATGGCGTAGAGCACCTTGGGCCCGCCGCCGCGGATGCCGACCCGGGCCACGAGGCCGCCGTCGAACACGTCCTCGGCGTCGAGCACGAAGGGATTGCCCGTTCCGAACCGGGCCGTGGTCTCGCCGGGGTCGCCGGCCAGCCTCTGGCGCCAGCCGACCTTCACTTCCGGGGCCCAGTAGAACTCGCCGCCGAATCGCCAGTCCACGGCCAGCGCCGCCTGGCCGGTGAGCAGGTCGCCCTTGCGGTTGTCGACGGTGAGGTCGAAGCCCGCGCCGCCGCCCGTCTCGGTGTAGCCGTCCTCGCTGAGCCGCAGGTAGTCGATGGCGAGCTCCGGCCGGGCGTAGAGGGAGCCCAGGCCCACCTCGTAGGACACCGCCGCGTGGGCGTCGGCGATCCAGCCGTTCCAGTCCGCTTCGCTCCGCAGGTCGAGCCCGGCCCCGGTCAGGCGGCGGTCGCCGTCGAACCAGGCATAGCCCAGGCCAGCGCGCGCATTGGCCTGCAGGCCGCCGGCGTTGAAGCGCCAGTAGACGCCACCGTTCAGGACATTCATGGCGATCTCTTCGCCCGCCGCCGCGCCGCGGTCGCGGTACTCGGTGGAGACGAAGGCCGTGGTCAGGCCGAAGGCATTGGCCTCGCCCAGCAGGTCCACGCCGCCGGCCAGGCCGAAGCCCTGAGACTTGAACCCCGCCGCGTTCTCACGATCGCGGCGAATGTCGAACTGGATCTCCTGGAGCCACACGCCCATGCCCGAGGTCTCGTCGATGGCCATCGGCTGGGCCGTCGCCGAGGAGATGGCGCTGGAGATGGCCGCCACCGACATGATCGCGCCGCCGGAGTGGTCGGGCAGCATCTGGTCGTAGAGGCCCAGGAAGCCCTCGCGCGTGGTCTGGGCGAGGAAGGCCTGTTCGATGGCGTCGTTCTTGTCGAGGGTGTCGAACACCGCCGCAAAGGCCTGGGTCCCGGACCGGTTGAGGCCGATCTCGGCCGCTGTCTTGGCCCGAATGTCCACGAACAGCGCGCCCGCGGCCTGATCGGCGCGCAGCGCCGCCTGGTAGAGATAGGGCGCGCCGACCAGCGAGGCGCCGGCCTGGCCGACCTGCAGGGTCTGGGCGCGCAGCACCTCGAAGCTCTTCGTCCCACGCACCAGGGACGTCAGCGCCACATCCACCTGGGCGCCCGACGCCAGGTCGGCCACGCCCGAGACGTCGAAGCGGGTCGCCGTGTTGGCGGCGCCGTCGACGGTCACGGCGAGAACCCCCTTGGCCCCGACGGAAAGCGCGCTCAGCGCCACCGGGGCGGTGTTGGTCACCTGCAGCCGGCCTTCGATCACGTTGACGGCGAGGCGGCCGTCGGCGTCGGTGATCCGGCCCGTGGCCTGGGCCGCGCCGTTGACGACGAAAACGTCATCGCCGGCGCCGAAGCTGAGGTCGCCCGCGAGCATCCCGCCCAGCAGTTCCAGCCGGTCGTCGCCCGAGCCGAACAGGATGTCGCCCTGGATCAGCGGCTTGCTGTCCGAGGCGAGCTTGGACTGGCGTACGAGCACGCCCGTCGTGTTGGCCGACAGGTCCAGCGCCACGGCGCGGCCGGTGGCCGTCTCGCCGGTCTTGGGCGCGACGGTGGCCCGGATGGTCCCGAAGTTGTCGACGAAGGTCAGGCGGCCGGACAGGTCCGCCACCGCGCGGCCATCCTGCTTGCCGCCCGCCTGGGCCGCCTCGATGGTTCCGGAGTTCACGAGGTTGGGCACGTCCGCCGAGGCGTTGAGCAGCAAGGCCGTGGCCTGGGCGCCGTAGGCCTTGGCGGCGATCGAGCCGCCGTCGTTGTGCAGGCCGCCCTGCACCGTCGTGGTCCCGCCTCCGGCCTGGCCGATCCGGACGCCGATCGCCGCGATCCCGTCGTTGACGCCGTCGGCCCCGATCTGGCCGCGGTTCACGACGCCATAGGCGAACCCGCCCGTTCCCACCGCGCCCAGCGTGGTCGCCTGGCTCCCGCCGATGTCGAGAGCCGGAGCTCCGCCCGACGACACGAGCTGGGCGGTCGACTCCAGCGCGTCTTCGACCCCGTCCTTGTCCTCGTCCTTGTCGTTCGTGTCCTTGTCGGCCGGCGGGCGGTCGAGCAGGACCCCCTTCCCCACGTTGCCGGTGATCCGCACGGCCGCGCCGCCCTGCTTCAGGTCGTCGGCGTCAAGCTTCGCACGGGCGTCGTCGGCCAGCCGCGTGGTCGAGCGGTAGCCGGTGGCCGTGATCGCGTTCTGCAGCACCACCGCGCCGTCGACGTCGCCCAGCGATACGCCCATCGACCCCTCGCCCCGCACGGCGACCGAACCCGTGATCCGCACGTCGCCCGAGACGGACGTGGCCGCGACGCCCGTGGAGCGGTCGCCCAGCACGGACACCGCCGCCGTGCTGGTCAGCGAGCCCTGAAGCCGCGTCTCGAGCGAGACGCCCGCCGAGTCGTTCCCCTCGATGGTGATCCCGCCGTTGTTGACGACATTGCCCGTGAAGGCCCCCGGTCCCGTGGCGCGGATGCCATAGCGGCCCGCCCCTTGCGCGAAGGGTCCGTCGACGTCGCCGTCCTTGTCCGCGTCCTCGCCCGTGTAATCCTCGTCGAGCGTGATCGAGCCGGCGTTGGTCAGATTGCCCGACTTGCCGCCCACCAGCAGGGCGCCCGTGGCGTTGCTCACGCCCGTGAAGGCGATGGAGCCCGAGTTCTTCACGTCATGGGCGGAGTCCATGGTCACCGCGGCGCCCGCGGCCGTGGGCTTGATGCTCCCGTTGGCCTCGATCAGCAGGCTGTCCGGCTGGCCGCCCGCCACGGTCGAGGTGCGCACCGGCGCGGTCGTGGCGGTGGAGATCTTGGTCTCGGCGTGCGCGGCGGCCGCGTGGGCGAGCGGCAGCAGGGCCGCCGAGACGAACAGGCGCTTCATGGCTTTTCCGTTTCCGAACACTGTGATAGCCGGTGACGAGCGGCTACGTATCGTATAACCACTTGTTTCGTAAAAACTGTAGTAGTTCGCTATCACGTCCCGGGCAAGGGGCGTGAGGCCCCAGAAGGGACGCCAGATGCCGAGACCCGCGACCGACCCCGCGAAGGCCGCCCAGATCAAGCTCCTGCGTCAGCAGGCGGGACGCTGGCTGAAGTCGGCGCGCGAGAAGGCCGGGCTCACCCAGGCCGAACTGGCGGAGCAGGTGGGCTTGCGCTACTACACCTTCGTCTCACAGGTGGAGAGCGGCCTCGGCCGCCTGCCCATCGAGACCCAGGCGTCATGGGCCATGGCATTGGGGCTGGACCCCAGCGAGTTCGCCAAGACCCTGCTGCGCTATTATGAACCCGAGCTCTACAGGCTCCTCTTTGAAGCCGATGACGCCCAGGGCCGCGCGACGGCCTGAGGCGCCCGCCAGGAGATTTGTCGCCACCCATGGGTGACGTCGTTCCCTTCATCGCCAAGGTCCGCTCCAGCGGCGACTGGAACGCCGCCGAGCGCGCACGCCTGGAGGAGCTGGCCCAGCGGCTCTCCGCCGGCGGCGCGCGCGTGGAAGCCGTGTTCGGCGCCACCGACGACGGCGATCCCTGGTGCGTGGTCACCGACGAGAACGGCGACGTCCTGATCCACGTGGCCCGGATCGGCGGTAAGTTCGTGATCCATTCGGCCATCGACGACTCGCTGACCGAGAGCACCGACCTGCCCTCGGCGCTCCGCGAGCAGGTGATGGCTTACGGGTCCGACGAGGAGGGCGGCGTCGTCGTGCCGTTCAGCCTGGCGGGCCGCCAGGCGCAGAGCTTCCTGGCCCTCGTGATCGCCTCGGCGTTCTTCTACGAGACCGCCGGAACGGCGGGACCGCTGGACGTGGTCGAGTCGCGGCCCGAGACGCTCGAGCACTACGACCCGCCCCCGCCGCCGCCCGACATCGAGACGCCGACGCAGGAGCGGGAGCTGGCGGTTCAGGGCGCGGCCATCGCCGACGCGCATCCCGACGCCGCGCCGAGCACCCAGCCGACGACCGCCGCCGAAGCCGAGACGCCAGAACCGGTCCGCGCCGCCGCGACGCCGGTCGAGACGAACGACGCCGCCCCGGTGGAACTGGCGAAAGCCGAGGCCGCGCCGCAAGCCGCGCCCGAACTCATCCTGACCGTGGCCGAGGGTCCGACCCACGTCATCCGGGGCACGGCGGGCGACGATGTGCTCGTCGGCACGGCGGGCGACGACCGGGTCGAGGGCGGCGACGGGAACGATACGTTGAGCGGCGGCGGCGGCGGGCGCGACGTGCTGCTGGGCGGGGCGGGCGACGACCGGATCGACCTGGGCGCCCAGGTCACCGCCACCGGCGGCGAAGGCGCCGACGCCTTCGTGATCCAGGCTCCGGCCGTCATGGGCGATGCGAACACCCTGCTGGGCGTCGTCACGGACTTCAGCTTCGCCCAGGGCGACACCCTGGTCTGGAACGGCCAGGTGATCCAGCTTCCGGAGAAGCCGGGCGAACCGTCTGGTTCGGGCGGCGGCGGCGGCGCCCCCAACTCTCCGCCATCCTCGGGCGGCGGGGGTAACGAGTTCGGCCTGACCACCCTGGGCCCTGCCCGCAAGGTCGAGCTGGATCTCGACGGCGACGGCCGGATCGACGGCTACGTGCTGCTGGGCGGGCCGACGCAGGCCGGGGAGAACCAGCCGATCGTGGTGACCGGCCAGGGCTCGTCGGCCGAGGCCGGCGCCTTCGGGATCTGAACCTGAAGGCCCTGAAGGCCCTGAAGGCCTAGAGGGCCTTCAGGATACCCTCGACCATCTTCTTGGCGTCGCCGAACAGCATCATGGTGTTGTCGCGGAAGAAGAGTTCGTTCTCGACGCCCGCGTAGCCCGAGGACATGCCGCGCTTCACGAAGAGCACGGTGCGGGCCTTCTCCACGTCCAGGATCGGCATGCCGAAGATCGGGCTGGCGGGGTCGGTCTTGGCGGCCGGGTTGGTGACATCGTTGGCGCCGATGACGAAGGCCACGTCGCTGGTCGAGAACTCGGAGTTGATGTCCTCCAGCTCGAAGACCTCGTCGTAGGGCACATTGGCCTCGGCCAGCAGCACGTTCATGTGCCCGGGCATCCGGCCGGCGACGGGGTGGATGGCGTACTTCACCTCGACGCCCTCCTCCTTCAGCTTGTCGGCCATTTCGCGGAGCGCGTGCTGCGCCTGGGAAACCGCCATGCCGTAGCCGGGGACGATGATGACCTTGGACGCGTTCTTCATGATGAAGGCGGCGTCGTCGGCGGAGCCCTGCTTCACGGGCCGGGTCTCGACCTTGCCGCCGGCCGCGGCCGCGCTGTCGTCGGCGCCGAAGCCGCCCAGGATCACCGAGACGAAGCTGCGGTTCATCCCCTTGCACATGATGTAGCTGAGGATGGCGCCCGAGCTGCCCACCAGGGCGCCGGTGATGATCAGGGTGGTGTTCTCGAGCGTGAAGCCCAGGGCCGCCGCCGCCCAGCCCGAATAGCTGTTCAGCATCGACACGACGACGGGCATGTCGGCCCCGCCGATCGGGATGATCAGGGTCACGCCGATCAGCAGGGAGAGCGCGAAGATCGCCCAGAAGGCCCAGAGCGCCTGGCCCCCGCTCATCACCAGCACCACGACCAGCGCCATGATGGCGAGCGCGATGACGATGTTCAGCAGGTGGCGGGCCGGCAGCAGGATCGGCGCGCCGCTCATGTTGCCGTTCAGCTTGGCGAAGGCGATCACCGAGCCGGTGAAGGTGATGGCGCCGATGGCCAGGCCCAGCGACAGCTCGATCAGCGAGTTGAGGTGGATGCCGTCGGGGCCGGCGATACCGTAGGCCTCGGGCGTGTGGATGGCGGCGACCGCCACCAGGCAGGCGGCCATGCCGACCAGGCTGTGGAAGGCGGCCACGAGCTGCGGCATCGAGGTCATGGCGACCCGCCGGGCGATGACCGCCCCGATCCCGCCGCCGACCGCCACGCCGGCCACGATCAGGGCCAGGGTCAGGCCGTCGAGCGCGCCCTGCAGGAACAGGGTGATGAGGGTCGTGCCGACGGCGATGGCCATGCCGATCATGCCGTTGCGGTTGCCCGCCTGGCTGGTGGTCGGCGACGACAGGCCCCTCAGGGCCAGGATGAAGAGGACGCCGGAGGCCAGATAGGCCAGGGCGGCGAGAGACGCTGCGTTCATGTTGCCCCGGTCGCCCCTACTTCTGCTTCTTCTTGTACATGGCCAGCATGCGCTGGGTGACGAGGAAGCCGCCGAAGATGTTCACGGCGGCGAAGGCCGCGGCGACGGCGCCGGCGCCCTTCGAGATCATGACGTTGGTGGTGAGCTCTCCGCCGTGCCCCGAGGCCGCGGCCGCCAGGAGGGCGCCCACGATGATCACCGAGGAGATGGCGTTGGTCACGGCCATCAGCGGGGTGTGCAGCGCCGGCGTGACGCTCCAGACCACATAATAGCCCACGAAGATGGCGAGCACGAAGATCGCCAGGCGAAAGACGGTCGGATCGACGGCTTCCATGGATCAGCCCTTGAGCGAGGGGTGGACGACGGCGCCATCCTTGGCGACCAGGGCGGCCTTGAGGATCTCGTCCTCGTAGTCAGGCGCGAGCTGGCCTTCCTTGTCCCGGAGCAGCTCCGAGAAGGCGACGAGGTTGCGGGCGTAGAGGGCGGAGGCGTCCGCCGCGATGCGGCCCGGCAGGTTGGCGAAGCCGACGATCTTCACGCCGTTCTTGGTCTCGACGACCTCGCCGGCCTTGGAGCCCTCGACGTTGCCGCCCTGCTCCACGGCCAGGTCGACGATCACCGAGCCGGGGCGCATCGAGGCCACCTGTTCGGCGCTGACCAGCCTGGGCGCCGGGCGGCCCGGGATCAGGGCCGTGGTGATGACGATGTCCTGCTTGGCGATGTGGCTGGAGGTGAGCGCGGCCTGCTTGGCCTGGTACTCCTTGCTCATCTCCTTGGCGTAGCCGCCGGCCGTCTGGGCGTTCTGGAATTCCTCGTCCTCGACGGCGATGAACTTGCCGCCCAGGCTCTCGACCTGTTCCTTGGTGGCGGGGCGCACGTCGGTGGCGGTGACCACCGCGCCCAGGCGCCGCGCCGTCGCAATGGCTTGCAGCCCGGCGACGCCCACGCCCATCACGAACACCTTGGCCGGCGCGACGGTGCCGGCGGCGGTCATCATCATCGGCATGGCGCGGCCGTAGGCCTCGGCCGCCTCGATCACGGCGCGGTAGCCGGCGAGGTTCGCCTGGGACGACAGGGCGTCCATCACCTGGGCCCGGGTGATCCGCGGCACGAATTCCATGGCGAAGGCCGTCGCGCCCTGCTTGGCGAGCGCCTCGACCGTCGCCTTTTCCTGGAAGGGATTGAGCAGGGCCACGACCAGGGCGCCCTTCTTCAGCGCCTTGATCTCGTCGGCCTCGGGGGCGCGGACCTTGAAGACGATGTCGGCCTTGGCGAGCGCGTCCTTGGCGGTCTTGGCCACCGTGGCGCCCGCGGCCGCGTAGTCGGCGTCGGGGAACGAGGCAGAAAGGCCGGCGCCAGCCTCGACGGTCACCGAGAACCCGGCTGCGGCCAGCTTCTTCACCGTCTCGGGCGTCGCGGCGACACGGGTCTCGCCAGCGCGGCGTTCCTTGGTGACGGCTATGACGGCCATGCCGCGATGTCCCCCCTTGTTGATTGCGCGCGACCATAGGGGCGCGCTCCCCGGCTTGTCCAGCAGGAGACCCGCAGTTTTCAAACGGTCGTTTTAAGCTGAGCTATTCGGCCGCAGGCCGCGAACGGACGGACGGGCAAGCGGACGGCCGAAAGCCCGCCGGGACGGGCGGTCCCGACGGGCCGGAAGGCCGATGAGAGGCTGGCGCCGAAGGCGCCCGCGGGCCTCAGTGCGCCGCGGCGGTCTTCTTCTCGCGCAGGACCAGCGTGCCGATCACGACCATCGCGATGGCCGCGAACGCGCCGCCCAGGAAGCCGGCGGACGTGCAGAACCACATGGTCAGCAGCAGGACCAGCGCGGCCGTGTAGAGCGAACCCCACTTGGTCATGAACATCATGAGCTGGAAGGTGGACTGCTGCTCGGCGATGTCCATCTCGCCGCGGTGGTAGTCGGAAGCCGGTCCGGCCATAGCGAAGACGCTCTCCAGGGAAATGTCGGGTGGGGTGCTACACGAAGCGCCCGCCGGGCTCAAGCCGGCCAGACGGCCAGCAGGGTCCGAAGGGCTGCGACCAATGCGAGCGGCTGGTCGATCATAACGTGATGCTCGGAATCGGGGATCTCGATCTCGCGGACGTCGGGGCCCAGGAAGCGCGCCTCGGCGGCCCGGCGCCTTCGCATGATGCTGCTGTTCTCGCCGTAGATGTGGACCATGGGCACGGCGACCTTGGGGGCCTGGGCCCCGGCCATGGACGCCATGCTGGAGCGGTCCAGGCGGTCCCACATGTTCGGGTCGAACTTCCAGGTCCAGCCCTCGCCCGAACCGTCCGGCAACGGCGCGCGCTTCAGCGAGCGGCGGGCGATGAAGTCGGCGACGAAGGCGTTGCCGGCCGGCTGTGGCGGCATGAGCCGGAAGCGCGCCAGCGCCTGCTCCAGGCTCGCATAGACCCGGCTGGGCCGATCGGCGGTGGGGATGTTGCGGATCTGCTCGCGGCGCCTGGCGCGCTCGGCCTCCACCTCGGGCGGCGGGCCGCCGAAGCCGGTGTCCACCAGCACCGCGGCGGCCATGTGCTCGGGATGGCGGGCGGCGGCGTAGAACACCTGGGCGCCGCCGAACGAGTGGCCGATGTAGATGGGCTTGCGCCCGCCCGCGTAGAGCCCCGCCGCCCGGGCGCAGGCCTCGGCGTCGTGGGCGAAGTCCGAGAACTTGTACCGCTCGCGCCATTCCGAGGCGCCCATGCCGGCCAGCGACATGGAGGCCACCCGGTGCTCTTCGGCCAGGAAGGGCGCGATGAAGCTCCACCAGTCGGCGTGGGCGCTGTTGCCGTGGACCAGCAGCAGGCCCGGCTTGCCGACCTCGCCCCAGGTCAGGAGCTCGATCTTCGTGCCGAGCGACTCCACGAAGCTCCGCTCGGGCGCCCGGGCGATGGCGTCCCTGAACCATTGCGGCGCGGGCGGCTCGGCGCCCTTGAAGGCCGCCAGGGGGGCCTGCACCTCGGGCGGCAGGCCCTCGGAATGGACCGGCCGGTCGTCGTAGGTTTCGCCCGCCTGGGGCGTCTCGGAGGAGTCGTTGGCCATGCCCACCCGGGTCTAACGGCCGTTTGAAAAATGGCAAGCGCCCTCGAAGCCGCGGTACGCCCGCGGGACCGGATCGGGGCGCCGGTCCCGCGGGCCACGGCGACGGCGTCCCCACCGCCGCCGAAGCGTTCACCCCTCAGCCGTCGATGGGCAGGCCCAGGGCCACGCGCGCGGCGAGCCGGCCTTGCGCCTTCTCCTGCAGCGGGTGGTAGCGGGCGGCCTGGACGTCGCGGAACATCCGCTCCAGCCCGGTCTTGCGGTAGAAGCCCGCGCCGCCAGCCGCCTCCATGGCCTTCTCGACCGTGCGGATCGCCGCGCGGCCCACGAGGGTGCGGCCGGTCATGATCCGGTTGGTGGCCGCAGGCCCAGGCTCGTCGGTCTCCACCGCCGCCAGCATGTCGGCCAGCGCCAGGCGGGCGAGCGCCAGTTCGGTCTCCATCTCGCCGATGACCAGCTCCACGTCCGGCGAGGGCTTGCGCGCCGACGCCAGGTCCAGGGCTCGGTCGCAGGCGGCCTCGGCCAGGCCGACGTAGACGCTGTAGATCAGCGGGAAGGCGATCAGCGTGACCATGTGCATGATCGGATGCCACTTCCCCGCCGGCCGGCGGACGGTCACCGCGGCCTCGGGCACGAACACGCCGTCCAGCTCCAGGTCCTGCGACCCCGTGCCCCGCATGCCCAGCGTCCGCCAGGTGTCGAGCACCCGCAGGCCTTCCGAGCGCATGGGGATCGCCATGTGCAGGACCGTGGGCCCCTCGGGCGCGTCCATCACCGCCATGGTCATCAAGAGGTCGCCGGCCGGCGAGCCGCTGGCGAAGACCTTGCGGCCGCTGACCTTGAAGCCGCCTTCGACGGGCACGGCCTTGCACGAGCCGTCCAGCCAGTCCGACCCGCCGCTGGAGACCAGGGTGAGCTTCTGCTCCAGCACCCGCTTGAGCAGGCCCTCGACGGCCTCGGGCGTGCGGCGCCAGCGCCAGGCCGGCAGGGCGACCTGGTGGGTGTGCATCGAGAGCGCCAGCGCCGTCGATCCGCAGTAGCGGGCCAGGGTGCGCAGCATGGCCGAGAGCTCGGCGTAGGTCGCGCCCGCCCCGCCCAGCGCGGCCGGAACGCCGGCCATGTGGAAGCCCCGGTCCTTCAGCATCGCCAGGTTCTCGGCCACGAAGGCGTCGGTTTCGTCCGCCTGGGCCGCCCGGGCGGCGAGTTCGGGGCCGACCTCGTGAGCGAGCCGCTCCCAGTCGAGCCGTGTGGCGGCCACCGGAGTCTTGGCGGGCGTCTTGGTGATGATGGTCATGTCGTCGGTCCTCAGCCTTGCGCCGGAGGGGTGGGTGTTTCCCCGCCGGGCGTCGGGCGGCGTCATCGCCCGGACGGCCCGATCCGCTCCAGTTCGAAGAATGAACTTGTCGAACGCCGTTCGCACAGCAACGATTTACGACATGAAAGGCTATGGACAATTCTGCCCCGTGGCGAAGACCGCCGAGGTCTTCGCCCAGCGCTGGACGCCCCTGCTCGTGCGCGAGCTGTGCTTCGGCCCCCTGCGCTTCACCGAGTTGCACTCGGGCGTGCCCTCGATGTCGCGGGCCCTGCTGGTCCAGCGTCTCGCCGAACTGGAGGAGGCCGGCGTGATCGCCACCGAACCCATGGGCCAGGGCAAACTCTACCGGCTCACCCCGGCGGGCGAGTCCCTGCGCGACATCATCGTGCTGATGTCCTCCTGGGGGCAGCGCTACGGCCAGGGCCGGCTGGGCCCGGCCGACATGGACCCCACCATGCTGGTGTGGAGCATGAAGCGGCAGATCGACCCCTGCCAGCTTCCCGACCGGGATATCGTGCTTCGGCTGGAGTTCCGGGGGCTGCCCAAGGCCCATGCGGCCCGGCGGTACTGGTGGATCATCCTGCGGCCCAACGACGTGGAGGTCTGCTTCAAGGCGCCTGACTGCGAGGTGGACGTGGTCATCGCGGCGGATCTGGAAGCCTTGATCCGGGTGTGGATGGGCTATGCCGGCCTCGCGGAGGCGAGCCAGGCCAGCGCCGTCAGCCTGCACGGCGACCCCATGCTGGTGCGGGCGGTGAAGCGCATCCTTGGCCTCGCCGACGAACCCCATCATCGGACCCTGACCTTCAAGGCCCACGCGGCGGTCGCCGCCTGAAACGATTCTGAACTAGATCTTCTGGGTGGCCAGCAGGATCGAGGTCTCGGTCGAGGCGATCCCCTCGATCTGGCGAACCTCGTCCAGGGTGCGGCTGAACTCCGAGAGATTCTCGACGTCCAGTTCGGCCACCAGGTCCCAGCGCCCATTGGTGGTGAAGACCTTGTCCACCTCGGGGAAGCCGCGCAGCGCCTTCACCACCGCGCCCGCGCGCTCGCCCTCGACGGCGATGCACATGATGGCCCGCACGCGGCTGGCCTCGATCTCGGGTTTGGTGCGGATGGTGAAGCCCTGGATCACGCCCCGGGCCAGGAGGCGGTCGATGCGGTTTTGAACCGTCCCGCGCGAGACCCTGAGCGTCTTGGCGAGCGCCGCCGCCGGCGTCCGCGAATCGGCCCGCAACAGGGCGACAAGCCGTCGGTCGAGATCGTCCATCGAAGCGCCAGCCCGTTCTGACGAAACGCCACTTTATATCGCTAAGTGTAGCACCTTGCCCGCTTTTCGCTAGCGCGACCACACGCCACCCTTGGCTCATCGTGCAACGCCAAGGAGGTCCCGCATGGATGGCCGGCCGTTCTTCGTGATGACCGACCCGGGCTGCTTCGAGGTCAGCTACCGCATCAATCCGTGGATGGACCCGGACGCCTGGACGCCGGAACAGGCGGCCCGCGCCTGCGCCGGCTCGGCGGCCCTGCGCCAGGCGCTGGAGGCGGCCGGCGCCCACGTCGAGGTGATCGGCGCCGTGAAGGGGCTGCCCGACCTCGTGTTTCCGGCCAACGCCGCGGTGGTGCTCGACGGCAAGGTGCTGCTGGCCCGCTTCCGTCATCCCGAACGCCAGGGCGAGGAGGCCGTGTTCCGGTCGGTGTTCCAGAGACTGAAGGCCCGGGGCCTCGTCCGGGAGATCGTCGACCTCTCGGACGGCCTGTTCCATGAGGGCGCGGGCGACGCGATCTGGGACGTGGAGCGCGGCTTATTCTGGGGCGGCTTCGGGCCGCGTTCGAGCCGCGGCGCGCTTTCGGTCATCCGCCGAACCTTCGGCCACGAGGTCGTGCCGCTCGAGCTCGCCACCGAGGCGTTCTACCATCTGGACACCTGCTTCTGCCCGCTGGCCGGCGGTCAGGTGCTCTACTACCCCGACGCCTTCACGCCCCAGGCCCTCACCGCCATCCGCGAGCGGGTTCCAGAAGCCCAGCGGATCGAGGCCGACGCCGAGGAGGCCGACGCCCTGTGCGTGAACGCCGTCAACATCGGCTCCAAGGTGATCATGGCCCGCGCGCCCGACAGCCTGCGCCGCAAGCTCGGCGAGCGCGGCTACGAGCTCGTCGAGGTGGCCCTCGATCCGTTCATCCGCTCGGGCGGAGCCGCCTACTGCATGACGCTCAGGCTCGACCGGACCAGCGCGCCGGCGCCCGCCATCCTTGCCGCCGAATAGGGGACCCGCGATGAACGACATCGCCCTGCAGACCTCGCTCACCCAGAGCTACATCGCCGTCGAAGCCCTCTACGGGGCCAAGAACTACAAGCCCCTGGACGTGGTGCTCACCCGCGGCGAGGGCGTCCACGTCTGGGATGTGGAGGGCCGCCGCTACCTCGACTGCCTCTCGGCCTATTCGGCGGTGAACCAGGGCCACTGCCACCCGAAGATCCTGGAGGCCATGGTCGAGCAGGCGAAGCGCCTGACGCTGACTTCGCGGGCCTTCCGCAACGACCAGCTCGCGCCCTTCTATGAGGAGCTCTGCGCGCTGACCAACTCCCACAAGGTGCTGCCGATGAACTCGGGCGCCGAGGCGGTGGAGAGCGCCCTCAAGGTCGCCCGCAAGTGGGGCTACGAGGTCAAGGGCGTGCCCGATGGCCAGGCCGAGATCGTCGTCGCCGCCGACAACTTCCATGGCCGGACGATCAGCATCGTGGGCTTCTCCACCGACCCGCAGTCGCGTGGCGGCTTCGGTCCCTTCGCGCCGGGCTTCAAGGTGGTTCCCTACGGCGACGCCAAGGCCCTGGAGGCCGCCGTCGGGCCGAACACCGTGGCCGTGCTGCTGGAGCCCATCCAGGGCGAGGCGGGCGTCATCATCCCGCCGGCCGGCTACCTGAAGACCGCCCGCGAGCTCTGCACGCGCAAGAACGTCATCCTGATCCTGGACGAGATCCAGACCGGCCTCGGCCGCACCGGCAAGCTGCTGGCCGAGGAGCACGAGGGGATCGAGGCCGACCTCACCCTGATCGGCAAGGCGCTGTCCGGCGGCTTCTATCCGGTCTCGGCGGTGCTCTCGAACTCCGAGGTCATGGGCGTGCTGCATCCCGGCGAGCACGGCTCCACCTTCGGCGGCAACCCGCTGGCCTGCGCCGTCGCCCGCGCGGCGCTGAAGGTGCTGGTCGACGAAGGCATGGTCGAGAACGCCGCCCGGGTGGGCGAACGGCTCAAGGGCGACCTCGCCGGGATCAGGGCCGGCGGGGTGAAGGAAGTCCGGGGCCGCGGCCTGATGATCGCCGTCGAGCTCCATCCCGAGGCCGGCGGCGCGCGGAGGGTCTGCGAGGCCCTTCAGGCGCGCGGCCTCCTGGCCAAGGAGACCCACGAGCACACCATCCGCATCGCCCCGCCGCTGATCCTGACCGAGGCCCAGTCCGACTGGATCGCCGAGCAGTTCGCGGCGGTGTTGCCGACCTAGCCGATCGGCATGGGGGCGGCGGCCTGGCCGCCGGCGGCCTTCTTCGCCTCCTCGATCACATAGGCCCGCGCGTCCTCGGCGTCCTTCGGCGTGAGGAAGCGGGCGAAGCTCGCCATGCCGCGCGGGGCGCTGGCGCCGTCGATCACCACGCCCTTCCAGTTATCCGCCGTCTGCAGCATGGGCGAAGCCTTCAGGTCGGGCAGCCAGGCGCCCGAGGCGTTCGGCCCGTGGCAGACCTGGCAGTTCTGGTGAAAGACCGCGAAGCCGTGCTGGGCGTCGCCCTTCGAGGGCTGGATCGCCGCCAGGTCGATGGCGGGCTGGGCCGGCTTGGGGAAGGCCGGCGCCTGGGCCTTGCCGCCGACCTTGAAGACCAGCAGCCGGCCGGGCAGCCGGGGCCGCTGGGGCATCGAGCCCGGCGCCGAGATCTGGCCGCCGCCGCCGACGCCGACCATCACCGCCAGGTACTGCTCGCCGTCCAGTTCGTAGGTCATCGGCGCGGCGATCACGCCGTTGCCGGTGTCGTAGGACCACAGCTTCCTGCCGGCCGCCGCGTCATAGGCCGCGAACTCCCCCTGGGCCGCGCCCTGGAAAACCAGGCCGCCGCCGGTCGACAGCACGCCCGCGTTCCAGAAGTAGGGATGGTCGACGGTCCAGACCGCCTTCTGCCGCACCGGATCCCAGGCCACGAGCTGGCCCTTCACCATGGCGGTGATGGCCTTCAGCGTCGCGGCGTCGGTGGGCAGTGCATTGACCAGGAAGTCCACGCCGACGTTCCAGGCGCCGGCCTTGTACGAGAAGCCCTTGTCGTCGGTGTAGGCGAAGGGGGTCACGTTGGTCGGGATGTAGACGAGGCCGGTCTTCGGGTTGAAGGCCATGGGCTGCCAGTTATGCGCCCCGAGCGGTCCGGGGATCTGCAGGAAGGCGGCGTCCTTGTAACGGGCCTGCGGGTTCTCGATCGGCCGGCCGGTCTTGGGGTCGACGCCCGTGGCCCAGGTGATGTTGGTGTAGTTCCTGGCCGAGATGAGCTGACCGTTGGCGCGGTCGATCACGTAGAAGAAGCCGTTCTTCGGCGCCTGCATCAGCACCTTGCGGGGCTGCCCCCCGATGGTCAGGTCGGCCAGCATGATGTGCTGGGTGGCGGTATAGTCCCAGCTCTCGGCAGGCGTGGTCTGATAGTGCCAGACGTACTCGCCGGTATCGGGCCTCAGCGCGAGGATCGACGAGAGGAAGAGGTTGTCGCCCTTTCCGCCCGAGCGGAGCTTGTGGTTCCAGGGCGTGCCGTTGCCGATGCCGAAATAGACGAGGTCGAGCTTGGGGTCGTAGGCGATGGAATCCCAGGCGGTGCCGCCGCCGCCGGTCTTCTTCCATTCGCCGTCGGACCAGGTGGCGCCCGCCTTCTCGGCCATCACCTTGTCGGAGGCGGCGCCGTCGGGCGCGCCGGTCGGGTTGGGCACCGTGTAGAAGCGCCAGGCCTGCTTGCCGGTGGCCGCGTCGTAGGCGGTGATGTAGCCGCGCACGCCGTATTCGGCGCCGCCGTTGCCGATCAGCACCTTGTCCTTCACCACGCGGGGCGCGCCGGTGATGGTGTAGGGCTTGGAGGGGTCGGTGGTCTGCACCGACCAGACCGGCTGGCCGGTCTTGGCGTCGAGCGCGATCAGCCGCCCGTCGATGGTCCCGACGTAGACGCGGCCCTTCCAGACGGCCACCCCCCGGTTGACCACGTCGCAGCAGGCGTTGAAGCCCTTGGAGCCCTCGACCCTCGGATCGAACTTCCAGAGCTGCTTGCCAGTCCTGGCGTCGAAGGCGAAGACCTTGGACCAGGCGGTCGAGGTGTAGAGCACGCCGTCCACCACGAGCGGCGTCGCCTCCTGGCCCCGGTCGGTGTCGAACTCGGCGAACCAGGCGAGGCCGAGCTGGCCCACATTGCCGGCGTTGATCTTGTCGAGGGGCGAGAAGCGCTGCTCGGAATAGCCCTTGCCGTAGGAGAGCCACTCGGCGTTGGAGTCGGCGGCGGCGATGCGCTTGCCGTCCACCTGGCCCGCGCCGGGCTTCTGGCAAGCCGCCACGCCCAGGACCAGCGCCAGGGCCATGCCCAACCGGATGATCTTCATCGTCGCCCTCCCGATGGCCGCTTCTGGACGCGCGGCCTTGGGCGGCACTATGCGCGCGATCGCGCCCCGGGCAAGCGTGCCCCGGCGTCACCCTGGCGGCTGGTCACACCACCGCGCCGGCGGACGCCCGCGCCCCCGCCGCGGCGGTGGGGCGGAGGCGGGCATAGGCCATGGCCAGGCGGTCCATGGCCTCGCCCATCTGTTCGGGCGGCAGGGTGAAGGGCAGGCGCAGGAAACGGTCGAAGGCTCCATCCAGGCCGAAGCGCGGCCCCGCGGCGACCCGGACGCCAAACCGCTCGCTGGTGGCGGCGAGCGCGCTGGACACCGGCGCGGGCAACTCGGCCCAGACCGACAGGCCGCCGGGCGGGGCCTCCAGCCGCCAGTCGGGCAGGCGCTCGGCGGCGAGGGCCAGGAGCCGGGCGCGCCGTTCGCGCAGGACCGCGCGGCGGGCCTCCAGCGCCGCTTCGTCGTCCGACAGCAGGGCGGCGGCCGCGAGCTGTTCCAGGACCGGCGTCCCCAGGTCGATGGAGGCGCGCATGGTCCCGAGCGCCGAGATCAGGTCCGCCTCGGCGCGGATCCAGCCGATCCTCAAGCCCCCCCAGAAGCTCTTGCCGGCCGAGCCCAGGCGCACGACGGCGCCCGGCGGCTCCTCGAAGCCGTAGGAGGCGCGCGGCTCGTCCAGCCACAGGTCCAGCATCGTCTCGTCGAAGACCACCAGGGTGCGGGTGCGCGCGCCGGCGGCGGCGATCGCCTCGCGGGCGGCGAAATCCATCCAGCGGCCCGTGGGGTTGTGGTAGTCGGCGATGATGTGGGCGAGCTTCGGGCCGCTCTGCTGGAAGGCGGCGCAGTAGCCCTCCACGTCCCAGCCTTCGGCCGGCAGGCTGACCGGCACCGGCCGACACGAGGCCCGAAGGATCGCGTCGATGGCGTTCGGATAGGTCGGATGGTCGATCACCACCCGGTCGCCCGGCCCCGCGCAGAGCCGCAGCATCAGGGCCCAGGCGTGCTGGGCGCCGTGGGTCACCATCACCTGGTCGGGCGTGGTGGGCAGGCCCCGGCGCGTGTAGCGGGCGGCGATCGCCTCGCGCAGGACCGTGAGGCCCACAGGCTCGTAGCCGTGGTGCGGCAGGTGCGCCGGCAGCGCCGAGAGGGCCGCGGCGTAGGCCTGGTGCACGAACTCGCCGGCCGGCATGGCCGCGGCGATCAGGTCGATCAGGCCGGGCTGGTCGGCGGGCAGCAGCGGCGAGAAGCCCCGCTGGCCCGGCCCGGCCGGCAGGCGCGTGCGCGCGCCGGCGCCCTGGCGGCTGTGCAGGAAGCCCTGTTCGCGAAGCCGCCCGAAGGCGGCGGTAACCGTCGTGCGGCTGACCTCCAGGGCGTGGGCCAGTTCGCGCTCGCCCGGCAGCACCACGTCCAGCGGCAGGCGGCCGTCCAGGATCAGCAGCCGCAGGCCGTCGGCGAGCTGGCGGTAGGCGGGACCGGCCTGCTCGCCCCGCCACGCGCCCAGGAGGCGTGTCAGGGAAGCGGCCCTTATGCGGCGCGGCGTCATGCGGCCACGCTACGAAGACTGGCCATTTTTTTCAAGGCCAGTTGCACGCACCCTTTCGGGCATGATGATCCGCCGCCTCACCCAGCTCTTCGTCGGCCTCGGCCTTTACGGCTTCTCCATGGCCCTGATGATCCGCGCCGACCTGGGCCTCGATCCCTGGGACGTGTTCCACCAGGGCCTGTCGCACCGCACGCCGCTGTCGTTCGGCCTGATCGTCTGCGCCGTGGGCGCCGCGGTGCTGCTGCTCTGGGTCCCGCTGCGCCAGCGGCCCGGGATCGGCACGGTGGCCAATGTCGTGGTCATCGGCCTGGCGGCGGACGCCAGCCTCGCCCTCCTGCCCGATTTCCAGGGCCTGCCGCTCCGGGGCGTCATGCTGGCCGCCAGCATCGTCCTGAACGGGATCGCGGGCGGCCTCTACATCGGCGCAGGGCTCGGCCCCGGCCCGCGCGACGGCCTGATGACCGGGCTCGTCCGGCGCACCGGCTGGCCCATCCGCCGGGTGCGCACCGGCATCGAGCTGGTCGTGCTGGCCTCTGGATGGCTGCTGGGCGGCACGGTGGGCCTGGGCACCGTGGCCTATGCGCTGGCCATCGGGCCGCTGGTGCAGGTCTTCCTGCCGCTGTTCACGATCCGCGAACCCGCCGGCGAGGCGGTCGCCGTCCCGGCGGAATAGGCCTGGCCGCCCCCGGCCCGCGTTAACCTCCGACTCAGGTCTCCGAAACCCCGCCTTTACCCGGCCCCTGTACCAAAGGGGGACAAACAAGAGGCTCCGTCGAGCGGGCGGGCGCCCGATATCGGTGGGTGTATTCACATGGCCAAAACGGTCCTGGTCGTCGACGACGACCCGACGCAACGCAGGTTGAGCCAGGCGGTCCTGGAGCGCGAGGGCTTCGCCGTCGTCCATGCCGAATCCGGCGACGAGGCGATCAAGCGCCTGTCGTCCGGCGCCGCCGTCGACGTGGTGCTTCTCGACCTCGTGATGCCCGGGATCTCGGGTCAGGACACCCTGGTCGAGATGCGCGCGCGCGGCTTCAACCAACCGGTCATCGTGGTCACCGCCACCGGCGGCATCGACACCGTGGTCCAGGCCATGCAGGCCGGCGCCATGGACTTCTTCGTCAAGCCGGCGGCGCCCGAGCGGATCATCGTCTCGATCCGCAACGCGCTCTCCATGGGCGCCCTGAAGGGCGAGGTGGACCGGCTCAAGAAGCACGCCAGCGGCCGGACCACCTTCGACGACCTGATCGGCGCCTCGCCGGCCATGGTCATGGTCAAGCGCCTGGGCGAGCGCGCCGCCAAGTCGGGCATCCCCATCCTGATCACCGGCGAGAGCGGGGTCGGCAAGGAGGTGATCGCGCGCGCCGTCCACGGCTCGTCCGACCGCGCCGGCAAGCCGTTCGTGGCCGTCAACTGCGGCGCCATCCCCGAGAACCTCGTGGAGTCGATCCTGTTCGGCCACGAGAAGGGCAGCTTCACCGGCGCCACCGACAAGCATCTGGGCAAGTTCCAGGAAGCCAACGGCGGCACCCTGTTCCTGGACGAGGTGGGCGAGCTTCCCCTCGACATGCAGGTCAAGCTGCTGCGCGCCCTGCAGGAGAGCGAGATCGACCCGATCGGCTCCAAGCGCTCGATCAAGGTCGACGTGCGCATCGTCTCGGCCACCAACCGCGACCTGTCGAACGCCGTGGCCGAGGGCCGCTTCCGCGAGGACCTCTACTACCGGCTGAACGTCTTCCCGATCGAGGCCCCCGCCCTGCGCGAGCGCAAGGAGGACATCCCGGCCCTGGTCGACGCCTTCATCCGGCGCTTCAATGTCGAGGAGGGCAAGGCCGTGGTGGGCGCCGCCCCCGAGACCCTGGCCTGCCTGACCGCCTTCGACTGGCCCGGCAACGTCCGACAGCTCGAAAACGCGGTCTACCGCGCCATCGTGCTCGCCGACGCCCCCTACCTGCAGCCGCACGACTTCCCGGCCATCTCGGGCGTCGCCGCCCCGCCCCCCGAGGCGCTGAGCACGCCGATGCCGGTGCCGTCGGCCGCGGAACTCGCCGCCGCCCTGCCCATGCCGGAGAGCCCCGTGCGCATCCTCGACCACAAGGGTCACATCCGGCCGCTGGAGGAGATCGAGCGCGACCTCATCCAGCACGCCATCGAGGTCTATTCCGGTCACATGAGCGAGGTGGCCCGCCGGCTGGGCATCGGCCGCTCGACCCTCTACCGCAAGGTCCGCGAGAACGGGCTGGAAGGCCTGGTGAAGGGCGGCGAGGCCGAAGAGGCGGCGGCTTAGATCTCCTCTCCCCTCTAGGCTTCGCCTGGGGGAGAGGGTTTTCCGCGGCGCCTGAACGGCTTCCGCTTCAGATCCTTCTTCCCGCCGTCAGTCCCCTTGGCCGCCTTGGCGGCGATCTCCTTGAGCTTGACGGTCTGCATGACCGACAGCGCCTCGCCCGGCGCGCCCTTCTCGGGGTCGCCGAAGGCGCGGCCGTAGGTCTTCACGCGGTCGGCGACGCTGCCCAGGAACTCGCCCTCCCACTCGGAGAGGGGCACGCCGGCCTTGTCGGCGGCGCGGCGGGCGCGTTTCAGGGCGTTGAGGGCGGCGCGCTTGGCTGCCGCCTTGCGGGCCTCGAAGGGCGAGACGGGCGGCTTGCGCCTCAAATCTCTCCGATCGCCGAGAGGTAGAGGTCGAGGATGGCCTCTTCCTCCTGCCGCTTGGCGCGGTCCTGCTTGCGGATGCGGATGACCTTGCGAAGCACCTTCACGTCGAAGCCGTTGCCCTTGGCCTCGGCGAAGACCTCCTTGATCTGCTCGGCGATCTCGGCCTTCTCCTGCTCGAGGCGTTCGACGCGCTCGATGATGCTCTTGAGCTGCCCCTGGGCGGTGGCGTTCAGCACGTCGGAGTGGGCGGAAGCGTCGTCGGCCATGGGAAAAGCTCTACCGGGTTCGGGGATGATCGTGAAGCCGTGCGTCTTAGCCGCCCGCGACGGGGCTGTCATCGGACCATGAACCTCGACTAGAACCCGACGTTGAGACGCAACGACGCGGAGGGTCCCGGATGTCGGACGAGAAGCAGCGCCCCACCGAGGCCGAAGCCCTGGCGGCGGTCCGGACCCTGATCGAATGGGCCGGGGACGACCCCGACCGCGAGGGCCTGCTGGACACGCCCCGCCGGGTCATCAAGGCCTACCGCGAGCTCTTCGCCGGCTACGAAAGCGACCCGCGCGAGTACCTGAAGCGGACCTTCGAGGAGGTCGGCGGCTACGACGAGCTGGTCATCCTGAAGGACATCCGGGTGGTCAGCTTCTGCGAGCACCACATGCTGCCCTTCCTGGGCAAGGCGCACGTGGGCTACCTGCCGTCGAACCGGGTGGTGGGCATCTCCAAGCTGGCCCGGGTGGTGCACGGCTTCGCCCGGCGCCTGCAGATCCAGGAGAAGCTGACGGCCGAGATCGCCGAGGCCATACAGGACATCCTCCAGCCCAAGGGCGTGGGCGTGGTGATCGTCTCCGAGCACTCGTGCATGACCATGCGCGGCGTGAACACGCCAGGCTCCCGGCTCACCACCAGCCACCTTCTGGGCGAAGTCCGCGACGACCCGCGCACGCGGACCGAGTTCTTCGAGCTGGTGCGTAACGGCGGGTGACCGTCAGAGCAGCCCCCGCGCCTCCAGGGCGGGCCTGAGCGCCGCCGGATCGGTGAAGTGGTGGACGTCGAAGCCCAGGCCCTGCGCCGCCTCGATGTTCCTGGCGCTGTCGTCCACGAACAGGAAGTCCCCTGGCGCCAGGCCGAACCGGTCGCAGACCAGATGGAAGATCTCGGGCTGCGGCTTGATCACGCCCTCGAGGCCCGAGGCGACGACGCCGGCCAGGCGGCCGAACGCCGGGCTCATGGCGAGCGTCGAGTCGAGGGTCTCGTGGGAGATGTTCGAGAGGCCGTACTGGGGCACGTCGCGCGCGTGCAGGTCCTCGATGACGGCCTCTGTCTCGGCGATGGGGCCCGAGAACATCTCGTCCCAGCGCTCACGCCAGGCGTGGATCGCGTCGTGATGGTGGGGATGGACGGCGGCCAGCCGGGCGCAGTTCTCGGCGAAGGAGAGGCCGCGGTCCGTCTCGAGGTGCCACGCCATGGTGCACACCTCGGACAGGAACCGGTCCCGTTCGACCGGATCGGGAAAGATCTTGGCGTAGAGCGTGCGCGGGTCCCAGCGCACGATGACGTTGCCGAAGTCCCAGAGGAGAGCCTTCGGCATCGCGCGGGCGGGCTCTTAGCCCTGCTTGGCCTTAAAGCGCGGGTCGGTCTTGTTGATGATGTAGACCCGGCCCTTGCGGCGCACGAGCTTGCAGTCGCGGTGACGCGTCTTGAGCGACTTGAGCGAGCTTCTGACCTTCATGACCGTAACATCTGAGGGCCGGGGTGCGGCCGGGGTTTCAACAAGAGCGGGCGCATATACGGGGACAGGCGCCTTTCGTCAACCTGACGGCGTTGTGATTGGGGCCGACCACGACGCGGACTAGATATCCCATGATGCGCCGTCGCCACCTTCTTCTCCTCTATGTCCTGGCCGGTTGCGCCAGCCCGCCCAGGCCCGCGCCGCCCGTGAGCCACGTCCCGCCGCCCGCCGCCACCGCGCCGGCGCCGCCGCCGGTCGTGTCGGTGAAACCGCCCACGGCCTCGGGCGACATGATCTTCGACGCCTGGGCCGCCGAGTTCCAGGGCCGGGCGCTCGCCGCGGGCATCCGGCCCGACGTGCTGGAGCGCGAGATGGCGGGCCTGACGCCCGATTCCAAGATCGCCGCGCTGGACAGCCGCCAGCCGGAATTCTCCAGGCCCGTCAGCGCCTACATCAAGGGCGTGGTGACCCCCGACCGCGCCGCCCTGGCCACGAGCCGCCGCGACATGGCCGAGTTCGACGCCATCGAGGCCCGCTACGGCGTGCCGCGCGAGATCCTGATGGGGGTCTGGGCGCTGGAGAGCGGCTTCGGCGCCATCCAGGGCGACTATGACGTGATCCGCTCGCTGGCGACGCTGTCCGCCCAGGGGCGGCGCCGGGACTGGGCCGAGGGCGAGCTGATCGCCGCGCTCAAGATCATCCAGTCCGGCGAGCATCCGCGCGCGCAGCTTCGCGGCTCATGGGCCGGGGCCATGGGCCAGACCCAGTTCATCCCGTCCACCTTCCTCTCGACCGCCGTGGACCACGACGGCGACGGCCGCCGCGACATCTGGCGCAACCGGGCCGATGCGCTCGCCTCGGCCGCCAACCTGCTGGCCAAGGGCGGCTGGGTGCGGGGCCAGAGCTGGGCCCGCGAGGTCACCGTCCCCGCCGGCTTCGACTTCAGCCTCACCGAGGGGCCGAAGCTGACGCCCGACCAATGGGCGCAGATGGGCGTCGTGCGCGCCGACGGCCTGCCCTGGACCGAAGCCGACCGCACGGCCCAGGCTCAGCTCTCGGCCCCCGCCGGCGCGGCCGGGCCGCTCTTCCTGCTGTTCCCGAACCACTTCGCGATCCGCAAGTACAACAACAGCCTGGCCTATGCGCTGGGCGTGGGCCTGCTGGCTGACAGCTTCTCGGGCGCCGGCGGGCTGACGCGGCCCTGGCCGCAGGAGCAGCCGCTGTCCCTGGTCGACCGCATGACCGCCCAGCGCGCGCTGGCGGCCCTGGGCTTCGATCCGGGCGCCCCGGACGGGGTGGTGGGCATGAACACGCGCACCGCGCTGCGCGCCTGGCAGAAGGCCCGCGGCCTCACCGCCGACGGCTACCTCTCGCCCGACATGGTCCGGCGCCTGAAAGCCGAGGCAGGCGCGAGTTAGAGAACCACTGAAGTCACTGAAAACACAGAAGCTCAGAGCGCGAAGCGCTCGATCTCCATGCGCGGCGTCGCGCCGAAATTAAGCAGCAGGCCGGGCTTCATGCCGGATGCGCGGAGATAGTTGATGGTTTGGGCCCGATGCTCGGGCGCAAGGCCGCGGGCCGCCTTCAGCTCAAGGATGATGCTTCCGAAGCAGACGAAGTCGGCGACGTAGGTGTCTCGCAGGGGTCGGCCCGCATAGCTCAACCGAAGGGGCTTGAACGCCTCAAAGGCAATGCCGCGCCGTTCGAACTCAATCGCCAAGCATTCCTGATAGACGCCCTCGAGAAATCCCGGACCCATCGTTCGATAGACGTCGAACGCCGCCCCGCGGATGCGGAAGGTCTCGCCGCTGTAAAGATAGGCGTCGCCATCATCCATGCGATCAGCCTACGCCGAACGCACATCCAGAACAAGTCGGGAACAAACGTTCCGGACTTCAGTGTTTTCAGTGTTTTCCGTGGTTTCTTAAGGGCCGCCGCCCTCGTCGCTCTTCTCCAGCGTGGCCGCCGTCGCGGCCTCGCGAGTGGCGGGCTCGGGGTCGGCGTTGCGGAGCTGGGCGTTGCGGAACGCGTAGACGAGCAGCCCCGCCATCAGGCTGGCGTTCAGCAGGAAGGGCGCGGGCCCGAAGTGCTCGTAGAGCCAGACGAAGAGCGGCGCGAGGACCACGTTGATGCCGTTCACCGCCGCGATCGCGCCGGCCACCCGGGCCTGCTCGTCCATGCCCACGGCGATCGAGGAGCCGGCGGTGAACCCCGGCCGGGCGAAGCCGAAGCCCAGGCTGGAGATCGCATAGCCCGCCACCACCACATAATAGTCGGGCGCCAGGGCCACGATCAGATTGCCCAGCGCCGCCACCGCCACGCCCCAGCGCAGGAGCTGGCGCGGGGTCATCTCGAACATGCGGATGATGCCCCACTGGGCGAGCAGGCCCGCCACCGCGCCGAACATCATGGCGATGGCGATGAAGTACTGGGCCTGGGCCGGCGACATGGCGAGCTTGTCGATGATCAGGAAGCCCAGGGTCTGGGCCTGGGCCGTCTGGCAACTCGCGACGACGAAACCGTAGAGCAGGAAGGGCGTGATCCGCGGATCGCGCCACATGGGCCGCGCCTTCGGCGCGCCGGCCACGACCGGCCTGCGCGGGCGGCGGGCCTCCTCCGGCAAGGGCGTCTCGGGCAGGTAGCGCCAGACGACGAACAGCATGGCCGCCGCAATCAGGGCGAAGGTGAACAGCGGCCCGGCCAGTCCCAGCACGGGATAGATGAACAGCGGCGCCAGGAACGGGCCGATCACGGTGCCCAGGCCGAAGGCTCCGGCCAGGCTGGCCATGGCCTGGGTGCGGTTCTCGGGCGAGGTGCGCTCGGCCACATAGGCCTGGGTCGCCGGGTTCGAGGCCGCTCCGAACAGGCCGAACAGCGCCCGGGCCAGCAGGAAGAAGGCGAAGATCATCAGCGGCGGGGCCATCTGGCGCAGGCCCGCGCTGACCACCAGGCCGCACATGATCATCGAGATCATGAAGCCCGAGAGGCCCACCATCATCAGCGGCTTGCGCCCGTAACGGTCCGAGGCCCGGGCCCACCAGGGCGAGGACACCGCCCAGAGCACGGCCGACAGCGAGAAGATCGCCGCCACCATGGGATCGGGGATGCCGATCGAGCGGCCGATGGCCGGCAGGACCGAGATCAGGCCGGTGTTGCCGAGCGCCGTCGCCAGCGAGACGCAGAAGATGATGACGAAGGGACGCCGGGACAGGCCCCCCTCTGCGGGCGCGGTGCTGGGCATGACAGCCTTCGCTTAAGCCGTGCCGCCGCGACAGCGCAAACCGAAAGCCGCTCACGGCCCATTAAACATTAACGGCCATCCTCTCCGGCGCGTTCGGGGGACTCCATGTTTCAGATCGTCGGTATCGTGCTGCTGTTCGGCCTCGTGTTCGGCAGCTTCATCATCTCGGGCGGGAACATGGGCGTCATCCTGCACGCCCTGCCCCACGAGATGATGGCCATCGGCGGCGCGGGCGTGGCCAGCTTCCTGATCGCCAACTCCATGCCGGTCATCAAGGGCACCGGCGGGGGTCTCGCCAAGGTGTTCGCGGGTCCGAAGTGGAAGGCCGCCGACTACCGCGACCTGCTCGCCCTGCTCTTCCTGCTGACCAAGACGATGAAGTCCAAGGGCGTCATCGCCCTGGAAAGCCACATCGAGAACCCGCACGAGAGCACGATCTTCAACCGCTTCCCGAAGATCATGAAGGATCACTTCGCCACCGACTTCATCTGCGACACCCTGCGGATGATGACCATGAACCTGGAGGACCCTCACCAGGTCGAGGACGCGATGGAGAAGCAGCTCGAAAAGCACCATCACGAGGCGCTGGCGCCCAGCCACGCCCTGCAGAGCCTGGCCGACGCGCTCCCGGCGCTCGGCATCGTGGCCGCCGTGCTGGGGGTGATCAAGACCATGGGCTCGATCACCGAGCCGCCCGAAGTGCTGGGCGAGATGATCGGTTCGGCCCTCGTCGGCACCTTCCTGGGCGTGTTCCTGGCCTATGGCCTGGTCGGTCCCATGGCCACGCGCCTGAAGGAGATCGTCGACGAGGAAGGCGCCTTCTACCGGATCATCCAGTCGGTCCTGGTCGCGCACCTCCATGGCAACGCCGCCCAGATCTCGGTGGAGATCGGCCGCGGCAACGTGCCCTCGGGCGCTCAGCCCAGCTTCCTCGAGCTGGAAGAGGCCCTTCAGAACATTCCCGCCGAGGCCTGATCGGCCTCTCGGGCGAGCCCCCTCAAAAGTGAATAAACGGATCACGAGTCCGTGATTTTTCGCCTTGCCGAGCGTGCCCGGGCGGGCGTATTCCTCGGCTGCGCCGCGGGCTGCCTTGGCAGTCGCTGCCGGTGTGACACTCCAAAGAGGACTAGGGACATGACCAACGAAATGCTCCGCAAGCTGCTCGTCGCCGGCGCCGCCGTCGCCGCCATGAGCGTCGCCGCCTGCTCGAAGCCGGAAGAGAAGACCGAAGCCGCTCCGGAAGCCGCTGCTGAAGCTCCGGCCGCCCCGGCCGCCGACGCCGCCGCCGCGACCGACGCCGCCGCCACCGACGCCGCCGCCGCCGCCGAAGGCGCCGCCGCTGCTCCGGCCGCCGACGCCGCTGCTCCGGCCGCTCCGGCCGCTGCCCCGGCCGAGAAGCACTAAGCTTCTCCACGCGATTTCGCGTAAAGCGGAGGGGCGCCCCCGGGGGGGGCCCGTTTATTTTGGCGTTATTATACAATCCGTACCCAAAAGCTTGACAAGGCGCTGACTCTTATGGGATTCTGCCCATCAGAAGGAGCAACCCCGTGTCCGTCCTGTCCGCAAAGCACTTCCACGACGAGCGAGCCGCCTACCGGTTCGTGGAAGCGCACGTGTGGCCGGACGGTCCCGTGTGCCCGCACTGCGGCGGCTTCGAGCGGATCGGCGAACTGAAGGGCAAGAGCACCCGCCTCGGCGTTCGCAAGTGCTACGACTGCCGCAAGCCGTTCACGGTGAAGGTGGGAACGATCTTCGAGGCCAGCAACGTCAAGATGCACCTGTGGCTTCAGGCGATGTTCCTGCTGTGCTCCAGCAAGAAGGGCATCAGCGCGAACCAGCTTCACCGGACCCTAGGCGTGACGCTCAAGACGGCGTGGTTCATGGCCCATCGCATCCGCGAGGCGATGCGTTCCGGGGACCTCGCGCCCTTTGGCGTGGGCGGCGGCGCCGTCGAAGTAGACGAGACCTATATCGGCCGCGAGCCCGGCAAGCCGGTGAAGCGCGCCTTCCACCACAAGATGAAGGTGCTGACCCTGGTGGACCGCAACAGCGGTCGCGCCCGGAGCATGGTCGTGGACAACATTCGCCCTGCCACCATCGCCCCCATCGTGCTGGACAACCTGCATCGGGAGGCCCGCCTTATGACCGACGAAGCCGGCCACTACCTAGCTGTGAGGTGCCAATAGGTTGTCCATCCGGTCCGGACCGGGAAGGCTGGTGTTGCGAAGACTCAGCTGATCTCAGGGGACCGGATGAACCTGCATAGGAATGCCCGCACGACGCCGGCCAGT
>NZ_JBKBRO010000026.1:0-55330 GCF_046463815.1 Phenylobacterium sp. | reverse complement strand
CCCGTCAGCGGCGATCCCTTCCGCGACTTCGCCCATTTCGCCACCCAGGTTCTCGACGCCGAGACGCGGCTCACGGCGGTCCCCGGCGTCACGGGCGAGGACGTCCTGCGCACCGAGTCGGTCGAGCTCGACCGGGCATACGCCGGGCTGAGGGCGCGGCCAGAGGCCTGCGCCCAGGCGCTCGATCTCCTGGCGGCCAACGGCGCCATGACCGTCCGCGAAATCCTGCTGGCCTTTCCCAGCGCCCAGCGCAGAGGCCTCGAACTCGCCCTGGGCTGGATGGCGAAGCACGGCTTTGTCGACTGGCTGACCTAAGGCCGCATCCAGCCACGCCGGCGGACGGTTTCGCGGGCAACCAGCTCACCAGGCGCCGTCGCGCTGCGGCTCGGGCCTGCGCGCCCGCGCGGAGCTGCCAGCGGGCGTCCTATGCCTTGGCGGCTTCCTGGACGCCTTGGGGCAGGGTGGAGAGCCAGGCCTCGGGCGACAGGCGTTCGGCCACGCGCCTGCGACCCGCCTCGGCCAGGGAGGCGCGCAGGCCCGGCTGGGCGCGCAGGCGCATCAGAGCCTCGGCCGCCGCGCCGAGGTCGGGCTCGGCCCAGGTCTGGCCCCGATAGACGCCCTGCGGATCGTCGACCGCCACGGAGCCGGCCGGAATCAGCAAGCCGCACGTCTCGTCCATGAAGTCGAGATTGCCGGTGGCCGCGGTGGCCACCACGGGCACGCCAAGGGCCATAGCCTCGGCCATGACGAGGCCGAAGCCCTCCGCCCGGTGCAGCGAGATGAGCACCTCGGCCCCGGCGATCAGCCGCTTCACCTGGGCATAGGGCCAGGACTCGTCGACGATCCGGATGGCGCCGCCCGCGCGGGCCCGCAGCGCGGCCAGGGCCTGGGGATGAGCCGACCCGTTCTGGGTCTTGATGACCAGCTCGCACGCCGGATCGTCGCCGAACGCCCGGCGGAAGGCCTCGATGGCGCCCTCCGGGTTCTTCCGGGCCGCCGAGGAATTGAAGTCGAACAGCGCCACGGCGCGGAACTCGGCCGTCTTCGGCGCCGGCTCGATCCCTGCGTAATCCTCCGGGAACAGCGGGTGCGGAACCACCCGGACGGGCCGGTCCATCCGCGAGAACGCCTCGGCCGTGTAGCGGCTGGGCGCCCAGACCTCGTCCACCAGCCGCGCGTCCGTCCGCCACGACGGCGGCGCCTCGGGCAGCTCCCAGGCCCAGACCCCGTAACGGGGACCCAGCACCCGGCGGGGGCCGAGCGCCGCCAGGGCGTTGGGCATTTCCGGCGGATTGAGGTGGAAGATCCAGGCCGCCGCCGGCGTCGGCTCCGGCAGGCGTGCGCGCCAGTCCAGGCCCAGGGCCAGGTGCACCGGCTCGACCCAGGCGCCGAGGCTCTCCAGGGCGCGGATCGCCAGGCGGGCCGAGGCGCCGATCCCGTGGCTGGAGTCCAGCAAGCCCACGACCTTGATCGGCAGGGGACCGCTCGCCGGGGGGGCGGGCGCGCGGCCGGCGGCGTGGACGAACGCCCGCACGGCCTGGCCGGCCAGCGGCGCGGCGGCGGCGCGCGCGCCAGGCGGCAGCACCCGCTTCCAGAGTCCCTGGGCGCCCCGCAGGCTCACCCGCGCCCCCGCAGACCGAGGCCGGCGAGACGCATCAGCGGATGATTCCGCACGCTGGGCGGCAAGGCGTCCAGCGGCAGACCGTATTCGGCGAAGCCCCCGGCGACCAGCCAGCGCAGATAGCGCAGCCGTCCCATGAAGCCGCCCAGCGGGTAGAGCCGCTGCAGGTCGGCGCGGCTGTCCCAGATGTCCCTGAAGAGGCGCGTGAACGGCCGGGGCAGGCCGGCGGCGGGGGCGAGGTGCGGAGCCTGGAGCGGGGCCTTGAGCCGGTCGGGCCATCCCGCCCGGTGCGGCAGGCCGAAGGCGGCGAAGAGGGCGCGGCGCAGGTCCGTGGGACGGGCGTCCGTCTCGGCGAGCTCGGCGGCGTGGGCGAGGATCGCGGGGCTGGCCAGCAGGCGTTCGATGTCTGGGTCGGACAGGGCGCGCGTATCGGACCGGCCGGCCACGGCCTCCGGGCCGATCCGCCAGGCCAGAAGCTCGTCGCCAGCGTAGCGCCGGGCCGGATCTGCGGGCCCGTCCAGGCGCAGCGCCGCCTCGGCCGACGCGTGGTCGGCGCCCAGGGCTTCGACGTTGGGAATGAACCACCAGGCGTAGGCTGCGGCGGGACGCTCGCGGGCGACGGCCGCCTGGACCCGGGTCAGGCCCGGCGCGTCGGGCGCTTCGGCGTCCATCCAGGCCTCGGTGGCCGGGCCGAGGCCATCGGGGAAGCTCTCCCCCGACCGGGCCGCGTCCAGGGCGGCGCGGCGCATGGCGGGCGTCACGCGGCGGCCCGAGGCGAAGCGGTCGAAGGCGTAGCCGCGCGCCCGCGCCTCGGCATGGCCGTTGGCCTTCAGCGCGCGCGCGTAGTCCGCCAGCAGGTCGGCCAGGGCCGAACCCCGCTCCACCGCGAGCCGGTTCTGGTGCTTGGAGAGGGTGAGCGGCCGGTCGGGATCGAAGCCCGAGAAGTGGAAGAAGGTCAGCGGGCCGCCGTCCACCCGCCAGCCGTCAGCCCCCCGCGAGAGCTTCCGCCCCTCCAGGTTCCAGTAGGCGAGGTTGAGGCCGGGGTCCGTCAGGATCACGGCGCCTGGAACGAAAGCCGGCGCCTGTTCCATCCATTTCTGGTCGGTGAAGATCCCGGCCTGGGGATCGACCCGGCAGTCGAAGCGGCAGCGCTCGGCCCACCAGTCGAGCAGGCGGGCCGCGTCCGGATCGCGCCGGACGCTCAGGAAGCCCAGGTTGTAGGTCCCGGAGGCGGCGATCTCGGCGTTCGAGGGCTGGCCCGGGGTGGTGAGCGGTCGCGTCAGGTGGGGCGTCAGGCAGACGGGACCTTCGGCCAGGCCCGCGCGCACCGCATCAAGCGGCCGGAACACGAAGATGTCGGGATCGAGGTAGGTGACCGAGTCCACGCCCGGTTGCGCCAGCAGGCTGCGCAGCACGAACGGCTTCACCGCCGTGTTGAGTTCCAGCGCCTCGTAATAGACGCTCATGTCGCGGACCGGGGCGCCGAGGTCGGCGGCGGGAATCACCTCGGCAAGGGGCCCGAGCTCCGGAATCGGCCCGTCGGCGGCCACGACCACCCGGCGCGCGTCGGGCTCGGCCGAGCCCAGGCTGCGCATGAGCGTCGCCGCCTGGGCCGCGTAGTTCCGCGAGACGATGGTGAAGATGACGTCCAAGCCCGGCTTCCCTGGGCAGGTCTAACAGGCGCCCTCTCAGGCCGCCAGAAGCTCGTCGAGCCGGCGGATGTCGGTGACCTCCGAGGCCACGCCCGCCTCCAGGCGCATGACCTTGTTGCAGTATAGGCGCAGGAGGTCGACGTCGTGGGTGGCGAGCACCAGTATGCCGGCGCGTTCGACCAGGCTCAGCAGGCGCTTGTGGGCCAGCTTCTGGAACTCCGCGTCGCCCACCGCGATCCACTCGTCCATCAGCAGCACGTCGCACTCGACGGCCGTGGCCGCTGCGAAGGCGAGCCTGGCCTGCATGCCTGCGGAATAGGTCTTCACCGGCATGGCGAGGAAGGCGCCCAGGCCCGTGAACTCGGCGATCTCGGGCAGCCGGGCCTCGATCTCCTTGGCCGACAGGCCGGCGATCCGGCCGCGGAGGCGGATGTTGTCGTAGCCGGTGGCCGAAAGGTCGATGCCGAGCCCCAGGTCGAGCAGGGCGGCGATCCGACCGTAGACGTCGATGGAGCCCTCGTCGGGCTCGTAGGCGCCGGAAAGCGCCCGCAGGAGGGTGGTCTTGCCCGAGCCGTTGTGGCCGATCAGGCCCAGGCGGTCGCCGGCCTTGAGCTCCAGGTTCAGGTCCTGCAGGGCGGTCACGTCGGTCGAACCGAAGTGACGGCCCAGCTTGCCGCCCACCGACAGCGTGCGCGCGAGCGATTTCTTCAGCGACTTGGCGTCGACGCCATAGACGGGGAAACGGATCGTCAGCCCGGTGCAGGTGATCGAGACGGGATGGCTCATAGGTAGTGCACGATCCGGCGGCGGGTGCGGGCGAAGAGCGCGAAGGTCAGGGTCCAGCCGCCCAGGGCCATCAGCACGAGGACGAGGTAGCTCTGGTGCGCCACGGCCTGTCCCAGCAACGGCGCCCGGACGGCGTCCAGCAGATGGTAGAACGGATTGGCGTGCAGGATGGCCATGTGCTGGCCCGAGAACCGGTTCGGTGTCCAGAACACCGGGGTCATGAAGATGGCGAACTGCATGATCGAGGCGACGATCTGTGGGATGTCCCGGAAGCGGGCCGAGGCGATGCCGGCGAGCATGCTGGCCCAGCTCACGTTGACGATCATCAGGACGAGGCCCACGAGCGCCTGAGGGACGTCGGCCCGCGCCCAGTAGCCGTAGACGGTGAGGACGGCGAGGACAATCACCAGGTGGTGGGCCAGGCTGATGAGGTTCCGGAGCACGGTGCGCCAGACGAAGGTGAACATCGGCAGGCTGGTCTGCGACAGCATCCCCTTGGCCTGGACGAAGGTGTCGCAGCCTTCGTTGATGACCCCCGTCATCACGCCGAAGAAGACGATGCCCAGGGCCACGAAGGGCAGGAACTCGTTCAGCGGGATCTTGAAGAGGTTGGCGTAGAGGAAGCCGATCCCCAGGACCATCAGGCCCATGGAAAGGGTGATCCAGAAGGGCCCCAGGATGGAGCCGCGGTAGCGCGAGACGATGTCGTGCCAGGCGAGCGACCAGGCCAGGCCCAGCCGCTGGCCCGACCCCTTGAGGTCCCTGAACGCCATCTGGAGCTGGAACAGACCGCCGCGTTGGCCGGTCCGCAGCATGTGGGCAGCCTGAGCCATCACTTCTCCCGAGAGAAGGCGCGGAGGTATCAGGCGGGCGCCGGCCGCGCAAGGCGAGCGCCTGGCGCTTTGCACGCCTGGCGACTTCCATGCTAGCCGGGCGGCCGGAAGCCGCGCTGACCTCATGACCTCGATCGACACGATCGCCCGCGACCTGCCGCCGTCCCCGCTGGGATCGGCCGCGCCGCAGGGCCTGAGCCTCGAGGGCGCGGGGGTGTGGCTGGTCGTGCCCTGCTTCAAGGTCACCGCGCACATCCTGAACGTCATCGCCAAGGCCCCGCCTTGGGTCGAGGGGATCGTCTGCGTGGACGACGCCTGCCCGGACGGCTCCGGCGACTTCATCGAGGCCCGGAACACCGATCCCCGCGTGGTGGTGGTCCGGCTGCCCGAGAATCAGGGGGTTGGCGGCGCCACGCTCGCCGGCTATCGCGAGGCTGTGCGCCGGGGCGGCCGGGTGCTGGTCAAGGTCGACGGCGACGACCAGATGGACCTGGACCATTGCGCCTATCTGGTGGCCCCGATCCTGCTCGGCGAGGCCGACTACGCCAAGGGCAACCGGTTCACCTCGATCAGCCACCTGCGGACCATGCCCGGCATCCGGGTGTTCGGGAACGCGGTGCTGAGCTTCGCGGCCAAGGTGTCCACGGGCTACTGGAACATCTTCGACCCGACGAACGGCTACACCGCCATCGAGGCTCATGTGGCGACGCTCGTGCTTGAGAAGCGGGTCTCGAAGCGGTTCTTCTTTGAGACGGACCTGCTCTATCACCTGGGCACGCTCAGGGCCGTGGTGCGCGACGTGCCGATGCCGGCGCGGTACGCCGACGAGGTCAGCAATATCCGCATCGGGCGGATCATCGGGCCCTTCGCACTGAAGCATCTGCGCAACTTCGCCCAGCGGGTGATCGGCCAGTACTTCGTGCGGGACTTCAACGCCGCCAGCCTGGAACTGATGTTCGGCGCCCTCTCCGTGCTGTTCGGCGTGGGCTACGCCCTGAGCTACATCGCCCATCGGGTTCCCGGCCAGGCCGCCTCGGCCGGCGTGGTCATGATGGCGGCCCTGCCGATCATCCTGGGAGCCCAACTCCTGCTGCAGGCCATGAACTTCGACGTGCTGAACGTGCCCAGCCGTCCGATCCACCCCTATCTGCGCGCCGTGCGCCGCCTGGATGGCGAGGCCCGCGCGTGACTCCTCGCGAGATGCTGCTCTGCGCCGGCTTCTCGCTGGCCCTGCCGGTGGGCCAGGCGATGTTCAAGTGGGCCGCCGTCTACCAGGAACGCCAGACCGGACCGCTGCTGAACCGCCTGATCACCAACGGACCGCTGATCGCGGCGCTCGCCTGGTACGGCCTGACCGCGATCTTCTGGTTCTACATTCTGACCCGCGTGCCGCTGTCGCGCGCCTATCCGTTCGCGCTCGCCGGTACGGGCCTCATTCCAGTGGTCGCCTGGCTGCTCTTCAAGGAGCCGCTGGGGTGGCGCATGGCCGCCGGCTACCTGCTGATGCTGGCCGGCCTGGCGGTGATCCAGAGCCAGGGAAGCTGACGACCCATGACCGCCCGAAGCCTGATCCGCCTGGCGCCGCCCTTCGCCTGGCTGGCCGTCGCCGTCGCGGCCTATGTCCTGATCGTGAAGCTGAACTTCCCCGGCCACATGTCGGTGGACACGGTCATCTCCCTGGCCGAGGGCCGCTCGGGCGTGCGGATCGTGTTCGGCCCGCCGATCTTCAGCGCGATCCTGGCCTTCTTCGATCGCATCGCGGCCGGCTCGGCGGCCTATCTGGCCGTCGTCCCGCTGCTGCTGGTCGGGGCCTGGGCCGCCATGTCGGGCCTGAGGGCCAAGGTCTCCTGGGCGGGACCGCTCGTGCTCCTGGCGCTGATCTCGGCGCCCCAGGTGATCATCTACCAGGCGATCCTGTGGAAGGACGTGCTGTTCGCCGACTTCGCCATCGCGGGCTTCGTGGCGCTCGCCTGGGCGGCGAAGCGCTGGGACGCGGTCCGGGTCCGCCTGGCCCTGCTGGCGCTGGCCTTCCTGCTCCTGGCCATGGCGACCCTGCTTCGCCAGAACGGGGCGCTCACCGTGGTCATGTGCGCAATGGTCCTAGCCTGGACCGCGCGGAGGGGCGGCTGGCGCAAGGCGCTGGCCTGGGGCGCGGCGGGGTTCGTCATCCCCCTGGCGCTCGCGTCCGTGCTGAACGCCGCGACCCCCGTTAAGGACCCGCCGGGCGTGAACCGCGACGTCGGCCTGCGCCTGCTGCAGGGCTACGACCTCGCCGCCGCCCTGGCCGCAGACCCCGGCCGTCCGCTGCGCGTCCTGGAGGCGGCCAATCCCAAGGCGGCGGCCGATCTCAGGGGCGAAGCGCCGAAGTACTACTCGCCCACCCGGGTGGACGCGCTGCTGGGCTCCAAGACGCTGGGCAAGGCGCTGGTCAGCTTCAAGACCAAGACGATCGGTCGCCAGTGGTTTCAGACCATCTCCGAGGATCCGCTGGGCTACGCCGGCCGTCGGCTCGAAATCTTCCGATGGGTGTTCCTGACTCCCGACATCGACCAGTGCCTGCCGGTCCACCTGGGGGTCGGCGGCCCGCCCGACCTGATGGTGAAGCTTGGCCTCAAGGAGCGGCAGGACCTGAACGACGCCCGCCTATGGAACTACACGACCTGGTGGCTGGACACGCCGGGCTATTCGCACCTGACCTACGCCGTCGTGGCGGCGCTGGTGGCCGGCTTCCTGCTGGTTCGGCGCGATCCGGCCGACGTCGCCATGGCCGGGCTGATGTTGTCGGCGCTGGCGTTCGCGGCGAGCTTCTATGCGATCTCGCTGGCCTGCGACTACCGCTACCTCTACTTCCTGGACCTCGCGGCGATCACGGGGCTGGCCTACGTCGCCCTCGATCCCAGGCTCAGGCCGGGGGCGAGGTCGGGCCTCAGCCGGCGAAACGCCTGAGCCAGCCGTCGGCCACGTCAAGCCGCGGCGCCCGCGCCTCGATGAACCGGTAGAGCGAGAGCTGGCGGCCGATCCCGAAGCTCCTCACCGTCACCTCGGCGAACAGGGCGCGTACGAGGGCCTCGATCTCCCCGGCGTCGTTGACGTGCTCGTGGGCCATCAGCAGGCCGTAGTCGAGGCCGTGGCGCAGGCGGAATTCCAGGCCCGTGGTCAGCGACCAGCCCAGTTTCCACAGAAGGCCGCCCTCGCTGGGGATCGCCGCCCGGAAGACGCCCTCGGGGGCAAGCAGCCTCGCGGAGCGGGCCAGCGCCACGGGCAGGTCGCAGATGTGCTCCAGGCAGGCCACGCTGATGATGCGGTCGTAGCGGGCGCCCTCCGGAACCTCGGCCACGTCCGCGTACACCCGCCGCACGCGCGCCAGGCGGGGCGAGCCTTCGAACAGTTCGGCGAAGGGTTCCACGACGTCGTAGGCGCCGCCTTCGGGTTCGAATGGAAGCTGGTTCAGGTTGCCCGCGCCCAGCTCCAGCGTCGCCTTGGCGGGCGAAGCGTCGGCGGCCACCTGCCGGTGCATCCACCGTTCCAGCCGCTGGGACAGCGACGCCGCCGTCGTCTCGCCGGCGCGGTTCTCGGCGTACTGGCGCGCGTAGATCTCGGCGATCTTCGGCGGCAGCGGCGGCCGGGTCTTGGGATATCGGGCCAGCAGGGCCTCGGCTGGACCGGCGGCGGACCTCATGGCGCTCAGGTCTCCTCGGTGAGGATCGCGTCCAGTTCGGCTTCCAGCTCGAACATGGCCTTGCGGTAGCCTTCGAGGAGGGCGTGTTCGGCCTTCAGTTCTCCCTCCAGGATCTCGATGCGCCGGCCGGCCTCCAGCGCGCCCGTGCGGGCCACGTCGAGATCGCGGGCCACGGGGGAGACCAGGGGGGCCATGTCGGCCGCGCGGCGGGCCAGTTCGGCCGCCGCCTCGTCCAGAAGGCGGCGCGAGGGCGGCTCGTCCTGGGCCGCGCCCTCGAACCATTCCAGCACCTTGGCGGCCAGCGCGCCGGCCCAGCCGAGGTCCCGCAGGTCGCCCTCGCCGGCGTTGTGGCGCAGGTCGGGGCTCAGCGCCTTGTCGATCCGCCGCGCGGCGGCCGCGGTCAGCCGCGGCAGGGGAGCGGCGTGGGCCGCCTCGATGCGGGAGACCTCGCCGCGCCAGTCGGCGAGCAGGGCGTCATAGCCCACGAACGCCCGGGGCAGGTCGCGCGTGTAGGCCTCGGCGGCCAGCATGTAGGCGGTCCAGATCAGCACTGACTTTTCCGGCGGGAAGCGGTCGCGGCGGCTCAGCGAGCCGGCGACGGCCAGCGGGTGGCGCACCGGGATCACGCAGCGGGGCCGGACGGGCAGCCGGTCGAACACCTGACGCCACAAGGGCAGCAGCACGGTGACGCGCGGGTCCTTTAGCAGCGGCCACTGGACCCCGCCGTACTCCTCCAGGAACAGGGCCGAGGCCCGCTGGACCCAGGCTTCGTCCTCGGCCGGCGCGAGCGGGCGGAACGGATAGGCGAAGGCGTCGTCCCAGGCCGAGCCCGCGGCCCGCAGCCGCTCGTCGTTGAGCAGGGCGACCTTCCAGGGCTCGAAATAGCCCTTCTGGTTGTATTCGTCGCCCGGCATGACGTTGGCCGGCAACTCGGGGCCGGCCAGGGACAGCAGCTGGGTGACCGCCGAGGTGCCCGAGCGGTGCATGCCCAGCACGACGTAGGCGACGCGCCCATCGGCCTTTTCAAGCGGCTTTCGGTCGTGGACTTCGGTCGGGCTCATCCTTCACGTCCGGCAGCGCGGGGGAACGCCAAGGCTCTACGGGCGCCCGCGGGTCGCGGCAAGCTCCGGGGGCGGTTGATCGCCACCGGCTTCTGTTGCACACCAACCCGCGCCGCCGCTGCAGGAACCAGACCCCGATGGCCGTCCTGGCCCAAGCTGACGAAGTCCATAGGGTGATCTCCACGGCGTTCGATCCGGATTTCTACCGGACGGTGTATCTCGACCTCGCGGACCCCCGGAGCGACGCGCTCGGCCACTATGTGCGGGTGGGCTGGCGGGAGGGCCGCGATCCGGTCCACTGGTTCTCCGCGGCGGCCTATCTGGACGCCAACGAGGATGTCCGCGCCTCGGGCGTGGAGCCCTTCTTCCACTTCCTGAGCCGCGGCCGCCGCGAGGGGCGCGACGTCCGGCCCTCGCGGCTGGCGGCGAACTATCTCGAACGGGTGGGCTGGACGCCGGGACGCTGGACCGTCGAGCCGTTCCTCACGGCGGCTCAGCGGCCGCCCCGGGCGCCCGGGGCCATGCTGGCGTCCGGCCGCGACTTCGCGGCGGAACGGGCGCTGGTCGCCGCGGAGTTCGACGCCGCGTATTATCTGGCCGCACATCCGGACATCGCCGCGGCCGGGACCGACCCGCTGCAGCACTTCCTCGTCGCCGGCTGGAAGGAGGGGCGCGACCCCAACCCCCGGTTCTCGATCCGCGACTACCTCGAGACCTATCCGGATATCGCCCAGGCGGGGATCAACCCCTTCGTCCACTACCTGATGGCCGGCCGGGCCGAAGGCCGCATCGCCCGCCACGACCTCGGCTTCCGCTATGATCTGATCGCCGGGATGGAGCCGGTGGCGGCCAGGCTCGCCCGGGCGGCCGGCGCCTCGGCCAGCGTCCAGGCCGCGCCGGCGGCGGAGCTCGGCAGGGCCATCGCGCTGACGGGCGCGCGGCTGTCCGACCTGCACGTCACCTTCAGCCATGACGATCCGACCGCCAACTACGGCGGGATGCAGCTCTGCCTCCGCCGCGAAAGCGCGCGCTTCACGGAACTGGGGGTCGATCACCTGCACATCTACCCGGCCAAGCCGTGGCCTATGGTGCGGACGGCCGACGAGCCCGGCCCGATGGGCGTGCTGCTGAACGGGCGCCGGCTGGGCCTCTATTCGCCGGCGACGGTGCGGACGGCGCTCGCCCGGGCGGCGGGGGCGGTCGCGCCCGGGCGCCGCAGCTTCGCCATCCACAGCCTGCTCGGCCACTGCCCGGACGAGACCGCGAAGCTCCTGCGCGCCCTTGGCCTGAAGGCGGGCTTCTTCTGGCTGCACGACTTCGCGAGCCTTTGCGCCGGTTACCACCTGCTGCGGGACGACGTCGAGGACTGCGCGGCCCCGCCGCCGGACAGCGCCGCCTGCGGGATCTGCGCCTACGGCCCGTTCCGCAAGCGCCACCTGGACGCCCATCGCCGCCTTTTCCACCGCCTTTCGCTGACGGTCGTGGCGCCATCCGAAACCACCCTGAACTTCTGGCGGGCCAGCACCGGCCTGCCGGTCAGGGACGCCGTCGTGCTGCCGCATGCCGAACTGGTCGACCGCGGCCCCGCCCCCGCGAGGACGACGCGCAAACCCTTGAGGGTCGCCTATGTCGGCATGCCGGTGGCGCTGAAGGGGTGGCCCATCTTCCGCGCCCTGGCCGACAGGTTCGCGGACGACCGCCGCTATGAGTTCCTGCACCTGGGGGGGCGGGCCGATCCTTCCGCGCCGGTCGCCTTCCACAAGGCGGTGGTCAGCGAGGCCGAACCGCGCGCCATGCAGGCGGCCCTGGAAGCCCTGGAGGTCGACGTCGCCCTCATCTGGCCGCTATGCCGGGAGACGTTCTCGTTCACAGCTTATGAAGCAGCGGCGGCGGGCGCGGCGGTGATCACTGGCCCGGACAGCGGCAACGTGGCGGCGTTCGTCGCCGAGACGGGACTTGGACTGGTGCTGGACGACGAGGTCGCGCTCGCCCGCGCCTTCGAAACCGGCGCCGTGCGGAAGCTGGCGCGCGCCCGCCGGGCGGCCCGCCTGCACGAGTTGAGGTACAGCGGCATGACGGCCGATCTGGCGTTCCGGGGCGCCGCGGAATGAGAGCCTGGATTCCCGACGCCTTGAAGCACCGGCTGCTGGGCGGCCTGCGCCGGCTGGACCCCGACCGCGAGATCGTCGCGGCCGAGTTCGACGCGGCCTGGTACCTGCGGGCCTATCCGGACATCGCCGAGGCCGGCGTCGAGCCCCTGGCCCATTTCCTGGCCTTCGGCTGGAAGGAAGGCCGGGATCCCAATCCCCGGTTCTCGATCCGCGAGTACCTCAACGAATACCCGGACGTGGCCAAGGCCGGCGTCAATCCGTTCGTCCACTTCCTGAAGTCCGGCGCCGCCGAGAGTCGGGCGCCCCGGCCCGACCTCGGATTCCGCTACGATATCATCGCGCGGCTGACTCCCGTGGAGAAGCGGGTGGCCCAGGCGATGCGCGCCCGGGTCGCGACCCAGGGGCGGGCCGTCCTCGACGCGGCGCTGGCCCGGTCCCGCGGGGGCCTGCGCGAGCTGCACGTGACGTTCAGCCACGACGACTATTCCGCCAACCTGGGCGGGGTCCAGGCCGGTCTCCAGAGGGAAGCGGCCCGGCTGGCGGAACTCGGCCGCGACCACCTGCACATCCATCCCGCAGCGCCCTGGCCGGTGGTCCGGGAGGCGGGCGAGTCCGCCCCGCTCGGCGTCGTCTGGAACGGCGTGGCGGTGGGCGCCTTCACCGGCGAGACGGTGGCCGGCGCGCTCAGGTCCGCCGCCGCCGGCCCCGCGGACGGCCGCAGCTTCGCCATCCACAGCCTGCTCGGCCACGCCGCCGACGAGACGGCCGACATCCTGGCGGCCGTGGGCCTAACGGAAGGCTTCTTCTGGCTGCACGACTTCGCGAGCCTGTGCGCGGGCTACCACCTCCTGCGGGACGACGTGGAGGACTGCGCCGCCCCGCCGCCGGACAGCGCCGCCTGCGGGATCTGCGCCTACGGGTCCTGGCGCGGCCGGCACCTCGCCGAGCATGAGCGCCTGTTCCGCCGCCTGAAGCTGACCGTCGTCTCCCCCTCGCAGGCGACGCTGGACCTGTGGCAGGGCGCCTGGGATTTCCCGGCGGCGGGCGCGATCGTCCATCCGCACGCCCGGCTCAAGGCGCGCGGCCCCGCGCCGGAGGTTCCGGCGGACCGGCCGTTCCGGCTGGCCTATGCGGGCCTGCCCGTGCCGCACAAGGGCTGGCCGGTCTTCCGCGACCTCGTCCAGAAGCACGCGGACGACCCGCGCTACGAGTTCCTGCACCTGGGCGCGCGCAGCGTCCCCGACCTGCCGGTCCGCTTCATCGAGGCCGCCGTCCGGCCCGGCGATCCGCTCGCGATGCAGCGGGCGCTGGAGGCCGCGCAGGCCGACGCCGTCCTGGTCTGGCCGCTGTGCCGCGAGACGTTCTCGTTCATCGCCTACGAGGCGGTGGCCGCCGGCTGCGCCCTGCTCACCGGCCCGGACAGCGGCAATGTCGCGGCCTTCGTCCGCGACGGCGGCCACGGGCTGGTCCTCGCGGACGAAACGGCCCTGGCGCGGGCCTTCGAGAGCGGCGATATCACGGCGCTCTCCCGCGCGCGCCGCCGGCCGATGCTCCATGACCTGGAGTTCAGCGCGCTGACCGTCGACCTCCTGCGAGAAACGCGCCCCGCATGAAAGTCCTCTGCTATTCGAGCTTCACCTTCTCGTACCTCAACCGGGCGCGGGTGCTCTATCAGACCCTGCGGCGCTTCCATCCCGACTGGGAGCTGGTGGCGCTGATCACCGACGAACCCCCCGAGGGTTTCGCCTTCGACCCGGCATCCGAGCCGTTCGACCGCGTCGTCTGGGCCAGCGACCTCGGCATCCCGGACTTCAAGGGCTGGCTCTTCAAGCATGACGTGGTCGAGGTCTGCACGGCGGTGAAGGGCCCCTTCATCCATCAGGCCTGCGCGTCCGGCGCGGACGCGGTCATCTACCTCGATCCCGACACCGCCCTGCTGGGCGGCCTCGATCCGTTGGTCGAGTGGTTGAAGACCCACGACATCCTGCTCACGCCCCACCTGATCGACCCCAACGACGATCTCGCCGCCATCCTCGACAACGATCTGTCGGCCTCGCGCACGGGGATCTTCAACCTGGGCTTCGTGGCGATCCGCACGAAGGGCGAGGGCGCGCGCTTCGCCAAGTGGTGGAACGACCGCCTGCTGTCGTTCTGCTATGACGACATGCCCAACGGCCTGTTCGTGGACCAGCGCTGGTGCGACCACGTGCCGGCCCTGTTCGACAACGTGAAGGTCATCCGCGATCCCGGCTACAACGTGGCGAGCTGGAATCTCAGCACCCGGACGGTGGCGGTGGAGAAGGACGGCCGGATCACCGTCAACGGCTCGCCCCTGCGCTTCTGGCACTTCACCAAGCTGGGGCCGCTGGGCGACACCATGACCAAGCGCTACGCCGGCCGGAACTTCCCGGTCTACGAGATCTGGGCCTGGTACAAGCGCCAGGTGGCGGCGGCCACCGATCCCGCCATCCCCGAGCGGTGGTGGGCCTTCGGGACCTACGACGACGGGACGCCGATCCAGAAGGCCGAACGGGTCCTTTACCGCCAGCGGGGCGACCTGCAGGCGGCCTATCCCGATCCGTACCGCACCGGCCAGGGCAGCTTCCGCGAATGGCTGGAGCTCGAAGGCCCTTGCGCCGGGCCCGCCCCGGCCGGCGCCGGCGCCGCCCGGCGGCGCCGCCGGCCGGCCAGGTCGAGGCGCCGCTGGCCCTCGCCGACGAGCCCGTCTTCCGGGTGGTCGAGAAGATGCGCGCCGCCGCCGCCAAGCTGAGCGGCCTGAAGCGCGCCGTGCACGACGCGCAGATTCGGGAGGCGCTTACGCGCACCGAACTCACCACGGCGCTCAACGAAGCGCTCGCGGCGAGGGCGGATCTCGGGGCGCGCCTGCGAGCGGGGGCGCTCGACGCCTATGTCCGCCGGGCTCGCGCGTTCCGCATGCGCCGGCTCGGCCGGTCGGGCAGGGCGCTTGAGAAGCTGCTGGCGCGGCTCGGTTCGCTGGGCCAGGCGGCGGTCATCGCTCGCAGCGGCCTCTGGCGCGGCACGGGCCGCGCGGTCTTCGACCTGCGCCACATGGCGGCCTATGCGCGGCGGCGCGCCAATCCAGCCGTCGCGCCCGAGGCGTTCTTCGATCAGGCCTGGTATCTCGCCGCCAACGGCGATGTGGCGGCCGCCGGCGTCGCGCCGCTGGTGCACTACCTGGTTTCAGGCGGGTTCGAGGACCGCAGCCCGCACCCTCTGTTCGACGCCGCCTGGTATCGACGGGAGAACGCCGCGGAACTCGCCGCGACCGGCCTCACCCCTCTTGAGCACTACCGGCGGGCGGGCGGCGCGCGGGGACTCAGCCCCCACCCCCTGTTCGACGTGGCCCATTACCTGGCCCAGGGGCCTGCGCCGGCTCCGGGGGAGAGCCCGGCCGAGCACTATCTGCGGGAAGGGTGGGGCCAGGGTCTGTCGCCGCACCCGCTGTTCGATCCCGCCTGGTACGCCCACCACGCCGGTCCCGATGTCGAAGGCCAGCCCTTCCTGACGCACTACCTGACCCGCGGCTGGCGCGAGGGTGTCTCGCCGCATCCCCTGTTCGACGTGGGCTGGTATCTGGAGCGCAACCCCGACGTGGCGGCGCTCGACATCGACCCGTTGACCCACTTTCTCGCGTCAGGCGCGGCCGAGGGGCGCAGTCCCGGCCCGTGGTTCGACGTGCCGCACTATCTGGAGGCCCGGGGCGACGCCCTCCCCTCCGGCGTCAATCCGGTCGTCGACTATCTGCAGGGCGGCGCGTGGGCCATCGCCGAGCCTCGGCCGGGGTTCCCGTCCGCCGCCTACATCGCTTCCCGTCCCGACCTCGTGCGCGACGGGATCACGCCGCTGGAGCACTGGGCCCGGCGTCGGGGACGCTGACCGGTCGCGGCACGCCCAGGTCTTCGAGCTGCCGCCACACCTCGGCGTAGTATTCCGGCGTGAAATGGAAGGGGCTGACGCCCCATTGGTGGGTCTCGTCGGCTAGCCGGAGCGCGCCAGCGTCGATGCGTGTCATGGGCGGCGCCAGAGCCTCGAAACGGGCCTCGTAGGCCGCGAGCAGGGCGTTGTGCTCGGCGATGTCTGCGGGCCGGCCCTCCAGGACCTCCACGTCGCGCAGGGGCTGCCGGCGGCCGGTCCGCGTGCGGATCTCCTCAGCCCATCGCGAGACGTGCAGGATGAGTTGCGCCTCCCGAAGCGGCGTGCCGCGGATGAGGGCGGCGAACTCCGCCGCGGCCTCGCTCCACAGCCGATCGCAGGCGGCTGACAGGCGTGGGATCCGGCGGGCGTGCGCGAACGCCGCCTGGCGCCCATAGCCGCTGGCTTCGAACTCCCAGCTCTCGGTGACGACCGCGTCGCCGGCGCACAGGAGGTCGAATCGCTCGTCGATGAAGTCGACGATCAGGTGGGTGGGGCGAAACGCCACGAGCCGGTCGAGCGCCGTCTTCCGCAGATCGGCGACAAGCGCGTTGTGCTGGTGGCGCCGTAGAGGGGCAGGCGGCTCCCGCGCCGGGTGAAAATCCGAAACGGGGGCCGAGAGGAGGCTTGGAAGACTGGTCCGGGAGATGTAGGCGAGGTCACGGGCCTCATCCCCCCGGACGGGCCAAAGGTCACGCGTGATGCAGCTGCCGATGATGGCGATTCGTGGCATCGAAGCTCCTGGTTGCAACCGCGCGATACGAAGTCATGCCGTGTCGAGCGGCATTGACAACCCCGCCCACCCTGAGCAACTAGCCGCCCGCGCAGGACTGCGGGGCGCAGAGACGGACGAGCGACGGTCAGGGCGTCGCGTTCACACCAATCTTGGGCCAGAGTGTTTAACCGGCCGCAGGCCATGACGGAACGGTTCCGCGCACCATGAGATTCTTCACGTTCCTCACGAATCCGCCGGACACCGTGCTGACCCGGGCCTTGCGCGACGGGAAGAAGGCGGCCGCGGTCGCCTTCCTGTTCAGCCTGGTCTCGAACCTCCTCTACATGGCCCTGCCGCTCTACACCTACCAGATCTACGGGCGGGTGATGGTCAGCCAGAACCAGGCGACGCTCTGGATGCTGACCCTCGTCACGGTCTTCGTCTTCGCGATCTCGGGCTTGATCGACGACTTCCGCGCCCGGATTCTGATCAACTACGGCGTGGCGCTGGATCAGCGGGTGTCGGGCCGGATATTCTACAGCCTGTTCGACGCCGTCGTCCGCGGCGAGCCCAGCGCGCGGGCGCAGGCCCTTCGGGACCTTGATCTGTTCCGCCAGACCTTCACCGGCGTGGGCGCCGCGGCGCTGTTCGACGTCCCCTGGATTCCGATCTTCGTCATCGTCCTGTTCATCGTCGATCCGCTGGTCGGCCTGATCACCCTGATCGGGGGCATCCTGCTGCTCGTCCTGGCCGTCGCCCAGACCCGGGCCATGCAGCAGCCCATGAAGGAAGCCAACGACGCCGCGATCAAGAGCTACGCCTTCACCGATTCCGCTTTGCGCAACGGCGAGGTCGTGCGGGCCATGGGCATGCTGCCGACGCTGGGCGCGGCCTGGGCGCGGCACCGCGCGGTGACCATCGAGCGGGGCGCTACGGCCTCGGAGTATTCCAACGCCTACACCGATCTCATCAAGACGGTCCGGATGGGGGTGCAGGTGCTGATCATCGCGACCGGCGCCTTCCTCATCCTGAAGGGCAAGATCCATTCCGGCATGCTGTTCGCCAACATGATCCTGGCGAGCCGGGCCCTCGCGCCGATCGAGAAGATCGTCGGGAGCTGGGAGCCGCTGAACAACATGGCCCGGGCGCACGACCGCCTGCAGACGCTGCTGACCAAGGCCGAGCCCCAGGCGCTGGCCACCAGCCTTCCGCGGCCCACGGGGAAGCTCTCCGTCGAGAACGTGAACTTCGCGCCGCCCGGCGCGCCCAAGCTGGTGCTGGCCGGGGTCAGTTTCCCGGTGGAGCCCGGCGAGGTGGTCGGCGTGATCGGCCCGTCCGGAGCCGGCAAGTCCACGCTGGCCCGCCTGCTCATGGGAATCTGGCGGCCGCTGCAGGGCATCGTCCGGCTCGACGGCGCGGACGTCTACACCTGGGATCGCGCCGACTTCGGCCGTCACGTGGGGTACCTGCCGCAGGACACGGAACTGTTCTCGGGCACGGTGCGGGACAACATCGCCCGGTTCCGCGAGGACGTGTCCGACCAGGAGGTCGTCGAAGCCGCCCAACTCGCCGGCGTGCACGAGATGATCCTGCGGCTGCCCAAAGGCTATGACACCGACGTTGGCGACGGCGGCGCGGTGCTGTCGGTCGGCCAGCGCCAACGGGTCGGCCTGGCGCGCGCCGTGCTGGGCCATCCCGCGTTCGTGGTTCTCGACGAACCGAACGCCAGTCTCGATGCGGAGGGCGAGGACGCCCTCATGCGGGCGATCGACACCCTCAAGGCCCGAGGTTCGACGGTGGTGATCATCTCCCACAAGCCCAGTATGTTCCGCGCGGCGGACAAGATGCTGGTGCTCCGCGAGGGGCGGGTCGAGATGTTCGGGCCACGCGACCAGGTCATGGCCCGGCTCGTGAAGCCGGCCGAGGTCCGCGCCGTGGAGGCGGGTCGATGAAACTGGATCTGACCCCGGTCCGCTCCACCTATGTGCCGCCGACCTTCAATGGCGACGACGACGCGCCGCTCGATCCGGCGCTCGAACGACGGCTCCGGCGGCCGATGTTCGTCGGCGCGGGCGTCATCGGGGCCTTCGTCATCGGCCTCGGGGCCTGGGCTTCGGTCACGCCGCTCAGCACCGGCATCACCGCGCCCGCCGAGGTGCGGGTCGAGGCCAACCGCAAGACGCTGCGCAGCCGCGAAGGCGGCACCGTCCGCCAGATCCTCGTCCGCGAAGGCCAGGCCGTCCGGGCCAACCAGCCGCTGCTGATCTTCAACGACGTCGAGGCGCGCGCCGCGTTCGACGTGTTCCAGAACCAGTACGACACCCTGCTCACCCAGGCGGCCCGGTTCAGCGCCGAGGCGACGGGCCGCACCAGCCTCGTCATGCCGCCCGAGATCACCGCGCGGGCGAGCGATCCGCGGGTCGCGGCCCTGATTCGTGACCAGGAGTTCCTGTTCAGCACGCGCCTGCAGCTCTTCCAGAGCCAGGCGGCCGTGCTTTCCCAGCGCATCGAGCAGCTCGAGACCCAGGTCCAGGGGCTGCAGGCCCAGGTCGCCTCCATCGACGAGCAGCGCCGCCTCACGGAGGAGGAGCTCTCGGGCTATCGGAAGCTCAACGAGCAGGGCTACGCGCCCAAGACGCTGATCCTGCGTTACGAGCGGAGCCTGGCCGATCTGGGCGGGCGCAAGGGGCAGCTCAGCGCCGACATCGCCCGAATCCGCCAGCAGATGGGGGAGACCCGCCTGCAGCTCGCCTCGCTGCGGAACGAGCGGGAAACCCAGGCCGCCGAGGGGCTTCGCGACAGCCAGACGCGACTCGCCGACGTGGTGCCGCGGCTGACCACCGCCCGCCAGAACCTGGCCGCCACCGTGATCCGCTCTCCCGTGGACGGCTACGTCTTCAACCTGACCCAGTTCACGGTGGGCGGCGTCGTCGGAAGCGGCGAGGTGCTGATGGACATCGTGCCGTCGAACTCGCCCTTCGTCGTTACGGCCATGATCCAGCCGAAGGATGTCGAGCAGGTCCGTCCGGGCATGAAGGCCCGGGTGCGGCTGACGGGACTGAACCCGCGGTTCAATCCCGACCTCGCCGCGACGGTGCAGGTCGTCTCGGCCGACGCCATCGTCGACAAGCAGACCGGCAAGACGTTCTATCGCGCCGACCTGAAGGTGCCGACCCAGGAGCTGACCAAGCTGAAACGGGGCGTCGAACTGACCCCCGGCATGCCGGCGACGGTGCAGGTCGTGACCGGGGAACGGACGGTGATGGGCTTCCTGGTTTCGCCGATCAGCGACGTCCTGCGCGACGCGTTCCGCGAGGAGTAGCGGCGCCCTTGCAACAATGTCGGGCGGCCGTTCCGCAAGCCCTTTTTGGTGTTGCGTAATTGGCAGGGTTCCGATACGTCTCGGCTTGGGCTCGTCTAACCTACGCCGCAGCCGCGCTATGGCGCTTGGGGTAATGGACCGCCGGGATTGCCTCATCGGGGAGATGGGGGTCGGGCGTTCCGGGGGTCCGTGTGACACAGACTGGAGAGACTTATGGCTACTTACATTTTCGACAACATGACGCAGGCGGATGCTGACAAGTTCAGCAACACGACCAGCGATCACCTCGTCTTCCTGAGCGGCACCGCGTCGGGCGCCAACGTCACCTACAACCCTGCGACCGCGACGTCGGTGGCTACGGTGACCATCTCCTCGGGCGGCAAGTCGTTCACCTTCGCGATCGACGCCGTTTCGAACCGCGATTTCACGACCTTCAACGACGGTTCGAACCTGTACGTCGGGACCACCGGGAACGACTCCGTCGGGTCTTCGCTCAACACCGCCTTCGCGGACGGCATCTTCGGCGGCAACGGCGACGACAGCCTTCTGGGCGGTTCTGGCGCCGACCTGCTGCACGGCAACGCCGGCAATGACACCCTGAGCGGCGAGGCGGGCGCCGACACCCTGTACGGCGGTCAGGGCAACGACAGCCTCGACCTGGGCGCCGGCGGCTTCTTCGCCCACGGCAACGCGGGCAACGACACCATCGGGGCGGCGGGCGCCACCGCGACCGTCTGGCTGTACGGCGGTCAGGGCGACGACAGCATCACGGGCGCGGCCGCGGCCGATCTGCTCTACGGCAACCTCGGCAACGACACGATCGTTGGCGGCGGCGGCAACGACACCATCAACGGCGAGGACGGCAACGACTCGCTCACCGCGGCGTCGGGCGCTCCCACCATCTCCGGCGGCAACGGCGCCGACACGATCAGCGTGACCGGCACCGCCGCTGTGTCGCTGTTCGGCAACGCCGGCAACGACACGATCACCGCCGTGGGCGACTTCAAGCACCTGATCCTCGGTGGTCAGGGCGCTGACGAGATCACCGCGAACGTCGCGGCCGACGTGACCCTCAACGGCAACCTCGGCGACGACACGATCACGTCGGGCGCCGGCAACGACACGCTGTACGGCGAAGCCGGCAACGACTCGATCACGTCGGGCGACGGCGCCGACACGATCAACGGCGGCGACGGCGACAACACCATCTCCTCCGGCACCGGCAACGACAGCATCATCGCCGGCTCCGGCAATGATACGATCACGACCGGTGACGGCGCCAACACGGTGAACGCTGGCGACGGTGACAACACCGTCACGGGCGGCACGGGCGCCGACTCGATCACCACCGGTGCGGGTGCGGACTCCGTGGTCGGCGCCGCCGGCGGCGACACGATCAACACGGGTGGCGGAAACGACGTCATCAACGGCGGCGCCGGCAAGGACATCCTGTCCGGCGGCTCGGGCGCTGACACCTTCGTCTTCATCTCGGGCGACTCCGGCGTCACGGCGGGCAACATCGATCAGATCCGCGACTGGGAATCCAGCGACAAGATCAGGTTCGGCCTGGCGGCCGGTACGACCACCAACTACGTGGAGACGACCGCGGCCACCTACGACGACGCCAAGGCGGCGGCTGACGCTTATATCAGCGCCGGCACCATCAACTACGTCGCGGTCCAGGTGGGTTCGGACGTCGTCGTGTTCTTCGACTCGAGCGACAACAACGGTACGGCGGACGACGCGGTGGTCCTGGTCGGCAAGTCGCTGGCTGACATCTCGTCGGCCAACTTCCTGGCCTAACCAGCGTCAAAGCTGGACAGCTTCGGGGGCCGCCTTCGGGCGGCCCCTTTTCTTTTGGGGTCGGGTCTTGCGAGATCAGGCCCTGGCCCGGCGCAGACAAAAGGCCGCCCTCGCCATGGGGGCGGCCTTTGTGCGTCAAACGACGTGGTGTGGATAAAGACCGGGCGGCGAATCTTGCGATCCGCCGCCCGGCTAAAGCGACACAGCCATGGAGAGCTAGGCTGACACGAAAATGTAGCCGAACACGCGGACCGGCGAAAGCCGGGCGCCGATCACGTCTCGGTTAGCTGCGCCATGGCGGTCAAAGCCGCGCGGCGAAGTCCTTCTGAAGGACGACGCGGTCGGCCCGGCGGACCCGGACCTGAGCCCGGTAGAGGCCGCGAGGCCAGGCCGCGCCGGATCGCGTTTTCCCGACGTACGCCATGTACTGGGCCTTGTCGCGGTCCAGGGGCGCGAGCCGCCTTTGCGCCAGGACCCTGCCGTCAGGCGCCGCCAGCGCCAGCTCCAGGACGTCGCCCTTCTGTAGTCCGATCGCCCGCCCGTAGACGACCAGCATCGCCGAGCGGGCAGTCGGGGGGGTGACCCGGCCCTCTTCCAGCCCGCCCATCTCCACAGGCGCGTCGGCGAACCCGGCGTTCAGTAAAGCCCCCGCCCTGTAGGCCAGCGTTTTCCCCGCGGCCGCGGTCCACAGTGGCGCTGCGGCGGCCAGCCCGCACTGTCCGCCGGCGGCGGACCCGAACGGATCCACGATCCGCCCCTGGCCCCGCACCTGGAAATGCAGGTGGGGAAACTCCGTGGCCCCTGACAGGCCGACCTGTCCGACAGGCTGGCCGGTCGACACCGTCTGCCCGACCGCGACCCGTATGCTGCCCCGCGCAAGGTGGCAGTACTGGGTTTCCCAGCCGCCGCCGTGGTCGATGACCACGGCGTTGCCGCACTCCTTGCCGGCGACCGTGGGAGCCCCCGGGGCCCGGATGGAGATGTCCGGCTCTCCGTCCCGCAGCCGGGCGACCCGTCCGGGCGCCGCGGCCAACACATCGACGCCGCGCCGCTGCGCCGCCATGTCCGGAATCCGCAGGTCGACGCCCTTGTGGCCATCGTAGGTTCGACCTCCGCAACGATAATCCCGGGCTCCCGGGCCCGGATCCCGGTCCACGTAGTTCTGTACCTCGCAGGTCCTCCCAATCGCGCAGGCGATGGGCAGGGCGAGCCGCGGGGCGGCCGGCTGAACCTGGGCCAGGGCCGGGGCGCCGACCGCGAGAAGGAGGGCGGCGGCTGGAGCCATGCGCATGGCGATCTCCTGTCCTGCCGCATCTGAACCCCAGGCCGGGTCCCAAATGTGGCGCGTTCGGCAGTCGGCGTCAGGCGAAAGAGACGCCCGTCAGCTCCCGCAGCTTCCGGTCGTCTTCGCGATAGAGTCCGCGCAAGTGTTCCACGTCGGCCGGCAGAAGCCGCGCGCCCTCGATCGCGGCGCCCACATGCGCGCGCCGTGGCGCCAGCGGCGGCGGGTTTCCGACCCCGAGGAAACGGCTGAGGCGCGCCATCACGCCGGCCGGATCGGCGTCCAGGTCGCCGGAGGTGAGGATCAGGACCTGCTCGCGTGGGAACAGTCCGAACAGGCGCTCCACCTGTCGACCGTAGAAGCCCCGCTCGACGTAGGAGAACTCCCGGTGGAAGCCCGGCGGGTCGGCCGCCTGAAGCCGCGCCCGTCCCTCCCGGATGCACCAGGAGAAATCATGGGTCTCCACTCCGCGGCCCCGCTCCATCCGCCAGTGCGACCAGGCGCGCTCGACGGGGTCGCGCAGGATGAGGACCAGGCGCATGTCCGGATTGTACCGGCGGATGCGTTCCAGGCTGTTCGGCCAGTAGACGTAGATTGGCGTGACCTCGCCGCGGGCGGGGCGGTCGGGGCCGGCGAACCTGCGATGGTAGGCGGAGTGGTCGGGGCGGTTCCAGTCCTGGGATTCATCGTCAAAATAATGGACTTCCTTGACGTCGGGCAGGGCGACATCCGGGTGCTCGCGCAGGTAGTCGTGGAGCGCGGTCGTGCCCGCCTTCTGGACGCCGATGACGAGGAAGTTGACGCGGAAGTCCGTGGTCACGGGGTCTCCAGGGCGCTTCTGGCGCCCCGTCATCGGCGTTCGACGCGGCAATGTCCAGCCGCACAGCGTGGTCACTAGCCCGGTCCAGCCCTTAGCAGCTAAGAGGGGACGACGCGCGCCTCGGGGTCCTCATCGGGGGCGGCGCATGAAGGTATCGCGATGAAGACGGTCATCCTGGCCGGGGGCCTCGGCACCCGGATTTCGGAAGAGAGCCACCTGCGGCCCAAGCCGATGATCGAGATCGGCGGGCGGCCGATCCTGTGGCACATCATGAAGCTGTATTCGCACCACGGCTTCAACGACTTCATCGTCTGCCTGGGCTACAAGGGCTATGTGATCAAGGAGTACTTCGCCAACTACGTGCTCCATAACGCCGACCTCACGGTGGACCTGGAGAAGGGCTCCATCGAGTACCACGCCACCAACCACGAGCCCTGGCGGGTGACCCTGGTGGAGACCGGCGCCGAGACCATGACCGGCGGGCGGATCAAGCGGATCGGGCGCTATCTCGACCCGGGCGAGCCCTTCTTCTGCACCTACGGCGACGGCGTGGCCGACGTCGACCTGCGCGCTCTGGCCGACTTCCACCGCGCGCACGGCAAGGCCGCGACCATCACCGCCGTGGCGCCGCCCGGCCGGTACGGGGCGCTGGAGATCGCCGACGGCCGGGTGGAGCGCTTCGTAGAGAAGCCGCCCGGCGACAACGGCCTGATCAACGGGGGCTTCTTCGTGCTGGACCCCAGCGTGCTGGACCGCATCGCCGGCGACCACATGCCCTTCGAGAACGAACCCCTTCAGTCGCTGGCCGAGGACGGCGAGCTGATGGCCTTCCGGCACGACGGCTTCTGGGCGGCCATGGACACCCTGCGCGACAAGAACCATCTCGAGGCGCTCTGGGCCTCCGGCGAGGCGCCGTGGCGGCGGTGAATCCCGCCTTCTGGGCCGGCAAGCGCGTCCTGCTGACCGGCCACACCGGGTTCAAGGGCGCCTGGGCCGCGATCTGGCTCTCGCGCCTGGGCGCCGAGGTGACGGGGCTGGCCCTGCCGCCGGACCAGAAGCCCAGTCTGTTCGAGCTCGCGGGCGTGGGTGAACTGATCCGCTCGCGCTTCGTGGACCTGCGCAACGGCGACGCCGTGGCCGCGACGGTCGGCGGGGGAGCCTACGACATCGTGCTGCATCTGGCGGCCCAGGCCATCGTGCGCGCGTCCGTCGAGGATCCCATCGGGACGTTCGAGACCAACGTCATGGGCACGGCCCACCTGCTCGAGGCGCTGCGGTCGCAGACCGACCTGAAGGCCGTGCTCGTCGTCACCTCGGACAAGGTCTACGCCAACGCCGAGACCGGCCGGGCCTTCCGCGAAACCGATCCCCTGGGCGGCAAGGACCCCTATTCCGCCTCCAAGGCGGCCGCCGAGATCGTGGTCCAGAGCTATGCCCGGAGCTACTTCGCCGACCGCGCCCCCGTGGCCACGGTGCGCGGGGGAAACGTCATCGGCGGGGGTGACTTCTCGCGCGACCGGCTGGTGGCCGACATCGTGCGCGCCGCGCGCGCGGGCGAGGCCGTGACGCTGCGCCATCCCGAGGCGACCCGGCCATGGCAGCACGTCCTGGACTGCCTCGCGGGCTATTTCCGCTATGCCGAAGTCCTGGCGACCGATCCGGCCGCGCCGCGGGCGCTGAACATCGGCCCCAGGCCTGGCGGTCCCGCCGTCACCGCCGGCGAACTGGCCAGCCTGGGCGTCGCCGCCCTCGGCGGAAAGCCGTGGCGGCACGAGCCCGATCCGAACTCGATCGAAGCCAAGGCGCTGGCCATCGACGCCAGCCTGGCCCGCGAGGCCATCGGCTTCGAGAGCCGGCTGGACGCGCCCGAGGCGGTGGCCCTGACCATGGACTGGTACCGCCGCGAAGCCGGGATCGAGACCGCGCGCGCCTTGTGCCTGGAGCAGATCGAAGGCTACGAGGCCCGATCATGAGTTTGCTCATGAGCCAGCCTTCCTGCCGATTCTGCCACGCGCCGCTCACCCAGACCTTCCTGGACCTGGGGCGCCAGCCGCTGGCCAACAGCTATCTCACCCGCGAACAGCTCGAGGCGGGGACCGAGGGCGTCTATCCGCTGCACGCCCGCGTCTGCGGCCGGTGCTTCCTGGTGCAGGCCGAGGACGTGGTCCCGGCCGAGGCCATCTTCGACGCCGAGTATGCGTACTTCTCATCCTATTCGCCGGGCTGGGTCGAGCATGCGCGGCGCTACGCGGCGGCCATGGCGGAACGCTTCGGCCTGGGGCCGGAATCGCTGGTGATCGAGGTGGCCAGCAACGACGGCTACCTGCTGCAGCATTTCGTGGCCATGGACGTCCCCGTGCTGGGGATCGAACCCACCGCCAACACCGCCGAGGCGGCGCGGGCGCGGGGCGTGCGGACCGAGACCGTCTTCTTCAACGAGCAGACGGCGCTGGCGCTGGCGGCCCGCGGCGACCGGGCCGACCTGATGGCGGCCAACAACGTCCTGGCGCACGTGCCCGACATCAACGGCTTCGTGGCCGGCTTCCGGCACGTGCTGAAGCCGGAGGGCGTGCTGACCTTCGAGTTCCCGCATCTCCTGAACCTGATCGAACAGGTCCAGTTCGACACCATCTATCACGAGCACTTCAGCTACCTGTCGCTGCTGGCGGTGGAGCAGGTGCTGGCGGCCCACGACCTGATGGTCTTCGACGTCGAGCGGCTGCCGACGCACGGCGGATCGCTCAGGCTCTACTGCGCGCTGCGTTCGTCCGGCCACGCCGAGACCGAGGCGCTCAGGGTGGCGCGCCAGGCCGAGGCCGCAGGGGGCCTGGGCCGGCTGGAGACCTACCGGGACTTCACGCCCAAGGTCGAGGCGGTGCGCGACAGCTTCCGCGCCTTCCTGGCCGGCGCGAAGGCCGAGGGCAAGCGCGTGGCGGCCTATGGCGCGGCGGCCAAGGGCAACACCTTCCTCAACTACTGCGGTACGACCGCCGACGACCTCGTCTGCGCGTTCGACGCCAACCCCGCCAAGCAGGGCCGCTACCTGCCGGGCAGCCATGTTCCGATCCTGGGGCCGGACCAGGTCTCCGAGGTCCGGCCGGACTATGTGCTGATCCTGCCCTGGAACCTGAAGGCCGAGATCATGACCCAGCTCGCCTATATCCGGGACTGGGGCGGCCGGTTCGTGGTCGCCTCGCCGCGCACCGAGGTCGTGGGCTGATGCGCTTCGCCGAGACCGCGATTGCGGGCGTGGTCGTCGTCGAGGCCGAACCCCGGGCGGACGAGCGCGGCGCCTTCGCCCGGCTGCATTGCCCGACGGAGTTCGCCGCGGCCGGATTTCCGTTCAAGCCGGTGCAGACCAGCCTGTCGCGCAATCCGCAGGCCGGGACCCTGCGCGGCATGCACTACCAGGCCGCGCCGCATGCGGAGACCAAGCTGGTGCGGGTCACGCGGGGCCGCATCTTCGACGTGGCCGTGGACCTTCGCCCCGAAAGCCCGACCCACCGGCGCTGGACCGGCGTCGAACTCTCGGCGGACAACCTCAAGGCCCTGCTGATCCCCGAAGGCGTCGCCCACGGCTTCCTGACGCTGGAGCCGGACACCGACGTCGTCTACCAGATCTCGCCGGCCTACCGGCCCGGGCACGAGGCGGGCGTGCGCTGGGACGATCCGGCGTTCGGCGTCGCATGGCCGGCGGCGCCCGTGCTGATCTCAGAGCGCGACCGCGCCTATCCCGACTACCGGGCCTGACCCATGCCGGGGGTGGTGCTCACCGGCGCGAGTTCGTTCACCGGGCTCTGGATCGCCGAGGCCCTGGCGGGCGCGGGCTTCCACGTGACCGCGCCGCTGCGGCGGGCGAGGGGCGACTACACGGGCGTGCGGGCCTGGCGCGTGGAGCGCCTGGCCACGGTGGCCGAGGTGGTCTTCGAGACGCCGCTGGCTTCGGACGCGTTCGGCGACCTGTTGGCCGGCGCCCGCGCGGACCTCCTGGCGCACCACGCCGCCGACATCCCGGGATACCGCAGCCCCGACTATGACGCCCAGGCCGGCGTGGCGCGGAACCTGGCGGGCGTGCCCGAGGCCGTCGCCGCCTTCGCGAAGGGCGGCGGGCGCGCGCTACTGGCCACCGGCACCTATTTCGAAAGCGGCGAGGGCGGGGGCGAGGCCGCCGCCAGCCCCTACGGCCTCTCCAAGGCGCTCACCAACGCCGCCCAGGCGCGGCTCGCCCGGCAGGCCGGGCTCGGCTTCGGCAAATTCGTGATCCCGGCGCCCTTCGGCCCCTGGGAGGAAGGCCGGATCGTCTGGTCGCTGTTCCAGGCCTGGGTCGAGGGCCGGCCGGGCGAAGTCCGCACCCCCGCCTACGTCCGCGACCACCTGCCGGCGCCCCTCCTGGCCCGAGCCTACGCCGAGGCCGCGTCTGCCATGCTGGATCAGGGCGTCGGCGAAGTCCGTTTCCGGCCGTCGGGGATGGTGATGCGCGTGGGCGACTTCGCCCGGGCCGTGGCCGACCAGGTCCGGGCGCGGACGGGCCTGGCCTGCGAGGTCCTGGAGCATCCGCAGGCGGCGTTTCCCGAGCCCGAGGCGCGGGCCAACGACCAGCCGCGGCGCTTCGGCCCCGGCGAGGCGGAGGCCTTCTGGGACGCCTACGTGGCCTTCTACGACCGGGTGCGGGCCCAGGGCCTGCTGGCCTCCACGCCGGCCTAGCGCGCCGCCGCGATCGCCTTCGCCACCGCCTCGAAGAAGTCCCTGGCCCAGGCCTCGGCCTGGCCGAGGGGGCTCGCGCGCATGCGCGAGCGCAGGGTCCGCCGGAGCTCGCCGATCCTCGCCGGGTCGGCGGCCAGCGCCACGGCCGCATCCTCGTAGGCCTCGACCGAGCGCGTGCAGAATTCGCCCAGGCCCAGGTTCATCAGGACCGAGTAGCTCAGCCGCTCGTAGAGGGCCTCTCCGACCAGGGTGATGACGGGCGCGCCCATCCACAGCGATTCGCAGGTCGTCGTGCCGCCGGTCTGGGGGAAGGTGTCGAGCGACATGTCCAGGCGGTTGTAATGCGGCAGGTGCTTGCCGCGGACGGGCTCGAACAGGATCCGTTCAGGCGCGACCCCTTCGGCGGCGAAGGCGGCCGTCATGTTGGCGCGGAACGAGGGGCTCCCGCTCTCGGGCCGGATGAACAGGAACCGGGAGTCCGGCGTACGCGCCAGGATCCGGGCCCAGGACCGCAGCAGCTCAGGACCGTACTTGTACGGATTGTTGGCCGTGCCGAAGGTGACGTAGCCGTTGCGCTCGGCCGGAGCTGTCGTGTCGAACGGGATATCGTCCCGATAGGCGTCGCCCTCCAGGCTGTACCAGCAGTGGGGCAGCATCAGCGGCTTCTCGATCAGGAGCGCCGGGTCCTCCGGCGCCATGAACGGATCGAGCACCAGGTAGTCGATCGTGGAGGGCCCGGCGGAGTGGGCGTAGCCCAGCCAGCTCGCCTGCAGCGGCGCGGGCTTGTAGGCCATGACCTCCAGCTTGTTCATGTAGGTCGATCCGCCGAGCTCGATCAGGATGTCGAGCTGATCGTCGGCGATCATCTGGGCGGCGTCGTGGTCGCTGATGTCGGGCCGCCAGCGGAACGCGTCGACCAGGCCGGCCATCGCCTGCTGCGCCAGGTCGGCCTGGCCCTGCTTGTAGGAGTAGCAATACACCTCGAAGCGCGAGCGGTCGTAGGCCTTGAGCAGCGGCATGGTGAAGGCGCCGACGGGATGCGCGCGCAGGTCGGACGACATGAAGCCGATCCGCAGCTTGGAGCGGCCGGCGGCCGGCGGCTTGCGGACGATCGGATCGTTGGCCGCGAGGCTTTCCTCGCGCTGGCCCCACAGGCGGTGGAAGTCCACCAGCGCACGACGGTCCTCCGCCGACCGGACCTGGGCCAGAAGGTTCATCAGGCCGGAGTGCAGGCCGACGGTCGCATAGGCGCGTCCGAGTTCGGCGAAAGAACCCAGCCGGGCGAGTTCGTCATAGGCGCCGACGCGGAGGAAGATCTCGGTGGCGACCTTCTTGTTGCGGACCGTAAGGGCGTGCAGCGCCGGAACCCGGCGTAAGACCTGGTAGGACTCCTCGATGTGGGCCGCCTCGTCGCCATACCGGGACCGCTGGAGATTCTCGGCCAAGGCGAACACCATGTCGATGTTGTTCGGCTCAAGCTCCACCGCTCGCCGGAGCAGGTCGTTCGCCCTGGGGCGATCCTTGTCGGCGACGGCGACCGCGAGTTGGCGATAGGCCCAGGCGGGCGCCCCACCCGCTTCCACCATCTGGGCGAGCATGGCCTCCGCCTCGAGGTTCCGGCCCTCGCGGCGCAAGGCGACGATACGACTCTCGGCCAGCCGCGGGTCGTTGGGGAACAGGGCGGCCGCCCGTTCGAGCGCTTCGCCGGCCTCCTCCGTGCGCCGCATTTCCATGAGCAGGCCGATCTGGTCATACCAGGCGTTCCGGTTGTTGCGATCGAGCAGGATCGCCTGGCGGAAGCGCTGTAGGGCCCCGTCGTGGCGGGACTGGGCCATGAGCGCGCGCCCGAGGAGACGCTGGTGCTCGCTGTTCCTGGGCTCCATCCGGACGAGCTTGGTCAGCAGGGCCTCGGCGCTGGCCGGCTCGTTGCGGTCCAGTTGCACATTGGCCAGGTTCGACATCGCGGAGATGTTCTTGGGCTGAAGCCGCAAGGCCGCGTTGAGGGCGGCGACGGCGTCGTCCCACCGGCCCAGCCGGCGCAGGAGGACGCCGTGGAGGTTGAGGGTGTCGACGTGCCGCGGGAAGCGGCGAACGCCCTCGGCCACCCACCTTTCGGCCTCGGCGTGGCGGCCCTTCCGGTAGAGCTGGAGACCCAGGGTGAAATAGACGCCCACCGGCTGGTCGGGCGCCTCGCCGAGCAGGGCGGTGAGATTCTGGATGGCCTCGTCCGCGCGTCCGTCCTGAAGGGCCGCTTGGGCCGCAGCCAGCCGTCGATCCATCTTGGGTCCCTGTCACGCCGCGCTCTGTGCCGGCGCAAGGCCAGCACTTACGGCCCGGCCTTCCCGCTGGCTAGACCGCGCGACGGGCGGGCCGCCGCGAGAACCGCCATTTCAGGGCCAGGATGGCGGCCGAGAGGACCAGGCAGACGACGTTGGCGCCGATGACGGGCCAACTCCCGACCAGAACCCCGTAGACGGTCCAGAGGGTGAAGCCGGTCACGGTCACCACATACATCCTGAACGACACGGAGGAGGCGTCCCGCTCCCGCCAGATCTTGACGATCTGCGGCGCGAAGCTGGTCATCGAGCACAGGGCGGCCCCCGCGCCCACAAGGTCGGCGATGTTCACGGGACGGTGGATCCTCAAGGCTGCGCCGTGGCGTCGATCGGTACGCTAACGACGAGCCGCAGCCCGGGTTGCGCAGGCGTGCGGACGAGTTGGCCGCGCAGCTGCTGGGCGAGCAGATCCATGAGCGTCAGGCCGAAGCCCTGAGGGGCGTCCTGCGCCCAGCCGACGCCGTCGTCGACGACGCAGAGTTCGAGTCCGTCCGCGTTTCGCCGGAGCCCGACCTGAACGCGGCCGGCGCGTCCGTCCGGGAAGGCGTGGGCCAGCGCGTTCCCCAGGCCTTCGACCAGGATGAGGGCCACCGGGGCGCCGATCCGGGCCGGGGCCTTCACCGCCTCCAGCTCCAGGACGATCTCGACCCCAGGGCGGCCGGCGGCGCCGGTCAGTTCGGCCGCGAGCTGCCGCACCATCGTCCCCACATCGATCCAGTCGCCGTCGTGGGCGGGGTTCACCAGGCGCTGGGCGAGGCCCACGGCGCTCACGCGGCGATGGAGGGCGTGCAGCGCCTGGCGGGCGACCTCCTCCGGCGTCCGCCGCGCCTGCAGCAGCATGAGGGAGGAGATGAGCTGGAGCAGGTTCCTGGCGCGATGCTCGGCCTCGCGGCGCAGGGCGGTCTGCGTTTCGAGGGCGCGGCGCAGGACGTCGATCTGCGGGTCGGCCATGGCGGCGCTCCCTTCGTCGCGGTAAAGCGGCGCCATTGTCATAGCGCATGGCGAACCGCCGGTCTGTCATGGCCGTGACACATGGTTTGGGATGCTGGAGAGTCCCGTTACGGAGATTCGACTTGCCGCTTCCGCCACCGCCATCGCCCCCGGCGCCGCCTCGTCGGCATGAGGGCCCGCTTTGGCCGGTGCTGGCGACGGGCGCGGCGGGCCTCACGGCCATCCTCGTCCTCATGGTCCTCGGCCTGGCCGACGCCGGGGCGGCCATCGCGGCGCTGGTGGTGGTCGCCGGCGCCACGGCGCTGGTCCTGATCGCCGCGGACCGCCGCGCCGAGGCCGAGGCGGACCGCGCCGAGCCGGCCATCGCCGGCGCCTCGGGCGAGGCCCCGCCCTACGCGGCGCTCATCAACGCCCTTCCGGACCCCATCCTGGTCATATCGGCGTCCGAGCCCGACGACCTGACCGGCCGCCGCTACGTGTTCGCCAACAGCGCCGCCCGCGACCTGTTCCGCATCGATCGGGGCGAGGGCCTGCTGGTCAGCGTCCTGCGCGATCCGCAGCTGCTGGACGCCGTCGACGAGGCCCTGTTCGCCGCCCGCGACGGCGAGACGATCTATGAGACGGGCGGGGTGCAGTCGCGGGTGTTTCGGGCGCTGGTCCGGCCCATGGGCCTGGCGCTGGACGGCGCCCATCTGGCCCTGCTGTCGTTCCGCGACGAAACCGAGCTTCGTCAGGTCGAGCGGACCCGCGCCGACTTCCTGGCCAACGCGAGCCACGAACTGCGCACGCCCCTCGCCTCGCTAAGCGGCTTCATCGAGACCCTGCGGGGCCACGCCCGGGCGGACGACGCGGTGCGCGAGCGGTTCCTCAGCATCATGCAGATCCAGGCCGACCGCATGAACCGGCTGATCGACGACCTCATGTCGCTCAGCCGGATCGAGCTCAATGAGCACATCGCCCCGTCGGACGAGGTCGACCTGGTGGGCGCGGTCGCCGACGTGGTGGACGCGGTGGGGCCGCTGGCCCGGGAACGGGGCGTGAAGCTGGAGGTGAAGGCTCCGCCCAAGGGGACGGCCCGGGTCGTCGGCGACCGCGACCAGATCGTCCAGGTGGCGCAGAACCTCGTGGACAACGCGCTGAAGTATTCGAGCCAGGGCGGCGTCATCAGCGTGGTCATCCAGGCCGGCCTGTCCGCCGAGGCCGCCGCCGCGGGCCTGCGGCCTGACGCCGCACGGCTGTCGCTGCTGACCCCCGACCACACCGGCGAGACCTACGGCGTGCTGCGGGTCAGCGACCAGGGACCGGGCATCGCCCGCGAGCATCTGCCTAGGCTCACCGAACGGTTCTACCGGGTGGAGGGGCAGAAGAGCGGCGAGCGCTCGGGGACCGGCCTGGGCCTCGCCATCGTCAAGCACATCGTCAACCGCCACCGGGGCGGTCTCGCCGTGGAGAGCGTTCTGGGCGAGGGGGCGACCTTCTCGATCTACCTGCCGCAGATTGCTCAGTATACGGTCGAAACCGTCGACCGTCGCGAAACTGTCATCAAAGTGTAGCAGAGGGACAGCATCGACCGGGCAGGTTGGCCCGGGCTTGGTTCAGGTCCCATCGGGAACCGTCACATGATCAGTTGGGCCGCCCTCGCGGCGCTCGTCCTCTTCTCGGCGGTGACCTACGTGCTGGGCCGCCGCAAGCTGACCGCGCAAGTGGCTGGCCAAGTTGCCGGCCAAGTTGCCGGCCAGGCGGCTGGCGCGCGCAGCCATTCCCGCCCGGGCTACCACGGCGCCTACGTCATGCTGTGGGTGGCGGCCCCGGCGGCCGCGGTCCTCATGCTCCACGGCGCCTTCGGCCCCCGGATCGAGGCGGCCATCGTCAGGGCGGAGGCGCCCGCGGTCGTCCAGGCTCTTGGCGACCAGGAGCGCGCGGTCTTCCACGATGACGCCTGGGCCCTGGCGCACGGCCGGGCGGCCAGCGAAACCCTCTATGCGCCCGACGTGAAGGCGGCGCTCGACGCCGAGGCCGCCCAGGCGCGGAGCCTCGGAATCGCCGTCCACCTGGGCGTCGTCGCCCTGGCGGTCGCGCTGTCGATCGGCGGCTTCTTCTTCGCCTACGGCCGCGTCCGGCCCGAGTTCCGCGCCCGGGAGCGGGTGGAGCAGTGGACCACGGCCGTGCTCGTGGCCTGTTCGGTGGCCGCCGTGCTCACGACGGTCGGCATCGTGGCCTCGCTGGCCTTTGAAAGCTTCCGCTTCTTCCAGGCGGTGCCGCCGCTGAAGTTCCTGTTCGGGACCGAGTGGGACCCGCAGATCGCCATGCGGGCGGACCAGTTCGCCACCTCGGGGGCGTTCGGCGCCGTGCCGCTCTTCGCCGGCACCTTCCTCATCATGCTGATCGCCATGATCGTGGCCGCGCCCATCGGCCTGCTCTCGGCCATCTACCTGGCGGAATACGCCAGCCGGCCGGTCCGGGCGGTGGTCAAGCCGCTGCTGGAGGTGCTGGCGGGGGTTCCGACCGTCGTCTACGGCTTCTTCGCGGCGCTGACCGTGGGGCCGCTGTTCCGCGGCTTCTTCAATGGCCTGGGCGTGGAGCTGATCGGCGGACCGCTGAACGGCCTCGGCCTCTACCTCGCCCAGGTGCAGAACCAGATGGCCCTCGTCGCCGGCGCGGTGATGGGGATCATGCTGATCCCCTTCGTCTCCTCGCTGTCGGATGACATCATCAACGCCGTGCCCCAGTCGCTGCGCGACGGCAGCCTGGCCATGGGCGCGACGCCGTCCGAGACCATCAAGAAGGTGGTCATGCCCGCCGCCCTGCCGGGCATCATGGGGGCCCTGCTGCTGGCCGTCTCCCGGGCGGTGGGCGAGACCATGATCGTCACCATGGCCGCGGGCCTGCAGGCCAAGACCACGCTAAACCCGCTCGACACCGTGACCACGGTCACCGTGCAGATCGTGACCCTGCTCACCGGCGACCAGGAATTCGACAGCCCCAAGACCCTGTCGGCCTTCGGCCTGGGCCTGACGCTGTTCATCATCACCCTGATCCTGAACGTGATCGCGCTCCGGACCGTCCAGAAGTACCGGGAACAGTATGACTGACGCGGCTCTTCCCAAGCCGGGGCCCACGCCCGCCGACCTGCGCGCCGCGGTCACCGCGCGCCTGAAGGCCCGTCGCGCGCGGGAGACGCGGTTCCGCTGGTACGGCCGGCTGGCCATCCTGACGGCGCTCATGTTCCTGGCCGTCCTGCTGGGGCGGATCGTGACCCAGGGCTACACGACCTTCGTCGACTACCGCATGAGCGTGCCCGTCTACGTCGATCCGGCGCGGGTGGACGCCTCGAACCTGGCGGGCGCCGGCTACGACCTGCTGGTGGCCGACGCGGTGCTGGCCAAGCTGGGGGAGAAGGACGACGAGTTCGGCTCGGCCTCGGGCAAGGTCATGGAGCTGCTGTCCACCGACCTCGGCTTCCAGGTCCTCCAGAGGCTGCGGGCCGACCCGTCGCTGATCGGCAAGACCGTCACGGTGACCGGCCCTGTCCGCGCGGACGCGGCGCTCTACTACAAGGGCGAGATCAAGCGCTCGACCCCACAGGAGAGCCGCAGGCTGGACGATCGCCAGATCGCCTGGCTCGACAAGCTGAAGGCGCAGGGGATGGTCTCCTCGGGCTTCAACACCAGCTTCCTGACGCGGTCGGACTCCACCGAGCCCGAGCAGGCCGGCGTGCTGGGCGCCGTGGTCGGCTCGGCCATGATGCTGCTGGTGACCGCCATCCTGGCGGTGCCGATCGGCGTGCTGGCGGCGGTCTATCTCGAGGAGTTCTCGCCCAAGAACCGCTGGACGGCGATGATCGAGGTGAACATCAACAACCTCGCCGCCGTGCCCTCCATCGTCTACGGCCTGCTGGGGCTGGCGGTGTTCATCAACTGGCTGGCCGTGCCGCGCTCCTCGCCCCTGGTGGGCGGCCTGGTCCTGGCCCTGATGGCCCTGCCGACCGTGATCATCGCCACCCGCTCGGCCTTGAAGGCCGTGCCGCCCTCGATCCGCGAGGCGGCCCTGGGCGTCGGGGCCTCCCGGACCCAGACGGTGTTTCACCACGTCTTGCCGCTTGCCCTGCCGGGCGTGATGACCGGCGCGATCCTGTCGCTGGCCCACGCGCTCGGCGAGACGGCCCCGCTGCTGATGGTCGGCATGGTCTCGTTCGTCCCGGGCGTCCCGGCCGGCTTCACCGAGGCAGCCACGGTCCTGCCCGTCCAGGTGTTCATCTGGGAGAACGCCTCCGAGCGGGCGTTCCACGAGCGCACCGCGGCCGCCATCATGGTCCTGCTCGCCTTCATGATCGTCATGAACCTCGCCGCCATCATCCTGCGGCGGCGGTTCGAGCGGCGCTGGTGACATGACCGAACGCCGTCCCATTTCGAGGTCCCCGATGCTGACCCAATCCGACCAGAGCCAGGCCAAGGAGGGTCCGATGCACATCGAACTGCGGCCCCAGGCCCAGCACGCCGTCGACGCCCCGCCCAAGCTTCGGGCCCGCGACGTCAACGTCTTCTACGGCGAGAAACAGGCGCTGTTCGACGTTTCGCTCGACGTGCCGGAGAAGGCCGTCACGGCTCTGATCGGCCCGTCCGGCTGTGGCAAGTCGACCTTCCTGCGTTGCATCAACCGGATGAACGACACGATCCCGACGGCCAAGGTGAGCGGGCGGATCGAGCTGGACGGCGAGGACGTCAACGACCGGAGCATCGACCCGGTCCTGCTGCGCGCCCGGGTGGGCATGGTGTTCCAGAAGCCGAACCCGTTCCCCAAGAGCATCTTCGAGAACGTGGCCTACGGCCCCCGCATCCACGGCATCGCTACGGGCAAGCGCGAGCTGGAAGCCGTGGTCGAGACCTCGCTGAAGCGCGCCGGCCTCTGGGACGAGGTGGCCGATCGTCTGCACCAGCCCGGCACGAGCCTTTCGGGCGGCCAGCAGCAGCGCCTGGTGATCGCGCGCGCCATCGCGGTGAACCCCGAGGTGATCCTGATGGACGAGCCCTGCTCGGCCCTCGACCCCATCGCCACGGCCCGCGTCGAGGAGCTGATCGACGAGCTGCGCGAGGAGTACTGCATCGTCATCGTGACCCACTCGATGGCCCAGGCCGCGCGGGTGTCGCAGAAGACCGCCTTCTTCCACCTGGGCAAGCTGATCGAGGCCGGCAACACGGACGAGATCTTCACCAACCCGCGCGATTCCCGCACCCAGGACTACATCACCGGCCGGTTCGGCTGAGGCGACGCCCATGAACGAGCACATCGTCAAATCCTACGAAGAAGAGCTCAACGCCCTGACGGCGGAGGCCACCCGCATGGGCGGCCTGGCCGAGGCGGCGGTGGCCGACTGCCTCCAGGCGGTGGTCAAGCGCGACCAGGACATCGCCACGGCGGTCGTGGCCCGGGACGAGAAGCTGGACGCCACCGAGCGCGACATCGAGCGGCGGGCCATCCGCCTGATCGCGCTGCGCCAGCCCATGGCCAACGACCTGCGCAGGACGGTCGCGGCCATGAAGATCGCCAACAACCTGGAGCGTATCGGCGACCTCGCCAAGAACATCGCCAAGCGCAGCCTGGTGATCATCGAGGCCGAGCCCATCACCCCGCTCACCCGCTCGATCGAGCGGATGGGCAAGCTGGTGCTGACCCGCCTGACCTCGGTGCTGGACGCCTACAGCCGCTCCGACCTGGAGCGGGCGCTTGCCGTCTGGTCCCAGGACGACGAGGTGGACGAGCACTACAACAGCCTGTTCCGCGAGCTGCTCACCTACATGATGGGCGATCCGCGGACGATCACGGCCTGCACGCACCTCCTGTTCGCGGCCAAGAACCTCGAACGCATCGGCGACCACGCCACCAACATCGCCGAGCTGATCCACTACGAAATCACGGGCGAGGAGATGATCTCCCAGGCCCGGCCGAAGACCGATCCACTGGAAGCCTGACGGGGGCCGATAAGTGACGACGCCAAGGATCCTGATCGTCGAGGACGAAGACTCGCTCGCGACGCTCCTTCAATACAACCTCGAGAAGGAAGGTTACGAGGTCACTGCCGCCGGCGACGGCGAGGAGGCCCTGCTGCAGGTGCAGGAGCGCCTGCCCGACCTGATCGTGCTGGACTGGATGCTTCCCAAGGTCTCGGGCATAGAGGTCTGCCGCCGGCTGCGCCAGCGGCCGGAATCCCGCAACGTGCCGATCATCATGCTGACGGCGCGCGGCGAGGAGACGGACCGCATCCGCGGCCTCGACACCGGCGCCGACGACTATGTGGTGAAGCCCTTCGCCATGAGCGAGCTGGCCGCCCGCATCCGCGCCGTGTTGCGCCGGCTGCGCCCGGGCCTGGCCGAGGACCGGGTCCGCTGCGGCGACATCGTCATCGACCGGGTCGCCCACCGGGTGAAGCGCAACGGCTCGGAGGTCCACCTGGGCCCCACCGAGTTCCGCCTGCTCGACCACTTCATGCAGCATCCCGGCCGGGTGTTCTCGCGCGAGCAGCTGCTGGATGCGGTCTGGGGCTCGGACGTCTATGTGGAGGCCCGCACCGTCGACGTGCACATCGGCCGCCTGCGCAAGGCGCTGAACGCCTCGGAGGGCGGCGACCCCATCCGGACGGTGCGCTCGGCCGGCTACTCGCTCGACATCGACGCCTAGGACCTCGAACCTCCGGCTTGACCGCGGGGGCGTGGGCGGGCGAAAGCGCCCGTCCATGAACATCCTTCTTGTCGGCTCCGGCGGGCGCGAGCATGCGCTGGCCTGGAAGATCGCGGCCTCGCCGCTCGTGAAGCGCCTGGTGGCGGCGCCGGGCAATCCCGGCATGGCCGCCCAGTGCGAGCTGCGGGGCGTCGCGGCGACCGACGTGGACGGCCTCGTGGCCCTGGCTCGGGAGATCGCCGCCGACCTGGTGGTGATCGGGCCGGAATCGGCGGTGGCGGCGGGCCTGGCCGACGCGCTGCAGCTCGCGGGGATTCCCTGCTTTGGACCGACGGCCGGGGCGGGCCAGCTGGAATCCTCCAAGGCCTTCACCAAGGCCTTCGCCGACCGCTACGGCCTGCCGACCTCCGCCTATGTGGTCTGCGAGACCGAGGCGGCGGCCAAGGCCGCGCTGGACGGCTTTTCCGCCCCCTACGTCATCAAGGCCGACGGACTGGCGGCCGGAAAGGGCGTGACCATCGCCCAGGACCGGGGCGAGGCCGAGGCGGCCATCCACGACGCCTTCGGCGGCCGCTTCGGCGCGGCCGGCGCGCGGGTGGTCATCGAGGAGTTCCTGGAGGGCGAGATCGGCTCGCTGTTCGCGCTCTGCGACGGCGAGGCCTCGATGCTGTTCGGCTGGGCCCAGGACCACAAGCGCGCCTTCGACGGGGAGCAGGGGCCGAACACCGGCGGCATGGGGACCTATTCGCCGGCGCCGGTCTTCACGCCCGAGCTGGTGGAGCAGGTCCGCGAGCGCCTGGTGGAGCCCGCCTTCGCCGGCATCGCCGCCGACGGCTCGCCCTACCGCGGCGTACTGTTCGTGGAGCTGATGGCCACCAAGACCGGCCCGAAGCTCGTGGAGTTCAATGTCCGCTTCGGCGATCCCGAGTGCCAGGTGCTCATGCTGCGCCTGGAGAGCGACCTCGTGCCCTATCTTGTGGCCTGCGCCAACGGGACGCTCAAGGACATGCCGCCGCCGGCCTGGCGGGACGAGCAGGCGGTCTGCGTCGTGCTGGCGGCCAAGGGCTATCCCGAGACGCCGAAGGGCGGCGGTGAGATCCGCGGCCTGGACGCCGACCTCGGCGAGGGCGTGGTGGTGTTCCACGCGGGCACGAAGCTGGACGCCGACGGGACGCTGCGCGCGGCCGGCGGGCGGGTGCTGAACGTCTGCGCCCGGGGGGCGACGCTGGAGGCGGCCCGCGAGAAGGCCTATGCGGCGATCGCCAAGATCGATTTCCCGGACGGCTTCTGCCGCACAGACATCGGCTGGCGGGCGCTGGCGCGCTAAGCTTCCTCGGCCAGCGCCTTGAGGGCCGGCAGGGTCTCGTTGGCCCAGCTGTCGGCCAGGGCCGCGACCGCGATCTCGATGTCGGACGGCTCCAGGTCCGCCTCCAGGGCCTCGAAGCCCACGTGGGTCAGCCGCACGTGGGTTCCGCCGACGATGGGCGTGAGCGCGATGGCCACGTCGGTCGACGGCCGTCCCGGATAGCTCCAACTGAACCGCATCCGGCGCGGCGGCGCCACGACCTCCAGCCGGCAGGGCACCGCGTCGGTCAGGTCGCCGGCCTCGCGCCGACGCCGGCTGGGCTGCATGACGAAGCGCTGGCCGACCCTGGGCTGGAAGCCGAACGCCCCCAGCCAACGCCAGGAACGCCCAGGATCGACCATGACGTCCCAGACGCGTTCAGGCGGCGCCTCGATCTCGATGGTGGTGTCGATGTCGACTGTGGCCATGGGGAGGCCTCCGAAGCCGCTTCCCGACCTAAGGTCAAGTCCGACCATCGCGCCTTGCCCCTCCCGGGCCGCCGTCGCTAAAAGAGTTCAAACAACTGTACGAAGGGGAACGCCATGGCCGTCACCGCCGATGTCGCCGCCGAGCAGGCGCGCGAGCAGGCCAATACCGGCACCGAGGCTGTCCCCGAGGCCCAGCGCTTCGACCAGGCCTCGCTGGAGCGCTGGCTGGAGGCCAACGTCGAGGGCTACGAAGGCCCGCTGGAGGTCCGCAAGTTCAAGGGCGGCCAGTCGAACCCGACCTACCAGCTCATCACGCCCGCGAAGAAGTACGTCCTGCGCCGCAAGCCGCCGGGCAAGCTCCTGCCCTCGGCCCACGCGGTCGACCGGGAATACAAGGTCATCTCGGCGCTCTACCCCACGGGCTTCCCGGTGGCCCGCACCTACGGCCTGTGCCAGGACGACGCCGTCATCGGCACCTGGTTCTACGTGATGGACTGCGTGGAGGGTCGCGTCCTCTGGGACCAGACCCTGCCGGCCTATTCCCCGGCCGAGCGCACGGCCATCTTCCGCGCCAAGATCAAGACCCTCGCCGACCTGCACAACACCGACTACGTGAAGGTCGGCCTCGCGGACTACGGCAAGCCCGGCAACTACATGGCCCGGCAGGTGGACCGCTGGACCAAGCAGTACAAGGCCTCCGAGGACCGCCACATCGAGGAGATGGAGCGGCTGATCGAGTGGCTGCCGCGCACCGTTCCGACCCAGGAGCGCACCTCGATCGTCCACGGCGACTACCGCCTCGACAACATGATCTTCCATCCGACCGAGCCTCGCGTGGCGGCGGTGCTGGACTGGGAGCTGTCGACCCTGGGCGAGCCCCTGGCCGACTTCACCTACCTGCTGATGAACTGGGTGAACGGGACCATCTCGCAGCTGCCGGACCTGAAGGCCCACGGCATCCCGACCATCGAGGAGGCGGTCGAGTACTACTGCGAGCTGACCGGCCGCTCGGGCCTGCCCGACCTCAACTGGTTCTTCTCGTACAACATGTTCCGGCTGGCCGGCATCGTGCAGGGCATCCTGGGCCGCGTGCGGGACGGCACCGCCAACCATCCCGACGCCGCCGCCATGGGGCCGCGGGTGCTGGCGCTGTCGCAGGCGAGCTGGGAGTTCGCGAAGAAGGCCGGGGCCTAAAGGCCCGCCAGCAGCCGGTCCAGGGCCGCCTCGTCCTCGAAGACGGCGCGGACGGGCCAGGCGGCCACTTGCGTCCGCCACTCGGGCGGCAGGCGGGTCCAGTCCTTCTCGGTGGTGACGAGGCCCGCGCCGAACTGCGCCGCACGGTCGGCCAGGCGCCGCAGGGTCGCCTCGTCGTAGGCGAAGTGGTCCGGGAAGGGCGCGAAGTCGGCCAAGTCGCAGCCGGCGGCCTTCAGCGCGCGCTCGAACTTCCAGGGCTTGCCGATGCCGGCGAAGGCCACCTGCGGGCCGCTGGGCGGCGGGGCGGCGGGCTCCAGCCGGGCGACCAGCACCGGCACGGCCGACAGCGCCGCCAGGAGCTCAGGATCGGGGGTCGCCATGTCGGCGGGCAGCAGGAGCACGGCGGCGTCGGCGCGGGCCAGGCCGGCCGCCAGCGGTTCGCGCATGGGCCCGGCGGGGAAGACGCGGCCGTCACCGAACGGCCACTCGCCGTTCCGCGTCTCGCCATCCACCACCACGAGGGACAGGGCCTTCGTCAGCGAGGGGTTCTGGTGGCCGTCGTCCATCACCACCACGCGGGCCCCCGCCTGGGCCGCCGCGCGGGCGCCGGCCGGCCGGTCGCGGGAGATCCAGACCGGCAGGTCCCGGGCCAGCATCAGCGGCTCGTCGCCAACCTCGCGGCTGGCGTGGACGGCGGGGTCCACACGGACGGGGCCTTCCAGCGATCCGCCGTAGCCGCGCGCCAGGACATGGCCGCCGAGACGCCGGGCGATCTCGCGCACGATCGGCGTCTTGCCGGTTCCGCCGACGGTGAGGTTGCCGACGCAGATCACCGGGACGCCGGGGTCCTGCGGCCGCGCGCGGGCGATCCGGCGGGCGGTCACAGCCGCCCAGATCCACGACAGCGGCGTCAGCAACGCCCGCGTCACCGGCATCACGCGCCGGTCGCGGTCGTACCACCAGCGGGGCGTGCCGAGCTTCATGCGGGCAGCAGGGGTTCGAGGGCGGCGAGCGCCGTCTCCAGCGCCCGTCCCTGGCGGGTGGCGTAGACCCGAGCCGCCTCGCCCATCCGCCGGGCGGCGGCGGGGTCGTCCAGCAGGCCGCGGACGGCGACGGCCAGCCCGGTGGCGTCCGCGACCTGGATCGCGGCCCCTTCCGCCGTCATCTCGGCATAGAGGTCGGCGGCGTTGAACACGTCGGGCCCGGTGACGATGGCGCAGCCCAGCCGGGCGGGCTCCAGCGGATTGTGGCCGCCGATCCCCGGAACGAAGCTGCCGCCCATCACCGTCACGTCGGCCAGCCGGAAGAAGAGGCCGAGTTCGCCCAGGGTGTCGGCGACATAGACGGGCCCCGCATCCGGCAGGGCGTGAGCGCTGCGTCGCGGTGCGGCCAGTTCGGACGCCACCGCCTCGCCACGCTCGGGATGGCGCGGGGCCACCACCAGCAGGGCGCCGGGGGCGGCCTCCCGTACGGCGCGGGCGATGATGGCCTCCTCGCCGGGATGGGTGCTGGCGGCCAGCACGACCTTGCGCCCGCCCGCGGCCGCGCGCAGCCGCGCCAGCTCGGCGTCGTCGCAGGGCAGGGGGTCGCCCACGTGCTTCAGGTTCAGGCGCGGGCCCACCGCGGCGCCCAGGGCCGCCAGCCGCGCCCCGGTCGCGGCGTCCTGCGGCAGGACGGCGTCGAAGGCGGCGAGCAGGGTGCGCGCGCTGGCCGGCAGGCGGCCCCAGCCCCGGGCGCTGGCTTCGGTGATGCGGGCCGAGACGAGCGCCAGCCGCACGCCGCGCCTGCGGGCGCCGAGGATCAGGTTCGGCCAGAGCTCGCTTTCCACGAGGACGGCGAGGTCCGGCCGCCAGTGGTCGAGGAAGCGCCGCACGGCCCCCGGCGCGTCCACCGGCGCGAACTGGTGGATCACGCCCGGCGGCAGCCGCTGCGTCAGCACCTGCGCCGAGGCGACGGTGCCCGAGGTGATGAGGAGGTTCAGGCCGGGCCGCCGGGCGCGCAGGGCGTCGATCAGCGGCAGCAGGGAGATCGCCTCGCCCACGCTGACGCCGTGCAGCCAGGCGAGCGGGCCGGCGGGCCGGGGCGTGCGCGTGCGGCCCAGGCGCTCCCCGAGGCGGGCCGGGTCTTCCTTACCCTCGCGGGCGCGGGCCCTGAGGATCTTCGGCGCGAGGGGCTCCAGCAGGCCCGTGGCGACGCCGTAGAGGGCGAGCGGCAGCGTCACACCACCTCGGCCGGCGCCAGCCGGCAGCCGTGCGCGCCGTCGGTCTCGATCTGCAGGGTCGCATGGCCGATGTTGAACCGGTGGTGCAGGCCGTCGCACGCCTCGTGCAGGAAGCGGTCGGGATCGCCGTTCTGAGGGCGGACCAGATGGGCGGTGAGCGCCGTCTCGGTGGTCGAGAGCGCCCAGATGTGCAGGTCGTGGACCTCCTCGACGCCGGGCAGGGCGGCGAGCCAGCGGCGCACCTGCTCCACGTCCACGCCGCGCGGCGCGGCGTCGAGCGCCATGTCCATGGAATCGCGCAGCAGGCCCCAGGTGCCCAGGACGATGACGAGCGCGATGATCAGGCTGAGCGCCGGGTCGATCCACAGCAGGCCCGTCCGGGCCATGGCGAAGGCGCCGACCACGACGGCCAGGGAGACGGCGGCGTCGGCGGCCATGTGCAGGAAGGCGCCGCGCACGTTGAGGTCCGAATGGCTGCCGCGCAGGAAGACGGCGGCGGTGATCCCGTTGATGACCACGCCCAGGCCGGCGACCAGCACGACGATCCCGGCCTCGACCGAGGCGGGCTCGCGCAGGCGGTGGGCGGCCTCCGAGACGATGGCCCCCACGGCCACCAGCAGCAGGACGGCGTTGGCGAGCGAGGCCAGGATGGTCGCCTTGCGCAGACCGTAGGTTCGACGCCCCGACGGCGCCCGCTTGGCCAGCACCGCCGCGCCCCAGGCCAGGATCAGGGACAGGACGTCCGAGAGGTTGTGGCCGGCGTCGGCCAGCAGCGCGAGCGAGCCGGTCCACAGGCCCGCGCCGACCTCGGCGGCGACGAAGGCGGTGTTGAGCACGACGCCCAGCGCGAAGGCCCACCCCATGTCCCTGGGCGCGTGGTGGTGATGGTGGCCGTGCCCATGCGAGTGGCCGTGACCATGGTGATGGTCGTGATCGTCGTGATGCGCGTGGGCGTGGGCCATGGAACGCCTATGTCCCCCGAACCGCGGCGCCGATCAAGGAACCACGAAAGACACAAAAGGCACGAAGGGCGGCCTCTTGAGACGCCGCGAAGCGGCGCCCTCCCAAGGATCAAACCACGGAAGACACGGAATACACGGACGGCCCGGCGCTTTACGTGTCCTTCCGTGTATTCCGTGGTTCCTTCAAAGGGACGCCACCGCTGGCGCGGAGGCAGGGGGGCCGGCCCGCGCCTTTCGTGCTTTTCGTGTCTTTCGTGGTTCCGCCGCAGGCGGTCAGCGCGCCACCAGGGCCTCGGCCCGGCGGGTGGCGGCGGAGAGCCTCGCCGACCAGTCCTCGGTCAGGGCGGCGATCTCGGCCTCGCCGGCGTCGGCGGGGACGTGGAGCGGGCCTTCCCAGACCACCGCGCCCCGGCCGAAGGGGAAGGCGAACATCACCTTGTCCCAGGTATCCTCGAGGCGCCAGGCAGGCGCGGCGGCGATGCCCATCAGGAACACCGGCTGGCCCGAGCGCCGCGCGATCTGGAGCGCGCCGGCCTGGATCACCTCGTTGGGGCCGCGCGGCCCGTCAGGGGTGACGACCAGGGCGCCGCCGCCCGCCACCCAGGCGGTGGCCTCGCGGATCGCCGCAACGGCCTGGCGGGCCTTGGCCGAGTCGCCCTTCTTGGCCGAGGAGACGCGGATCGCCGGAAACCCTGACATCGACAGCGCCTGGGCGATGAACTCCCCGTCCGCCGAGGGCGAGACGAGGCAGCGGGTCCGCTTGCGCCACCACTGAGGGGCGGTGGCCAGGCAGAGCGGGATGCGCCCGTGCCAGAAGAGGGCGACGGCGCCGGCCGTGTCGTCCGCCAGCACGGGCTCGACGCACGCGACGTTCTCGTGGCGCCAGCGGACGGTGCGCAGCACCAGCCGCAGGTACATGCCGAGCACCCAGCCGAGGAAGGCCTGGACCCCGTCGCTCCGCAGCACCCTCTTCAAGCGGCCGGCTCCGCCTCCAGGTCCTGGGTCTTGGCGAGCCGGGCGTAGAGGCCCCGCTTCCTGACCAGGCTGGCGTGGTTGCCCGTCTCGACGATGCGGCCCCTGTCGACCACGTAGATGCGGTCGGCGCCGCGCACGGTCGACAGGCGGTGGGCGATGAGGATCACCGTGCGCCCGGCCATCAGGCGGCCCAGGGCCTCCTGAACCTGGGCCTCGCTCTCGGTATCGAGGGCGCTGGTGGCCTCGTCGAGCAGCAGGATGGGCGCGTCCTTCAGGAAGGCGCGGGCGATGGCGATGCGCTGGCGCTGGCCGCCCGACAGGCGCGCGCCGGCCTCGCCCACGGTGGCGTCGTAGCCGCCGGGGAGTTCCAGGATGAAGTCGTGGGCGGCGGCGGCCCGGGCGGCGGCCTCGATCTCGGCTGCGGAGGCCTGGGGCCGGGCGTAGCAGATGTTGGCCCGGATGGTGTCGTCGAACAGGAACGGCTCCTGGGTGACGAGCGCGATCTGGTCCCGGAGCGAGGCGAGCGTCACGTCGCGCACGTCCTGGCCGTCGATCAGCACCCGGCCCACAGTGGGATCGTAGAAGCGCGGGATCAGGTTCAGGATGGTCGTCTTGCCGCCGCCCGAGGGGCCCACGAGTGCGATCGTTTCGCCGCGCCGGACTTCGAACGAGACGCCGGTCAGCGCCGGCGGGCCGCCCGCGCCGTAGGTGAAGCCCACGTCCTCGAAGCGGATGGTGGCCTGGCCGCGCGGCAGCGGGCTCGCGCCGGGCTTCTCCCGGACTTCGGGCTCGACGTCGAGGGCGGCGAACAGGCGCCGGGCCGCGGACATCCCCTCGGCGAAGACGGTCTGCAGGTTGGCGAGCTGGCGCAAGGACTGGGAGGCGACGCCGAGCGCGGCGATGAAGGCCACGAAGGCGCCCACCGTCATGCCGCCCTGCTGCGAGCGCCAGCCGGCGTAGGCGATGACGCCGGCGGTGATCAGGGTCATGAGCAGTTCGGTGGCCGGCGCGGCGCGGGCCCGGGCGTTGGCGCCCTTGGTCAGGTGCTGCTGGCGCCGACGCACCACCTCGGCCACCCGGCCCTCCTCATAGGCCTCCCGGTTCTCCAGCTTCACGACGCGCACGCCGTCCAGGCTTTCCATGATGGCGGTGGAGAGCGCGCTGGTTTCGGCCATGGCGCCCCGGGCGGCCTTGCGGGTGCGCTTGGCGAAACGGCGCATGATCCAGGTCGCGGCCGGGAGCGCCACGACCAGCAGGATCGACAGGGCCCGGTCGTTGGAGACCATCACGCTGATGGCCCCGATCACGATCAGGAAGTGCTGGGTATAGTTGATGACGCCCGAGGTCGCCGCCTCGCGGATCAGGCCGGCGTCGTAGAGCACCGAGGAGACATAGGCGCCGGAGTGCTGACTGCGCAGGTGGGCGAGGTCGGCCCGGACCAGCTTGCCGAAGAGCTGCACCTGGACATCGCCGACCACGGCGTTGCCGATGCGGTTGACCAGGGTCGCCTGGATCACCTGGGCGACGGCGCGGGCGACGGCGTAGGCGGCGATGGTGAGCGGCAGGGCGATGAGGGCGCCCGGCTTGTGGAACACCATCAGGTCGTTGGTGGCGGGCTCCAGGATCTGCACCAGCCGGGTGGTGAACCAGGCCGCGACGATCCCCGCCAGCAGGGCGGCCGCCCAGCCCATCCAGCGGGGGGCCAGATAGACCCGCGCCACGCGGGCGATCAGCTCTCGGCCGGAAAGCTCGGGCGCGGCGCTTTCGCTCATGAGCGTGGGGTCGGACGTTGCGGCGGCGAAGTCAAGCGGAGGGGAGAACCACGAAAGACACGAAAATCACGAATGGGCGCTGAACGCCCCGCCGCCGCGCCAGCGGCGGCATCCCTTCCTAAGGAACCACGGATTGCACGGATGAACACAGATTGAGCCGACGCCGTCCGTGCAATCCGTGTCATCCGTGGCTTGATTCTTGGGAGTCGCCGCTTCGCGGCCTCTCAGAACCCGACCGCCCTTCGTGCTTTTCGTGTCTTTCGTGGTTCATCGGACGGCCCTACTTAGGCGGCCATGACGGACACGCCCGCCAAGGCCCCCTTCGACCTGTCGACGCCGCTCGGGCGCGCGCGGACCTATCTCGACTACCTGTGGAACGACCACGCCTACCTCAGGCTGGGCTTTTCCAACGCCCACTGGATCTCGGAGGAGCTGGTGCGGGCGAACCAGCCCTGGCCGCACCAGCTCGCCGCCTGGAAGGCGCGGGGCATCAGGACCATCGTCAACCTGCGCGGCGGCTTCGACGCCAGCTTCCACGCCCTGGAGAAGGACGCCTGCGAGCGGCTGGGCCTGCGGCTCGTGGACTTCACCATCACCTCGCGCGAGGTGCCGAGCCGCGAGCGGGTGCTGGGCGCCAAGCGGCTCTTCGAGACCATCGAGTATCCGGCCCTGATGCACTGCAAGTCCGGCGCGGACCGGGCGGGCATCATGAGCGTGCTCTACATGCACTTCCGGAAGGGCAAGACGATCCGCGAAGCCATGGACCAGCTCCACCTGCGCTACCTGCACGTCAAGCAGGGCAAGACGGGCGTACTGGACTACACCTTCGAGCGTTACCTCGAGGAGGGCGAGCCGGCCGGCATGAGCTTCCTGGAGTGGGTGGAGAGCCCGATGTACGACCCGGCCGGCATGAAGGCGACCTTCCGCGGCCAGATGTGGGGCTCGCTGCTCACCGAGCGGCTGCTGCGCCGGGAATAGCGACGCCTAAGTCACCTTCGCGACAGACCGGGGTTCCGGGCCATGCGAGGGTGACCGATGAAAGACGCCCTGACCCTTCCAGCCGAAGAGGACTACTGCACGCTGCTGGGCGTGCGGGCCGACGGCGTGGCTCCCATCGTGGACCTTGCCCCATGGACGGAGCTGTCGCAGCTCCGCCGGCTGGCCGAGCGGCTGCTCGCCGACCATGCGAGCTGCGAGGCCGTGGAGGTCTGGCGCGCCGGAACCCTGCTGGACCGGATCGAGCGCGCCTGACCCCTCCCTTAGTGGTGGTCGTCGTCCTCGCCCGGGGACAGCAGCTTGTGGGCGTGGATGATGAAGTAGCGCATCAGGGCGTTGTCGACGGTTTCCTGGGCCTTGGCGCGCCAGGCGCGGAGCGCCTCGTCGTAGCTCGGAAAGGCGCCGACGAGATCGACCTTCTTGAGGTCGCGGAACTGGGGCGGCCCTTCGAGGGACTCGAGTTCGCCGCCAATGACGAGATGCAGAAGCTGCTTGTCGGGCATGGATCGCTTTCGTAGCGGAAGGTCAGTTTCCGCTGCGGATATGCCGGACGCGGTCGAGGATCAATGGGGCGAGGCGCGGCGTCGCGCAGACCAGGCTCGCCTGCACGGGCTTCGGACGGTTGTAGCGGAAGGGCTCGCCCAGGTGGTCGCCCACGAATCCGCCCGCCTCGGTGGCGATCAGGTCGGCGGCTGCCAGGTCCCAGTCGTGCTTCGTTACCGGCGCCACGGCCGCGTCGAAGTCGCCCGAGGCCACCAGGCACATGCGGTAGGCCGTGGAGTTGCGCTGTTGGACGTCCATCGGCGGCCACGGCGTGGGCCAGGCCGGATGAGCGAACAGCTTGGGATCGCCCGCCATCTTGCAGTTCTCCAGTCGCGCGGCGTCGCTCACGCGGATGGGATCGCCGTTGCGCGTGGCGCCCGCGCCCGCCTCCGCCGCATAGGTCTCGGAAAGCTCGGGGGCGAACACCACGCCCGCGACAGGCCGGTCCTCCTCGACGATGGCGAGCGAGATGGACCACCACGGCCGGTCGTTCAGGAAGGCCCGGGTGCCGTCGATCGGATCGACCACGAAGATGCGCCGGCGTGAAAGGCGTCCCTCGTCGTCGGCCGTCTCTTCCGAGAGCCAGCCGTAGTCGGGCCGGGCGGCGGCCAGGCGCTGCTTCAGCAGGGCGTCGGCGGCCAGGTCGGCATTGGTCACCGGCGAGCCGCCGGCCTTGTACTCGATCTGGAGGCCCTGCCGGCGCAGGCGGCCGGCGAGCTCGCCGGCTTCGTGGGCGGCGTCGAGCAGGAGGGCGAGGTCGTCCAGGATCAGCGCCCCGCGATGGCCAGATCGTCCACCAGCAGCGACGGCGAATTGGTCGCCCCGCGGATCTCGAGGTCCGATCCAGGGACCAGGCGGCCGTAGATGTCGATGAGGTTGCCGGCCACGGTGATTTCCGTGACCGGATAGGCGATCTCGCCGTCCTCGAACCAGAAGCCCGCGCAGCCCACCGACCAGTCGCCGGTGTTGCCGTTGAGCGAGGGGCCGAACATCGAGGTGACCAGCAGCCCCGTCCCGGCGTCCTTCATCAGGCCGGCCAGGTCCTTCTCGCCCGGCTGGAGGGTCAGGTTGGTCGGCGCAACGCCGGGGGGGCCGGCCAGGCCGCGTGAGGCGTGGCCGGTGGTGGAAAGGCCGAGCTGGCGGGCGGTGGCGGTGTTGAGCAGCCAGGTGGTCAGCACGCCCGCGTCGACGATGTCGCGGCGTTCGTTGCGCACGCCCTCGTCGTCGAAGGGCGAGGAGCCCAGGCCCCGGACGCGGTGCGGGTCGTCGGTGACGGTCACCCCTTTGGCGAACACCGGCTGGCCCAGCCTGTCCTTCAGGAACGAGGTGCCCCGCGCGATGGAGGGCCCCGAGATGGCGCCGATCAGGGGGCTGAGCAGCGAGGCGGCCAGGCGGTTCTCGAAGATCACCGGCGCGGTGGTAGAGTCGATCTTGCGCGCTCCGAGACGCGATGCGGCCCGGCGGCCGGCCTCGGCGCCCAGGGTCTCGGGCGCGGGCAGGTCGGCTTGCCAGCGGGCCGAGCGGCCGTCGTAACCGGTCTCCATGCCGCCCTCGTCGGCGGCGATGGCCGAGGCGCCGATCGAGAAGCCTGAGGCGCGGTGGACGCCCAGGAAGCCGTCGCTGGTCACCATGGTCCAGCGCGAGGACGACCAGGAGCCGCTGGCGCCGTCGGTGTTGGTCACCTTCGGGACCTCGCGGGCCGCGGCCTCGGCGATGCGGGCGCGCTCCTCCAGCGTCTCGGCGCTGGGTTCGGTGGGGTCGTAGAGGTCGAGGTCGGGCAAGGCGCCCTTGGCCAGGTGGTCCGGGTCGGCGAGGCCGGCGTAGGGGTCCTCGGGCGCCAGGCGGGCCATGGCCACGGCGCGCTCCACCAGCTTGGCGCGGGCCTCGGGCGAGATGTCGGAGCCGGAGACGGTGGCCTGCCGCTGGCCGACGAAGACGCGCAGTCCGAGGTCGCGGGATTCCTCGCGCTCGACCTCTTCCAGCTCGCCCATGCGCACGGTGATCGACAGGCTGCGGCGCTCGGCGCCCACGGCCTCGGCCGCGTCCGCCCCGGCCTTGCGCGCCGCGGCCACCAGATCGTTCAGCAGGTTTTCGTCCATGCCGGCCATATGGCCGAGCGGAGCCCCCGCCACAAGGCTAGGGTATGGCGTAGAACAGAAGCGCCGCAGCCGCCGCGATGTAGGCGACCCAGGTGGCCAGCACGCCCGCGGCCCGGGGCAGGGTGGCCTCGGCGCTGCGCGAGAGGCCCAGGGCATGGAGGATGCGGCCCAGGAACAGCAGCAGGCCCAGGAGGTGGATCAGCAGCGCGGGCGCGCCCGCCAGGGCCAGCACGGCCAGGCCGATCAGGGCGGCGGGCACGTATTCCGTCGCATTGCCGAAGGCCCGAATGGCGCGTTCCAGTTCGGGCACGCCGCCGTCGCCGATGGCCACCTTGTGCTTGCGCCGCTGGCGCGTGACCAGCACTGACAGGATCAGCAGCAGGAAGAGATGCAGGCCGGCCCAGAGGGCGGCGGCGTGCGCGGAAGCCGAAGCATACATGGCGGTCCTCCCCCGAGGCGCGGTTGCGGCAGTTGGGGCGGTTTCGCCCTCGCGCGCAAGACCTCAGTCGACTTCGCGGCCCTCGCCGGGAAGGCCCAGGCTGGCCCACTTCTCGGTGACGGCGGCGACCACCTTGGGGTCCATGCCGAGCTTTTCACCCCATTCGCGGTGGGTCTCGGGCGGCCATTTGTTGGTGGCGTCCAGGCCGATCTTGGAGCCCAGGCCGCTCTCGGGAGAGGCGAAGTCCAGGTAGTCGATGGGCGTGTTCTCGACGACCGTGATGTCCCGGGCCGGGTCCATGCGCGTGGACAGCGCCCACATCACGTCCTTCCAGTCGCGGGCGTCGATGTCGTCGTCCACGACGATCACCCACTTGGTGTACATGAACTGCCGCAGGTAGCTCCAGACGCCCATCATCACGCGCTTGGCGTGGCCGGGGTAGGCCTTCTTCATCGACACCACGGCGATCCGGTAGCTGCAGCCCTCGGGCGGCAGCCAGAAGTCGACGATCTCGGGGAACTGCTGGCGGATCAGCGGGATGAACACCTCGTTCAGCGCCTCGCCGAGCACGCTGGGCTCGTCCGGCGGCCGGCCGGTGAAGGTCGTCAGGTAGATCGGGTTCCGCCGCATGGTGATGGCGCTGACCTGGAAGACCGGGAAGCGCTCGACCGAATTGTAGTAGCCGGTGTGGTCGCCGTAGGGTCCTTCGTCGGCGTACTCGTCCAGGAGGACATGGCCCTCCAGCACGATCTCGGCCTGGGCCGGCACCATCAGGGGCACGGTCTTGGCCGGCACGAGGTCCAGCTTCGCGCCCCGCAGCAGGCCGGCGAACTGGTATTCCGACAGCGTGTCGGGCACCGGGGTCACGGCGGCCAGGATCGTGCCCGGGTCGGCGCCGATCACCGCGCAGGCGGGCAGGGGCTCGGGCTTGCCGGCCGCCTTCCAGCGCCGGTGGTGCTGGGCCCCGCCCCGGTGGGCCAGCCAGCGCATGATGGTGCGGTCGCGGCCCAGGACCTGCATCCGGTAGATGCCGAGGTTGTAGTCGTCCTCCCGATCCTCGGACGGCCCCTTGGTGACCACCAGCGGCCAGGTGATCAGCGGGGCCGGCTCGCCCGGCCAGCAGGTCTGGATCGGCAGCTTCGAGAGGTCGATGTCGTTGCCCTTCAGCACCACCTCCTGCACCGGCGCCTTCTTCACGGTGTGGGGGCGCATGCTCATCACCGTCTTGGCGAGGGGCAGCATGTCCATGGCGTCCTTCAAGCCCCGGGGCGGCTCGGGCTGGCGCAGGAAGGCCAGGAGTTCGCCCACGCTGCGCAGCTCGGCGGCGGTGGTGCGCTCCACGCCCTCGAGGGTCACGCCCATGGCCACCCGCTTCACCGTCCCGAACAGGTTGACCAGGCACGGCATGGACGAGCGCTCGCCGTCGGCGCGGGTCACTTTCTCGAACAGCACGGCGGGTCCCCCCACCGCCAGCAGGCGGCGCTGGATCTCGGTCATCTCCAGGACGGAGGACACCGGCTCGGTCACGCGGACCAGCTCGCCCGCGGCCTCCAGCTTGTCCAGGAACTCGCGCAGCGATCGGTAAGCCATGGGGGCGATTTACCCGCCGGGCCCTGCCGGGTCTAGGATGCGCCCATGACGCGCCTGGACCTCGACGACCTGCCGCCCAAGATCGCCGCGCTGCTGGAGGCCCTGCCGGCCGGCGAGGAGCTGGTGCTGGTCCGGCATGGGGTGGTGGTCGCCCGCCTCACGGCCGAGGGCGGAACGCCCGCCGCCGAGCCCGACGCCGACCTGCCGCCCGAGACGCGGCTGCGCGAGGTGTTCGAGGACTTCCGCGCGGCGATCGAGGACGAGTTCTAGCCGCCCGCCCGCTCCGCCTCCCAGGCCTTCACCACGGATTTCTTGGCCACCTTGCGGAAGCGGCGCTCCAGGAAGGCGCGGAAGCTGCCCGGATGCAGGGTCTCCATCCGGGCGAGCACGCAGGGATAGTCCTTGTAGTGCGGCGTGACGTGGAATGTGGCGGGCTCGGCCTCCATCAGCATCTCGCGCTCGTCGATGGGGACGTCCATCAGCACCAGGCTCCGGTCCTCGCGGCGCAGGCGGGTGAAGAACTTGCCGTTCACCAGGAACGAGGGCTTGCCGTAGCTGGTCCCCTCCTCGCAGCCGGGGAAGGACAGGGCGATGGCGCGCATCTCCTCGTTGGTCATGGCCTTGCTCCTCAACGGTCCGGCGGAGTGTCGCGCACGCGCCTTCATCCGTCACGGCGCTTTGACGGCGGGTCATTCGCGGGCCCATCATCGGCCATGCTCATCGAGACGCTCGAAGACCTGGAGGCGATCTACGCCGCCCCCCTCGCCCCGGCCTCGGTGGTCAAGGAGACCGACCGGATCACCCCGCACTACCGTGCGCTGATCGAGGCATCGCCCTTCGTGGCCCTGGCCACCGCCGGCCCAGAGGGGCTGGACTGCAGCCCGCGCGGCGACGCCGACGCCGTGGTCCGCGTCGCCGACGAGAAGACGCTCATCCTGCCGGACCGACGGGGCAACAACCGCATCGACAGCCTGCGCAACATCGTCCGCGACCCGCGCGTGGCCCTGCTGTTCCTGATCCCCGGTTCGGGCACGACCTTCCGGGTGAACGGCCGCGCCGTGGTCAGCGCCGAGCCGGACCTCCTGGCCTCGCTGGCGGTGGAGGGCCAAGCGCCCCGCACCGCCGTGGTCGTCACCGTGGAGCGGGCCTACTTCCAGTGCGCGCGGGCGGTAGCGCGCTCGGGCCTCTGGGACCCGGCCCGCCACGTCGATCCCGCAAGCCTGCCCACGCCCGGCGAGATCCTGGCCGCGCTCACCGCAGGCGAGGTCGGCGGCAGGGCCTATGACGACGAATGGCCGGCCCGCGCGGCGAAGAGCCTGTGGTGAGCCTCAGGTCGCGGGCTTGAGCGCCAAGGCGTCCAGCGCATCGGCTATGGGGATGAAGAGGTTGAGGCCGGTGGGCGCATCGTTGACTTGGTATCTTGAGACCGAGAGACCCACGACGAAGCCCTTCTCGTCCAGGAGCGGGCCTCCGCTGTTGCCGGGATTTATCCCCACGTCGCTTTGGATGAACGCTTGGCCGTCAAAGGTCCTGTTGGCCGACACGATGCCCTTGGTCCCCGTATTCTGGGACTTCTCATCGAGGAGCGCGCCGATCGCGAAAACGGCCTCCCCAAGGGCCGCTGGCGTAGAGCGAAGCGCCAGGGGCGCCGTCTTCCCGGCGGTCTTGATCAGGGCGACATCCCGCCGGCGGTCCGTCCTGATCACCCCCCCAGCGCCTCGAAGCCGTCCGGCCAGCGGACCTTAACATACCGGGGGTCGCCCACGACGTGGTGGTTGGTGAGCAGATAGCCGTCGTTCGAGATGACGAACCCGGTTCCATGCCCGCCCCCGGCGAAGACGGCCGCCACGGATTGAACGGTGGTGGACAGCGGCCGCGGGGCCGACGAAGCCGTGGCGATCCGGATCGGCTCGCAACGCTGTGAGGCCGCCGCGAGGTTCCGTGTTGGATCGACCGCAACCACCTGCTTGAACCGCTCGTCCGACACGAGATTGCGCTCGGCGGCGGCAACCGCCTGCTGGGACAGGCCGCGCCTGGCCCGCGCATTGAGGCTGGCGTCCACGAATCCGACCGTCTCGATCTTGGCCACGACCTCCCGCCTGAGGGCCGAGTAGACCCGCCATTCGATTCCCATCGTGACCTTGCCCGAGTTCTTGACCAAGCACCCGCAGCAGGACGTCTCCACGCTCATGATCAACGCGCCGACCCGCAGGTCGAGGATGAAGGCTGCGCCCCCGCCGCGCTCGCCAGCAGCGTCCCCACGAGCGCGATCGTTACTCCCGGTTTCATCCTCGCCCCCAAACCCAACGCCATGCCCTCAGGGCGGCATCTGAATCCGATCAGCCTGAGGTTTTCGAGCGGCTAGGGTCCAGCCTCATAACCACCAGATGACGATGGCGGCGAGGCAGACGGCTGCGGCGTAGGTGCAGGCGAGCTTGTCGTAGCGGGTGGCGATGCGTCGGAAGTCCTTGAGGCGGCAGAA
>NZ_JBKBRO010000025.1:0-57398 GCF_046463815.1 Phenylobacterium sp. | reverse complement strand
CCCGACCTCAGATCACCGCGCCGCCGATCTCAGCGCCTGGATCCATCGCTACAACTGGCATCGACCGCACGGCGGGATAGGATCACGCACGCCCATCAGCCGTCTCGGCCTCGAACGGGACTACCTGTTGAGCCTCCACATCTAGAGCCTCACGCCGCGCAGCCGCAGCGCGTTGGCCACCACGCTCACGCTGGACAGCGACATGGCCGCCGCCGCGATGGCCGGCGACAGCAGGAGGCCGAATACCGGATAGAGCACGCCCGCCGCGACCGGCACGCCGGCCACGTTGTAGACGAAGGCGAAGAAAAGGTTCTGGCGGATGTTGGCCATCACCGCCTTCGACAGCCGGCGCGCCTTCACCAGGCCCTGCAAGTCGCCCTTCAGGAGCGTGACGCCGGCGCTCTCGATGGCCACGTCGGCGCCGGCCCCCATGGCCACGCCCACCTCGGCCGCCGCCAGGGCCGGGGCGTCGTTCACCCCGTCGCCCGCCATGGCCACCTTGCGGCCCTCGGCCCGCAACCTCTCGACCACCGCGGCCTTGTCCTGCGGCAGCACCTCGGCCTCGACCTCGTCGATGCCCAGCTTGCGGGCCACGGCCAGGGCCGTGGTCCGGTTGTCGCCGGTCAGCATGACCAGCCGGATCCCCTCGGCCTTCAGCGCGCGGACGGCCTCGGGCGTCGTGGCCTTCACCGGGTCGGCGATGGCGATGACCGCCGCCGCCCTGCCGTCCACCGCCATGAAGATCGCCGTGGCCCCGCCGGCCCGCAGCGCCTCGGCTTCGGCGTCCAGCGCCGCGGTCGCCACGCCCTGCTCGGCCAGGAACCGGCCCGAGCCCACGACCAGGGCCCGCCCCTCGACCACGCCCAGCACGCCCTTGCCGACCGGGCTGTCGAAGCCGGACGGCTCCGAGAGCTTCAGCCCCCGCGCCGTCGCCGCCCGCACCACGGCCTCGGCCAGCGGGTGCTCGCTGCCCCGCTCCAGGCTGGCGGCCAGGCGCAGCAGCTCGTCCTCGTCGAACTCGGCCGCGGCGGTGATCGCCGTCACCTCCGGCCGCCCTTCGGTCAGGGTGCCGGTCTTGTCGATCACCAGGGTGTCGATGGTCTCGAAACGCTCCAGGGCCTCGGCGTTCTTGATCAGCACGCCGGCGTGCGCCCCGCGCCCCACGCCCACCATGATCGACAGCGGCGTCGCCAGGCCCAGGGCGCATGGGCACGCGATGATCAGCACCGACACCGCCGCCACCAGGGCGAAGGCGAACCTGGGCTCGGGCCCGAACGCCGCCCAGGCCGCGAAAGCCAGCAGGGCGGCCGCGATCACCGCCGGCACGAACCAGCCCGACACCAGGTCCGCCACCCGCTGGATCGGCGCGCGGCTGCGCTGCGCCTGGGCGACCATCTGGACGATCTGCGCGAGCAGGGTGTCGGCGCCAACCTTCTCGGCCCGCATGACGAACGAGCCGGTCCTGTTGATCGACCCGCCGATGACCTTGTCGCCGGCCTCCTTGGTCACCGGCATGGACTCGCCCGTGACCATGGACTCGTCGATGGCGACCCGGCCCTCCAGCACCTCGCCGTCCACCGGAACCTTCTCGCCCGGCCGGACGCGCAGGCGGTCGCCGACCTCGATCTGGTCGAGGGTCGCCTCCTCGTCCGAGCCGTCGTCGCGGATGCGCCGCGCCGTCCTGGGCGCGAGGTCCAGCAGCGCCCGGATGGCGCCCGAGGTCTGCTCCCGGGCCCTGAGCTCCAGCACCTGGCCCAGCAGGACCAGCACAGTGATCACCGCCGCCGCCTCGAAATAGACCGGCACGGTCCCGTCCACGCCCCGGAACGCCGGCGGGAAGATGTCCGGCGTGAGCAGGGCCGCGACGCTGTAGAGCCAGGCCACGCCGACGCCCATGGCGATCAGGGTGAACATGTTGAGGTTGCGGGTCCGCAGCGACGCCCAGCCCCGCTCGAAGAACGGCCAGCCGGCCCACAGCACCACCGGGGTCGCCAGGGCGGCCTGAATCCAGGCCGACGCCCCCATCGGCAGGAAGCGGTGCAGGTCGAAGATGTGGCCGCCCATCTCCAGCAGGAACACCGGCAGGGCGAGGACGAGGCCGATCCAGAACCGCCGGCTCATGTCGGCCAGCTCCGGGTTGGGACCGGCGTCGGCCGTCACCGGCTCGGGCTCCAGCGCCATGCCGCAGATCGGGCAGCTTCCCGGCCCCACCTGCCGGACCTCCGGGTGCATGGGGCAGGTGTAGATGGTCCCCGGCGGCGGGGGCGGCCCCTCGGCCTTCGCGCCCCCGCCCGAGCAGCAGGCGTGGCCCTCTTCGGGGCGGTGATGATCGTGGTGATGATGGTGCTCATGCGCCTTGGCCATGCCGCAGCCTCCGTCGTGATCCATATACCCCATGGGGGCATCAATGTCAGCCGCAGATATACCCGATGGGGGCATATTGTAATTACCCCGGCCGGGTATAATATCCGGGCTGCTTCGGAGGCTGCGAATGAACCGCGAGAACAAGCCGCGTCTGCTGAACCGACTGAACCGTATCGAGGGCCAGGTGCGCGGCATCGCGCGCATGGTCGAGGAGGACCGCTACTGCATCGACGTGCTGACCCAGATCCAGGCGGTTCGGGCCGCGCTCTCCAAGGTCGAGACCGAGATGCTGCGCGACCACCTCAGTCACTGCGTCGAGGGCGCCATCGTCAGCGGGAACAAGGACGAGCAGCGGACCAAGGCCGCCGAGCTCATTCAGCTCCTGGAACGCACCGCCCGCTGAGCCCGAAAACCCCGCCGGAGGCCCAGCCAGTCCCGGCGCAGCCGGATGACCAGCAGGACCAGCCCCGTCACCACCATCGGCAGCGTCAAGGCCGCCGCCCCAACGAGCACCGGATGGTTGAAGTCATCGCCCGTCTTGAAGTCCAGGATGTGGATCCGCCAGAAGAAGTCGTAGAGCCGCCACACGTTCGAGCGGCGGCTGGCCAGCTCCCCCGTCTCGGGCGAGAGGTAGAAGCTCGTCGCCTCGGCGTCGTCGAAGTCCACGCGCCACAGGGGTCCTTCCCTGCCGGTCTCCTGCGGCGCCTGGGCGAACCAGCGCACGGCGACCGGCCGGCCCTTGCCCTCGTAGAGCGCCGCGGCGAACTGGCGGGCCTCGGCTTTGGTCAGCGGCGTCATCGCCCGGCCGGTGGCGGCGTCCACCACGGTCGTCTTGCCCTCGGCGTCCTTCAGGCTCCACAGCGTCCCGCGCAGGGTGGTCTTCAGCGTCGCCTCGACGGGCTCGACGCGCGCCGCCCTCGCCGCGTCCCCGGCGCTCAGCACGCCTTCCACCGGCAGGGCCGGCGGCTGGAAGGCCGCCAGGTGGTGTTCGCTACGCACCACCTCGATCGGGATGGCGGTCATCACCAGCCCGCCCAGCACCCAGCCCAGCACCTGCAGGCCGACCACCAGCGCCAGCCACTTATGGATCTGGGTCGACCAGCGAAGCATCCGATTCCCCCCGTTCTTTCCACAGGACACTAGCCATGCCCGCGCGTGCAAGCGAACTCGACCGGCGTCAGCTTCTCCGGAGGGCCGCGGCCCTCGGCGGCGGCGCGGCGCTGTCCACCCTGCTTCCCGGCTGGGCCCAGAGCGCCTCGCCCGGCCTCCAGGCGCTCTCGGGCGAGGACATCCATCTCACCGTCGACCACCTGCGCCACGTGGTGGACGGCCGGGCGGGCCATGCGGTGGCCATCAACGGCACGGTGCCCGGCCCGCTGATCCGGCTGAAGGAAGGCCAGAAGGTCCGCCTGCACCTTCAGAATCGCCTGCACGAGGACACCTCGATCCACTGGCACGGCCTGCTGGTGCCCTCCCACATGGACGGCGTGCCGGGCCTGAGCTTCCCGGGCGTGCGGCCAGGCGAGACCTTCACCTACGAGTTCCCGATCCTCCAGAGCGGGACCTACTGGTACCACAGCCACTCCGGCCTCCAGGAGCCGATGGGCCACTACGCCCCCATCGTCATCGACCCGGCGGGCGCCGATCCCCACCCCTACGACCGCGAGCACGTTGTCGTCCTTTCGGACTTCAGCTTCGTCCATCCGCACACGATCTTCCGCGCCATGAAGGCCGAGGGCGGGGTCTTCAACTTCAGCAAGCAGACGGTGGCGGGCCTGCTCGCCGGCAGGGACCAGACGCTCGCCGAACGCCTCGAGTGGGCGAAGATGCGCATGGACCCCGCCGACATCTCCGACGTCACCGGGGCGGTCTATACCTACCTCGTCAACGGCCACGGCCCGGCCGACAACTGGACCGCCCTCTTCCGGCCGGGCGAGCGGGTGCGCCTGCGCTTCGTCAACGCCGCGGCCCAGACCATCTTCGACGTGCGCATCCCGGGCCTGAAGCTGACCATCGTCGCCGCCGACGGCCAGGACGTGCGACCCGTCACGGTGGACGAGTTCCAGATCGGCAACGCCGAGACCTACGACGTTATCGTCACCCCCGCCGAGGACCGCGCCTACACCCTCGTCGCCGAGGCCGTGGACCGCTCGGGCCTGGCCCGCGCCACCCTCGCCCCCCGCGCCGGCATGAGCGCCGAGGTCCCGCCGCTCCGCGACCGGCCGCTCGCCACCATGAAGGACATGGGCATGGACATGAGCGCCCACGGGTCGGGCCACGGGGGCGCCCACGCCGGCCACGCCATGCCGGCGCCAGTCCCCGGCATGGCTCCGCCCCGCGCCCGCGGCTCGGACGTCATGGGCCACGAGATGGACATGCTCGACTTTTCGAAGGCCCCGCAGGTCAAGCCGGGCCCCGGCGTGCAGATGATCTCGCCCATGCCCCAGGACCGCACGGCCGAGCCCGGCCAGGGGCTGGAGAGCGTCGGCCACCGCGTGCTCGTCTACACCGACCTTCAGGCCCTCCACCCGAACCCCGACGCCCGCCCGCCCGACCGCGCTCTGGAAATCCGCCTCACCGGCAACATGGAGCGGTTCATGTGGGGCTTCGACGGGAAGAAGTATTCGGACGGCCCGCCGCCCTATGCGTTCCGGGCCGGCGAGCGCGTGCGCGTCACCCTCACCAACGACACCATGATGACCCACCCCATCCACCTGCACGGCCACTTCTTCGAGCTGGTCCACGCGCCCGTTGGAAAGATGCCGCGCAAGCACACGGTCAACGTCGCGCCCGGCGGCAAGGTGACCTTCGACTTCACGCCCGAGGTCGGCGACTGGGCGTTCCACTGCCACATGCTGTTCCACATGCACGCCGGCATGTTCCAGGTGTTCGCCGTGCGCGAAGGAGCCGCCGCATGATCCGCTCCGCCCTCGCCCTGGCGCTTGCCCCGACCGCCCTCGCCTCCGCCGCCTGGGCCCAGGACCCGCACGCGGGCCATCATATGCCCCCGGCCCAGCCCGCCGCTCCCGCCGATCCCCATGCGGGCCACCAGATGCCGGCGCCCACCCCGGCCGCGCCCGACCCGCACGCCGGCCACGTCATGCCGGCTCCGTCCGCCGACCCTCACGCGGGCCACGTGATGACGGGTCCGGCCAAGGCCGCCGACCTGCCGGTGGGTTCGGCCGCCCCGCCGCCCCCGCCGACCGACCGCCTGGCCGACAAGGTGTGGGACGTCCGCGCCATGGACCGCGCCCGCGCCATCCTGAGGACCGAGCACGGCGGCATGACCCACTGGAGCCTGCTGCTGGACCGCGCCGAGGTCCGGGGCGGCTCGGACGAGATGGCCTGGCAGGGCGAATACCGCTTCGGCGGCGACGTGAACCGGCTGGTGGTGAAGTCCGAGGGCGAGGCCGAGACCGGCGGCGACGTCCACTCCGCCGAGGTCCAGGCCCTGTGGTCGCGCGCCTTGGGCCCCTACTTCGACGTCCAGGCGGGCGTGCGCCAGGACTTCGAGCCGCGCCCGCGGCGCACCTACGCCGCCCTCGGCGTCGAGGGCCTCGCGCCCTACTGGTTCGAGGTCGGCGGGACGCTGTTCCTGTCCGACGAGGGCGACCTCTCGGCCCGCGTCGAAGGGTCCTACGACCTGCGGCTGACCAACCGCCTGATCCTCCAGCCCGCCGTCGAGGCCAATCTCGCCGCCTCGGACGATCCCGCCACCGGCGCGGGCTCGGGCCTCTCCGACGTCGAGCTGGGCCTGCGCCTGCGCTACGACCTCGGCCTGCGCAACGTCGCGCCCTACGTGGGCCTCGAGTGGGAGCGGAAGTTCGGCGACACCGCCGACTACGCCCGCGCCGAGGGCGAGCACGTGGAAGACACCCGCCTCGTCGCCGGCCTCAGGCTGTTCTTCTAGGGGCCCTTTTCTTCCCGCTCTGCGGGAAGGGGGAACCGCTCGCCGAAGCCGGCTCCGGCCGGCTGAAGAGCGAGGGGTGGAAAGGGCAGGCCGCACGCGCCGTGCGCGCCGCCCGCCCTCTTCGACCTAGTGCGCCACGCGGCCTTCCATGTCCTCGCGGACCGCGTTCACGCCGGCGTCGGCCACCGCCTTGGCCTTGGCCGAGAGGGTCGTCCCCTCGGCGTCCGGGCCGGTCTGGCGGCGCAGTTCCTCATTCACCTGGCCGTAGGCGCGCTCGGCCACGGCGCGGGCCTCTTTCAGCGAGCTCCGGGCGGCCTCGCGGCCCCGGCCCACCGGCTTGTCGCGCACAGGGCCGACGTAGCGGTTCTCGGCCCGGCTGGCCGCGAACGAGGCCCCGATCGCCACGCCGATGGCCAGGCCGACGGCCCCCAGGATCAGCGGCTCGGATTCCAGGGTTTCCTGGTAGCGTTGGCGGGCCTTCCGGCCAAGGCCCGTGGCGCGGCCCTGCACAGCGCCGGCGAGGCCCGCGGCCTTGTCCCTCGCCTCCGAGGCGCGCTCCATCGCCTCGGCGCGGGCGTGGCCCACCGCCTCGGCCGCCTTCTCCCTGGCGCTCGCGAACCGGGTCCTGGCCGCGTCCACGGCGCCGCGCGCCTTGGCCTTCAGCTTCTCGGCCAGCGGCGCGTGCTCCTCATAGCCCTCGTAGGTCTCGTAGTAGCCGGCCCCCGAATAGGGATCGTACTCCGGCTTGCGCTTGGCCATGCTCAGCGCCAGCCAGGCCACGCCCGCGCCGATCAGCGCGATCGGAATGGGGTTCGCCTTGGCCTGCTCGACCACCGTGGCCAGCACCTTGTTGCTCGTTCCGCCCATGATCCTCGTCGCCTCGTCGAACAGTTCCTTGGGTTGCATCTTCTCTTTGAGCGCCTCGACCGTCCGGCCGATCGGCCCGCGCGTGGCCTCGACCTCGCGCTCAACCTCAGCCGATGACTTGGCCATTCCGCTTTCCCTTCACAAGCTCGCCGGCCTTCCGAGCCCGGCCCTCCGTCCCGCCGCCTTCGGGACCGCGGTCGATGTCGCTCATGGAAACCTCTCCGCTAAGCCCGCGTCCGAGCAGGCGAATTCCGTCGCGCGGCCTAAACGCGCGCGGGCGCGGATCGGTCCCGGCTCCGCACCGCGACACGGCAAGAATCTTGGGCCGTTCCGCGAACGCCGTCCGACTGCGGGCGCTCCCCAAGGCTCTCGCGGATTGCTACAGGACGGCCATGCGCACACGAGCCTTCTTCGCCGCCGCCGCCCTCCTCGCCGCCACGCCCGCCTTCGCGCAGGACAAGGGACCCATCTCCGCCCAGCGGATCTCCGACATCACCCGCGAGCTCGCCAGCGACCCCTACGCCGGCCGGGCCCCGGGCGGCCCGGGCGAGCAGAAGACCGTCGAGTACCTGGTGAGTCAGTTCAAGGCGCTGGGCCTCGAGCCCGCCGGCGATGACGGGACCTTCGTCCAGGCCGTCCAGCTCTACCGCTTCCAGACCGAGGAGGGCGGGACCTATCGCCTGACCGCGCCGGGGCTCTCCAGGACCCTTCAGACCCAGACCGACCTGCGCGTCGAAACCCAGCGCCCGGTCGAGCGGGTCCAGATCCAGGACGCCCCGCTGGTCTTCGTCGGCTACGGCGTCAGCGCCCCCGAGCGGGGCTGGGACGACTTCAAGGGCGTGGACCTGAAGGGCAAGATCGCCGTCATCCTCATCAACGACCCCGACTTCGAGGCGAAGGAGGGCGAGGCCGTGGCCGGCAAGTTCGGCGGCCGGGCGGCCACCTACTACGCCCGCTGGACCTACAAGTACGAGGAAGCCGTGCGCCAGGGCGCGCTGGGCGCCCTCATCGTCCACGAGACGGCCGCGGCGGCCTATCCCTGGAGCACCGTGGTGGCCGGCGGCGGCGAGAGCTACGACGTGGTCCATCCCGATCCCGCCAAGGACCGGCTGCTGCTCCAGGGCTGGATGCAGCGCGATCTGGCCGTCGAGCTCTTCAAGGCCGCCGGCCTCGACTTCGAGGCCGAGAAGGCCCGGGCGCGCACCGCCGCCTTCACGCCCGTCGAGCTGAAGGGCGCCGCCTTCTCGGCGGACTATGGCAACGCCGTCCAGAAGCTCACCAGCCGCAACGTGGTGGGCGCCATCCGGGGGGCGAAGCATCCCGACGAGACGATCATGTATTCCAGCCACTGGGACGCCTACGGGATCGGCGCGCCGGACGCCTCGGGCGCGACCATCCGGCCGGGCGCCCTCGACAGCGCCACCGGCGTCGCGGGCGTCATCGAGACCGCGCGGGCCTTCAAGGCCGGGCCGCGCCCGGAGCGCACCGTCCTGTTCGCCGCCTGGACCGGCGAGGAGCGCGGCCTGCTCGGCTCGGAATACTTCGCCCAGACCACGACCTATCCGGTCGGCAGGATGGTCGCCTCCATCGCCTACGACACGCTGCATCCGCTCGGCCCGACCCGCGACGTGGTGCTGATCGGCTCGGGCCAGAACGAGCTGGAGGGCCGGCTGAAGGCGGCGGCGGCGAAGCACGGCCGCACCGTCACGCCCGACCCGCGTCCCGAGCGGGCGCTGAACTACCGGGCCGACCATTTCTCGTTCGGCCGGCGCGGCGTGCCCACCCTGCTGCTCATGGCGCTTGCGGGCGGACCCGACGTGGTCGAGGGCGGCCGCGCGGCCGGCGACCGGTGGGTCGAGGAATTCACCGCCCGCTGCTACCACCAGACGTGCGACCGCTGGGAGCCGACCCACGACTACCGGGGCGCGGCGGCCGACGTCGGCCTGGCCTACGAGATCGGCCGCGACCTCGCCAATTCCCGCGACTGGCCGGACTGGAACGAAGGGTCCGAACTGAAGCCCATCCGCGCCCGCACGGCCCCTGAACGGCGCCCCTGAACGGCGACCCTGACGAAATCGTTCAGGCGCGGTTCAGCGCCGGGGCCCGAGCCTGATCGCAAGATCAGGAGGCCCCCATGCGCAAGTTCCTCGCCTCGACGCTCGCCGCGGTCACCTTCGCCGGCGCCATGGCCGCCGCGGCCGCGCCCGCCGAGGCGCGCGACTATCGTCGCTATCACCACCGCGACAACGACGACGACGAGGCCGCCGCGGCCATCATCGGCGGCCTGGCCGGCTTCGCCCTGGGCGCGGCGGTTGGCGGCGGCTCGAACCGCGGCTACAGCTACAACTCCGGCTACTACGCACCGCGCTACGGCTACGACTACCGCTACGATCGGCCCTACGGCTACGCCCCGCCCTATGGCCGCGCCTACGGCTACCGCACCTGCAGCCGCAAGGAGCGGTTCTGGGACCCCTACGCGGGGGGCTATGTCACCGTCCACCGGCGCTATCCCTGCTGATGGCGCGCCGCGCGCATGGCGGTTGACGGCGTGTTTAGTTTAAACTAAACACAGCCTCACTGAACATCGAGTTCTCGTCACCCGGACCGGGCGATCGACGCGCCCCCGCCGGTTCGCTCCTGCGCCTCTCCCCTCCCCCCGAGTGCGCAAGGTCCGGGTGACGAGCCCCTTCGTCGAGACGTCTCATGCGCATGCGTTACGAAATCCGCTGGTCCCGCGTTCCGGAAACCCTCGCCCTCACGGCCTCGGCCGCCGCCCTCGTGGCGATCCTGCTGGGCGCGCTCTAACCGGCCCTAGTTCAGCGTCGCGGCGTCCAGCCGCCGCCGGATGAAGTCCGCCGCCAGCAGGATCGACTGCTTGGCCTTGGGCGTGTTCATCCGCTCCCAGACGTGGGTCTCCTCGGCCCACAGGCGCACGGTCAGATCGCCGCCGGCGTCGCGCACCTTCTCCGCCAGCCGCACGGCGTCGTCGTAGAGGATGTCGCCCTTGCTCGCGTGGATCAGCATGGGCGGGAAGCCGTCGAACGATCCGAACAGCGGCGAGGCGATGGCGTCGGTGGCCGACAGGCCGTTCAGGTAGAAGCGGGCCACCAGCGCCAGGCTCTCCATGGTGTAGGGCGTGGTGCCCATCAGGGACGCCGCCGTCACGCTCCAGCTCTGCAGCGACAGGTCCACCCAAGGCGACAGCAGCACGATCCCCGCCGGCAGGCCCAGGCCCCGCGCGTTCGCCTGCTGCAGGGCCGAGAGCATCACCGCCGCCCCCGCCGATTCGGCCAGCGCCACCACCGGCTCGTCGGGATAGGCCTCGCGGAACCAGGCCCAGGCCGCCACGATGTCCTCCACCGCCGCCGGGCAGGGATGCTCGGGCGCCAGCCGGTAGCTGGGGGCGAACACCTGGGCCTCCGCCGTCGCCGCGAACCGGGCCACGAGCTGGGTGATCCGGGGCGAGCGCTCGGCCACGAACGATCCGCCGTGGACGTAGAAGACGTGGCCCCGGGGCTTGGTGGACTTGGGCGCGAACCACTCCGACGGCGCCGGCGGCGAGGACAGCACGCCCGGCCCCGCCACGCGAACGGCCTCGGCCTCCATCATCGGCAGGATGGGCGCGTCAAACCGGTCGTAGGTCCGCCTCGCCTCACGCACATGGGCCATGAAGGCGTCCTGGCCTTTTCCATATTCGCGCAGCGTCCGCCGGACCGAGCGCGTGAATAGCCACTGCATGGTTCGGTTGGCGAGGCGCCTTCCGACGGATTTCACGGACGCTCCGGCCCGCATGTCCATGGTCTCGACCACCACGCGGCCAGCAACGGGCTGGCCAACGCTCAACGCAACGCTCATGCTGACCCCACGCGAACTCCCCAGGAACAAGAGCATGCGCGACGATGACGCTTTCGACCAGCGTTTGGTGCGGCCGGCCCAGGCCTACGCCCGGCTCTATCCCAGCATCACCGCCCGGCTGAAGGCGGCCTACGATTCGGGCCACCCCCTCGTCCGCCAGATCGCCCGCTCCCTGGGCGTGGAGATCGAACGGGCCGAAGGCGCGCGCGAACATCACCTGCGCGACGCTCACCGCCTCTCGCCGCAGGAGACGCGGATCGCCCTACACCTCATCGACGGCGGCTCGGTGGCCACCTGCGCCGAGGCCCTCCAGGTGGCCGAGAGCACGGTGCGCACGCACCTGAAATCGGTCTTCGCCAAGACCGGCGTCCGCCGCCAGGCCGAGCTCCGCACGCTCCTGCCGCCGGGCCGGAGCTGACGGCCGACCTCCCCCATCTGGGGGAAGCGAGAACCCGCGGACATCCCTACCCATGGCTGCGACCCAGGGGGTGTGCGCATGCCGGCCTTTTTCACGTCCATCGACTTCACCGCCGCGATCCGCGGCGGCTACGAGAACGCCTCGATCCACGAGGTCGCGGTCGCCGATTTCACCGGCGACGGGAAGCTCGACTTCGTCCTCACCTATTTCCTCTATCCCCTGGAGGACCGCGCCACGCCCATCCGGGTGTTCGCCGGCGACGGCCAGGGCGCCTTCGCCGACCAGACCTCGGCGCTCTTCCCCGGCGGCGCGCCCCAGACGGTGCACGCCCGCGAGGCGGTGGTCGGCGACTTCAACCGCGACGGCCGCAGCGACCTCTTCGTGGCCGACCACGGCTACGACGCCACCCCTTTCCCGGGCGCCCAGAACGCCCTCTTCCTGTCCTCGGGCGCCACGGCCCTGGTCAACGCGACGGCCCAGTTGCCCCAGCTCAAGGACTACTCACACTCCGCCGAGGCCGCCGACATCGACGGCGACGGCGACCTCGACATCTATGTGGGCAACGGCGGGGGCGGCACGGCCTATGTGAAGCCCTTCTTCCTGCTGGGCGACGGCCAGGGCGGCTTCACGAAGTCGGACGCCGGCCTCCCCGCCTCGGTGCTGGGCGGCGCCAACCACTGGGCTGAGGCCTTCGTCGACGTGGACGGCGACGGCGACAAGGACCTGTTCCTGGGCTCCAGCACCAATTCGGGCTCAAGCCTGCTGATCAACAACGGCGCGGGCGTGTTCACGGACTCGGGCCGCGCGCTGCCGCGGGGCGTGGCCAACGCCGACGCCGTCGACATCCAGGCCCTCGACCTCAACGGCGACGGCCGCCAGGACCTGATCGCCAACTACAGCGTCCCCAACGGGGCCAACATCGACCGGCAGATCCAGGTGCTGGTCAACGACGGCCAGGGCGGCTTCGTCGACGAGACCACGGCCCGCCTGCCGGCCTCCATGCTCACCGGAACCTGGGTGCGGCGCATCCACCTCGCCGACATCAACGGCGACGGCGCCACCGACCTCGTGCTCTCGGACCATTCGACGACGCCGTTCTACCTGAACGACGGCTTCGGCCGGTTCATCCAGATGCCGAACCTGCTGCCGGGCAACGAAAACGACCAGATCACCCCCGGCGACTTCAACGGCGACGGCCGGCTCGACTTCATCGCCTGGCGCGGCAAGTGGAGCGGCCAGGAACAGATGCGCGTGGACCTCGGCGTCGATCCAGGGACGAACCTCGCCGGGACCGCCGCAGCCGAGGGCTTCATGGGCGACAGCTCGGCCGAGACGATCATGGCCGGCGACGGGGCCGACACCATCGCCGGCGGCGCCGGGAACGACTTCCTGCGCGGCGAGGGCGGGAACGACGTCATCGTCGGCGGCCCGGGCTTCGACGACACCCACGGTAATGCGGGCGACGACACCATCTACGGCGGCGCGGGCCCCGACTGGGTGGTGGGCGGCCAGGGGAACGACCTCCTCTACGCGGGTGAGGACACGTGGGACAACGTCGTCTACGGCAATCTCGGGAACGACACCTGCCATGGCAGGGGCGGGATCGACTGGGTGCGCGGGGGCCAGGGCGACGACGTGCTCTACGGCGGGGCGGGGGACGACTTCGTGGCCGGCGACAGGGGGAACGACACCCTCACCGGCGGCGCCGGCGCCGACCTCTTCCACAGCTTCGCCGAGACCGGCCTCGACCGCATCCTCGACTTCAACACCGCCGAGGGCGACCGCCTCAACCTGCTGGCCGGCACGACCTACACCCTCGCCCAGTCCGGCGCCGACGTCGTGGTTTCCATGACAGGCGGCGGACAGGTGGTCCTCGTCGGCGTCCAGCTCTCGGCCCTCGCCGACGGCTGGATCTACGTCGGATGAGCCCGCGCGCCGTGCGCTGGGGGCGGCTGGCCGAGGCCCTCGCCCTCACCGCGTCGGCCGCGGCGCTCCTCGCCGTCCTGTTTGGCCTGCTCTAGGCGGGGCCGCCTCAGCGCAGGCGGCCCATGACCTCGTAGGCGACCTGGGCGCCGATCGCCTCGGGCGTGCGCTCCGGCTGGTCCGCCCGCCGCTCGAAGCCGTCCGAGACCGCCACCAGACGCGAAGGGCCGGCCGGCGGGTCGCCGCGCGTCACGAACTGCGCCCGCACCGTGGAGGTCGGCAGGTGGGTCACCTTGACGGTGAAGCTGACGCCGGTGGCCGAGGCCGCGTCGTCGTCGGGCAGCACCTCGACCAGGTATTTCACCCCCTGCTCCAGGGCCAGGGTTTCGAGGTGCTGGACGTCGAGCCGCGCCTCCTGCGACCGGGCCGCGCCCACCTTGCGGATCAGGGCCTCGCGGTCCATGACCCGCACTCCGGCGTTCAGCAGCGTCCCCATCAGCGAGGCCTCCACCGCCTTCGAGAACAGCCCGTCGCGGAAGCCGTAGCGGCTGTCCGTCGACCGCTCCTGGTAGCTGCGGGTCTCGGCGGCCACCGAGGCGGTGGTCGCGGCGCCCCCCACCACGACCCCCCGGCCCCGGGCCACGAAGGCGCCCTTCTCGGCCGCCCCGTCGACGCGGGTCGTCGTGACGCTGTCGTAGAGGCTCGTCGCGTCCTCCAGCAGCTCGCGGTTCCAGAACACGAGGATGCTCGGCCGGCCGGCCTTGGCGTTCCAGGCCGCGAAGTCCGCCGCCGCACCGCGGTTCCCCGCCTGCGGGTCGGGCTTGGCCGCGGGCGTGTTCACCGACGGCAGTCCCTCGCGGTAGCTCCCAGCGCCCGGGCCCAGGTCGCGGACCTGGGCGGCGGCGGGCGGGGCGGCCGCGACGATCGCGACCGCCGCCAGGACGGGCAGGCCCCGCATCACTGGGCGCCCCGGATCTCGACGTAGTACTGAGCCGAGGCCGGCTTGATCGAGACGTTCTCGAACGTGACCATCGACTGCGGCTGGGCGAACAGCTTGGTCCACGAGGCGGCCGCGTCGGTCGGCGCGCCAGCGGCGTCGTGCCACGAGGCGCGGACCTCCAGCGGGATCGGTACGTCGGTCTTGTTGCGGATCTGGACCGTGACCTTCTTCAGGCCCGTCGGCGTGGTGGTGACGTAGGTCCCCTCCACGTCCAGCACGCTCTGCACCTTGTAGTTCCGGCCGACGTAGCGGGCGAGGCTGGCGTCGATCACCCGCACCGAGTTCAGTGCCGGGCGCACGTCGTTCTGCTGGTCGATGCGGACCCCTCCCTCGGGGCCTTCGGTGGTGGCGCAGCCGGCCAGGCCCGCGGCGCAGGCCACGACTGAGGCCAGGGCGGCGGCGCGGAAGGCGGTCTTGGTCATGGGGGCGTCCTTCGTCTCGGGTGGGGCCTAGCGCGCGCGCACCAGGCAGAGGGTGTGACGGCCGTCGGGGCTGTCGCACCGCACGGATTTCTCCAGGCCGATGGGCTGGCCGTCCTTCAGGAAGCGGGCGGTCATCTCGGGGGGCGCGCCCTTCGCCGGGAAGGTCAGCACGTGGACCGCGTCCGGCAGGGACGACCAGTAGCGGACGTCGGCCTTGGGCTTGGTGTTGGACGAGACGATCAGGAACACGCCGGCCACCGCGCCGACGGCGGCCGCGCCCGTGCTCGTCCCGGCCACGTCGGTATAGGCGTTGACCCCGTCGGCCAGGGCCGAGCCCACCGTGCCGGTCCCCGCCTTGAACTGGGCCTTGCCCTGCAGGATGCGGTCGATCTCCCGACCGCCCCGCGTCGAGGCCTGCCAGTAGATGTCCTCCATCCGGTAGGCGCGGACGGCCTCGCCGCCGCGCACGATCTCGGCCCCGTCCTCGGCGATGTTCTTGCCCCGGCGATAGACGAAGAAGCTGTGGTCCAGGCCGTCCCCCAGCTTGCGGGGCGAATAGCCGGTCTCGGCCAGAACCAGCACGTTGTCGTCCTTGCCGATGCCAGGGAAGTCGGGGCGCAGCGCCTTGAGCTGCTCCAGCGCCTGGTCGCGCAGGTCTTCGTCGCCATTCTGGTGCGAGGCCCAGGCCTCCAGGAAGACCAGCAGGGCGAAGTCCGTCCGGTTCTGGCTCTCCTCGGCGAAGGCGTCCTGCATCTGGCCCTGCCGGAAGGCCGCGCGGGCGTTCTCGAAGTCGCCGTCGCGCAGGTAGCCCAGGCCCCGGTAGAGGAAGACCATGGCCCGCTCGTAGGGCTCGCCCTTGAAGGTCTTCGAGCCCTCGTCGTACCAGAGCTGCCGGGCCTTGGCCGCGTTGGGGTCGTTCGCGAACACCGCGCCGATCTGGCCGATGGCGTCGTCCAGGGCCGCGTTGGAGGTCGCCCGGTCGTCCCGCCAGAACGCCCGCGCCCCGATCTCCATCTGGTTCAGCACGCGGTTGCGCTCGCCCTCGGCCGTCAGGCGTTCCTGGAACGGCTCCGGCCCCGCGTCATAGGCCGGCGGCGGCGGCGGGGGCGCGGCCAGGGCCGGGGCCGGGGCCGCGGCGGCCATGCCGCACGCGGCGGCGAGGAGAAGGGCCCGCACGGCGCCGACCTCAGCGGTAGACCACGTCGTCGCGGTTCTCCTTCTTGAACTCGTAGAGGTTCGACCAGACGATCGCCCCGTACTCCAGGTCCACGAGCTCGAAGGTGTACTGCGAGAAGCGCGAGGTGACGCCGGTGCGGGTGTCCACCGCGTCGCGCGTGCCGATGCGGCCCACCAGGCGGTAGTCGGCGCCGGCCTGGGCGCGGGTCCGGCCCGTGGTGCCCACGTCGACCTTGCCCTCGTCCTTGAGCTCGCGCTCCAGCTCGACCATCTGGGCGTACTCGCGGCCGATGAACATGATCTTCCCCGCGGCGGCGCGGTTCAGGCCCACGCGGATGCGGTCGGTGATCAGCGACTTGTCGATGATCTCGCTGCTCTCGTTCCGGAAGTACTTGGAATCCACGATCACCCGCGGCGGGGTGGTCGCGTTCATGAGCTGCGGCGTCGTGAGCAGGTCGCGCACCATGGTGTCGCTCATCGAGACGATGTCCTGGGATTCCGTGCCCACGCCCTTCACGCCGTCCGGAGATGTCGTGTCGCGATAGACCGTGGCCGAGGCGCCGGGCTTCATCTTCGGCTTGCGCTGGGCCTCGGCGGGTCCGGCGAGCGCGACGCCGGCCGCGGCCAGCGCCAGAAGGAACGTCTTGGAATGCACTGTGACCCCCTCGTGGGGAGAGGGGACGCCCGCCCGCGGCCGGCGCCCCCCGCCCCCGCTCTTATTTCAGCTTCGCGCCGTAGACGGCGGGCAGGTACAGCTCCTGCATCTCGGGATAGATCGCGTAGGTCGCGTCCAGGATCTTCTGGTACTCCGGGTTGGTGGAGTAGTTGGCGTACAGGTAGACGCTCATCTCCTGCAGCGAGTTGAAGCTCAGGTCCGAGGTCGACTTGATGAACTCCTCGCCGCCGATGGCCTTGATGGCCGCGGCCCGACCCAGCGCCTGGCCGGCCTTCTTGCCCAGGAAGCCGCCGACGAACGGCACCTGCTCCATGGCCTTCTGGCCCGCGTAGTTGCCCGCCATGCTGCCGATCTGGCCGGCGGCCTTCACCTGCATGGACTTGGTCACCCAGGCCGCGGTCACCCCGTCCGAGGTGAACGGCGACATGTAGGCGCCCGTCGAGCCTTCGATCGGCGTCGGCTGCACGATCTGGGCCGGATCGGGCATCGGCGGCGGCTTGCCCCAGGCGGTCAGCATCAGAACGGCCGCAGCCACGGCGGCGGCTTGCGTGATCTTCATCGTTGGAATCCCCCGATTCCCGTTTGCCCCACGAGCCGGCCCGCGCCTCAGGCGCCTCGGGGCAAGCTCGGCCTTAAGCGATCACGGCCCGGGGCGGTCCGCTTCCCCCAAATGGGGTAGATCGCGAAAGTTGTGGAATCTCAGGGGCTTCGACTAAAACGCGAGCGTCTTCAGGCCAGCCAGCGGCGCGGGTGCTTCCAGCCCAGTTCGCGCACCTCGCCGGCCTTCAGGCCCAGGGTCTTCATCCGCGCCGCCGACAGCGGATTGACCGCCTGCACCGGCTCCAGGCCGCCGACCGGGCTGGTGGCCACGCGCCCGGCCGAGAGCGCCCGGTCGACCGCCGTCCACTCGGCGCGGGCCTGGTCGGCAAGGCCTATGGCGTAATAGTGGCGCAAGGCGACGCGCTCGCCCTCGACCTCCACCATCACCCCCACAAGCCAGCCGGAGGTGGCCTTGCCCGCTTCGCTCGTCTGCATGGCTCCCTAGCTAGCGAGGCCCGCGTCTTTGGCAAGCAGCAGCCGCCCGGTCTGCCGCCACCGGGCGCGGCCTTAACCCTGCGCGACTTGTCCGCCCACGGTTCGTCCACAGGCTGATCTTGGCCGATGCTGGCGATCCTTCGGCGACATCTCGCGACAGCCGGGCCGTTCAGCTAACTTAACGGCGGTTAGGCACGTCCGTCAGTCTTACCTTAGCTTCTGACCGCCATCTTTTCGCCGTGATGGGGCGGGGTCGCGGCCTTGCGCCCGCCGAACGGAGCTTTCGTCGTGAGCGATCTGAAAGGCGGCCCGCTGCGGGTCCTGCACTGCGACGACGACCCGATGAACCTGCGGGTGGTCCAGGAGATCCTCGAGGCTTTCGGCCACAGCGCCGTGGCCGTGCTCTCGGGCGCCGAGGCCCTCGACCACCTCGGCCGCGAGGCCTTCGACGTGGTCCTCATGGACATCCACATGCCCGAGATGGGCGGCATCGAGGTGGTGCAGCGCCTGCGCGCCTCGGTGGGCCCCGAGCGTAACACCCCGGTCATCGCGCTCACCGCCGACGTGCTGTCGCGCCGGCCGCAGGAGTACGCGGCCCTGGGCTTCGACGACTTCGTCTCCAAGCCCATCCTGGTCTCGGGCCTGATGGCCTCCATCCACCGCGCCGCCGCCGGCGGCGCCCGCCCGCCCCTCTCCCGCGCGAGCTGACCAGGGCCGAAGGCCCAAAACCTCAAACCACTGAAAACACAGAAAACACAGAAGTCGGCGCCGCCCCTTCCGTGAGGGCGCGCGGGCGCGCCTTCCGTGTTTTCCGTGGTTCCCCGGCCGAAGGCCGATCTTTCGAACCACAGAAACACAGAAAACACCGAAGCAGCGCAGGCCCTTCTGTGTGGGCGCGCGCAAGCGCGCCTTCCGTGTTTTCCGTGGTTCCTTCTTCTAGTCCGCGTCCGCCTCGACAGGCTGGGCCGCCACGGGCCCCGGCCCGCCCGCCAGCGCCGTCTCCAGCGCCTGCCGGTCCAGCGCGCCTTCCCAGCGGCTGACCACCAGGGTCGCCACCGCGTTGCCCACGAAGTTGGTCAGCGCCCGGCACTCGCTCATGAACCGGTCCACGCCCAGGATCAGCGCCATGCCGGCCACCGGCACGCTGGGCACGACCGACAGCGTGGCCGCCAGCGTGATGAACCCGGCGCCCGTCACCCCCGCCGCCCCCTTCGAGCTCAGCATGGCCACCGCCAGCAGCAGGAGCTGTTCGCCCAGCGTGAGCTCGATCCCCAGCGCTTGGGCGATGAACAGCGCCGCCAGGGTCATGTAGATGTTCGTGCCGTCGAGGTTGAAGCTGTAGCCCGTCGGCACGACGAGCCCGACCACCGTCTTGGGCGCGCCGGCCCGCTCCATCTTCTCCAGCAGGCTCGGCAGCGCGGCCTCCGAGGACGAGGTCCCCAGCACCAGCAGCAGCTCCTCCTTCAGGTAGCGGATCAGCTTCAGGATCGAGAAGCCGTGCAGCCGGGCGATGGCCCCCAGCACCACCAGAACGAAGATCAGCGAGGTCGCGTAGAACGTGCCCACCAGCGCCGCCAGGCTGACGATGCTGGCGATGCCGTACTTGCCCACGGTGAAGGCGAAGGCCCCGAACGCGCCGATCGGCGCGGCGCGCATGAAGATCGCCACCAGCCGGAAGAACGCCTCGGCCGCCGAGTTCAGCACCTTCAGCGCCGGCTCCCCCCGCTCGCCGATCATGGCCAGGGCCACGCCGAACGGGATCGAGAAGAACAGCACCTGCAGGATGTTGCCGCCTGTGAACGCCCCCACCACCGTCTCGGGGATGATGTCCATCAGGAAGCCGGTGACGGTCATCTCGTGGGACTTGGCCGCGTAGCCCCGCACCGCCTCGGCGTCGAGGGTCGCGGGGTCGACGTTCATGCCCGCGCCCGGCTGGACCACGTTGGCCACGATCAGCCCCACCACGAGCGCGAAGCTCGACACCACGATGAAGTAGCCAAAGGCCTTGGCCGCCACGCCGCCGACCTTGCCCAGGTCGCGCATGCCCGCGATGCCGGTCGTCACCGTCAGGAAGATCACCGGGGCGATGATCATCTTCACCAGCTTGATGAAGGCGTCGCCCAGCGGCTTCAGCGCCGCCCCCGTCTGCGGCCAGAAATGCCCGATCAGGGCGCCCAGCACGATGGCCGCCAGCACCTGCACATAGAGCTGGCCCCAGATCGGCGTGCGCTTCATGGGCTGCGCCGCCACGCCCGCTCCGGTCAAAGTCGCCACGTCGTCCCCCTCGCCGTTCCGGGGGGAGCCTATACGCGATTTCGCCCGCGCCAGAACCCGGCTCAGAACCCGTCGAGGGCGGTGCGCGTCCCGCCGATCACCGCGCCCTTCAGACGGGCCTTGCCGTCAAGGCCGACCGAGACGACGGCCAGGGGCTCTCCAGCCGGGGCCTGGAGGCGCGCCTTGCCCATGGCCTCAGCCTGTCGCTGCTTGGCGTGGAAGCGGCTCGCGGCCGGCGCCAGCCCCCGGGCGACCCAGCCGTCCAGGTCCTTCTCGGGGCGGCGTCGACATCCGGCCATGCGCGCCCCTTCGCGCAGGAAGCCTGCCCCCACCGGCCTGGCCGGGGCGACCGCAGCGCTCCTTCGAAGGCCCACCCCACCCGTTCGTGACGTACCATGCCTTCAAACCCGAGCCTCACCATCCCCATGTTTCGAGCATTTTCCCCATACAGCGTACAATCTGGTCGCCCTTATTGACGGGACCGTCTCCATGCTGGAACTTCGAAACCAAGCGTCGCAAAGGCGCGATCAAAGAACAGGCTTGGGGGAACGTCCTATGATTTCCAGAGAGACTCTAATGCTGTCCTGCGCCCTGGCGGTGCTGGCCGGCGCGGCCCATGCGCAGAGCGCGGGCCAGAACACAATCGAGGAACTGGTCGTCACGGCCGAGAAGCGCGAGCAGTCGCTGCAGGACGTTCCTGTGGCGGTGTCGGCCTTCACCGACGCGCGGCGCGAACTGGTCGGCATCAACTCGGTCCAGGACCTGACGAACTTCACGCCGGGCCTGGCCTATTCGACCAACAACGACCGCATCAACATGCGCGGCATCGGCCGCTTCACGAACAACCGCTCCTCCGAGGGCGGCGTGGCCATGTACAACGACGGGGTCTACACCTCGTCGGTCACCGCCTTCGCGCGCTCGACCCTCTTCATCGAGCGGACCGAGGCCCTGCGCGGGCCCCAGGGCACCCTCTATGGGCGCAACTCCATCGGCGGCGCGCTGAACATCATCTCCAAGCGCCCCACCGACGACCTGTACGCCGAAGTGCGCGCCGGCATGGGCAATTACGACACCTGGATGACCGAAGCGGCGGTCTCGGGCCCGCTGGTGGGCAACATCCGCGGCCGCCTCGCCGGGTCGTACAGTTCGCAGGGCAAGGGGTACTTCAAGAACCTGAACCCCAACGGCGAGTCCGAGGGCGGACGGGGCGATCAGTGGCAGGTCGAGGGTCAACTGGACGGCAGCCTCGGCGACGGCAAGCTCGACTGGTGGCTGAAGGTCGACACCGCGGAGTGGCACAACCTGGGCCGGGGCCCCGGCGGCCGCACCACGATCCCCTACGGGATCCGTGACGTGACCTCGCCCCTTCAGGCGACGCTGACACCCAACTCCGCGACCCTGGGCCTGCCCCTGGCGCTGCCCAGCAGCGAATGCCAGTTCTGCTTCAACAACGACGACGGCAACTACATCAGCCTCGAGAACGACGGCTGGGCCTTCCAGGCAGCCCTGCATCTCGACGGCGTCGACGTGAGGTACATCAGCGGCGGCGTGTACTACGATTACCGCCTGCAGACCGACCTCGACGGCACCTCGCGCCAGGCGCCGTTCAACCTCACCGTGGCGCCGGGCGTCTCGCCCCTCTACTACCCTCGGCGGAACAATCAGTACCAGGAAGAGGTCTGGTGGTACTCGAACGAGCTGAACTTCGCCTCGACCTATGATGGTCCGGTGCAGTGGCTGCTGGGCCTCTACCAGTTCCACGAAGGCTCCAACTATACGCTGTCGGACGCCCGGCATCCGGACGATCCCCGGTTCGAGAACCCGACGCTGTTCTCCCTGAACCCGGCGACCCAGCTGATCGCGGCGGCCCCTAACCCGGAACGCCGCTATGCCTACGGGAGCTCGAAGAACGTCAGCGAGTCCTACGCCGGCTTTGGCCAGGTCGACTGGCGGATGACCGAAGAGCTCAAGGTGACGGCCGGCCTCAGGTACACCTATGACCGAAAGCGCTCGTTCGAGAGCGCCCGTCTGTTCTGCCTCTACACGGCGACCTGCCCGGTCTCGCGGATCACCGGACGTCCGGTGGACGTCACGGCGGTCGCCGCGCCGGGGACCAGCAGCGACCCGTCGGTCTACCTGCCCGCCTATACCGATCCCACCACCGGCCTGCGCCACCGCGGCCTGAAGAACCACTGGAGCGGCGTGACCGGCACGCTGGGCCTCGACTGGCAACCCGACGACGACACCCTGGCCTACGCCAAGTACACGCGCGGCTACAAGGCGGGCGGCTTCAACTCCGGGACGACGACGCTAACGCCGAACGTCACGACCCAGGAAGAAACCATCGACGCCTACGAGGTCGGCCTGAAGAAGACCATCGGCGGCGCGTTCCAGGCCAACGCCTCGGCGTTCCTCTACGACTACAAGGACATCCAGGTCCCGATCACGGGCCGCGACCCTGTGACCGACCTGAACGTCACCCGGTTCTTCAACATGCCCAAGGCGCGGATCCTGGGCTTCGAGCTGGAGACCATCTGGCAGCCGATCGACAACCTTCAGATCCTGGCCAACTACTCGTATCTGAACGCCAAGCTGAAGGAGGCCTGCTGCTTCCAGGACCCGGAAGACCCGCGCGGTCTCCAGCCCGGCGTGGTGCTGGCCGGCAACACCGCCGCGGCCCTCGCCAGCCCCACCGCAGGCCTCAACCAGGACCTGGAGGACGCCCGGCTTCCCTCGTCGACCCCGCACCGCGTGACGGTCAACGGCAACTACACGTGGGAATTCACGCCCGGAAAGCTGTCGGCCTCGGTGACCTGGGTCTGGAAGGACAAGACCTACTATTCGATCTTCAACCGCTACTACAATCAGGGCAAAGCCTGGTCCCAGACCGACGCCCGCCTCATCTGGAACGACCGGGACGACCGCTACACGGTGATCGCCTACGTGAAGAACCTGTTCGAGCAGGAGGGCGTCGCCGGCGCCGACGGGTCCCGCATCAACACCGGTCCCAACACCGGCTTCATCAACCGCACCATCTCCTATGTGCCCCCGCGCACCTACGGGGTGGAGTTGCAGTACCGGTTCTGATCCGGGCCAAGGCCCGAGGAGAGTTGCAGCGCCCCGGCTTCGGCCGGGGCGTTTTGCTGTGTCCCTCGCGTCCCCGCCTGCCCCCCGTTCAGGCCGTCAGGGTTCGCCCCGGAAGCAGTCGACTTCTATCTCCACCAGCCATTCAGGGTCGATGAACCGAGCGACGCCGACGAAGGTGCAGGCAGGGCGGATTTCGCCAAACACCTCCCCGTGCGCTCTGGCGGCTTCCTGCCATCTGTCCATGTCGGTGAGCATCACGCGCGTACGGACCACGTCCTCGATACGGAAGCCGCCCGCCTCGATAGCGCGCTGGGCGATGGCGAGACAGTCTCTCGTCTGCCCGTAGACATCGCCACGGCTCGAGGTCCTGCCGTCCGGTCCGATGGGAGCGGTTCCCGCCACCGCGAGGTAGGCGCCCGAACGCACCGCCCGAGAGAACCCGATCTTCGGTTCCATCGGGGAGCCGGACGTCACAAGCTCGCGGGTCATGTTTCCCCCACCGTTCGAGAAGGTTAGCGATGGCGTCTAGGCCGGAACCTTGGAGGCTGCAATCCGCATCGCGGCGTCCGCGAACAGGCTGCTGGACGCTCCCCCCCCTACCGGCAGGCCGCCACGGCGCGCTCCAGCTCCTCAAGGCGCTTCTGGCGCATCAGACGGCCGGCGGCCATGAGCTGGTAGCGGTCGGCCGCGCCGGCGGCGGCGCGCAGGGCCGCGTCGCTGTCGGGATAGCGCGGCGGGGGTCCCAGGGTCCGGGGCACGCAGCCCCGCGCGGCCTGCGGCGCGGGCCGGCCTCCGCCCGGCGGCTCCACCTCCACCACCGCCGGCGGACGCACCGCCAGCACCGGCGGCTCGGGCGCGGGGCGCACCGTCTGGCGGCGCAGGGTCTCGCAGCCGGCCAAGGCCCCGGCCACGGTCAGGCCGGCGCACGCGACGATCAGCGGTTTCAGGCCTTCGAATGGCGTCATTTCAGCGTCGACAGGACCGCCTGGTCGGCGCTTTCCATCCGGGCGCAGACGTCGATGCCCTCGGGCCCCTGGGCCAGCAGCCGCTGGGCCGGGTCCTTCGGGTCGGCCGCCGGCCGCGCATAGGCGGTCTCGGTCAGGGTCCGCGCGCCCGCCGCGGCGTGGCAGGCCGAGAGCTGAGCCCGCCACAGAGACTGCGACCGCTCGGACTGCTGGACGAGTTCGGCGATCCGGCCCTCGAGCCGCGCCCGCTCGATCTTCCAGCTTCCCCAGGACGCCACGAGCAGGGCCGCCATGATGAAGGCGACGGCCGAGGCCGCGGGGCCCGCCCCGGGCCCGGTGATGACGCGCCTGATGGCTGAGATCATGTCCTTCGCCTCGAAGCTCCCTCTCCAGGGCCGCCGGACCGCGAGTCAACGCCGCCGACGTGTCCTTTTCAAGACCGCCGCCCCAGACGCTGGCCCGGGACCTCCGCCCAAGGCCCGCCGGGAACGCTCAAGCTGTCCCGCGCATTCAGACGGCATGGGAAAATGGGTCGCCATCCTGCTGGCCGCGATCGTGGCGCTCGCGATCGTCGGCTTCCTCGTCGACGCCGCGCGCGCCATCGCCGGCTTCCTCCTCGTCCTGTGCCTCATAGGCCTGGCCGCGCAGTTCTTCTGGAACCGCGCCCGCAAGAGCGACTGAGCCGCCTCAGCCGCCGTTGAGGGCCCGCAGCCGAAGCGCCCAGGTCACGTTCAGCACGCCGAACAGGATCGCCCATCCGGCGACCAGCCACAGCAGGGCGAATATCCCGGCCAGCGGCGCCATGAACAGCGCCACGCCGAACACCGTCGAGAGCAGGCCGGCGAGCGCCAGCGCCCACTCGTGCCGGAGGTCCTTCCGCAGCACCACCGCGCCGGTGATCTCGGCCAGGCCGCGGACGATCGACCACAGCGCGATCACCACCACCAGGGTCATGGCCGTCACGCCCGGCCACAGGAACGCGATCGCCGCCGCGCCCAGGCTCACCACGCCCATGAAGACCAGCCACCAGCGGTCCGCCGCCCGGCCGCCGCGCGTCGCGGCCGCCAGCGACGCCAGGCCGTCGAAGGCCGCGTATGCGCCGAACAGCCAGATGACCGACAAGAGGCCGACGCCCGGCCAGGTGTAGGCCGCCACGCCGAAGAGGATCGCGCCGATCCCGCGCAGGGCCAGCACCGGCCAGGCCCGGCCGACCAGCTCGTGAGCCGGGGAGTGCAGGAACGAGGAAGGGGCGGTGGTCATCAGGTTCGCTCCATCTGACGCCCGGCCGGCCCCGGACAGGCGGGGTCGTTCTCCGATGTGGTCAGGTCGCCGGGGCCGGCGTCTTGGCCTCCTTAGAACCGGGCTTGCGGGCGGCTGGCCGCCGCGCCTGGGCCTCCTCGAGGGCCTCGAGGACCAGCGCCAGCCGTTCGGGAACGGCCCGGCCGTCGACCATGCGATAACGCCGGGCCTGTTCATCGTCGGGCCGGTCGCCGATCCGGCGGGCGTCGCGCGCCCGCGACCAGGCCACCAAGCCCAGCGCCACCGCGAACGGCCATCCCACGGCCGCGATCACGGCGACGGTTTCCATGGGCGACGCTAGGCTGTTCATCGACTTGGCCTTTCGCGGAACATCACGGAAGCTCAACTTCCGCGGATTGACAACACCAAAAGACGTCCACGGTTGAGCCGCCCCCTCCCGCCTCAGGCCTTCACGGACAGCTTGCGGACCAGACGCGCCACCCGGCTGAGGAGCTGCTGGTCGCTGAACGGCTTGGTCAGATAGTCCCGCGCCCCCAGGGCCATGGCCCGCTTCACGTCCTCGGTCTCGCGCCGGGCGGTCAGCACCATGGTCGGGATTCCGCGCAGCGCCGTCGAGCGGCGCATGTGCTCCAGCACCCCGAAGCCGTCCATGTTGGGCATGGTGATGTCGAGGATCACGCCGCTGGGCCTGACGTCGGCGAGCTTGCGCACGGCGTCCACGCCGTCCTTGGCCTGGATCACCATGTAGCCGGCCAACCAGAGCTTGGTGGCGATCAGCTCCAGCAGCATGGGGTCGTCCTCGACGACCAGCAGGCGCGCGAGGCGCTCAGGCCGCGGCATGATCGGCGTCCTCCTCCCCCGACGCGGGCAGGGTCCACTTCAGGATCGCCCGCAGCAGCTCCAGGGGTTCGATCGGCTTGCGCACCAGGTCCTGGAACACACCCATGGCGCCGCGCCGGTCCGGCGCCACGTCGGCCGAGAAGGCGAGGATCGGGGCGTCGCGGTTCGGGCCGTCGCCGTCGCGGATCGCGCCCGCCGCCGCCCAGCCGTCCACCTCGGGCATCCGCAGGTCCATCAGGATCAGGTCGAAGGGCGCGATCTTGGCCGCCTCGACGGCCTGGGCGCCGCTGCCGGCCTCGGTCAGTTCCACGCCCAGCGGCCGCAGGATCGAGCGGACGATCTCCAGGTTCTGCGGATTGTCGTCGACGGCCAGGATGCGCACGCCCGACAGGGCGTCCAGCTCGGGCGCCGCCTCGGGCGCCACGCTCTGCGCGCCGGCGGCCGGCGCCGGGACCTCGAACCAGAACGTCGAGCCGCGGCCCAGGCGGCTCTCCACGCCGATCCGCCCGCCCATGGCCTCGACCAGGCCCTTCGAGATCGCCAGCCCCAGGCCGGTGCCGCCGTGGGCCCGGGTGGTGGAACCGTCCACCTGGCTGAACCGCTGGAACAACTTGGCCTGGGCCTCGGCGCCCAACCCGGGGCCGGTGTCGCTGACCCGGAACGTCAGCCGTTCGGCGTCGCGGTCGTAGGCGCAGGCGATCCGCACCAGGCCCTCGCTGGTGAACTTCACCGCGTTGCCGGCCAGGTTCATCAGCACCTGCCGCAGCCGGTCGGGATCGACCATTACCAGGCCGCACGAGCCCACGTCCGGCGCCAGGTCCAGCCCCTTGGCCTCGGCCTGCGGCCCGAACAGCTCCAACACGTCGCGGACGCACTCGGACGGGTCGGTGGGCCGGGACTTCAGCTCCAGGCGGCCCGCCTCCAGCTTCGAGAAGTCCAGGATGTCGTTGACCACCGCCAGCAGGGTCCGGCTGGCGCTCACCACGCGGCCGGCGTAGCGCGCGGCCGGGTCGGCGAGCTTCATCTCGTCGAGGAACGAGGCGAAGCCCAGGATCGAGGTCAGCGGCGTGCGGATCTCGTGGCTCATGTTGGCCAGGAACTCGGACTTCACCTTGGCGGCCCGCTCGGCGTCGGCCACCGCGGCCTCCAGCTTGCCCTCCAGCTCGACCTGCTCGGTCACGTCGCGGGAGACGTCGACGAATTCCACGGGCCGCCCCGCCTCGTCGCGCACCAGCGAGGGGTTGCCCTCGATCCAGATCGCCCGGCCGTCCTTGCGGATGATGCGGTAGCGGATCGGCCCGCCCGCCCGGCGGCCCGCGGCCATGGCGGTGTGCGCCTCGACGAACATCGTCCGGTCCTCGGGATGGACGTGGGGGAGCAGGTCGCGGCCGAGCAGCTCCTCCGGCCGGAAGCCCGTCAGGGCCCCGATGCTGGGCGAGACGTAGGTCAGTTCCCCGCTCACCCGGGCGCGCGAGATCACGTCGGTCACCCGTTCGGCCAGCAGCCGGTATTCGCCCTTGGCGGTCAGGGCCTGGGCGGCCTGCGCCTCGGCCTCCTCGCGGGCGTGCTCCAGCTCGGCCTGCAGCAGGCGGCGGCGGCGGTGAAGGCCGGCCATGCGGAACGCCAGGCCCGAGTTCACCACCAGGAAGAGCTGCAGGACGATCAGCCGCGCGGTCCAGCTGTCGTTCGCGCCAACCAGCGAGCCGTGGCCCGAGAACGTGAAGAGGATGGCGATGGCGCTGGTCAGGATCACCCCGATCGCCGCGCCCCGCACCTCCAGGGTCAGGCAGACCAGCAGCATGGCCGGCGGCACGAGGAAGCTCAGGGGATAGGCGTCCTGGGCGAAGGCCGCCAGGTCCGCCGCCACCAGTCCGGCCAGCGCCAGGACGCCCGCCGCCGAGGACCGGCGCTCGCGCATCCACCTCGGCCACTCCAGCAGGATGAGGATGCAGGGCGTCAGCACCGCCAGCCCCAGGGCGTCGGCCACCGCCCAGAGCATCATGGTGTGCAGGAAGTCGCCGTCGAAGCGCAGGCCCATCACCGTCGCGGCGGCCAGGCCGGCGACGAGCGCCGCCAGGCTGGCGGCGAAGGTGTTGGCGACCAGGTGCCACGATCGCGTCGGGTCCATCCGGCCACGGACGAGCTGGCCGATGATCGCCGCCGCCAGCGCCGTCTCCAGGGCGTTGCACAGCGACAGCGCGACGCTGGTGACCAGCGTGTCCGACGTCAGCAGGTCGGCGGCCACGTTGCCGGCGAAACCCGCCGAGAGGCAGATCCACCATCGGTTCATCGGGGTCCGCAGGAGGCAGGCCAGGACCGGCGCGTTGGCCAGCCAGATCATCGCCACCCGGCCCTCGTCGCGGGGAACGGCCAGGCCGAAATAGGCCAGCGCCGCCACGGTCGCCGCGAGCAGGAGGATACGCAGGAAGACTGTCGCGTCCGCCCGCGCGGATGCTGGGTTCTGGGCCGCCATGTCCGGCAGGATGCCGCGCGACCGCCTCCATTCCGTTAACGGTCAGGCGTCCTGGCGCCGCTCCGGGCCGGCCAGCCGCCGCCCGCGCGCTCGGCACGGGAGAGGCCGGGTTGTCCAGCAGGATGAGCTGCGGCGCGGCCGCCGCGCCCCGCTCGGCCGGGCTTCAGCGCCGCGCCTCGTCTGATGTCCGGCCTCTCGCATCGCGCGCCCAAACGGACCGGGCCGCCGCCGGGTTCCCGTGGGCTCAGGCCTCGCGCTTGGCGTCATCGTCCGCGTTGGCATCCGGGAAGTCGTTGGCAGGCCGACGGGCGCGCGCGTCCTCGGCCATCTGCATCCAGATGGCGGCCAGCTTCAGGTAGCCCTCGGCCACCTCGGGGTCGTCGGTCTTCATCGCCTGCTGGCGCATCTGCGTGGCCAGGCCGAGATAGCGTTCGGCTGGCGCTTCCTTACGATCCTCAGCCACTGTCGTGCACCCGACAATCCGCCATGCCCCCAACGCGCGCGGTCGCGAGCGGTTCCCTCACGAGGGCGCCCTTCCCCAGGCGCTCACCGCGCCCCACGGGTGCTCGAACTGCATCGCCACGAACCGCGCCGTGGTCTCGCCGTAGGCGCGGCGCACTTGGGCGAAGGTGTTCAGCATGACGTCCGGCCCCGGCAGGGCCGCCGCCCGGTCGAAACGCCTGGGCGGCGTCGCGGCCCGGATCACCGTCAGGCCGTGGCGGGAGCGCACCGTGGGCCGATCCGAGGTCATCCAGGCCGTCGAGCGATAGGTCCGCGACCAGGCGTCGATGGCCGTGCCGAAAGCGATTTCGTCGAAGCCGGGCGCGAGCGGCACGGCCACGTCCTCGTGACCCCAGAACGCCAGCGTGTTGGCCGCGACCTGCCGCATCCCCTTCAGGGTCAGGCGATAGTCCGCGCCGTCATGGCGCTGGTCCGGCAGCGGCAGCGCGAGCCGCCGCGCCGTCGCGCGCATCACCTCCTCGCCGGCCAGCTCGCGCAGGAGTTCGAGCGTCGCCGGCTCCGAGGCGCTGATCCCGGCGGTGGTGGTGATCCTGCCGTCGGTGACCCAGCGCAGGTCGTCGCGCCACGTCACCTGCGGGCGCTCGCGCGCCATGCCCGGCCGGTTGAACCAGTGGAGGGTGGCCTGGCGGCGGTCCAGCAGGCCGGCCTTGGCCAGCACCAGCCCGCCGTTGCAGATCGACATGATCCGGACGCCCCTGCGGGCCTGGGCCCTCAGCCACGCCGCGCGTTCCGCATCGTCCTCCGCCAGAAGGGCCGGAACGATCACCACGTCCGGCGGGCGCGTCTCCAGCTCGGCCAGGGTCATCTGCGGCGCCACCCAGGCGTAGCCCGGGATCAGGCGCGCGGGCGCCCGGGTGGGCGAGACCACCTTCACGTCCACCGCCCCGCTCTCGGCGAGCACGGCGTAGGGGGCCATCAGGTCGGTGGCCACGGTCCCCCGCGCATCGGCGAGGATGACGACGAAAGGCTTGGCCCGGGCCGCGCCCGCCATGGCGAGCATCAGGACCAGGCCGAGGATCAGGCGGCGCATCATGGCGGTCTCCCGGCGTTGGATCGATGGGTCCACGAATACGCCCGCACCCGTCTGGCCGAAATGACGTATTTCCCGCCTTTCCTGCCATTGCCGCCCGCCCCCTTGGCCGCTCCATTCCGATCCGGCCCTCCGCGCTTGACATTTCTATTTTTCTGGAAATATAGAAAACCAACACCCACGGAGACCGCCATGAAGCGTCTGCACCTGCATGTGAGCGTCCCGGACCTCGCCCAGTCGATCCGGTTCTACGAAACCCTCTTCGGCGCCCAGCCCACGGTCGTGAAGGACGACTACGCCAAGTGGATGCTGGACGACCCGCGCGTGAACTTCGCCATCTCCCAGCGCGACCGCGCCCCGGGCGTGGATCACGTGGGCATCCAGGTGGACAGCGCCGCCGAGCTCTCCGAACTGGCCGCCCGCCTGAAGGGCGCGGGCGAGACCACCTTCGACCAGGAGGCCACCACCTGCTGCTACGCCAGGTCCGACAAGAGCTGGGTCGCCGACCCGGCCGGCGTGCGCTGGGAGACCTTCTACACCTTCGGGGAAGCCACCCAGTACGGCGAGGACGAGAAGCTTCCCGAGCCCGCCCAGGCCTCCGGCGCCTGCTGCGGCCCGGCTCCCGAGCCCGCCAAGCCCGCCGCCACGGGCTGCTGCGGCTGACGCTCCGGCGGCGGAGCGTCATTCCACTGTCGTGAATTTCGGGTACTCTCGAAAGATGGAAACGACCTCCGCCGTCACCGCCCTCTCGGCGCTCGCCCACGAGGGCCGGCTGAACATCTTCCGCCTGCTGGTCCGGGCCGGCGAGCCCGGCATGGCCGCCGGCGACATCGCGCGCGCCACCGGCGCCCTGCCCAACACGCTCTCCAGCAACCTCAACATCCTGAGCGGCGCGGGCCTCGTGACCTCGCGCCGCGACGGCCGCTCGATCATCTACACCGCCGCCTACGACCGGATGCGCGACCTGCTGGCCTTCCTGGTCGAGGACTGCTGCGCCGGGAACCCCGCCATCTGCGCCCCGCTCGCCAAGACGGCCAGCGCCGCCTGCGCCGCCGAAGGCCGCGCCTGCTGAACCCGGAGCCCGACGTGACCGCCCCTTCCGACCGGACCTACAACGTCCTCTTCCTCTGCACGGGCAATTCGGCCCGCTCGATCCTGGCCGAGGCCCTGATGAACAAGGAAGGCGCCGGCCGCTTCCGCGCCTTCTCGGCGGGCTCCATGCCCGTGGGCCGGGTCAATCCCCACACCCGCCCGATCCTGGAACGGCTGGGCTTCCGCTTCGAGGACTTCCGCTCCAAGTCCTGGGACGAGTTCGCGAAGCCCGGCGCCCCCGCCCTCGATTTCGTCTTCACCGTCTGCGACAACGCCGCGGGCGAAGTCTGCCCCATCTGGCCGGGCCAGCCGATGACCGCCCACTGGGGCCTGCCCGACCCGGCCGCCGTGGAAGGGTCCGAGGCCGAGATCGCCGCCGCCTTCGCCGACACCGCCCGCATGCTGACCAACCGCATCCGCCTGTTCACAAGCCTGCCGCTCGCCTCCATCGACCGCCTGTCGCTGCAGACGAAGCTGCGCGAGATCGGCCGCGCCGCCGACCAGGCCCAGATCCAGGCCCAGCCCGCCCGATGACCGCCCAGTCCGCCGCGGGTCCGGCCCCCATGTCCGTCTTCGAGCGCTACCTGACGCTCTGGGTCTTCCTCTGCATCGTGGCCGGGGTGGCGCTGGGCCGCCTGCTGCCCGACGCCTTCCAGGCCCTGGGCGCGATGGAGGTCGCGCGCGTCAACCTGCCGGTGGCCGGCCTCGTCTGGCTGATGATCATCCCCATGCTGATGAAGGTGGACTTCGCCGCCCTCGCCCAGGTCGGCCGCCACTGGCGCGGCATCGGCGTGACCCTGCTGGTCAACTGGGCGGTGAAGCCGTTCTCCATGGCCGCGCTCGGCGCGCTCTTCATCGGCTGGCTGTTCCGGCCGTACCTGCCGGCCGGCGAGGTCGAGAGCTACATCGCCGGCCTCATCCTGCTGGCCGCCGCACCCTGCACGGCCATGGTCTTCGTGTGGTCGAACCTGACCCGCGGCGAGCCCAACTTCACCCTCAGCCAGGTGGCGCTGAACGACGCCATCATGGTCGTGGCCTTCGCCCCCATCGTCGGCCTGCTCTTGGGCCTCTCGGCCATCGTCGTGCCGTGGGAGACCCTGCTCATCTCCGTGGGCCTCTACATCGTCGTCCCGGTGATCCTGGCCCAGCTCCTGCGCGGCGCGCTCCTGCGGCGCGGCGGCGAGGCCGCCCTTCAGGGCGCGCTGGCGAAGATCCAGCCCCTCTCGCTCACCGCGCTGCTGGCCACGCTCGTCCTCTTGTTCGGCTTCCAGGGCGAGCAGATCGTGGCCCAGCCCCTGGTCATCGCCATCCTGGCGGTCCCGATCCTGATCCAGGTCTATTTCAACGCCGGCCTCGCCTACGTCCTGAACCGCGCCGCCGGCGAGGCCCACTGCGTCGCCGGCCCCTCGGCCCTGATCGGCGCCAGCAACTTCTTCGAGCTGGCCGTCGCCGCCGCCATCAGCCTCTTCGGCTTCAAGTCCGGCGCGGCGCTCGCCACCGTCGTCGGCGTGCTGATCGAGGTCCCGGTCATGCTCTCGGTCGTCGCCATCGTGAACCGCTCCAGGGGCTGGTATGAACGCGGAGCGCGGGTCCGCGCCTAGGCTCCCGGCGGGCGGCCATTCGCCTCAGTCCCCAGCCCCCCCGGGAAAGGGACTTCGCCGGCCGGCTGTGGCAAGCTGGGCGGTGAGGAACCGGCGCCGCCACGCCTGCGTTACGGCGACGCTTGATCAGGGGGCCCCTTGCCAGGGGGAGCGACCATTCCAGACACCGTTGCGGCCGAGCAGGGGCCCGAAGACCAGGCGGATCGCGAGGACGAGGCCGGCCGCGACCACCGCGCCGCCGAGATCCTCGACAGCCTGGGCGACGGCTTCATCGCCTTCGGGTTCGACTGGCGCGTCGCCTACCTGAACGCCGCCGCCGAGGCCTACTTCGGCTTCCGCCGCGAGCAGGCGGTCGGCCGGGTGATCTGGGAGCTGATCGACAATCCGCCCGACGGCGTCCTGCGCCCCTTCCTGGAGGCGGCCATGCGCGCTCGGGCGCCCGCCGACGCAGACGTCCCCTCCGACATCCACCCGGGCCGGTGGGTCGGCCTTCGGGCCTTCCCGCTGCAGGACGGCCTGGGCGTCAACTTCCGCGACGTGACCGAGCGGCGCGAGCGCGAACGCCGCGAGCACGAGCAGGCCGAGCGCCTGGCCGAGCTGGAGACCCGGCTCGCCTTCCTGCTGGAGGTCGCCGACACCCTGCGCGCCATCGCCGACCCGGACCAGGTGCTGAACGCCGCCGCCCGCCTGCTGGGCGAGAAGCTGGGCGCCGCCCGCGCCGGCTACGCCGAGATCGCCCGGGACGACGCCCGCCTGGTCATCTCCGGCGACTGGGCGCTCGACGGCCTGCCCCGGCTCACCGGCCAGACCATCCCCTTCTCCGTCTTCGGCCCCGAGATCGGCCCGGCGCTCCGGGCCGGCGGGGTGCTCGCCCTGCCCGACGTCCTGGCCGACCCCCGCACGGCGGCCGAGGGCCCGACGCTCGCCCGGGGCCGCGGCCGGGCGCTGATGATCGCCCCCCTGGTCCGCGACGGCCGCCTGGAGGCCCTGGTCTTCGTGGGCGCCGCCGAGCCCCGGGTCTGGACGCCCGAGGAGCGGGCCCTGGCCGAGGAGGTCGCCTCCCGCACCTGGTCGGCGCTGGGCCGGGCCCGCAGCCAGCGCGCGCTCCGCGAGAGCGAGGCCCGCTTCCGCGCCATGGCCGATTCCGCCCCCTCGCCCGTCTGGGTGACGGGGCCGGGCGGGGCCATCGAGTTCGTCAACCGCGCCTTCTGCGACCTGGCCGGCAAGCCCTTCGAGGACCTGCTGGGCGACGCCTGGATCGGCCTCATGCACCCGGACGACGCCCCGCGCGTCGCCAGACTGCGCGAGGACGCCCGCCGCGAGCTCGCCGCCTACGGCTGGGAGGGCCGGTTCCGCACGGGCCGCGGCGAGTGGCGCTGGATGCGCGCCTCGGCCCAGCCGCGCTTCGACGCCAACGGGGTGTTCCAGGGCTATGTCGGCCTGGCCATGGACGTCACCGACGCCCGCCGCGCCGAGGAGCGCCAGCGCCTGCTCATCAACGAACTGAACCACCGCGTGAAGAACACGCTCGCCACCGTCCAGTCCCTGGCCCACCAGACGTTCCGCGAGGGCGTCGTCGCCCGCGACGCGCGCCGCCGGTTCACCGACCGGCTGCTCGCGCTCTCGGCCGCCCACAACGTGCTCACCCGCGAGAACTGGGAAGGCGCCGAGCTCTCCGACATCGTCCGCGAGGCGGTGCGCCCCTACGAGAACGCCCCCAATGACGACCCCGGAGGCGCGCGCATCGCCGTCGCCGGCCCCACGGCGCGCCTCAGCCCGCCGGTGGCGCTCGCCGTCTCCATGGCCCTGCACGAGCTGGCCACCAACGCCGTGAAATACGGCGCGCTCTCCACCCGCGAGGGACGGATCGCCGTCGAATGGCGCCTCGCGCCCGAACGCGACACCGTCGAACTCGAATGGGTCGAGGCCGGCGGCCCGCCGGTCGAGCCCCCCTCGGCGGCCCGCCGCACCGGCTTCGGCTCGCGCCTGCTCACCCAGGGCCTGGCGGCCGAACTGAGCGCCCCGGCCGACCTCGACTACCGCCCCGACGGCGTCGCCTGCCGCCTGCGCGTCCCCGTCATCCGCGAGGGCTAGGCGCCCCTCCCGCTCAGAGCGCCAGGAAGCTCTGGAACCCGCCGTAGATCATCCGGTTGCCGTCGAACGGCATAGCCTCCGCGCAGGCCTTCAGCCGGGGGTCGGCCATCACCTTGGCGTTGATGGCGTCGCGCGCGGCCCGGTCGGGATAGGTGATCCACGAGAACACCACCACCTCGTCGTCCTTGGCCTGCACGGCGCGGGGAAACGAGGTCAGCTCCCCATAGGGGACGTCGTCGCCGACGCACTCCACGTAGGAGAGCGCGCCATGCTCCATCCACACCTCGCCGGCCAGCCGGGCCATCTCCTTGTAGGCCTCCAGCTTGGCCTTCGGCGCCGCCAGCACGAACCCGTCCACATAGGGCATGGGAGATCTCCTTCTCGTCCGCCTTTGCGACCCTGAGGACGATCCAGACCCGCCGAAGCCGACACCCCCTTGCCTCCCCGCGAAGCGGCGGGAGGGGTGGGACGCGACCGGTTGCGGCCACGCAACCGGTATCCGGCCGACCGGGGGACGGATCGGCGCAATGAACGCCCGGAGCGCAAGCGGAGGGCCGGAAGCCGGCCGGAGAGCGGGGAGGGTGGAGAGGGCGAGCCGCAGGCGCTGAACTGGCAGCCGCCGGGAGTTTGCCGTGAGGTGGCGAGGCTCGGACCGGCCATCGGCGGTCAGCTAGGCGCCACGACCCGCCCTAAACCCCCTACCCCAGCCTCTCCGCCAGCTTCCCCACCGTGTTCCAGTTCCGCGCGGTCCCCTTCGACGCCTCGGTCCGCGCGCCGGCCAGCTTCGAGCGGCCGACGCCTTGCGGATAGGCCACGTAGAGGCAGCGGGGGCCGGGGGCGACCTGCTCGCCCTGGGTGGCGTACTTGTCGAACCCCGAGAGGTCCTTCGGCGGCTCGCCCTTCAGGAACACGGCCATCAGCTTGCCGGGCGCCTCGCGGGCGAAGTCGTCGAACGGGTTGGCGGCGATGACGGCCTGGAGCTCGCCTGCGTCGCGCACGAAGACGTCGGTGACGAGGCCCAGCCGGGCCGAGAGCGCCTGGGCGACCCTCGCCTCCACGTCCGCCGCGTCGAGCGCCGTCCCCACCACCGCGTTGCCGCTGGCGAGCAGGGTTTCAGGCGCCTCGAACCCCTCGTCCGCCAGCAGGGCCTTGAAGTCGGCCATCTTCAGGGCCTGGCCGCCGACATTGACGGCCCTGAGCATGACCGCGACACGCCTCATTTCGCCGCCGCCTCCCAGGCCAGGAACTCGGGCTGCTCCAGCAGGCGCGCGGCGTATTCGCCGGCCCGCCCGTCATCGCCGAAGTCCGACAGCCGCACACCGTAGGTCCGGAAGCGCGTGGCCACCGGGGTGTAGAAGGCGTCGGCGATCGACCAGCCCTCGCCGGCCAGGAACGGCCCGCCGAACCGGTCCAGCAGCTCGGTCCAGAGGGCGACGATCCGGCGGATGTCCTTGTGGGTGGCCTCGGACAGCTCGACGGCCCGGGGCTCGGCGGCAAGATCCATCGGGCACTCCCTGCGCAGGGAGCCGAAGCCGGAGTGCATCTCGGCCGCCGCCGAGCGGGCCAGCGCCCGGGCCGTGGCGTCGCGGGGCCACAGGCCCGGCCAGCGCTCGGCCGCCCACTCGCAGATGGCCAGCGAATCCCACACCGTCACGCCGTCGGCCTTCAGCACCGGCACCAGGCCCGAGGGCGAATGCAGCCGGATGGCCTCGCCGCTGATATTGTTCTCCTGGCGCAGCTCGATCAGCGTCTCGCGGAACGGCGCCCCGGCCCGCGTCAGCACCAGCCACGGCCGCATCGACCAGCTCGACCACTTCCTGGTGCCGATCACCAGCTCCATCGCGCGCTCCTTCCGAAAGATCGTCCAAGGCCCGCTACGCGCTTGCCGCGCATCGCGCGCCGACGTCAACCACCTGGGGCAGGAAACGGCGCCCGAGGATGTCTTTGCGGCCGCCTATACCTTGTAAGGCGAGGAATCTTTGGCGACGCTCGTCCACCATGATCGAGGCGTCCCGGGGCGAACATTCCACCCCGCCGCCGCTGGCGGCGCACTGGCTGATTGCGCGTCAGTCGGTCAACTTCGTAATGGACGTGGCCGACATCGCCCGCCAGGGGGGCGAGGTGCTGGACCCCCTGCTGCTGACCGCCGTGGTCGAGGCCAATGTCGCGCCGGTCAACCAGGACCCGATCCTGCAGCAGAAGTACGCCACCCTCGACACGCCGCCGCCCGACGAGGTGCGCCGGCCGGTCAGCATGAACGCTATCGCCGCCTCGCTGGGCCAGCCGTTCGAGACGGTGCGGCGGCGCCTCAACGCCCTGGCCGCCAAGGGCGAGTGCGTGATCACGCCCAAGGGGGTGCTGGTTCCGGCCGCGCGGCTGGCCCAGGACGACTACCGGCGCCAATCCATCGAGCGCTACGAGCGGCTGAAGACCCTCTACTTCGACCTCAAGGAGCAGGGCGGCCTGATCGACATGGCGCGCGACACGGGTCCCGCCCTGCCCGGCGCCGCCTGGCCCGACCTGGAGGCCGCGCTGGCGGGCCCGCCGCCGGTGCGCCTCGCCAACCGCCTGCTGTCGGAGTACTACCTGCGCGCGCTGGAGCTGCTGGGCCGCCGGGTCGGCGATCCGCTCACCGGCCTCGTGCTGATGGGCCTGGGCCGGGCCAACATCGAGAGCCTCACGCCCGAGCAGCTCGCCGCCGGCGTCCTCCTGCCCGACGAGCTGCGCAAGCCCGTCCGCCGCAGCCAGCTCGCCCGCCGCATGGGGCTCCCGAACGAGACCGTGCGCCGCCGCCTCCTCGACCTCGAACGCCGCGGCTACTGCCAGGTGACCCGCCAGGGCGTCATCTTCGCGGTCAGCGCCCTCGTGCGGCCCCAGGCCCAGGCGCTGTTCCACGAGAACAACGTCAATCTGATGCGCATGATGAGCCGGCTCTCCCGCTACGGCGTCCTCGCCTACTGGGACCGCGAGGGCCGCACGGCCTCCCAGGGGGCCCCCTGAACGGCCCTTAAGTCGGCCCGCCGACACAAGGGCTGGAACATTCCTTCAAGCGCCAGCGTTCCCCGTCACGCCCGGGCCTCGCCCTGCGGCGGACGTCGTCGCCCGCCGCGCCCAGGACGATCCCTGCGCCTGGGCGGCGTTCCCGCGTTGTCAAAGCGTCAGACACGCCGGCCGGTCCCCTCCCCCGAGACCCCGCCGGCGACCAGGAGAAGGAATGGAAATGCGCCTGCCCAAAACCCCCGCCCCCGTGAAGATGGCCGCCGTCCTGGTGCTCGGCGGCCTCGGCCTCAGCGCCTGCGCCACCCGGGGCTACGTCGACGAACAGATCGCCGCGGTGAACACCCGCATCACCGGCGCGGAGTCCAAGGCCGACGCCGCGCTCCAGCGGGCCGACGCCGCCGGCGCCGCGGCCAACGCCGCCGCCGCCGACGCCCGCAACGCCAACCAGCGCCTCGACGCCCTCACCCCCCGCGTCGATTCCCTGGAGCAGCAGCAGGCGACCGCCCGCCGGCCCCGCGGCTGACACAATCGGGCCGGAGCTTCGCCAGTTCCCGCCGGCGAAGCTCCGCCCGCCTTCTCCCAAGGAGCCCTGAAGTTGCGTGGCGAGTTGCGTAGCCTGACGCGAAGCGTCCTCTTCACCCTGGCGATGGCGCTGGCCCTCCCCCAGGCCGTCGACGCCGCCCCCCGCAAGCGGCCCGCGCCCGCCAGGGCGGCGGCCGTCGTCCCGCCGTCGCCCACCGTCGCGGCGCTGGCCCGCTGGGCCGTGGGCTCAGGCGACGCCCAGGGTCTGCCCTTCGTCATCGTCGACAAGGAGGCCGCCCGGGTCTTCGCCTACGACGCCCGGGGCGCGCCCATGGGCCAGGCCCCGGCCCTGCTGGGCGTGGCGCGCGGCGACCATTCGGCGCCCGGCGTCGGCGACCGCGAGCTCTCCGACATTCCGCCTGAGGACCGAACCACGCCCGCCGGCCGGTTCGTGGCGTCCTACGGCCCCGCCGCCGGCGGCGGCCAGGTCCTGTGGGTGGACTATGGCGCGGCCATCTCGCTGCACCCGCTGGCCCCCATGAGCCCCAAGGAGCGCCGGCCCCAGCGCCTGGCCTCGGCCACCCCGCTCGACAACCGCATCACCTTCGGCTGCATCAACGTGCCCAAGGCGTTCTACGACAAGGTTGTCCGCCCGGCCTTCAAGGGCTCGCCAGGGGACGGCAAAGGCGTCGTCTACGTCCTACCCGACACCCTCGATCTGGCCGAGGTCTTCCCCGCCTTCGCCGCCCAGGCGTCCCAGGAGCTCCCCGGCGACGAAGCCCGCATCGCCGCCGCCCACTAGCCCTTCCTCCCCCTCCTGGGGGAGGTGGATCGCGCCAAAGGCGCGAGACGGAGGGGGGCTCCGCCCCACAAGCCCCTTTCCTCCCCCTCAGGGGGAGGGGGACCGCGAAGCGGTGGAGGGGGCAAGCCACAGGCTCCGCGCCCGCCACCCAGAAAAGAAGAAGGGGCGTCCCCGCCCCTCCTCACCAGCCCCGAAGGCTCGCCCAAGCGGCCCTCACGGCGCACGCACCAACGCCGCCACAGACCCGCCCCGAGACGCGCGGCGTTGTTAAGAACAAAGAGCGAACACCTCGCCCGGCCGTCCGGCCTCTCAGAGATGCGTCGGCAGCTCCGCCTTCCAGTTGCTCATCAGGATCAGCGTCCCCTCGATCGTCAGACCGTCGTTGACCAGCGCCAGTTCACCCACCGGCGCCGCGTCGTCCCACCGGAAGCTCTCGCTCAGGAAGGCCAGGGCTTCGCGCTTGTAGGCGGTATCCAGGTTGTCGAGTTGGTCGCCCTTGGTCTCCAGCAAGGTGATGCGCCTCGCCGTCCCGCCGGACGGCGAAGATGAAGTCCGGATAGATCTTGGCCTTCCGCCACCCCTGCAGGCCGTACTGGGTCCGCGCCACGTTGCGGTGCCACCACGTCAGCGCCTTCTCGCCGTCGAGGTAGACGGCGACGTCCCGCTCGTCCTTGTTGAGTTCGCTCTCATAGACCGGGGCGAACAGGCTCTTCTCCAGCGCTCCACCCGCACGGTTCACGAGTTGCCGCGCCCCTTCCGGCTCGGTCGTCTCCACTCCGAACGGCATGCGCCAGTTGCGCCCGTCGAGCCGCAGACGGAACTGGATGCGGCCCGCCGCGACCTCCGCCTTGAAGAACGCCTCCGCGCGGGCGTCGCGCTCGGCGTCCAGCCCCTTGCGCAGCTCCTCGACGATCAGGCTCGCCGAGCGGCCCAGCTTGGCCTCGTCAAAACCGCGCGCCCGCAGGGCGTCCAACATCCGGCCCACGATTTCCCGGCCCACGAACGGGTTCGGAACCAGATCCGTGATCATCCGTACAGCGTGAGCGGGATCGAAGGTCAGCACCTCACGGTTCTCGGCCACCGTCTCGCCGACGAACAGCTCCTCCCCGTCGTCGGCCAGCCTGATCCGCTGAAGCTGGCTTTCCGCCGCCTGGGCGTTCTCCGGCACGCGGCCGGCGATCCCGCTCGGATCGAAGCCGCGCCAGTCGAGCGCCGACAGCACGTCGGTTTCGTAGTCCAGCTCGCGCGCCTCGCCCGCCTCCACCCGCATGACCTTCGGCAGGTAGATTTCGGTCGACGCGAAGTCCGGCCGCCGCTGGATCGTGCGCGAGACCTTCCCCGCCGCCTTGTCGTCCTGCGTCACCCGCAGCACCAAGTCGCCCAGGCCGTCCTGCTCCAGGCCATCCTTGATCGCGCCGACCACCGAGGCGGTGTCCGCGTGGTGCGTGATTACGTGGCACTCGTCCAGCGCATCGACCCCGGTCTTCAGGGCGCCGGGCTGGCGCAGGACCCGGCCGATCAGCTGCGTCATGGCCTTGAGGTTGGAACTCGCCGCCAGGCTGCACAGCACATAGGCGAAGGGGCAGTCCCAACCCTCCTGCAGCGCCTGCTTGGTGACGATCGCCCGCACCCGATTGGTCGGCGACAGCAGGTCCTGGTTCTCCGGCGCGTTCAGGTCGTTCTGCTCGGCCGTCTTCACGGCGATCTCGGCCGCGTCGAACCCGGCGGTCAGCAGCCAGTCCTTCACGTCCTCCGCGTGGATATGTCCGCTGTCCCTCTGGTCCGCCCCGGTGCGCTCCACCTGAATCAGCATGATGGGCCGGATGTAGCGGTCGGTGTCGGCCCGGAGCTGCCGCGCGGCGGTGTCGAGCGCGTTCAGCTTCTCCAGCGCCGCGTTCAGCGTCGCCCGCCAATCGGCGCCCTGCCGGGGATCGAGATTGAGGGGCATCTTGATCATGCCCTCCCGGTCCAGCTCGCGTCCCGTCACCTCCACCAGAACGTTCGCATACCGCCCTTGGCGCGGGTTCGCCCCGCCGCGCGGCTGCACATCCTGCGGGGTGGCCGTCAGCTCCAACACGAAACAGGGGTTGAAGCCATACAGGGTGCTGAAGGCGAGGTCCGACACCGCCCGATGGCCTTCGTCCATGACCACCACCGGCCGGATCACCCGCAGCGCGTTGCCGAGGGAATCCTTCACCAGCGGGAAGATGTCGTCATACGCGGCGAGGTTCGGTGTTCCTGCGATCGCCGCCCTATGCGCCTGCTGCTCCCCCTCCGGCGGGAAGAAGCCGTGAACGTCGCCCCGGTCCTGGAACATCTTCAGCGAGTCCTGGGTCTCGCGGTTCGCTGACTGCAGCATCAGCAGCATGACGCACAGGCTGGACTCCACGTCGCGGGCGTCCAGCCGGTCGGTCTTCTCCATGACCTTGACACGGCCGGCCGCCGCCCGGTCCAGGGCTTGGCGATAGGGATGCTGGCGGTCCTTCAGGTGCTTCAGCGTCTGGGCGTAGATCGCCTCGTTCGGCACAATCCACAGGACGAAGCCGGTGTTGCGGCCCACGTAGCGGCTCATGATGCGGGACACGGCCGACACCGCCAGCCAGGTCTTGCCGCCGCCGGTCGGCACCTTCAGCACCGCATTGGGAACCGGCCGCTTGCAGCCGTCGTGTCGCGGGGAAAACGGGATCGCGGCCCGCGAGGCGGGCAGCTTTCCCTCAGCCTTCAGGGCCTCCCACGCCTCGGCCGCGAAGTCCGGCACGGCGAGGCCAAGGTCGGGGTCCTGCTCCGCGAGCGCGGCGATCCTGTCCGCGCGCGCCTTCTTGTCCTTCAGGAGGTCGAGATAGGCGTCCAGCGTGGTCAGCACGCGATCCTGGTAGTCGAGCTGGCGGAACACGCGGTCAGCTCCGGTCGATGCGATAGAGCGCGAACGGCAGGGGCACGAACTCCACCGGCACGTTCTGCTCGGCCAGCATCTTCTGGCTCACGAACCTGGCGGGCGCGAAGACGAGGTGCCGCGCGTCGGGATCGGTCGCGGCGAAGGCCTTGGCCCGCGACAGCGTCAGCGCAGCCTCCGGCGACTTCAGCCACTCCAGATCGGGCCGGTAGATCAGCCACACATGCTGGCCGGCCGCCGCGCCCAGGTAGAAGTCGTCTTCCCGGATCGTAGAGGGATCAAGCGCCTGGCTCGTCGCCATGTGGAACAGCGCAGCGCCCAGGCCGGCGTAGAGCGGCAGGGTCTCGCCGCTCAGGATCTTGTCCAGCTCGACCGGCGCGCCAAGGGTGCAATAGGTGAAGGCTCCGCCCAGGCCCTCGGCGCGCTCGGCCACAGCCTTCTCGCCGGTGACGATCAACTCGCCGTCCTTCACCTCCTTCTTGATACGGTCGTACTCCTGGCCGTGCAGGCGTTCGATCCCGTCGACCTTTTGCACCAGCTCCGAGGCGTTGGTCAGCGCCCGCCAATTCAGGCGTTCGCGCAGCAGCTCCGTGCGCTGGGTTCCCTCGAAGGGGTAACCGTTGATGACACGCCGGACCCGCTCGGCAGTGAGGTTATCGGCGTAGTCTTCCATCTCCACGAGAATGAAGCGGCGGTTGCCGCCGTCGCGGCGGTTAGCCCTTAGAACCGCGTGGCCCGTAGTTCCGGAGCCGGCAAAGGAGTCGAGTACGATAAGATCCTTCCGCTCGAAGCAGGAAAGGAGCTTCTCCACGAGGTCCGTAGGCTTCGGAAACGGAAACTCCGCCTCCGGGAGCACCTCCCCAAACTGCCGCGTTCCGTCATTTGTGTAGAACTGCCCGCTGAAGACCGAAGAGATGTTGGTTCGGGCATTCAATTCGCTGAGAAACGCCTTCCTCCTTGGCCGCCCCCCATTCTTGGTTGGCCAGAGCACACGCCGCTCCTCAATTAGGCGCGCCATTGTCGCTGGTTCGAACCTCCAGCCCTTCTTCGGGCATCCGTAGTTCACGCCAGTTTCAGGATTTATCAGATCGTAGTGCAGGTTTGGGCGCTTATCTTTCGAAGCAAGCCCAACCATATTCGCGCTTGCCCATGGACCACGCTCGTCACCGTCAGGGTTTTTGTAATCCGCGGCCGACCTCAGCTCGCCATCCAACCCGCCGCCATAGATCAGAACAAACTCATGATCGCTGGACAAACCATCTTCATTTCGATTGTCTTTATTGTTTCTTGATTTCCACACGAATTCTCCGATATACTGGTCAATACCCAGCACCTCGTCGCAAATGTTCTTCAGAGACGAGAATTCAATGGAATTTATGGATATAAAAAGAACACCCTCGGGGGCCAAGAGCTCTCCAAGAAGCCTTATGCGTGGCCACATCATTGCGCACCACTTGTCGTGGCGCAGACCGTCGTCCAAAGATATCGGATTATCATTGAACCACTCCCTAATCATGGGAGCGTTTACGTCGTCTCTATAAGCCCATTCTTTATTGCCTGTATTGTAGGGGGGATCGACGTAAATGCAGTCTACTTTTCCCGCGTAGAGCGGCAGGAGGGCCTTCAGGGCGTGCAGGTTGTCGCCCTGGATGATCAGGTTGCCGTCCAGCGCGGGCGCGCCGATCCCCTTCTCGGGATGCATTTCCAGCGGCCGGAAGGGCACGGCCAGATGGTGGTTGTAGACGAACTCCTTGCCCTTGAAGACCAGCTCAGTCACGCGCGATGCCCCCCTGTCGCGACCAGGGATAGCCTTCGCCGCGAGGGACGCCAACCGTCCGCTTCAGGGCGAGCTGGAGCGCGCCCACCCAAGGGCGCGCCATTGACGTATTTTCTGAAAAGTGTGTATTTTACCGACAATCCAGCTTCTCGGATTTGACCGAGGGGTCGGCTTGGATTTGACCGGGCTACCGGAGGGTAATTCATCGTGTCCACCGTAACGAACCCTGGCGTCCGCACCGTCACCTCCAAGGAGGCGCACCGGAATTGGAAACTGGTCACCGACAAGGCGCTCCGCGCTCCCGTCGTGATCACGGCCCACGGCCGGCCGCGCCACGTCCTCCTCGCCTACGAGGACTACGAGCGCCTGCGCCGGGAGACGCGGCAGGCCTACCGGACGGGCGAGCTGCCGCCGGACCTGGCCCAGGACGTCCTGAGCGGCATGGACGAGCTCGCCGCGCCGCGGGGCCGCGATGACGGGGACGCCATCATCGACGGATGACGCGCCGGAGCGGCTGCCCGAACCGGGTGACGTCATCGAATTTTCCTTCCTCTGGAGCCACGAGCAGGCCCAGGGCCTGGTCGAGGGTGTGAAGGATCGCCGCTGCGTGGTGATCCGCGTCCTGCCGGGTCCGCGCATCGTCGTCCTGCCGATCACCGGCACGGAGCCCGACCACCACGCCAAGATCCCGCTCGCGCCGGGAACCTTCGGCCTGACGCGGCCAAGCTGGATCGTCACCTCCGAACTCAACGTGTCGGATTGGCCGGGCTACGACCTTCGTCCCGCCAAGTCGCCTAAAGGCGCCTTCTGGCGCTACGGCCGGTTGTCGGACGCGCTTCGCGCGAAGGTGGCCGCCGCCGTGGCCGGGCACGTCAAGGCCGGCCGCGCGCACATGACGAGCCGCCGCGGATAGCTCTTCCCCTCCGCCGCCTCCGCCGCCTAACCTCTCCCCCCAACGACAACCGCCGCGCCACGACGGCGGGGACGCACGAAGGGAAGGACACGCACACGCCATGGCCACGTCGAAGGCTCACGCCCCGCCCGGGCCGCCGCGCGCCGCCTCCGGGGCCGCCGCCCCCCACTTTTCCGCCCCCTACCGCAACGCGGTGCTGGGCCTTCTCGTCATCGCCTACACGTTCAACTTCGTCGACCGGACGATCATCTCGACCATCGGCCAGGCCATCAAGGTCGACCTGAAGCTCACCGACCAGCAGCTCGGCTGGCTGGGCGGGCTGTCGTTCGCCCTGCTCTACACGGCGCTCGGCATCCCCATCGCCCGCCTGGCCGAGCGGCGCAGCCGGGTGAACATCATCTCGATCGCCATCGTCGTCTGGTCGGGCTTCACGGCGCTGTGCGGCCTGGCGACCAGCTACCTCCAGCTCCTGCTGTTCCGCGTGGGCGTGGGCGTGGGCGAGGCGGGCCTGTCGCCGCCGGCCCACAGCCTGATCTCCGACTACTACGAGCCCAAGGCGCGGGCCTCGGCCCTGTCGATCTACTCCCTGGGCATTCCGCTCGGCACCATGTTCGGCGCCATCGCCGGCGGCTGGATCGCCCAGAACGTGAGCTGGCAGGCGGCCTTCATGCTGGTGGGCCTGCCGGGCGTGCTGATCGCGTTGGCCATCAAGCTCTTCGTCAAGGAGCCGCCGCGCGGCTGGGCCGACGCCCGGCTGGCGGAAGCCGTCGAGACCCCCGGCGCCCTGGGCCGCGAGGCCTCCGAGGCCGGCGCCCCCAACCCGCCGCTCTCGTCGGCGCAGGCCGTGAAGCCGCCCTCGATCCTGGCGGTGAGCAGGCGCCTGTTCGGCTCGTGGGGCCTCTTCCACATGGGCGCCGGCATGACCATGGCCAGCTTCGCCGGCTACGGCTCGGGCGCCTTCGCGCCTCCCTACTTCATCCGCCAGTTCGGGATGGACCTGGCCACCGTCGGCCTGATCGTGGGCCTGGTGGCGGGGGTGGCCAACGGGGCCGGCACCCTGATGGGCGGCTTCCTCACCGACTGGGCGTCCAGGCGCAGCGCCCGCTGGTACGCCCTGGTCCCGGCCATCGGCCTGCTGATCGCCACGCCGCTCTACGTGGTCGCCTTCACCGCCGCCGACTGGCGGGTGACGGTGGCGATCTGGATGGTCGCCGGCCTGCTCCACTACACCTACTTGGGCCCGACCTTCGGGGTGGTGCAGAACGCCATGAGCGTCCAGATGCGGGCCACCGCCGTGGCCATGCTGCTGTTCGTGGTGAACCTGATCGCGCTGGGCTTCGGCCCGCCCTTCACCGGCTGGCTGGTGGACCTGCTGGCCCAGCATGCGTGGGCCGGCGCCGGCGGCGCGGGGACCTTCACCGCCGCCTGCCCGGGCGGCGTCGGGCCCGAGGGCGCGGCGGCCGGCGTCGACATGGCCTGCAAGGCGGCGATGGCGAAGGGCACCCAGGGCGGCGTGGTCGGCACGGCCCTGATCTACGCCTGGGCCGGAATCCACTACCTGCTGGCCGCCATCACGCTCCCGAAGGACATCGCGAGGGCCCGCGAAGCTCAATAGAAACCCGTCATCCCGGCCGACGGAGCGGCGGAGCCGCGCTGGCCGAGCCGGGACCGCTTGACTTTCAGGGCCGGGGGCGGCCACACGCTCGCCCCATGATCCCCCGTTACACCCGCAAGGAAGCCGCCGAGATCTGGGCGCCGCAGACGCGCTTCAAGATCATGTTCGAGATCGAGGCCCACGCCGCCGACAAGATGGCCGAGCTGGGCGTCATTCCGAAGGAGGCCGCGCGGGTCATCTGGGAGAAGGGCCGCGACGCGGTCTGGAACGCCGACCGCATCGACGAGATCGAGCGCGAGGTGAAGCACGACGTCATCGCCTTCCTCACCCACGTCACCGAGATCGTCGGCCCCGAGGCCCGCTTCCTGCACCAGGGGATGACGTCCTCCGACGTCAACGACACCACCCTGGCCGTGCAGCTCGTGCGCGCCACCGACCTCCTGCTCGAGGACGTGGACATGGTCCTGGCGGCCCTGAAGCGGCGGGCCTTCGAGCACAAGCTGACGCCCACCGTCGGCCGCAGCCACGGCATCCACGCCGAACCCACCACCTTCGGCCTGAAGCTCGCCGGCCACTACGCCGAGTTCCAGCGCGCCAAGGAGCGCCTGGCCATGGCGAAGTTCGAGATCGCCACCTGCGCCATCTCGGGCGCGGTCGGCACCTTCGCCAACGTGGCCCCGGAAGTCGAAGCCTACGTGGCCGAGAAGATGGGCCTGGCCGTCGAGCCCGTCTCGACCCAGGTGATCCCGCGCGACCGACACGCCGCCTATTTCGCGGCGCTCGCCGTGGTGGCTAGCTCCATCGAGCGGCTGGCCATCGAGATCCGCCACCTGCAGCGCACCGAGGTGCTGGAGGCCGAGGAGTTCTTCGAGCAGGGCCAGAAGGGCAGCTCGGCCATGCCGCACAAGCGCAACCCGATCCTGACCGAGAACCTGACAGGCCTGGCCCGCCTGGTCCGCTCGGCGGTGACCCCGGCCCTGGAGAACGTCGCGCTGTGGCACGAGCGCGACATCAGCCACTCGTCCGTGGAGCGGGGCATCTGCCCTGACGCCACGGTCCACCTCGACTTCGCCCTGCGCCGCCTGGCCAACGTGGTCGACCGGCTGCTGGTCTACCCCGAGAACATGGCCAAGAACCTCGACCGCCTGGGCGGCCTGGTCCATTCGCAGCGCGTCCTGCTGGCCCTGACCCAGAAGGGCCTCAGCCGCGAGGCCAGCTACGCCGCGGTCCAGCGCAACGCCATGAGGGTGTGGCGCGGCGAAGGGAACTTCCTCGACTTCCTGAAGGCCGACCCCGAGGTCACGCTCTCGGACGCCGAGCTCGAGCAGCTCTTCGACCTGGGCTACCACTTCAAGCACGTGGACACGGTCTTCGCCCGGGTGTTCGGCCCGCAGTAGCCGTCCCTTGACCGCCCCTGCGTCATCCGGTGACGCTGGCGTCAGGGAGGACGGTTCAATGGACATGCAAGGCATACTGGCCCGCCAGAAGGCGGCCCACCTACGCGACGGCGCGCCCTCGGCCGAGGAGCGGATCAACCGCATCGACCGATGCATCACGCTGCTGATCGAGAACCGCCGGGCCATCGAGGACGCGCTCAACCAGGACTTCGGCTCCCGGTCGCGCGAGGCCACGGCCTTCACCGACGTCGCGGGCTCGATCGGCCCGCTGAAGCACGCCAAGGCCCACCTGCGGAAGTGGATGCGGCCGGAGAAGCGCAAGACCACGCCCGCCATCCTGGGCCTCTTCGGCGCCAAGGCCGAGGTCCGCTACCAGCCCAAGGGCGTCGTGGGCGTGATCAGCCCCTGGAACTTCCCGGTGAACCTCACCTTCGCCCCCCTGGCCGGCATCCTGGCCGCCGGCAACCGCGCGATGATCAAGCCGTCGGAGTTCACGCCGGCGACCTCCGAGCTGATGAAGACCATGTTCGGTTCGGCCTTCTCCGAGGAGGAGATCGCGGTCGTCACGGGCGGGCCGGAGGTGGGCGAGGCGTTCTCCCGCCTGCCCTTCGACCACATCATCTTCACCGGGGCGACCAGCATCGCGCGTCACGTCATGCGCGCCGCGGCCGAGAACCTGGTGCCGCTGACCCTGGAGCTGGGCGGCAAGAGCCCGGTGATCCTCGGCAAGTCGGCCGACCTGGATACGGCGGCCGCCCGGATCATGAACGGCAAGACGCTGAACGCCGGCCAGATCTGCCTGGCGCCCGACTACGTCCTGGCGCCCCACGACAAGATGGGAGGCTTCGTCGAAGCGGCCCGGGCGTCGGTCCGCCACATGTTCCCGACCATCAAGGACAACCCCGACTACACCTCGATCGTCGCCCAACGGCACTACGAGCGGATCATGGGCTACGTGGAGGACGCCAAGGCCAAGGGGGCCCGCGTGGTCGAGCTCAAGCCCGAGGGCGAGGACCTGACCCAGCAGGAGCACCGCAAGATCGCGCCGACCCTGATTCTCGATCCCACCGACGACATGAAGGTGATGCAGGAGGAGATCTTCGGCCCCGTCCTGCCGGTGAAGAGCTACCGCAGCGTCGACGAGGCCATCGCCTATGTGAACGGCAAGGACCGTCCGCTCGGCCTCTACTACTTCGGCAACGACGAGGCGGAGCGCGAGAAGGTGCTGTCCTCCACCACGCCCGGCGGCGTGACCGTGAACGACGTCATCATGCACGTGGCCCAGGAGGAGCTGCCCTTCGGCGGCATCGGCCCGGCGGGCATGGGCAGCTACCACGGCGTCGACGGCTTCCGGGAGTTCAGCCACCGCAAGGCGGTCTTCTCCCAGATCAGGAAGGACATCGGACCGCTGAAGGCGCTCCGCCCGCCCTACGGCCCGGCGATCCGCAAGTACCTGGACAGCCAGCTCAAGGCCTGAATCCGGCCCGGAAAAGCGAAGGGCGCGCCTTGCGGGCGCGCCCTTTGTGATTCGGCGGCGGTGATCGGCGTCAGTTGCCGGACTTCACGCTCTCGCGGGCCTGGGCCAGCAGTTCGGCCATCTTCATGCGGACCTCGCCCTCGGTGACCGCGACGCCCGAGCCCTTCAGGTCCTCGAACACCTTGCGCAGCACGTCCTCGTCGCCCGGCAGCTCGAAGTCCGACTTCACCACAGCCTTGGCGTATTCCTCGACGTGCTGGCCTTCCAGGCCCATCAGGCCGGCGGCCCACTGGCCCAACGCCTTGTTCCGACGCGCGTGAGCCTTGAACTCCTGCTCCTGGTCCAGGGCGAACTTCTTCTCAAAGCCCTGTTCGCGTTCGTCGAAGGTGGTCATCGGGTCCTAGGGGTCAGCTTACGAAGCGGGCGTTCCCATATCGCGGGCGGGGCGGCCCCGCAATCGAAACAGAGTCGCATGCGACAGGTTTGCGCGCGGGGGCCGCATCCGCTAATTTCACGGGGCCTGAATTGGGCGAGACCCCTGAGTCGGAGCCGCGCGCGAGAGATCAGCCGCGCGCTTTTTTCGTTTCCGCCGACCGGTAAGCCCTCGCTGTGGAGAAGGCTGTTCGATGACCCGCCGTAAGAAGATCTACGAGGGCAAGGCGAAGATCCTCTACGAAGGTCCGGAGCCCGGCACGCTGATCCAGTATTTCAAGGACGACACCACCGCCTTCGACGCCACGAAAAAGGCCGTCCTGGAGGGCAAGGGCGTCATCAACAATCGCATCAGCGAATACATCATGACCAAGCTGGCCTCGATCGGGGTCCAGAACCACTTCATCAAGCGGCTGAACCTGCGCGAGCAGCTCATCAAGGAAGTCGAGATCATCCCCCTTGAGGTGGTGTGCCGCAACGTGGCGGCCGGCTCGCTCTCCAAGCGCTTCGGCATCCCCGAGGGCCAGCCCCTGCCCCGCTCGATCATCGAGTTCTACCTGAAGGACGACAAGCTCCACGACCCGATGGTGGCCGAGGAGCACATCACCGCCTTCAACTGGGCCTCGACCCAGGAGATCGACGACATGATGGCGCTCACCCTCAGGGTGAACGACTTCCTGACCGGCATGTTCGGCGCGGTCGGCATCACCCTGATCGACTTCAAGATCGAGTTCGGCCGCGTGTGGGAGAACGACTTCGCCCGCATCATCCTGGCGGACGAGATCAGCCCCGACAGCTGCCGGCTGTGGGATTCCCAGACCAACGAGAAGCTGGACAAGGACCGCTTCCGCCGCGACCTGGGCAACGTCATCGAGAGCTACACCGAGGTGGCTCGCCGCCTGGGCATCATGAAAGAGATGCCGACCGTCATCCAAGGGGGCCTGCACTAGTGCGCGCGAAGGTTCATGTGTTCCTGAAGCCCGGCGTCCTCGACGTGCAGGGCAAGGCCGTAGAACAGGCGCTCCACGGCCTGGGCTGGGGCGGCGTCGAGCACGTCCGCGTCGGCAAGACCATCGAGTTCGACCTGAAGGCGTCGGACGCACAGGCCGCCGAGGCCGAGGTCAAGGCCATGTGCGAGAAGCTGCTCGCCAACACCGTCATCGAAAGCTACCGCGTGGAGGTGGCGTGAGGCCGGCGGCGGGAGCCCTCGCGGCCCTCGCCCTCTTCCCGCCCCTCCTCTGGGCCTGCGCGCCCAAGGCGGAGGCCCCGCCCGCCTACCTGACCCTCGACTGCGCCCAGCCGTTCGAAGCGCAGAAGGCCGCGATCACGGCCCAGCCGCTGAACGCTGCGCCCGGCGACCCGGCCGAGCCCTACAGCTTCTATTCCAGCCCCGACGGCAAGACCTCGTACCTGATCACCGAACCGGGCGCGCCCGGCCACCCGGCGATCATGATGCAGCAGGCCAGGGGCGGCGAGGTCATCACCACCGGCTGTCCGTACGGCGACAAGGCCCGCTACGACGATCTCCACGCCTATCTCGACGGCCTCAAGCACTGGCGGCGCAAATGAGCGCGCTTGACGCGAGGCCCCGGCTCAACCACCTGAGGCGCCCATGACCAAAGCCGCCGTCATCGTCTTCCCCGGTTCCAACTGCGACCGCGACTGCAAGGTCGCCGTCGAGCGCTCCACGGGCGCGAAGGTGGAGATGGTCTGGCACGGGGACACCGCGCTCCCGGCCGGCGTGGACCTGATCGTCCTGCCCGGCGGCTTCTCCTATGGCGACTACCTGCGCTGCGGCGCCATGGCGGCGCTGTCCCCGATCATGCCCGAGGTGAAGGCCGCCGCCGAACGCGGCGTGGCGACCGTGGGCATCTGCAACGGCTTCCAGGTGCTGTGCGAGGCGGGCCTCCTGCCCGGCGCCCTGCTGCGCAACGAGAAGCTCAAGTACGTCTGCAAGCCGGTGGAGCTGGAGGTGGTCAATTCCCAGACCCGTTTCACCGCCGGCTACCAGGGCCGCCGTCAGGCGGTGATGACGGTCGGCAACGGCGAGGGCAACTTTTTCGCCGACGAGGCCACGCTGGACCGCCTGGAGGGCGAGGGCCAGGTGGTGTTCCGCTATATGGACAACCCGAACGGCTCGGCCCGCGACATCGCCGGCATCGTCAACGCCCGCGGCAACGTGCTGGGCCTGATGCCCCACCCCGACCGGGCCTTCGAGGCCGAGCTGGGCTCGGCCGACGGCGCCATCCTCTTCCAGAGCGCCCTCGCCAGCGCTTAGGGCGCGGCGGCCTTCTGGAACTTCACCGGCATCGGGTCGCGCCCGCCCTCGGCGATGAAGCGGTCGATGCGGGCCTCCAGGACCGGCAGCGGGACCGACCCCATCGAGAGCACCGTGTCGTGGAAGGCGCGGATGTCGAACTTCGGCCCCAGCGCCGCCTCGGCCTTGGCCCGCAGGTCGCGAATGGCCAGCATGCCCAGGTAGTAGCTGACCGCCTGGCCGGGCCAGGAGATGTAGCGGTCGACCTCGATCTCGATGTCGTGGTCCGACAGCGCCGTGTTGTCGTGCAGAAAGGCGATCGCCTGCTCGCGCGTCCAGCCCTTGTGGTGCAGGCCGGTGTCGACCACCAGGCGGGCGGCGCGCCACATCTGGAACGTCAGCATGCCGAAACGGTCGTAGGGCGTGTCGTAGAGGCCCATCTCGACGCCCAGGGTCTCGCAGTAGAGCGCCCAGCCCTCGCCATAGGCCGAGATGTAGACGTAGCGCCGGAAGTCGGGCAGCGCCTCCTGCTCCTCGGCCAGAGCCCCCTGGAACGAATGCCCCGGCGCCGACTCGTGCAGGGTGAGCGCCGTCATGTTGAACAGCGGCCGCGACGGCAGGTCGTAGGTGTTGATCAGATAGCTGCGCGACCCACCCCGGGCGCTCGTGTAGAACGGCGCGATGTCGGCCGGCACCGGCTCGATCGTGAAGCGGCCGCGCGGCAGCCAGCCGAAGAAGCTCGACAGCTTCCCGTCCACCCGCTTGGCGATCCAGGCGCCCTTGCTGAGCAGCTCCTCGGGCGTCTTGGCGTAGAATTTCGGGTCGGTGCGCAGATAGGTCAGGAAGGCCGGGAAGTCGCCCTGGAAGCCGGTCTCCTTCATGACCTCCTCCATCTGGGCCCGGATCTTGGCCACCTCGGAAAGGCCCAGTTGGTGGATGGCCTCGGGCTCCATGTCGAGCGTCGAGAACTCCTTGATCTGGGCCCGGTAGTAGGCGGGACCGTCCGGAAGGCTCTCGGCGGCGAGGACCTGGGTGGTGTTCGGGATGTATTCCTGACGCAGGAAGGTCAGCAGGCGGCCGTAGGCGGGCTTCACCTGGCGCTCGATAACCTGCTTGGCCTCGGCCTTCAGGGCCGCCTGCTCGGCCGCCGGGATCGACGACGGCATGGCGGCGAACGGCTGCCAGAAGAGCGTGCTCTCAGCGTCCTTGGCGTCCGCCGTCGCGCTGACCGAGACCTCGCGCCCGACCAAGGTGGCTCTGGGCGGCGTGAACCCGCGCTTCAGGCCCGCCCGCATGTTCTCGGTCTGCTCCGAGAAGTAACGGGGGATGTCCTTCATCTGGGCGATGTAGTCGCGGTAGTCCTGGGCGTCGTGGAAGGGACGGCGGGCCGTGTAGTTGAAGCTCGACCAGAACGAGGAGTCCGAGTTGAACGGCTTCTCGTACTCGCGGAATTTCTGCTGCGCGATACGGACGTCGATCTGGTCCCTGTAGACGTCGTAGTCGACCTGGGCCTCGGGGGAAAGCTGGTCGCGCGGGATGGCGTCGAGCTGACGGCGCACCTCCTGCCAGTAGGCCAGCCGCCGGGCCTGGGACGCGGCGTCCACCCGCGGGAGATAGGGCGCTAGACGACGGCTGTCGGGATCGTCGGGGTGGGCCAGTTCCTTTTGCCGCCACGCCCATTCGGTCGTGTAGAGCGCCTTGAACTGGGCGTCGGCCCTGGCCGGCTGGGCCATCGCTCCCGTCGCCAGCACCAGGCTCGCCAGCACGGCGCCGGCCACGATCCTAACCCACATCACCCGTCCCCCTCGCCGTTTACGATGGCAGAGACACCGCAACGGGCGGCGATGGCAAGCCGGATGGTGGGCCCTCCCTTGCGCCCGGGCGCCGGCCCGCTAGGGTCAGGCCCATGCTCAAGCCAGCCCTCATCGCGGCCTGCGCCGCGCTCGCCGTCTCCGTCACGCCGGTCCAGGCGCAGACGCCGCCACAGGCCACCCCGCCCATGACGCCGGACATCCCGGCCAAGTTCACACCGCCCACCGCGACCTACGACTACGAGAAGCGCGAGGCGATGATCCCCATGCGGGACGGGACGCGCCTCTACACGGTGCTGATCATCCCCAAGGGAGCCAAGGACGCGCCGATCCTGCTGACGCGCACGCCCTACAACGCGTCCAAGGCGGTCTCGCGCTTCGCCTCGCCGCATGCGACCGCCACCGCGACCCAGATGGACGAGCCCTTCCTCGAGGACGGCTACATCCGCGCCTACCAGGACGTCCGCGGCAAGTACAAGTCCGAGGGCGACTACGTGCTCACGCGGCCGCTCAAGGGGCCGCTGAACGCCACCGACGTCGACCACTCCACCGACGCCTACGACACCATCGACTGGCTGGTGAAGAACACGCCGGAGACCAACGGCCGGGTCGGCATGATCGGCTCGTCCTACCCCGGCTTCACCACCGCCATGGCGCTCATCAACCCGCACCCGGCGCTGAAGGCCGCCGTGCCCCAGAGCCCGATGGTGGACGGCTGGATGGGCGACGACTGGTTCCAGAACGGCGCCTTCCGGCAGGTGAACTTCGACTGGTTCACCAGCCAGATGACCGTGAAGGGCGAAGGCGACGACATCCCGCGCCAGGCCTTCGACGACTACGACAACTTCCTGCGCGCGGGCTCGGCCGGGGCGTTCGCCAAGGCCGCCGGGCTCGACCAGATCCCCGCCTGGCGTAAGGTCAGCGAGCATCCGGCCTACGACTGGTTCTGGCGGAACCAGGCGCTCGACAAGATCCTCGCCAACCAGCCGCTGAAGGTGCCGACGCTGTGGGTCGGGTCGCTGTTCGACCAGGAGGACATCTACGGCGCCATCCACGCCTACGAGGCCACCGAGCCCAAGGACGGCGCCAACGACATGAACTTCCTGGCGCTGGGCGCCTGGCGCCATTCCGGCGTCAACTACGAGCAGCGCCAGCTCGGCCTCGTGAAGCTGCCCGGCGACACCGCCACCGAGTTCCGCGTGAAGGTCCTGAAGCCGTTCCTGGACCAGCACCTGAAGACGGGCGCGCCCAAGGCGGACATCCCGCCGGTGACGATCTTCGAGACCGGCACCATGACGTGGAAGAGCTACCCGAAGTGGCCGCTCGCCTGCGAAAGCGGCTGCGCCTCGACGATGAAGCCGCTCTACCTCCAGCCGGGCCTCGGCCTGTCGTTCGACAAGCCGGCCGGCGGCGCGGCCTTCGACGAATACGTCTCCGATCCAGCCAAGCCCGTGCCCTACGTGCGCCGCCCGGTGCGCTGGGACGATCCCGACCAGTGGCGCTACTGGCTGACCTCGGACCAACGCCACGTGGACGGCCGCCCCGACGTCCTGACCTACGTCACCCCACCGCTGACCGAACCCATGCAGGTCTCGGGCTCGCCCTGGGTGAACCTGTTCGCCTCGACCACCGGGACCGACTCGGACTGGGTGGTGAAGCTGATCGACGTCTACCCGGACGTGGTCCCATCGGACGTCCAGATGGGCGGCTACGAGTTCCCGGTGGCGATCGAGATCTTCCGCGGCCGCTATCGCGAATCCTACGAGAAGCCGTCGCCGATCCCCGCGGGCAAGGTCCAGAAGTACCGCTTCGAGCTGCCGCCGGTGAACCACGTGTTCCAGCCGGGCCACCGGATCATGGTGCAGGTTCAGTCCACGCTGTTCCCGCTCTACGACCGCAACCCTCAGACCTATGTGGACAACATCTTCTTCGCCAAGCCCGAGGACTACCGGAAGGCCACCCAGCGCATCTGGCATGCGGGCGCCAGCGCCTCGGCCATCGAGCTGCCGGTCGTCTCGGCGAAGTAGCGGGACGCGCCCCTCGCCGGAGGGGCGCTATTCCCCGCGCTTGGCCCGCACGCCGCGCGCCTCGCCCACCTTCATCATATAGCTGCCGAGGGCCGCCTTGCGGATCTCGACCGGATCGCCGGGCTTGGGCCGGGGCGAAATGGTCTCGTTGTCGGTCTGGCGCCAGACTTGGCCCTCGGCCGTTTCGACGACCCACCGCCCCTCGCCGTTGCGATAGGCCTTGGCGACCTTGTCGGCGATGCTCTCCAGCGGACCCTGCGAGCCCGAAGCCTTGTCGAAGATCTGCAGCGACGGGAGGTTCAGGCCGAAGGCCCCGCGCTGGGCCGCCTGGGCCTCCTTGCGGCGGATGATGCTGATCTCGCCCGACCGCACCTGGCCGTTCAGCGCCGCATAGGCCGCATCATAGCAGGCCGCCTTCTGCGCCGGGTCGACGACCGCCGCGCACGCCGCCAGCCCGTCCAGCGCCGCGTCCGCGGACGCCTCCTGGGCGGTGGCCGCGCCGCCCACCGCCGCCGCCAGCGCCAGTCCCGCCGCGCCTGTCCCAAATGCCCGCATGTCCGCCTTCTCCAGCGCCTTCAGAGTCGCGGTCCAGATTACGCCCCGCGACGACAAGGCGCAGCTTGTTGCACGCTTGATGGACGACGTATCAATGTTACACGCCACATAAGGCTCGGACCTAATATCGTTACGTGAGATACTCCGCCGTGGGCAGATCCAGTGTCGTCGAATATGTCCAGGGCGAAGCCGCCGCGGCCTGGGTGCTGGATGCGATTCGCGAGGCGTCGCCGCCCCGCAGCCGCGTACTGAGCGCGGCCAAGCAGATCGCCGCGGTCGCCCTCTACCTCCACGCCGCGGGCTCGCTTTGCGAGGAAAGGGCCCTGCATGCGGCCGGCCGCGCCTACGCCCAGAAGCTGCGGCCCACGGCGGCTGCGCTGAAGAAGGCGGTCTCCGAGGCCCGCGCCATCCTGCAGTTCGGCCTCGAACCCGAACTGGCCGAGTCGCTGCGCGACGAGCTGCCGCTCGGACGCCTGGCGCGGATCGACGCCGCGCTGCGCGGCGTCAACCAGGCCCAGGTCACCCGAGCCCGGGCGGAGGCGCTGGCTGGCGGTCGGGGCGGCCGTCCCATCCAGCCGCCGAGGACCGCCTACGGCGAGGTGCTGAAGCTGCTCGACCTGGTGCGCGCCGGCGACCTGTCCGCCCGCGCCGAGCTCATGGCCATACAGGACCTCATGCGCCGGGCTCCGCCCCCCGCGCGTACGGCGGATCGTCGCGGAGCCAGCCAGTGATCATGTAGCGCGGCTCGGCCGCGTAGGGCGCCACCGGGGCCACCGAGTGGGCCATCGGCACCTTGAAAAGCGTCAGCACGTTGAAGCGCGGCGCGAACCCCCGCGTCACGTCTCCGGCCTCGTCGTGGAAGAGGAGCTGGCCGCCCCAGTCCGGGCGCCAGAACCGCGTGAGTCCGATGGTGTAGTGCGCATTCCAGTGATCGTGGGCGCTCATTCCACGCGATGGCGGGCGCCTATTCCACGTGATCGTGGGCGGCGCAGTCGGCCGACGTGGGCATGGAGTCAGGCGTTGGTCTGAGCGTCAA
>NZ_JBKBRO010000024.1:0-59661 GCF_046463815.1 Phenylobacterium sp. | reverse complement strand
CCGGCGTCGTGCGGGCATTCCTATGCAGGTTCATCCGGTCCCCTGAGATCAGCTGAGTCTTCGCAACACCAGCCTTCCCGGTCCGGACCGGATGGACAACCTATTGGCACCTCACATCTAGAGGACCAGGTTGCGGGGCTCGCCGCGGGCGAAGGCCTCGATGTTGGCGACCGAGGTTTCGAGGATGCGCTGGACGGCCTCGCGGGTGTCGTAGGCCACGTGCGGGGTGACCACGACGTTGGGCAGCCGCAGCAGGGTGTTGGTGGCCAAGAGGCTGCGGAGCTGGTCGGGGCGCAGGGCCGCGTCGGTTCGGAAAATCTCGGCCTCCTCGCGCACCAGCGGCTCCTCGGCCACCACGTCGAGACCGGCGCCGGCCAGCCGGCCGCTGGTCAGGGCCCGCACCAGGGCCGCGGCGTTCACGACCCCGCCTCGCGCGGTGTTGATGAGCACGGCGCCGGGCTTCATGGCGGCGAACTCGGCGTCGGAGATGAGGTCGAAGGTCTCCGGTCCGCCGGGGACGTGCAGGCTGACCACGTCGGCGCGGGCCAGGAGCTCGGGCAGGGAGACGTAGGCGAAGCCCAGCCGGCGGGCGGCGTCCGGGTCGGGGCGGCGGTCGGCGGCGACCACCGTCATGCCGAAGCCGGCGGCGATCTGGATCACCCGCCGGCCGATGCGGCCGGCGCCGACGACGCCCAGGGTGCGGCCGGCGAGGTCGAAGCCGCGCAGGCCCTCCATGGCGAAGTCGCCCCGGCGCGTGCGGTCGGCGGCCTCGACGATGCGGCGCGAGATGGCCAGCAGCAGGGCGAAGGCGTGCTCGGCCACGGTGGGGTCGCCGTAGTCGGGGACGTTGCAGACCGAAATGCCGGCCGTCCGACAGTAGCCGAGGTCGATGTGGTCGTAGCCTGTCGAGCGGGTGGCGATGAGCTTGAGGTCCGGCAGGCGGCGCAGCACGTCGGCGCCGAGGTCGGAGCGGATGAAGGCGGTGACCACCTGGGCGTCGGCATGGGCCTCCGCGCCCGCCGCGTCGAGCGGTTCGGGGGAGCAGACGACCCGGTGATGGGGGCGCAGCCGTTCGAAAGCGGCGCGTTCCCACTCCTCGGCCTCGAAGACCGCGATGCGCATCGGGTCATCCTCCCGGCTGCGGGAGGCGGGGCATTGACCTGCCTCAAGCGGAGCCTTCGGGGCAGGCCGCCAGGGCCCATGCAAAGAGCCCGCCGGAGGACCGGCGGGCGCCATGACGGACGAGACTCGTCGCGGGGCCGCTACTTGGCGGCTGGAGCGGCGGCGGCCTGGATCTGGTTCACCCGGTCGAGGTGGGCCTGGATCTTCGGGATGGCCTTCTGGGCCAGGGCCTTGAGCTCGGCATTGTCGCCGCCGTCGGCATACCCACGCATGAGGGTCAGCGCCTCCTCGTGGGCGGCCTCCTGCTGGGCCAGGTAGACGCGGTCGAAATCCGCGCCGCTGGCGGCGGTCAGGTTGTCGAGCATGCCCTTGCGGCGCTCGTCGAGGGTGGCGGGCACGGTCTGGCCGGCGGCCTGGGCCAGCGGCTTCATCTCGTTCGACATGGCCGTGTGGTCGGCGACCATCATCTTGCCGAAGGCCTTTACGTCGGCGGATCGGCCCTTCTGCTGGGCCATCTGGCCGGCCTGGATCTCGTACATGTCGCTGATGGCGGCGTTCGAGACGAAGCCCTCGGTGGTGTTGGCGCCCAGGGTCGAGGCCGACATCTGGCCGACCGCCGAGCCCACGGCGTCCTGGGCGGCGTTCACCGGCTTGGTCTGTCCGGCGGGTTCCTGGCGGTTGCAGGCGGCGACGGCGAGGGCCGAGGCGGCGGCGCAGATCAACAGTGCGCGGGTCATGGATGGCGTCTCCCTGTGAGGCCTGAGCGCCAGAAATGCCGCGCTAGGGGCTTGGTTCCCGCACCAGGACCAGGGCGGGCGGAACCAGGAACAGCCGGCCGCGGCCCAGGTCGAGGGCGAGGCGGAAGCGGCGGAAGAGGCCCGCGCCCAGCAGGCCGTCGGGGATCGGGCCGCGCGCGCTGGGCGCATAGACCTGCACGTCCACGCCGCGCAGGGTGAGGCCGGCGACCTCCACCGTATGGGCCCGGACCATGCGGTCAAGGCTGAGGCCGCCGAGGCTGACGGAATGGGCCGAGCTGACCGGGCGGCCAGGCGCGAGCAGGCCAGTGGTCTGGGCCGCCCGGGCCGAGAGCGCCAGCGTGCCGGTGGCGCCGGTGTCCACCAGCACGTCGAAGGGCGCGGAGCCCTCCACCCGGACGGGGGTCATGGGCGCGCCGCCGGTGAGCTTCAGCGGCACGGGCCGGGCGTCGGGGGGCGGCCGGTAGGCTCCGGGGCGGTGGAAGGCCGCGCGGCGGCGGGGGAAGTCGGCCTCGATGACCAGCTCGCGCAGCACGTCGCGGCCCAGCAGCAGCGAGAACTCGTGTCCCGTGGCGGCCGAGAGCGTGGCGATGTCGAGCACGGCGGCCCGCACGCCGCGCACCGTGAGCGGGCCCAGGTCCAGGTCGAGGCGGACGGTGTGGGTCAGGCTGGGGTCGCCGCTGACGCCGTAGGCCAGCATGGGCAGGGCGATGGGCCTGGACAGGCCGAGGCGGTCGGCCAGGGCCCGGTCGATCGCCGAGAACTGGGCGCCGGAGTCCACCACCACCCGGACGGGAACGCCGCCGACCTGGCCGGGAACCTCCATGAGGCCGCCGCGGTCGGGCAGGGGAATCCAGGGCGTCCAGTGGCCGGACGCGAACTCCACCTTCGGCGGCGGCCAGGGGATGCGGTCGCGCGCCAGGTAGAGCGCGCCCCCGCCCGCGGCGAGCAGGCCAAGACGCGTGACGAGGGCGCGGCGGGAGATCACGCCCGTTCTTTAGACCGGAGCCTGGGGCGGAAGAAGGGTTACTGGGTCTGCAATTCCTCGGCGCCCATGGCGTAGGCGCCGTCGAGCCAGGCCTCGATCTCGCGTGCGGCTGGGTGGTCGAACGGGGCCAGGCGTTCGCGCAAGCGCCCCTTCAGCTCGTCGGACATGCCGTCGAGGCCGGACTCCTGGAGGGCCAGCAGGTTGCGTTCGAGAAGGGCGGCGAAGTCCTCCCCCAGCACCTGGCGGGCGGCGCGGCGGAAGCTGGCGGCGTATTCATAGGCTTCCCCCTGCGCGTAGCTGTCCAGCAGGGTGAGCGCCGGGATGCGGCTCAGGACGGCCTGAGATGCGGTGTTGATCCCGTGGGCGGCGAGATGGTCGCCGATCGTCGCGGGGCGGCCGGTGAAGGCGCGCAGATGCAGGCGGCGGCTCATGCGCGGGCCGTCGTTGACCGGGTAGTTGTCCCACAGGAACGGCCTGCGGCGCATCCGGCCGGCCACGCGGGCGAGATGGGCGGGGGTGACCTGGAGGCTGCACACCTCCTCGCCGGTCCACATGAGGTGGATGGCGGGATCGAGGCCGGCGCCGAGGTCCTCCAGATAGTTCGGCGGCCGCTGGCCGAACACGCGGTCGAGGGCCGGATCGTCGGTGTAGTAGCTGGGGCAGGCGATCAGGCGGACGCCCGGGACCCGCTCGGCGATCCAGTGGACGATCTCCACCTGGGCGGCGGCGAGGCCAGGCAGGTCGCCGCGCATGTCGTCGAAGAAGACGCCCAGGTCGTCGAGGCCCAGCGAGACGAGCTGGTCGAGCTTGGCGGCCAGCGCCTGTTTCGAGGCGGCGTCGAAGTCGCGGTAGAGCTCGTAGGGCGACAGGCCCGCGCCGAAGCGGACGCCCGTGGCGCGGCAGAGGGCGGCGAAATCCGCGAGGCTCGCGAGATCGGCGTCGGGATAGGGCTCGCGCCAGCGCTTGCGCAGGAAGCCGTCGGCCTTGGGGGCGTAGAGGTAGAAGCCGTAGCCGGCGGGACCCAGGGCGCGGACCATGCCGGCGCGCTCCTCCCATGTGTAGGGCCGGCCGAAGAAGCCCTCGATGATTCCGAGCTCGGTCATGCCGAGAGCTTAAGCGGGCGATTGCGATAACGGCGTAAATTCGTAAGGGTGGCGCCGCAAACCAAGGAGGAGGGGCGTCCCATGAACCCGAACGCCGAGTTCGACCTGATCGTCTATGGCGCGACCGGCTACACCGGCCGTCTGGTGGCCGAGCACCTGGCCCAGCGCTACGGAGTCGGCGGCGAGGTGAAGTGGGCCATGGCCGGCCGCTCGGCGGCGAAGCTGGCGGAGGTGCGCGACGAGATCGGCGCGCCGAAGGACACGCCCCTGGTGGTGGCCGACGCCTCGGACCCGGCCTCGCTGCGGGACATGGTGCGGCGGACCAAGGCGGTGATCACCACGGTGGGGCCCTACCAGCTCTACGGCTCGGACCTGGTGGCGGCCTGCGCCGAGGCCGGGACCGACTACCTGGACCTGTGCGGCGAGCCCAACTGGATGCGCCGGATGATCGACGCCCACGAGGCGACGGCCAAGAAGAGCGGGGCGCGCATCCTGTTCTCGTGCGGCTTCGACTCCATCCCCTTCGAGCTGGGCGTCTACTTCGCCCAGGAGACGGCCAAGGCGAAGCTGGGCGCGCCGGCGCCGCGCGTGAAGGGCCGGGTGCGCGACATGAAGGGCGGGCTCTCGGGCGGCACGGCGGCCAGCGGCAAGGCGACCATGGAGGCGATCCAGAAGGACCCGTCGCAGATGGCGGTGATGATGAGCGACTATGGGCTCACGCCGGGCTTCGTGGGGCCGGCGGCGCCGGCCTCGAACGCGCCCTATGACGACCCGGACGTCGGGCCGGTGGCGCCGTTCATGATGGCGGTGATCAACGTGAAGAACGTCCACCGCTCGAACCTTCTGATGGGCCACGCCTACGGGACGGACTTCGTCTACGACGAGATGGTGATGGGCGGTCCCGGCGGACCGGGCTTCACCGACCTGGGCTCGCTGCCGGGCGGGGGGCCGAAGCCCGGCGAGGGGCCGACCAAGGAGGAGCGGGAGACCGGCTTCTACGACATCCTGTTCATCGCCACCGGCGCGGACGGCCGGCAGGTGCGCACCTCGGTGAAGGGCGACAAGGACCCGGGCTACGGCTCGACGTCGAAGATGCTGGCCGAGACGGCGATCGCCCTGGTGAACGCTCCTGACGTGAAAGGCGGGATCTGGACCCCCGGCGCGGCCCTGCAGGGACGGCTGGTCGAGCGACTGTCGAAGCATGCGGGGCTGACCTTCGCCGTCGAATAGGCTTAAGGGACTCGCCCATGGGACGCATCGTCGCCATCGGCGAAGTCATGGTGGAGCTGAGCCTGGCCGGACCCGGCCAGGCGGCGCTCGCCTATGCGGGCGACACCTTCAACACGGCGCTTTATCTCCAGCGGCTGGGCCACGAGGTGGCCTACGCCACCGCGCTGGGGACGGACGATCCCTTCACCCGGGCGATCCTGCAGGTGATGGAGCGGGAGGGGCTGGACGCCTCGCTCGTGACCCGCGTCGACGGGCGCCTGCCCGGCCTCTACGCCATCGAGCGGGACGACAGGGGCGAGCGGCGGTTCTTCTACTGGCGCGGCGAGGCGCCGGTCCGGCAGATCGCCGAGCTGGCCGACGTCGAGGCCCTGACCGACGCGGCCGCCAAGGCGGACCTCACCTATCTCTCGGCGATAACCCTGGCGGTGGTGGGTGACGCGGGCCGCGCGGCCCTGGGCGGCGTGATGCGCGAGGCCCGGGCCGTGGGCTTCGACCTGAACTACCGCGCCCGGCTGTGGCCCGACGTGGAGACCGCCCGGGCGGCCATCGACCAGGCGGCGCGCAGCTCGACCTACGTCTCGGCCAGCGACGAGGACCTGGAGGCCCTGGACCTGATGGACGGGCCGCAGCGGTGGGCGGCGGCGGGGGCCGAGGTGATCCAGCGCGGCCACGACCACGGCGTCACCATCCGCCGCCCGGCCGCGGCGCCGGTGTGGATCCCGGGCGGCCCGAAGGCGCCGGCGGTGGACACCACGGGCGCGGGCGACAGCTTCAACGCCGGCTACCTGGCCCTGCGCCTGAACGGTCGCGACCCCCAGGCGGCGGTCGAGGGCGGGCGTCGCCTGGCCGGCGTGGTCGTGCAGCACGTGGGCGCGGTGATCCCCCGGGCCTCGATGCCGCGATAGGGCCATGACCTCCGCGCCCGCTCAACGGCCCATCGAGCTGAAGGTCAAGGAGATCGGCCAGCTCTTCCAGTCGCTGGACCCCCTGCCGTACCGCGAACGCGACCTCGACGCCGCGGTCGAGGAGTATGTCGTCGGCTGGGCGCGCGAGATGCCCCGTGAGGGCGACATCGAGATCGTCGTCCGCCTGCCCGCCGCAGAGGCCGAGCGGGAGGAAGCGGGCCATGTGGCCGAGGCGATGCGCAACTACTTCGCCTATCGCGCGGAGGTGACCGGTTGGGAGCTCAGGGAGCTGTTCCGGGTGGGCCGCGTCTCGCTGGCCACGGGACTGGCCGTGCTGGGCGTCTGCATCGTGCTGGCGCGGCTGATGGGGAACATCGTCGGCGGAGGCTATCTCGGGCGGTTCTTCGTCGAGGGCCTGATCATCGTGGGCTGGGTGGCCAACTGGCGGCCGCTGGAGATCTTCCTCTACGACTGGCTGCCGCTGGTTCGCCGGCGCAGGCTCTACCGGCGCCTGGCGCGCGCGGGCGTGACGCTGGCGGCCTACGACAGTTGACGGGGCTCAAGGCGGGCGGCGGGTACACATGGCGTCCTGGCGCGGTGGCAAGGGAGACCCCGATGGACGTTCGCCATCCTTCGCTGAAGCGCGCCGCCGTGGGCGCGGCCTTCATCCTCGCGGGATCGCTGGCGCTCAGCGGACTCGTCTGGGCGACCTACGGCGACTCGGCCGCCTGCCAGGCCTGGTCGGTGCGCCTGGGCCTGGGCGGGGCGACCCTGATCTCGGGCGTCGCCCAGACGCTGGTGCTGCTGGGGCTGTGGCAACTCTGGAGGGCGTTCCAGGCCAAGGGCGGCTAGGTTCGACCTCGGGCGGCCCCGCTGGCGGCGGGGGTAACTTGCAATACGGTACTGACTATGCGAGCTGTCGTGAAGATCGACAGCGAGGAGGATCAGCGCCGTGCTTCCCAGCCCGCCCGAGCGCGTCGCCGAATACCGTCGGAAGGGATGGTGGCGGGGCGAAACCGTCGACTCGCTGCTGCGCAAGGCCGTGGCGGCGCGCGGGGCCGAGGAGGCGCTGGCGGACGCGCCCAATCGGGAGGCCCTGGTGGGCTCCGCGCCCCGGCGGCTGACGTGGGCGCAGGTGGACGCCCAGGTCGACGCCCTGGCGCACGCCTTCTCGGCCCTCGGCGTCGGGCGCGGCGACGTGGTGGCGACGCAGCTTCCGAACCTGGTGGAGGGCGTGCTGGCCTTCCTCGCCTGCGCGCGTATGGGGGCGATCCTCAGCCCGATCGCCATCGCCTACCGCGGCCATGAGCTGCGCCAGATCCTGCCGACCGTGCGGGCGAAGGTCTATCTGACCGTGGGCCCGTTCCACGGCTGCGACCATGCCGCCATGCTGGCCGAGCTGAAGCAGGAGGGGGTGACGGCGGCCGAGATCGTCACGCTCGGAGCCGAGGCCCCCGCGGGCGTGCGCACGCTGGACGCGCTGCTGGCCGCCGCCCCGGCCGGGCCCTATCCCACGCCGGCCGACCTCGACGCCGCCGAGGCGCTGACCATCTGCTGGACGTCCGGCACCGAGGCCGCGCCCAAGGGCGTGCCGCGCCACCACGACCAGTGGGTGGTGAATGGCGAGGCGCTGGTGGAAGCGGCCGGCCTGCGCACCGGCGACACGGTGCTGAACCCCTTCCCCCTGATCAACATCGCCGCCATCGGCGGCATGGTGATGACCTGGCTGCTCTGCAAGGGTCGCCTGGTCCAGCACCACCCGTTCGACCTGCCGATCTTCGTGCGCCAGCTTCAGGATGAGGGCGTCGCCTATACCGTGGCTCCGCCGGCGGTGCTCAACATGCTGCTGCAGAACGAGGCGCTGCTGGCGGCCGCCGACCTGTCCAACCTGCGCTGCCTGGGCTCGGGCTCGGCGCCCCTGGCGCCCTGGATGGTGGCCGGCTGGCAGGCGCGGTACGGCGTGACGGTGATGAACGTCTTCGGGTCGAACGAGGGCGCCTCGCTCTTCTCCACCGGGGACGCCATCCCGGACCCCGAGCAGCGGGCGCGCTTCTTCCCCCGGTTCGGCGTCGAGGGCATCGACTGGCCGGCCGCGTTCCCGGCCAAGATCCGGACGCGGCTGGTCGACCCCGACACCGGCGAAGAGGTCACGGTTCCCGGCGTCCGGGGCGAGCTGCGCATCGCCGGCGCCATGACCTTCGACGGCTACTACGAGGCCCCGGAGGTCACCCGGGCCGCCTTCGACGAGCAGGGCTTCTTCCGCACCGGGGACCTGTTCGAGATCGCCGCCGAGGGGGAGGGCCGGTTCTACCGGTTCGTGGGGCGGTGCAAGGAGATCATCATCCGGGGCGGGCAGAACATCTCGCCTGCCGAGCTGGACGTGCTGATCGAGGGCCATCCCAAGGTGCGGGAGGGCGCCTGCGCGGCCTATCCGGACGAGCGGCTGGGCGAGCGGGTCTGCGCATTCGTGGCGCTGCGACCGGGGGAGACGCTGACGCTGGAGGAGCTCAACGCCCACCTCAAGGCCCACGAGATCGCCACCTACAAGCTGCCGGAACGGCTGGAGGTCGTGGAGGCCTTGCCCAGGAACGCCCTGAACAAGGTCCTGCGGCGGGAGCTGGGCCGGCTCCTCCCTGCCTAGCCGCCGCTTGCGCGGGGCGGGCTGCTTGCATAGTGGTACCGCTCCGGCCGACGATGCGACGCAGCCGGAGGAGCGCGCCCGATCGATGACCTCGCCGAAGTTCATCCGCACCTGTTCGATCTGGCGGGCGCTCGAGGTGGTGGGCGACACCTCGGTGCTGCTGATCCTGGAAGCGAGCTGGATCGGCGCGCGGCGCTTCGACGAGTTCCGGACCCGCACGGGACTCCTGCAGGCGCGGCTCAGCGACAAGCTGAAGAAGCTGGTGGCCGCCGGCGTGCTGGAGAAGCGGCTCTATTCCGAGACGCCGCCGCGCTTCGAGTACCACATGACCGCCAAGGGCCGGGACCTCTACTGGCCAGCCCTGATGATGCTGCGCTGGGAGCGGCGCTGGAGCTCGCCCGAGGGCAAGCTCCAGCTCACCCTGCGCCACAAGACCTGCGGCCACGCCTTCGAGCCGACGCCGACCTGCCTGAAATGCGGCGACGAGATCAGCGCCCGCGACGTGGACTGGGCCGAGGGGCCGGGGGTGGGCTGGATGGCCGCCCGCTACAGCCGCCGCCGCCAGCAGCGCCACGCCGCGGTCAACGCGCACGGCCTGATGGTCGACGTGGCCCAGATCACCGGCGACCGCTGGGCGAGCCTGGTGCTGCGCTCCATCTTCACCGGCCTGCGCCGTTTCGACGAGATCCAGCGCGACACGGCCATCGCCACCAACATCCTGTCCGAACGGCTGTCCTGGCTGACCGCCCAGGGCGTCATCCGCACCCACGACCTGGGCGGGCGGCGGTTCGAATACCGCCTGACCGAGAAAGGCATCGACTACTACCCGGTGCTGCTGATGCTGCTGCAATGGGGCGACAAGTACTACGTCTCGCCCGAGGGGCCGCCGCTGCTGCTGCGCCACAAGGCCCACGGCCACGACCTGGAGCCGGCGGTGACCTGCTCCTGCTGCGGCCAGCCCGTCGAGCCGCACGCCGTGGAGTTCGAGCTCGTCGAGCCAGAGGCCGGTCGTCGGCTGCAGCCGGCCTGAAGTCACTTTCATAACGATACGGTCTGGGGTAAGCCTGTCCGGGGGGAGGCCGCCGCATGACCTATCGCGTGATCCAGTGGGCCACCGGCGCCATGGGAAAGTCGTGCCTGCGGGCGGTGATCGACCATCCCGCGATGGAACTGGTGGGCCTCTACGTCTACGGCGACGACAAGGCGGGCCGGGACGCGGGCGACATCGCCCGCCGCGCGCCGGTCGGCGTCGTCGCGACCCGCGATGTGGAGGAGATCCTGGCCCTGGACGCCGACGCGGTGATCCACTGCGCGCGGCTCGCCCCGCCCTACGGCTCGCACGACGCCGACATCCTGCGGCTGCTGGCCTCGGGCAAGAACGTCATCAGCATCAACGGCTACAGCCGCCCGTCGTACTGGACGGGCGCGCGGCGCGAGGCGCTGGAGGCGGCCTGCCGGGCGGGCGGGACGAGCCTGATGGCCGCGGGCCTCAATCCGGGCTTCGCGGGCGAGCAGATCGCCGTGGTCGCCACGGGCGTCTGCCAGGCCCTGGACCATGTGGAGGTGGTGGAGAGCGTCGACTGCCGGGCCATGCGCAACCCGGACTACGTCTTCCGCATCCTGGGCTTCGGCGCGGACCCCGCGACCTTCGACCCCAACCACCCCGCCTGGGGACCGGCCAGCGCGCTCAACGGCATGTACGAGGAGGTCCTGGCCGCCATGGCCGAGCACCTGCGCCTGCCGCTCGACGAGGTCCGCACCGACCACCGCGTCCATGCGGCCACGCAGGACATCGCCATGGCCGCGGGCGTGATCCCGCGGGGCCGCCTCGCCCATGTGAACTGGCGCTGGAACGGCCTCGTCGGCGGCGAGCCCAGGCTCACCATGTCGATCCACTGGTGGATGGAAGAGGCGCACCTGGACGCGCCCGACCCGCCGCTCTGGCGCGTCCGCGTGAAGGGCCATCCCGGCGTCCGCCTCAGCATCGACCTGGAGAAGCGGGAGGGGGACACGACGCCGACCTCGGCCGAGCAGCTCGGCGTCGCCGGCGCCGTGCTCAACGCCATCCCCCATGTCGTCGCCGCCCCGCCCGGGCTCGTGACCCGGCCGCTGGCCACGCCGTTCAGGGGCGACCTTTGGGCCGACCTTTGGAACGACCTCGCGCACGCTTGATCGGCGCGTCTTCGCCAGGTTACTTGCATAACGATACGTTGTATGGATGATCGCCCTCGGGAGGAACGGATGATGCGCGCTGGAGAGACCGACCTGACGGGGCGGGTCGTGATCGTGACCGGGGCCGGCAAGGGCCTGGGGCGCGCCTACGCCCTCGACCTGGCCGCGCGCGGCGCCAGCGTGGTGGTCAACAACCGCTGGAGCGACCGGAGCCAACCGCCCAGCGCCGAGACGGTGGCCGCCGAGATCACGGCCCGCGGCGGGCGGGCGGTGGCCAACCTCGACAGCGCCGAGGACCCGGCGAGCGGCCAGCGCCTCGTCGACCAGGCGCTGGAGGTCTTCGGCCGCCTGGACGGCGTGGTCTCGAACGCCGGCGTACCCGAGACCCAGCGCCTGCATCGCCAGACCCGCGAGGGCTTCCGGCGCATCTTCGACATCAACTTCTTCGGGGCCTTCGACCTGGTCCACGCCGCCTGGCCGGTGCTCTCCAAGAATGGAGGCCGGATCGTGGTCAGCGCCTCGTCGGCCGGCCTGCACGGCGGCGACGGCATGGCGGCCTACGCCTCGTCCAAGGCCGCGCTGATCGGCCTGGTCCGGGGCCTGGCCACCGAAGGCCGCCCGCGCAACGTCCTGATCAACGCCATCGCCCCCTATGCGGTGACCGCCATGACCGAACAGCACCTGGCCCCGGGCCTCGCCGAGCGGATGGACCCGGCCGACGTGGCGCCGCTGGTTTCCTGGCTGGTCAGCGAGGCGTGCGACGTCACCGGCCAGACGCTGGTCTCGGGCGGCGGGCGCCTGCGGATCGCCACGGCGGTGGAGGGCCAGCCGGTCAGCCTGAAGGGCCCCATCGGCCCGGCCGTGCACGCCGCCATGCGGGCCGAGCCGCGCGAGGCCTACCCGGATTCCCACACGGCCTTCGCGGCCTTCATGGACGGCCGCCCGGCGCTGGCCGCCACCCCCGCATAACCCGGACGAGGACACCATGGTCTATATTCTTGGCGGCTGGCAGTCGGACTTCTCCCAGAACTGGGCCCGTCGGCAGATGGACTTCGCCGACGCCTTCGCCGAGGCGGTGGGCGAGGGCCTGGCCGCCGTCGACCTGGAGCCCAAGGACATCGACACCGGCCACGTCGGCAACTTCGTGGGCGACCTGTTCGCCGGCCAGGGGCTGCTGGGCGGCTTCTTCGGCCTGGTGCATCCGGACTTCGACGGCATGCCGACGGCCCGTCACGAGGCGGCCTGCGCCTCGGGCAGCGTGGCGATCCTGGCGGCCACCGCCGAGATCGAGGCCGGCCGCTACGACACCGCCTGCGTGGTGGGCATCGAGATGATGCGCAACGTCTCGGGCCAGACGGCGGCCGAGAACCTGGGCGCGGCGGCCTGGGCCGGCCACGAGTTCCAGGACGCCACCTACCTGTGGCCGCGCGCCTTCTCGGACCTGGGCGAGGAGTACGGCCGCCGCTACGGGCTGAAGTACGAGCACCTGATGCGGATCGCCGAGATCAATTTCGCCAACGGCCGCCGGAACCCCAACGCCCAGACCCGCCAGTGGACCTTCAACGACAAGAGCTTCACCGCCGACGACGAGGCCAACCCTGTCATCGAGGGGATGATCCGCAAGAACGACTGCGGCCAGGTCACGGACGGCTCGGCCGTGATCTTCCTGGCCTCGGAAAAGGCCGCCAAGACCTACGCCGACCGGCGCGGGATCGCGCTGGAGAGCCTGCCGCGCATCAAGGGTTGGGGTCACACCTCGGCGCCGATCAGCTACGAGCGGAAGGTCCGCGCCAGCCGGGACGAGCCCTACATCTTCCCGCGCGTGAAGCAGGCGATCGACGCCGCCCGCAGCCGGGCCGGGGTGGCCGACATCTCCGAGCTGGACGCCGTCGAGACCCACGACTGCTTCACGACCACCGAATACATGGCCATCGAGCACCTGGGACTCACCGCGCCGGGCGAGGCGTGGAAGGCGGTTGAGGACGGCTCGATCGAGATCGGCGGGCGCCTGCCGATCAATCCGTCCGGCGGCCTGATCGGCCTGGGCCATCCCGTCGGCGCGACGGGCGTGCGGATGGCGCTCGACGCCTTCAAGCAGGTGACCGGCCGGGCCGGCGACTACCAGGTCGAGGGCGCCAAGACGGTCCAGACGCTGAACATCGGCGGCTCGACCACCACGACGGTCAGTCTCGTGGTGGGCGTCTGATCGTGGCCGACAGCGCCCTGGCCGAGGTGAAGGCGCCGTTCCGCGAGGCGCATCTCATGCCCGTGGACCTGGAGGTCGAGCGCCGCGCCGACGGGGCGGTGCTGATCGCCTCGCGGATTCCGCTCAAGCCCTACGACCCCAACATCCCGGCGGCGTTCGCACGGCGGGCCGCGGCCTCCGCCGACAAGCCCGCGATGGCGCAGCGGGGGGCGGACGGGGCGTGGGTCTTCCGGTCCTACGGCGAGCTCAAGCGGGAGATGGACGCGGCCACGGAATGGCTGCTGCGCGAGGCGCCCGACGGTCCGGTCCTGATCCTGGCGGGCAACACCCCGGCCTTCGCGGTCATGAGCTTCGCGGCCCAGGCGGCGGGGCGGGCGGCCTGTCCGGTCAGCGTGACCTACGCCGCCCTGGGCGGCGATTACGGCCGGCTGGCGCATGTGGTGAACAAGGTCAGGCCCGGCGTCGTCTTCGCCGAGGACACGCGCGCGACCAAGGGCGCGCTGGAGGCCCTGGACCTGGCCGGGGCGAAGATCGTCACGGGCGATCCGTCGCGGCTCTCCAAGCCCGCCGTGGCCTACGCCGACGTTCTGGCGACGGCGCCGACCGAGGCGGTGGCGCGGTCCATCGCCCGCCTGGGGCCGCAGGACCGCGCGGCCCTCATGCTGACCTCGGGCTCGACCGGCCTGCCCAAGGTGGTGCCGATCACCTTCGACAACCTGATGGCCAACTCCACCCAGTGCCAGCAGACCATCGGCCAGGCGGCGGGCTGGCACGACGTGATGCTGGACTGGCTGCCCTGGCACCACGCGGCGGGCGCCTTCGTCCTGCGGACGACGCTGCTGGAGGGGGGAACGCTCTACATCGACGACGGCAAGCCGGCGCCGGGCCTGTTCGAGGCCTCGATCCGGAACCTGCGCGAGATCCCGGTCAGCTACTTCAACAACGTGCCGCTCGGCTACGCCATGCTGACCGAGGCGCTGGAGAAGGACGCCGAGCTCCGCAGCACCTTCTTCCGCAAGATGCGGCTGATGCTGTACGGCGGCGCGGGCCTGCCGCAGACGGTGCTGGACCGGCTGCAGGCCGCCGCGGTCGCCGAGACCGGCTGCCGGATCATGATGACCAGCGGCTACGGCATGACCGAGACGGTCTCGGCCTTCATGGTCATCCACTTCGAGACGGACCAGGTGGGCATCGGCCTGCCGGCGCCCGGCGCGACGGTGAAGCTGGTCCCGGTGGGCGACCGCTACGAACTGCGCGTGCGCGGGCCGAACGTGACCGCGGGCTACCTGGACGATCCCGAGAAGACCGCCGCGGCCTTCGACGAGGAGGGCTTCTACCGCACGGGCGACCTCGTGACCTTCCACGATCCCGCGGACCCGGCGAAGGGGCTGGCGTTCTCGGGCCGCGCGGCCGAGGAGTTCAAGCTGTCGAGCGGGGCCTGGGTCTATGGCGGTTCGCTCCGCGACGGCCTCCTCAAGGCGCTCTCGCCGCTGGTGACGGACCTGGTGCTCTGCGACGACGGCCGGCCTTATCTCGGCGTGATGCTCTGGGCGCAGGCGGGCGCCGAGCCGGACGAGATCGCCCGGCGCCTGGCGGCCTTCAACGCCGGCCAGCACGGCAGCGCGGCGCGGGTGAAGCGGGCCCTGCTGCTCGCCGAGCCGCCCAGCGCCAACGCCCACGAGATCTCGGACAAGGGCACCATCAACCGCCGCGCGGTCATCGACCGCCGGGCCGGGGAGGTGGCGCGTCTCTACGCCGAGACTCCGGACGACGGCGTCATCGTCCTCTGACGTTCAGCGCCGGGTGTGGGGCGTCCATTCGGCGCCGGCCTCGGCGTAGTCGGCGCTGAACCAGCGGGGATAGCCGTGCAGGGTCTGGCCGCCGTCGGCCAGGAGTTCGGCGCCGGTGACGTAGCCGGCCTCGTCGCCGCAAAGAAAGACGGCCAGCCCGGCGATGTCCTCGGGTCTTCCCAGGCGGCCCACGGGCGTGTTGGAGACCGCGTCGGCGCGCACGGCGGGGTCGTCGATCAGCGACTTCGTCATGGCCGTCTCGATGATCCCTGGCAGCACCAGGTTCACTCGGATGCGCCAGACCCCGAGTTCGGAGGCCAGCGACCTCGCCAGCATCCGCACGCCGGCCTTGGATGCGGCGTAGGCGCCCAGCAGGTCGCAGATGTGCGTGGCCGCCGTCGAGGCGGTGAAGACGATCGCCCCGCCGCGCTCCCCGTCCCGCATCAGCCGCGCGGCGCCCTGGGCCATCAGGAAACCGCCGTTGAGGTTGACGTCCACATGCTTGCGCCACTGGTCGAACGGCAGGTCGATCAGCGCCCCGTAGCGGCCGTAGCCGGCGTTGAGGAAGGCGGCGTCCAGGCGGCCGAACCGATCCCGCACGGCGGCGAAGAGGCCGTCCACGGCGGCGGGGTCCGACTGGTCGCAGGCGTAGGCCAGCACCTCGCCGCCGGATTCGCGGACCGTGGCGGCCACGGCTTCGAGCGCGTCCGCCCGCCGGTCGGTGACGACGACGCTCGCGCCGGCGCGCGCGAAGGCCGCCGCCGCGGCCGCGCCGATGTCGCCCGCCGCCCCGGTGACCAGGGCCGTCCTGCCGCTGAAACCGCCCATCCCGTTCCTCCAGGTGTTTTCGCTTGCCGCGTGTTGGCGGCGGACATTAACTTGCATAGAAAGACTGTCAAATCGGTCCGAAGGATTCCGGGGGGAGTCCGCGGGCGTTACAGGGGGAGGTTCGCGTGCCTGACTTTGTGGTGATCCTGGCGGTGAACGCCGCCGTGATCCTGGGGGTTTTCGTGCTGGCCTGGGCCATCTGCGTGGCCCAGCGGGACGTTACCCCGGTGGACAGCCTGTGGGGCCTGGGCATGGGTGTCGTGGCCATCTCGACCTTCCTGCAGACCGGCGGGGGAACCGAGCGGCGAATGGTGCTGACCGCCATCTGCGTGGCCTGGGCGGTGCGGCTGGGCGGCTACATGCTGTGGCGCTGGCGCGACCACGGGCCCGACGGCCGTTACGTGCGGCTGCTCGACAAGGCCAAGGCCGAGCGCGGCTGGGGCTACGGCTACGCGGCCTTCCGCCTGGTGTTCATGCTGCAGATGCCGCTGCTGTGGCTGGTCTGCCTGCCGGTGCAGCTCGGGCAGGTCGAGGCCGAGCCCGCGACCCTGGGGGCCCTGGGGATCGCCGGCGCCGTCCTGGCGGTCTTCGGCCTGCTGTTCGAGAGCCTGGCCGACTGGCAGCTCGTCCGTTTCCGGAAGAACCCCGCCAACGCCGGGCAGGTGCTGGACAAGGGCCTTTGGCGCTACACGCGCCACCCCAACTACTTCGGCGACGCCTGCGTCTGGTGGGGGCTCTGGCTGGTGGCGGCCGAGACGCACCTGGGCCTGTTCGCGGTCGTGGGGCCGATCTACCTCGTCTACACCCTGACCCGCTGGAGCGGGATGCCGACAGTCGAGGGGCGGATGCGCCGCCGCAAGCCCGCCTACGAGGACTACGTCCGCCGGACCTCGGCCTTCATCCCCTGGCCGCCCAAGCCGCCCGAGGCCGCCTAGGTCCACGAGAGAACGCACATGTCCTTGTCTGCCCATATCGCCGGGCGCCTGCGCCTGCCGGCCATCGCCGCCCCCATGTTCCTGGTGAGCGGGGTCGAGATGGTGCTGGCCGCCTGCAAGGCCGGGATCATCGGCTCTTTCCCCGCCAACAACGCCCGCACGCTCGAAGAGCTCGACCGGTGGATGGAGACGATCAACGCGACGCTTCCCGGCGACGCGCCGCCCTGGGCGATGAACATCATGGTCCACCGGTCCTACGCCCGCTGGGAGGAGGAGCTGGAGCTGGTGCTGAAGCACCGGCCGCCTATCGTCATCACCGCCCTGGGCAGCCCCTCGGCGGTGGTCGACGCGATCCACGGCTACGGCGGCCTCGTCTTCGCCGACGTCAACTCCCTGACCTTCGCCCGCAAGGCGGCGGCGACGGGCGTCGACGGCCTGATCCTGGTGGCGTCGGGGGCCGGGGGTCACACCGGTCCCATCTCGGGCTTCGCCTTCGCGCCGGCCGTGCGCGAGTGGTTCGAGGGGACGCTGGTCCTGGGGGGCGGCATAGGCTCGGGCCGGGCGATCCGCGCCGCCCAGATGCTGGGCGCCGACCTCGCCTACCTGGGCACCCGGCTGATCGCCTGCGAGGAGAGCCTGGCGGTGCCCGGCTACAAGCAGATGCTGGTGGAGGCCACGGCCGAGGACATCGTCACCTCGGCGGCGCTCACGGGCATGCCGGCCAACTGGCTGAAGGCCAGCCTGCTGGCCGCCGGCTACGACGCCGAGGGGCTGAAGTCCAAGGCCGAGATCAACCTCGGCCGGCCCGAGGACGCCGCCAAGCGCTGGCGCGACGTCTGGTCCGCCGGCCATGGGGCGGGGCAGGTGAAGGCGATCGAGCCCCTGGCCGCCATCGTCGACGACCTGGCGGCCGACTACGCGCGGGCCGGCGCGGCGAGCTGAGGCGCGCTTGACAACGCCCCGGCCAATTCCGAAGGGTCGGCGGCGCAGCCGAGGCGACATGGCCGAATCCCCCATTTCCGAAACGCCGCCGCCGACCCAGCTCGTCCAGGCCAACTCCGCCACCCGCGCCCTGAACATCCTGGGCGACCGCTGGACGCTGATGATCCTGTACCTGGCGTTCCAGCGCGTGCGCCGCTTCGACGAGTTCCAGGGCCGCATCGGCGTGGCCCGCAGCCTGCTCGTCGACCGCCTGCGCCGCCTGCAGAAGGCCGGCGTCCTGGAGAAGGCGCGCTACCAGGAGCGACCGGTGCGGGAGGAGTACCACCTCACCGAGATGGGCCGCGACCTCTACAGCCTGGCCCTGATGATCATCCGCTGGGAAAAGCGCTGGTTCTACGACCCGGCCAATCCGGCCCATCGCCTGGTCCACGACTGCGGGCGCGAGTTCACGCCCGAGTTCCGGTGCCGGTGCTGCGGCGAGCTGGTCGGCCCCCGGGACGTCTGGGTGGAGGAGGGGCCGGGCGCGGGACTCGAACCGTCCCTGCCGCCGCGCGCCCAGCGGCGCTCGACCGTGCCCGCCGACGCCCTGAACCAGGGCAACCCGATGCTGGACCGGGCCTTCCAGGTGCTGGGCGACCGGTGGACGAGCCATGTGATCGCCTCGGCCTTCCTGGGCAGGCGGCGGTTCAACGATTTCCAGTCGGCCCTGGGCGTGGCGCCCAACATCCTGGCAGACCGCCTGACCCGGCTGGTCGACCTGGGGGTGCTGCGCAAGGAGCTCTACCAGCAGCGGCCCGACCGCTGGGAGTACCGGCTGACCGACGAGGGCCGCGACCTCTATCCGCTCATCGCCGAGCTGAACCGCTGGGGCGACCGCTGGCTGGACGGCGGCAAGGGCCCGCCGCTGATCACCCATCACCGGCCCTGCGGCCACGTGCTGGAGGGCAAGATCACCTGCGACCAGTGCCACGAAGAGGTCACGGCGTTCAACGTGACCCCGGCCCTGGACGGCTGATCGCGCCTATCGGGCGACCGGCCGGGAGATCATCTCCTGGACCTCGGGCGTCATCGGCTTGCCGGCCTTCATGTCGGCGCTGATCCGGCCGTCGAAGTACTCGCGCCATTCGCTGACCAGCAGGCCGCGGAACTCCAGGCTGCCGGCGTAGGGGATGGCCACGTGCTGGCCGGTGGTCAGACGGAACTCGTCGACGCCTTCCATGAAGAGGCGGGTTTCGTTCTCGGCGTGGTCGAAGATCCGCCAGCGGTTGCTGCCGGGCTCGATCACCGCCTTCATCCTTTGCAGGGCCTCGCGCATGGCCGCCTTGCCCCGGATGGCGGGCGCGTAGCCGGACGAGTTGCGCCAGACGATGTCGTCGGTGACGTGGGCCAGGACGCCTTCGACGTCCTGCGCCTTCCAGGCGGCGATGATCGCCTCCAGGACGGGATAGAGGCGCGGCATGGCGGTCTTCTCCTCGGCGAGGGCGGGCCCGGCGGCGAGAGCTCCGGCGGCGGTCAGCAGGGCGCGGCGGTCGACAGGCATGGGCGGGATCATCCAAGGCTGGGGCGGTCGAGCAGTTCGAGAACCTGGCGGGTGAAGGGGCGGCCGGCCTTCTGGTCGGCGGCGACGCCGAGATCCACGTAGTCCCGCCAACCCACGATGAGGTCGCCGCGGAAGTCGAGCACGCCGGCGTAGGGTGTGGCGACCCGATGGCCTTCGGGCGTGCGGTAGTCGTCGACGCCTTCGACGAAGAGGCGGTCGGCCGTCTCGGCATGGGCGAAGATGCGCCACGCCACGCCGTGCATGTCGGCCAGGAAGCGGTCCAGGAGCTTGCGGGCGGCGGCCTTGCCCCGCACCGGCGGCATGGCGGCGGCGGCGTAGTGCCAGACGATGTCGTCGGCCATGAAGGCCAGCACGCGCTCCACGTCGCGGGCCTGCCAGGCCTCGATCACCTGCGTAAGGATTGCGAAACGGCGGCCCATGGAAAGCTCGCAAGGGAAAAAGGAAAGGGCCGGGCGGCTCGCGCCGCCCGGCCCAGGGGCGCCCTAGAAGGATGCCGACAGTTCGATGCCGTAGGTGCGGGGATTGCCGAACGACGACATCTCTTCCTGGAAGAACGGGATGATGTTGGTCCGGTAGACGGTGTTGGCGAGGTTCTTGCCGTAGACCGAGACGCTCCAGGGGCTGTCGGGCGGGGTCAGGGTGATCCGGCCGTCCAGGATGCCGTAGCTCTCTTCCCAGGTGGTGTTCTCGGGCGCCCAGGGCATCTTGCCCTGGTAGCGATAGCTGAGGCGGGCCGAGAGGGCGTCCTCCCACGAGCCGACGCCGGTGGTGACCTCGGCCCCGATCGCGCCCTGCCACCGGGGCGTCCGCTGCATGCGGTTGCCCGAGTTGTCCACCCCGGCGAAGACGAAGGTGTCGTATTCGGCGTGCACGTAGCTGCCGCTGGCCCAGGCGCGGAGCCAGCGCGTGGGGGCCACCTGCACGTCGGTCTCGACGCCCTTGATCGTGGCGCCCGGCGCGTTGCTGATCACGTTGCAGAGGCAGGAAGCCAGGGTCTGCTGAACCTGCAGGTCCTTGTACTTCATGTAGAACACGGCCGTGTTCCAGCGGACCTGGCGATCCATGAACTCGGTCTTGTAGCCGGCCTCGTAGTTGGTGACCGTCTCGGGATTGTAGGGCGTGGACGCGGCGAAGGCGTTGGACGCGCTGTTCTGGAAGCCGCCGCCCTTGAAGCCGCGCGAGACCGTCAGATAGGCCATGTTCTGGTCGTCGGGCGTCCAGCGCAGGGTGGCCTGCGGCGTCAGCTCCTTCCAGGAGTCGCCGTAGGCGGTGGCGAAGTTGGTCGTGAGCGGCGTCAGCGGCGCCGTGTCGTTGGGGTTCAGCCGGTCGCCGGTGGCGACGATGATGCCGCGCTGGAAGCCGTACTTCTTGTCCTTGGTGTAGCGGGCGCCGACGTCGAGCTTCAGGGTGTCGGTGAGCTTGAAGCCCACCTGGGCGAACACCGCCAGGTCGCGGTTGTGGCCGTGGTCGTCCCAGTGGCTCTCGCCCGAGAGGGTCGGCAGGACTGTCGATTCACCCCAGTAGCGATTGTACTGGTGGACGTTGGTCTTCTGATAGTAGGCGCCGACCAGCCAGTCGAAGCGGCTCTCGGTGTTCGTCGAGGCCAGCCGCACCTCCTGCGAGACCTGGTTCATGCCCTCGATGAAGTTGACCGGCTCGGCGAAGAGCAGCGGCGCGGCCACGTTGTAGCCGTTGGCCGGGCCGAGGCCCGTCTGGTCGTACAGCGTGAACGAGTGATTGTGGCGGTAGCCGGTGACGCTGGAGAGGCGGATGGTCTCGGTGAGGTCCTTATCGACCTTGGCGATGATGCTGTAGGTCTCGTGCCGCGCGCCCTGGGGCGTGGGGGCTGCGTCGCCCTTGAACAGCGGCCAGATCGGCAGGCTCTCGTCCCGGTCGAGGCCGCCCGGACGAAGCGCGTCGATCAGCGCGCGGGTGCCGGACCACGGCGTGAAGCTGGCCGGCAGCGTCTTGCTCTTCAGGCCGACACGATGGATGCCGTCGTTGCTGTCCTTGGCGTAGTCCACGATGAGCTGGGCGCGCAGGTCGCTCCCGTCCGGCTGGTAGAGCAACTGGGCCCGGGCCTGGGTGGAGTCGAGGTTCTCCAGGTCGGTGTTGTGGAGGATGTCCTTGTAATAGCCGCTGTGGTTGATGGTCTGGAACGACACGCGCCCCGCCAGGCCCTCGGCGATCGGCCCGGTGATGTAGCCGTTGGTCTGCCGCAGGTCGTAGTTGCCCAGTGCGACGGTGACCTTGCCCGAGGCGTCGAAACTCGGGGCGTTGCTGATGATGTTCACCGCCCCGCCGGCCACGTTCTTGCCCAGCAGCACGCCCTGCGGCCCCCGCACCACCTCGACGCGCGAGATGTCGTAGAAGGCCGAGTTCAGGTTGCCCGATCGGCTCACGAAGACGTCGTCGACGAAGGTCGAGACCGACTGGTCGGCGGTGGGCGAGCTCAGGCGGGTGTTCACCACCCCGCGGATGTTGATCTCGAACGACTGGGGCGAGTTCGCCGTGAACGAGATGCCGGTCATGGTGTTGGCCAGGTCCTGGAGCGTCAGGACGCGGTCCTTGGCCAGCGTCGCGCCGGTGACCGCCGTGATGGCGAGCGGCGCGGACTGGACGTTCTCCTCGCGCTTCTGGGCGGTGACGATCAGCTCCTCGAGCTGTGCGGCGGGCGCGTTGTCGGCCGCAAGGGCCGGCGCCGCGAGGCCCAGTCCGGCGAGCAGGGCGATAGCAGAAGCGGTGTGCTGAAGATTCACAGGTGGTCTCCCCCTTAGCCCCGCCTTGCGGCGCGAGGCCCCTTTTGCATTGGTCCATCGAACGGAAGGACGTCGGAAACGGAGGGCGCCGCGGCCGGGATACGCCTTTTCCGAAGGCGCGAACGTCGCGCGGATGGCTTGCATAACGTCATCGACGCGATGCGAGCATCACCCACGCAGAGGCGTCACACCCTCAGGCGCTCCAGCTCCACATCCTCCCAATTACTCGTTCTGTTTCTGTAGTTTACTGGTTCGAGCGTAGGCGTAAGGTTTGCGTCTCGTCAAGCAAGTCACCTTCTCCGCTGGTCGCCCCCTGAGGCCTCCCGGCCCCGACGGCGGCTACGGATGAAAGCAGCAGAAAAGGACTTGCCAGCAGTTCGTACGGTTATGCAAGTTAAAAGACATTCAGGGTGGAGACGCCGGACCATGGCCACGAACTTGACCGACGAACAGAAGATCGCGCTGGGCCGGGAGATGGCCGAGGCGTGGCGCGCGATGGACTGGCGCAAGGTGGCCGACATGTTCGCGCCCGACGGCGTGCTGCACTCGATGATGGTGGAGCCGGTCGTGGGCCGGGAGGCGGTCTACAGGCGCGTGGCGGGCCTCGCCGACGGGCTGGAGCGGATCACGCTCCAGATCCACCACATCGGCGTGATCGACGGCCTGCTGTTCATGGAACGGACCGACGAGTTCACCATCCGCGGCAAGGCGGGCTCCGCGCCGGTGGTGGGCGTGCTGGAATTCGACGGGCCGCTCATCAAGACGTGGCGCGAATACTACGACCGGGCGCACCTCCTGAAGGCCATGGGCCTCGTGGAGGATTTCGACGCCAAGACGCGCTGAGCCAGGCCTCCGCTCCCGCGGCGGCCTCGCCGGGGCGGCGCCTAGCGGCCGAATGGGCGGAGCTCGGCCGAACGGGCGGAGTCCAGGTACTCGTCGAGGCGGGTGATCACGCCGTTCTCGACCTTCACCACGACGCAGGCGTCCATGGCCCACCGCCGGCCGTCCGGCAGGGTGGCCTCCAGCACGTGCTGCTGCAGGAAGCCGTCCGGCAAGGCCTCGCGGCGCAGGACGCGGTAGTGGCGGTCGGGGAGGGTGCGGATGAACCAGTCCAGCACCTTCATGTTCTGATCGACGGTCTGTTCGATCCCGTCGGTGTTGTGCCAGAGCTTGGCGTCGGGCGCGTAGCAGGCCCGGACGGCGGCGGTGTCGCCCGCCTGGATCGCCGAGACGAACCGTTCGGCGAAGTCGAGGTGTTCCTGAGGCGTCATCGGGCGCGCTCCTATCGGCCGGTGGTCACGCGCTCGCCCGAGAGCGAGCGGCGCATCTGCAGTTCGAAGCCCGCGGGATCGCGCGCCAGGTTGGCGCGGACGTCGATGGCCATGAAGTCCGTATCCACCTCGGTCGCCCCCTTGCGGATGGCCTTCAGCCCGGCCTCGGCGATGGTGGCGGGCGTCTCCTTGAAGCCTTCCACGTGGCTGGCCATGCGGGTGTCGACCGAGCCCACGATCAGGGCCGTGACCGAGGTGTTCTGGCCCGCCAGCTCTGCGCGCAGGCAGGTCGACATGGCCCGGCCCGCGAACTTGGACGGGCTGTAGCCGCCCATGCCGGGCACGGCCACGATGCCCCCGGCCGACAGCACGTTGGCGATGGCGCTTTCCCTGTGGCGGCCGAGGATCGGCGCGAAGGCCCGGCACATGGCCAGAGGGCCGAAGTAGTTGACCTCCATCTCGGCGCGGGCCGCCGACAGGTCGGGGGCCTTGAGGAGCGTCTGCATCGCGAAGAGGCCGGCATTGTTCACCAGGATGCTGACGTCCTGGCATTGCGCGGCCGCCGCCTCGATCTGCTCGGGCTTGCTCACGTCCAACTGAACGGCGACCACACGCGGGTCCTCGTCGACGAGATGGCGGGCGTTGGCCACGTCGCGCGCGCCGACGTAGACCTTGGCCGCCCCGGCCGCCAGGAAGGCGCGGACGAAGGCTTCGCCGATCCCGCGGTTGCCGCCCGTGACGAGGGCGACGCTGTCCTTGATCTCCATGATGTCGGCCTCAGTCAGCGATGAAGCCGTCGCGGATGAAGGCGCGGTCGGCCCAGACGGAATGCGTTCCGCTGGAGATCTTGTGGGGCAGGGCGATGCGGCAGACGGGACCGTCGTCGAAGCGCTTGCAGTCGATGAGGATGCACTCCGAGGTCTGGTTGTTCTCGTCGATGATGAAGCTCACCAGATAGCCGTCGTCCTCGTCCTTCGCGCCGACGCGCGGCGCGAACGGCGACTCGCTGGCGTAGCGGCCCTCGGGCAGGGTCACCTCCCAGGATTCGCCGGTTTCCAGGTCGTGCTTCACGAAGCCCTTGAACAGGAACCAGCCGGGCTTGGTCGTCGTGGAGTAGGCGTAGCGGTAGGGCTTGCCGGCGTAGCGCTGGTTGAACATCCCGAACTCCAGGATGCGGTCGTCCAGGTGGCGCTCGGTGGTCTCGCCGGTCTTCAGGTTGAAGCGCCAGCGGTGCAGCTTGGGCCGGAAGCTGTGCTCGTCCAGGAAGGCCATCATGTGGCCCAGGCCCTCGGGCGCGTCGGGCAGCGGCCGCGGCGTGGGGTTCTCCTGGAAGTAGCCGTCCATGACGATCTCGTCGCCGTCCTCGTAGGCGTTCAGGAAGTGCAGGACGTAGGTGGGGTCGGCCTCGAACCACCTGATGTCCGACGGCTGGCCGTAGCGCGGGATCACCGCGAACCGCGACGGAAGGCCGGGATGCAGGCGGACCGCGTGGATGTTCCGCTTCAGGAGCTCCTCGTCCCAGAATACCGGCAGGTCGTTGAGGATCGAGTAGTTGGCGGTGAACGCCATGTCGTGCGGCAGGCGCGGCCCCGGCAGCGCCACCGGCACGTAGTGGACCCGCTTCCCGTGCCGGTCGACCACGCCGTAGTGCATGTAGGGCGCGTGCTTGGAATAGTTGAAGAACAGGAGCTCGCCGGTCGCCTCGTCGATCTTGGTGTGGGCCGAGACGCCGTCCAGGGGCGCCCAGCTCGCCACGCCGCCCTGCTCGAGGGTCTCGGGATCGAGCCAGTAGGCCTCGCCGCACTGGTAGAAGGTGGAGACGATCCGCCCGCCGTGGACGACCACGTCGGTCGAGGAGGCGTCCTTCAGCCCGCCATGGGCCCCGAAGCCGGGGCGTAGGGAGACGCCCGGCCCGTCCGCGAGGCCGCCCCACAGCGCATGGCCTGCCTCCTGTTCGGCCTCGAAGCCGCGGGTGCGGACGAAGCGGTTGCGGTAGTCCGCCTTGCCGTCCTTGAAGCTGATCATGTGCAGCATCCCGTCGCCGTCGAAGGGATGGTGCCGGCCCAGCGGCTGCTGCGCCGGGTTCTCGGTGTTGCGGACATAGACGCCGTCGATGTCGGACGGAATGGCGCCCTCGATCACCTCCAGGTCGGTGGCGTTCACCTCCTCGTGCTGGGGGGTCCAGGGGCCGCTCAGGTAGGGGTGGTTGCTCGGAAGCAGCGAGACCCGCACCGGCGGCAAGCGCTCCATCTTCATCCAGGCTCTCCGAAGGCTCGATCGGCGGCCGGATCGGCGCGCCCTTGAATTCACCCTAGCACCATGGTCTTGTTGTGCAAGTGACTAGTGGCGGCGCCGGAAACAGGCGACCGCCGGAACATGGAGAGCCCCGTCGGGGGCGGGGGGAAACTCATGAAAGCGTTCACGATGGCCGTCGCGGCCCTGGCCGTGCTTCTCGCGCCGGCGCCGGCCCTGTCCGCCGACACGGATGCGGGCCGGATCGCGGTGGTGAAGGAGATGATCGCCGCCTGGAAGGCCGCCGACTGGCGCAAGGTGGGCGACCTGTTCGCCGAGGACGGGGTGCTGCACTCGATGATGATCGAGCCGGTTAAGGGCCGCGAGGCGATCTACCAGCGCATCGCCGCCCTGGGCGAGGGCGCGCCGGACGGCGTGATCCTGGACGTGTCGCACATGGGGGTGATCGACGGCCTGGTGTTCATCGAGCGGGTGGACCGCTTCACCTACAAGGGCAAGCCGGGCGCCGTGCCGGTGGTGGGCGTACTGGACGTCCAGGACGGCAAGGTGAAGGTCTGGCGCGAATACTACGACCGCGCCCAGCTCCTGAAGGAGATGGGCGTCTCGGAGCACTAGACACGTTCGAGGACCACGGCGGCGCCGACGCCGACGCCGCCCGTGGCCACCGCCAGACCGGTCTCGGCGTCGAGCTGGGCCATGTCGTCCAGCAGGGTGGTGGTCAGCACGGCGCCGGTGGCGCCCATGGGATGGCCCATGGCCAGGTGGCCGCCGTTGGGGTTCACGCGCTCCATGTCGGGCGCGTGGCGGCGCTCGAACAGCGCGGGGACGGCGGCGAAGGCCTCCATGAACTCCACGGCGCCCATGTCCTTGAGGTCGAGGCCCGCCCGCCCGAGCGCCTGCTGCATGGCGCTGAAGCCGGCGGTGAGCTGCAGCACCCGGTCGCCGGCAGTCTCTCCGAAGGCGCGTATCCTGGCGAGCGGCGTCAGGCCCAGCGCGCGGCCGGCCTCCAGCGCGCCCAGCAGGACCATCGCCGCCCCGTCCGAGATCGGCGGGCAATGGGCGACCGAATGCAGATGCCTGACCTCGGACAGGCCCGGACGGTGGGCCAGCAGGATGTCGTCGTAGCCGGCCGCGCCGGGCGCGGCGAACACCGGCCCGAGCTTGGCGAGCGCCGCCCCGTCCCCGAAGTCACGGATGTTCTCGTCGCGCGCCAGCACGACCTGGCCGTCGTCGTCCGTCACCGGGATCACCCGGCCGTCGTAGCGGCCCGCCGCCCAGGCGGCCGCCGCCCGGCGGTGGGAGCGTAGCGTGACGGCGTCCATCTCGGCCCGCGTCACGCCCTCGGTCGTCGCCAGCAGGTCGGCGGCCAGGCCGACCGGCGCCCAGCCCATCCGCGCGGCCATGCCCATGTCGGTGTAGAAATCTGCCTCGTCGGCGAGGAACGGCGTCTGCGACATGCTTTCGACTCCGCCCGCGAGGGCGAGGTCCACCTGGCCGCATTCCACCCGCCGCGCGGCGTCGGCGATCGCGCTCAGGCCCGAGACGCAGAAGTTGTTGATCGTCAGGCACGCGACCTCGTCCGGCAGTCCCGCCTGGATGCGGGCCGACAGCGCGATGTGGCCGCCCTGGACGCCGGTCTGGGTGACGCAGCCGAGGGTGAGATGGCCGGCCGCCGCGACGGCTTCGTCGCCATTGCGGCGCGCCAGGGCCCGCAACAGTTGCCCGACCAGCCGGGCCGGCTTCACCCTGGCGAGGGACCCGTCCGGCCGGCCCTTGCCGCGCGGCGTGCGCACGGCGTCGAAGATATAGACCGGCATCGCACTCCTCCCCACCCCGAGTCAGTCTTGTAAACGAAGTCATCCCGTCGCGGGAAGGGCGATCGGGGAATTCGCGCGGGACGGGCGGCGGGCGGCGGGCGGCGGGCGGCTGGCGGCTGGCGGGCCGCTACATGAGGCCGAGCGCCTTGAAGCTGGCCACGCCGTCGCGGCCGACCACCAGGTGGTCGTGGACGGCGATGCGGAGCGCGCGGGCGGCGTCCACCACCTGGCGGGTCATGTCCACGTCGGCGGACGAAGGCGTGGGATCGCCCGAGGGGTGGTTGTGCACCAGGATGAGCGCGCTGGCCGACAGCTCCAGGGCCCGGCGGACCACCTCGCGCGGATAGACGGGCGCGTGGTCGACCGTGCCGCGGTTCATCACCTCGTCGGCGAGGAGCTGGTTCTTCTTGTCGAGGAACAGCACCCGGAACTGCTCGCGGTTCTCGTGGGCGAGGGCCGCCTTCACATAGGCGAGCAGCGCCGACCACGAGGAGATCAACGGCCGGCGGGCCACCTGTTCCTTCGCGGTCCGAAGCGTCGCCTCGTGCAGCAGCTTGAGGTCCAGCGCCACGGCCTCGCCGACGCCCTTCACCGTGCGCAGCTCCTCGGGCGAGGCGCCCAGGACGGCGCCCAGCGACCCGAAACGGGCCAGGAGCTGCTTGGCGAGCGGCTTGACGTCCTTCTTCGGGATCGAACGGAAGAGGAAGAGCTCGAGCAGCTCGTAGTCCGGCAGGGCCGCAAGGCCGCCGGCCACGGCGCGGTCGCGAAGACGCTCGCGGTGGCCGAGGTGGTGGGGCTTCCCGGAAACGGCGGGGGCCGCCCACAGGTCGAACCGGGGCTCGGGCAGGCCGGAGGCGTCCTCAATGCCGGGCAGGTTGCGCATGGGACACGAATGTTCCCCATGCGTTCTGGATTGGCAAGCCTAGTTGTACGAGACGGTGACCGTGAACGAGCCGGTGTAGGAGCCGGTGGGCGTGCTGTCGCTGATGGTGAGCTGGCCGCCGATGCCGAAGCTGGATGTTCCGGTGGAGCCGGCCGACCCGCTGAGCGCGCCGCCGCCCGAGGTGGCGTTCAGGTTCACCTGGATGGGGTCCTGGTTGCCGTTGCGCGTCAGGTTGAAGTTGCCGGGGTAGCTGATGCTGAAGTTCAGGCCGCCCTCGCCGCTGACGGTGAAGGTGGCTCGCGACGGCGCCGGGGCCGGCCCGTTGGCCATCGCCTGGACGTTGCCGGTGACGCTGCGCGCGCCGGTGGAGGCGTTGATGATGACGTCGCCCGCGCCGGAGGCCGGTCGCATCACCGTGCCGAACGACAGGTCCGAGCCTTTGGTGAGCGTGATCGGCTGGAAGATGGCGATGCTTCCGTTGACCGACTGGTTCGAGGTCGTCTGGGCGCAGGCCACGCCGGCGAGCGCCGACGCCAGGAGGGCGCCGGCGAGGACCTTCAGGGGCTTCGGCAGGCTTGGCAGCATGGTCGATCTCCGCAGACGTCCCGATTTGGGCGGGACGCGGCTTGGCCATAGTCGGTTACCGTCGCGGCAGCAAGTTCCGCGCCAAGTCGTGACCGCGGTCAGCTACCCAGGACGGGCGTTCTTCTCGCCCGCGGGCAAGATGTGCCTCTGTCGCGATCAGTAAACCGGACCGCCATGATGAGAGGGGAGAACGTGGGTTTCTGAAATCCTCCATGCACGGACTGTCGCCGGTGCGGACTCAGCCGGCGGTCACCTTAACGGCGCGGACGACGGCCCCGACCCGGAGACAACCTCGTGGCGCCGGACGTGTTCGGGGTGGCCGAAGCCATGGACGGCGTCCATGCCGCTCCGCCAGGAGAGGGTGGCGACCTCGCAGGTCCCGTCGCCCAGGTCGCGGAACACCGTCTGCCAACCGAGGTCGCCGGGCGTGGCGAGGTAGGTCGCCCCGCCGTTGGTCTCGACGTAAGCGGCGTATTCCGCGCCGTCCGCGGTCCTGATCCGTCCGGCCCTGATCCGTCCGGTCCAGGTCCGCAGGATCACGGGATCAGGCGCCCTGGATCGGCGGCTTGAAGAGACCGGCCGGGGACAGGGTGAAGATCTCGACGCCGTCCTCGGTGACGGCCACCGAATGCTCGCACTGGGCCGACAGCGACTTGTCGCGGGTGACGGCGGTCCAGCCGTCGGAGAGCAGCTTCACCGGATGCTTGCCCAGGTTCACCATCGGCTCGATGGTGAAGAACATGCCGGGCTTCAGGACTTCGCCCGAACCCTTCTGGCCGAAGTGCAGGATGTTGGGCGCGTCGTGGAACACGCGGCCCAGGCCGTGGCCGCAGAAGTCGCGCACCACCGAGCAGCGCATGCTCTCGACGTAGGATTGGATGGCGTGACCGATGTCGCCGGTCGTGGCGCCGGGCTTCACGGCCGCCAGGCCGCGCTCCAGGGCCTCGTAGGTGATGTCGACCAGGCGGCGCGCGCGCGGCGCCACTTCGCCCACGCCGTACATGCGCGAGGTGTCCCCGTGCCAGCCGTCCAGGATGACGGTGACGTCGATGTTGGCGATGTCGCCCTCGCGCAGCACGCGCTCGCCCGGGATGCCGTGGCAGACGATGTGGTTGGGGCTGATGCAGACGGTCTTGGTGTAGCCCCGGTAGCCCAGGCAGGCGGGGAGCGCGCCATGGTCCAGGATGAACTCGCGGGCCAGGTCGTCCAGCTTCTCGGTCAGCACGCCCGGAACGACGTGGGGCGTCAGCATGTCGAGGCATTCGGCGGCCAGGCGGCCGGCGCGGCGCATGCCTTCGAAGTCCTCGGCCGTGTGCAGCTTGATCTGGCCGGTGCGGTATTCGCCGTCGAGAATGTCGGTCATGGGGTGCTCCAGGGGCCTATGTGACGACCCGGAGCCGAAAGTTCAACACGCGGGGCCCCTGGGCGACGAAGCGCGGCGACGGCCTTGGCGGGCGCGAGGGCGCGTGCGAGCGTCCCGTCACGACTCTGTTCGGGGGATATCCATGCGTTTCGCGAAGGCCGCCGCGGCGGCCGTGCTGTTCGCCATTTCCGCCGGGGCCGCCCAGGCCCAGGCCCCCGTTCCGCCCAGGCCGGCCAAGCGTCCGCACGCCGTCGAGGCGCCGGCCGGGACCCGGAACGACGACTACTACTGGCTGCGCGACGACACCCGGAAGAACCCCGAGGTGCTGGCCCATCTGGCGGCCGAGAACGCCTACGCCGACGCGGTGCTGGCGCCGGTGAAGCCGCTGAAGGAGGCCTTGTTCAAGGAGATCACGGGGCGGGTGAAGCCGGACGATGCATCCGTTCCCTACCGCCAGCGCGGCTACTGGTACGCCTCGCGCTTCGAGGCCGGGAAGGACTATCCGGTGCTGACCCGCCGGAAGGATCAGGTTGGCGCGGCCGAAGAGGTGCTGCTCGACCAGACCGCCATGGCGCAGGGCAAGGGCTTCTTCAAGGTCGGCGCGTGGGTCGTGAGCCCCGACAACCGCCGGCTGGCCTGGACCGAGGACACGGTGGGCCGGCAGCAGTTCGTCCTGAAGGTGAAGGACCTCGCCACCGGAAAGGTGACCGAGGAGGGCGTGTCGAACATCGAGCCCGACCTCCTGTGGGCCGACGACAACCGCACGCTGCTCTACATCGAGAAGGACCCGGTGACCCTGCTGTCCAAGCGGGTGAAGGCCCACGCGCTGGGGACGCCGGCCGCCGCCGACCGGCTGGTCTACGAGGAGCCGGACGACGCCTTCTACATCAACCTGCACCGGACCCGCTCGAACGGCTTCCTCTGCATCTTCCTGTGGAGCACCACGGCCAACGAGGAGCGCTGCGCGCCGGCCGCCGCGCCCCGGGACTTTGCTGTCGTCGCGCCGCGCGAGAAGGACCACCTCTACCAGGCCGACCACTTGAACGGCCGCTGGGTGATCCGCACGAACTGGCGGGCGCCGAACTACCGGCTGGTGACGCAGCCCGACAACCAGCCGCTGGGCGACAAGGCGCGCTGGACCGATTTCGTGGCGCACGACCCGGCCGTGTTCATCGAGGACGTCCGGCTGTTCGACGGCTTCACGGCGATCGAGGAGCGCGCCGGCGGGGTGAAGCGTCTGCGGCTGCTGAAGGCCGACGGGACATCGACGGTCGTGGCGGCGGACGAGCCGGCCTACACCATGGGCTTCGGGGACAACGCCGAGCCGGACGCGGCCGCGTTGCGCTACACCTACACCTCGCTGGCCACGCCGCTTTCGACCTACGACCTGGACGTGGCGACGGGGAAACGGACCCTGCTCAAGCAGACGTCGGTGATCGGCTACGACGCCAGCCAGTACGTGACCGAGCGGGTGTGGGCGCCAGCCCGCGACGGGACCAAGATCCCGGTCTCGCTGGTCTATCGGAAGGGCTTCAAGCGCGACGGGACGGCGGCGCTCTACCAGCACGGCTACGGCAGCTACGGCTCGTCCTCGGACCCCGAGTTCAGCCCGGCGGTGGTCAGCCTGCTGGACCGGGGCGTGGTCTACGCCATCGCCCACGTGCGCGGCGGCCAGGAGATGGGCCGCGCCTGGTACGACCAGGGCCGGCTGATGAACAAGGCGAACAGCTTCACCGACTTCATCGACGTGACACGGCATCTGGTGGCGCAGAAGTACGCCGCCCCGGGCCGGGCCGCCGCCATGGGCCGCTCGGCCGGCGGCCTGCTGATGGGCGCGGTGACCAACATGGCGCCTGAGGACTACCGCGCCATCGTCGCCCAGGTGCCGTTCGTGGACGTGGTGACGACCATGCTGGACGAGACCATCCCGCTGACCACCAACGAGTTCGACGAGTGGGGTAATCCGAAGGTTCCGGCCTACTACCGCTACATGCTGGCCTATTCGCCGTATGACAACGTGAGGCCCACGGCCTATCCGGCGATCTATGTCGGCACGAGCCTTTGGGACAGCCAGGTGCAGTATTACGAGCCCGCCAAGTGGGTGGCGCGCCTGCGGGACAACACCACCAGCGGCCAGCCCATCGTCTTCCGGGTGAACATGGAGGCCGGCCACGCGGGCAAGTCGGGCCGCTTCGGCCGCTTCAGCGAGACGGCCGAGTTCTACGCCTTCGTTCTGGACCGGCTGGGGGTGGAGTAACTCAGCCGCGCCAGGGGATGTGGATCGCGAACGGTCTTCGCGACCCGCCGAAGTCAGGGCCGGGCCGGCGCCGAGCCAGGTGCGGGCTTGACTGCGCGGCCGGTCGAGTTCATCTGGCTCCGCCTTCGTCCGGAAGGCTCACAGGAACCCAACCCCATGCCAAGCGACAGTCGAAGTCGATTGTTCGCGCCGTCGCGGCGGTCCCCGGCCTAGCCCGCATGGGTTAGCTCGCCATGGTCCGTCCCCGGTGGCGGATCGAGAGGTGAGCTATGAACGACGCCCGCAACGAGTCGGTCGGATCGGTCGATCCGATCCTGCTGGCTCAAATCATCGACGAGCATGTCGCGGACATCATCGTCCGCCTGAACGACGAGGACGTGGAAACCGCGTCGGCGGTGCTTTCGCACCTGCCCCTGGAGCGCGCCATCGAGGTGTTCGACCGCCCGGAACTCAGCCGAGCGGGCGAACTGCTCATGAGTCTGCCCGAGGGGCTCGCCGGCCGCATCCTGAAGGGCATGTCGGCGGACAGGGCCGCCGACACGCTGCGCCAACTGGATGGCGCCGACCGCACCGCGCTTCTCACGCGGGTCGACTTCGAGACCGCCCAGTCCCTGAAGCTGCTGCTCTCCTACCCGGAGGGCGCCGCCGGGAGCCTCATGACGACGGAATTCGTGAGCGTGCCCTCGACCTTCACGGTGGCGCAGACCCTTCAGCACATCCGCGAGGTGGAGCACACCCGCGAGACCGTCTATGCGATCCACGTGCTCGATCCTCACACCCGCGAACTGGTGCGGGTGGTGACCCTTCGTCAACTGATCACCGGCGAACCGGAGCAATCGATCCTCGATGTCGGGCCGGAGCGCGAGCCGATCTGGGTCGCGCCCGACACCGACAGGGAAGAGGTCGCCCGGATCATCTCGATCCACGATCTGCTGGCCGTGCCGGTGTTGAACGCCCGCCGCCAAGTGCTCGGGATCGTGACCGTGGACGACGTGATCGACGCCATCGTCGCGGAGAGCACCGAGGACGTTCAGAAGTTCGGCGGCGTCGAGGGTATCGCCGAGCCTTACATGCAGATCGGCTTCCGCAAGATGATCCGCAAACGCGCCGGGTGGCTCTCGGCCCTCTTCATCGGCGAGATGCTGACCGCCAGCGCCATGCAGCACTACGAGGACGAGCTGGCCAAGGCGGTGGTGCTGACGCTGTTCATCCCCCTGATCATGAGCTCGGGAGGCAACTCCGGCTCGCAGGCGACGTCGTTGCTGATCCGCGCCCTGGCGCTTGGCCAACTGCGCCTGCGCGACTGGTGGCGCGTGGCGGTTCGGGAAATCCCCACCGGGCTGACCCTGGGGGCGATCCTCGGGGTGCTCGGCATGACCCGCATCGCGACCTGGCAGACGCTTGGCTTCTTCGACTACGGCGAACACTGGGGGCTGATCGCCCTGACCGTGGGATGTGGCCTCGTGGGCATCGTCACCTTCGGCTCGCTGACAGGATCGATGCTGCCGTTCATCCTCAAGCGGCTGGGGTTCGATCCGGCGAGCGCGTCAGCCCCGTTCGTCGCCACGCTGGTGGATGTCACCGGCCTTGTGATCTACTTCAGCGTCGCTCTGGTGATCCTGCGGGGAACGCTCTTGTGAACCGCGGCCGGGGCGCGGAGGTGCTGGACGCCCCTATCGGCGCCATGGAATCCGGCGACCGATCGCCACACGCTCGGTCGTGAGGTCGCAAGCGTAGGCGAGCACCTCAACGCCAGCGTCGGCCGCCTGATCCAATCCCCGCGCGAACGCCGGGTCGAGGTCGTGGCACGCGCTGAACACCCGGCAGTCGGCGCGCTGGACGATGAACAGCACCGCCGCGCGGTCGCCCTCCGCGACCATGGCCTGGAGTTCGCGCAGGTGCCTGGACGAGCGGGCGGCCACGCAGTCGGGGAACTCGGCCAGGCCCGGGGTGCGCATGAGGTGGCAGTTCTTCACCTCCAGCCAGAGCCGCGGCGCCGTGGCGTCCAGCGGGTCCTCCAGCAGGAAGTCGACGCGGGAGTTCTCGCCGTAGCGGACCTCGCGGCGGTGGGTGGCGTAGCCCGCGAGCTCGGGGATGGCGTCCGCCGCCAGGGCCTCGGCGACCAGGCGGTTGGGATGGAGGGTGTTGATGCCCACGAGGCCGCCGTCGGCCTCCACGAGTTCGAGGGTGTGGGCGAGCTTGCGCTTGGGGTCGTCGGACTTCGACAGCCAGCAGGTCAGGCCCGGCGTGTTCAGGCCCAGCATGGCGCCGGGGTTCGGGCAGTGGGCGGTGAGCGGGGTCCCGTCGTCCAGCACCACGTCGGCGAAGAAGCGCTTGTAGCGCGACACCAGGCGGCCGCGGATCAGGGGCGAGGGGAAGTCCATGGGCGGGCGGATAGCAAGCCTCGCCATCCTTGTCGTCATGGCCGGGCTGGTCCCGGCCATCCATGCGCGTCCACCTCGGTGGGCTTGCCGGGCGCGTCGGCGCGTCTGGGTCCCCGGGACAAGCCCGGGGATGACGGGGTAGATGTGAGTCATGAGCGAGACGACTTCCGACCGCGTGACCGCCGCGGTGCTGATCATCGGCGACGAGATTCTCTCGGGCCGGACCCAGGACACCAACCTGCGCGACATCGCCCGGTACCTGGGCGTGCTGGGGATCGACCTGGCCGAGGCGCGCACCGTACCCGACGTGATGGAGGAGATCGTGGCGGCGTTGAACGCGCTGCGCGCCCGCTACGACTACGTCATCACCACCGGCGGCATCGGGCCGACCCACGACGACATCACCGCCGACGCGGTGGCCGCCGCGTTCGGCGTGGAGCTGGTCGAGCATCCAGAGATCATCGCCATGATGGAGGCCCGCTTCGGCGACCAGCTCAACGCGGCGCGGCGGCGGATGGCCCGCGTGCCGGTGGGCGGGGACCTGGTGAAGAACCCGGTGCAGGGCCCGCCCGGCTTCACCATCGGCAATGTCTTCGTGCTGGCCGGCGTGCCCCAGATCATGCGCGGCATGCTGGAGGACGTGGGGCCCAGGCTGCGCGGCGGACGGCCCACGGTGTCGCGGACGGTGCGGGTCGAGGGGAGCGGCGAGGGGGCGCTGGCCGCGCCGCTGGAGGCTGTGGCCAAGGCCCATCCGGGGATGTCGCTGGGCAGCTATCCGTTCTTCACGCCCGACGGCTACGGCTCGAACCTGGTGCTGCGCGGGCGCGACCCGGACGAGGTGGCGGCGGTCGTCGGTGAGCTGATCGCGGCGCTGGCGGAGGCGGGGATCGGCGGCGCCCGCGAGGTCGAGGCGTGACAAAGGGGTAATTTGGCGCCCGCGGCGCGGTGTCATATGTTCGGCCTACATCTCTGGGGAGAGTGCCATGTTGATTTCGATGCTCGCCGCTGTGGTCATGCTGGCGGACGGAACCCCGGCCGCCGCCGAGGGCGCCAAGAAGGCCGACGACGCCAACAAGATGATCTGCAAGAGCGAGGCGGTCGCCGGCTCGCGCATGCCCAAGCGGATCTGCGCCACCAAGGCCGAATGGGAGCAGCGCCGTCTGGACGCCAAGGACGCCCTCGACAAGAGCCAGACCAATCGCCCGCTGAACGGCACCACTGGCGACTGATCGCCCGGCGGTTCGCCGCAGCACGCCCGATTCGCCGTCACCGTAAAGTCACTTTGCGGATGTGGATAAGTTGTGCGCAAATGGCGGCGCTTCAGGGCGTCGGCCAAAGGAGCGCCCGTGGGTGTGAAGGGCGCCAAGCGTCCTGAGCGTGATGGGGCGCCAGGGGTGAAGACTCTAGCCGTGATGTCCCGCAAGGGCGGGGCGGGGAAGACGACGGTCGCCGTCAATCTGACGCTGGCCGCCCGCGTCATGGGCGTGAGGGCCGTGCTGGCCGACGCCGATCCCATGCGCAGCGCCTGCGAGGTGCTGAAGGGCCGCGACGAGGCGGCCTCGGTGCTGTTCGAGACCAGCGCCGCCAAGCTCTTCACGCTGACTCAGGCCTGCCAGCGCGGCGGCGTGGAGCTGCTGATCATCGACACCCCGGCCGCGCCCGAGGCCGACGTGGCCGAGGCGGTGAAGGTGGCCGACCTGTGCCTGGCCGTGGCCCGCCCCACCTACCTGGACCTGGCCGCCGCGGTGATGTCGGTGGCGGTGATCCAGCGCCTGGGCCGCGAGGGGCTGATCGCGCTGAACCAGTGCCCGCCGGCCCGCAACGGTGTGGAGCCGCCGGCCGTGCTCAAGGCGTTCGAGGCGCTGCGGTTCGCCAGCCTGCCGGTGGCGCCCGTGGCGCTGCGCTCGCGCGTGGTCTACCAGACCGCCTTCGCCCAGGCCCGCTCGGTCATGGAGATGGACGGCGGCGGGGCCGCCGCGCGCGAGGTGCAGGAGCTGTTCGGCCACGTCTGGCGCCAGCTCAACGGCGAGGGCCGCGCGCCGATGCGCACGGCCAACGACGACCTGGGCCGGACCCACGCGCGCGCCGGCCTGGCCATGGTCCCGACCGCCTAGACGCCCTTCGACAGGACGATCTTGCCGCCGGCGCCGCCGGCCTCCAGCCGCTCGTGCGCCTCGACCACCGCCTCGAAGGGCAGGACCGCGGCGATGTTGTGCTTCAGCCAGCCGTCGCGCAGGGCGCGGGTGACGTACTCGGCCGCCTCGGCGTGGGCGGCTTCGGACATCACGTAGACGAGGACGAAGCGGATCGTGGCGTCCAGGCCCACGAACGACCAGAACGGCAGCCTGGGTTCCGGCTCGGCGTCCGAGGCGTAGGTCGCCACCACGCCGCGCGGCTTCAGCACCTTCAGGATGGCGTCGAGGTTGGCCCCGAAGGCCACCTCGACGACGCGGTCCACGCTGCGCTCGCCGACGGCCGCGGCCACGTCCTGGGTCTTGCGGTCGACCACGAGGTCGGCGCCGGCGCGGCGGGCGACCTTCGCCTGTTCGGCGTTGCTGACGGTGGCGATGACGCGGGCGCCGCCGTGTTTCGCGAACTGGATGGCGTAGAAGCCGACCGCGCCCGCGCCGCCGGCGACCAGCACCGTCTGGCCCGCCACCGGCCCGTCGGCGAACACGCAGCGGTGGGCGGTCATGGCCGGCACGCCCAGGCAGGCGCCGTCCTCGAAGCTGACGCCCTCGGGCAGGGGCACGGCCTTGGCGGCCGGGACCGTGGCGTAGTCGGCGGCCGTGCCGAACGGGCGGCCGAGCTGGGTCTCGTAGAGCCAGACACGCTGGCCGACGCGGGCGGGATCGACGCCGTCGCCGACCGCCTCGATGACGCCGGCGCCGTCCTGGTGGGGGATGATGCGGGGGAAGGGCATGGCGACATTGCCGCGCGCGCCGCCCCGGCCCTTGGTGTCGGACGGATTGACCGCCGAGGCCCGGATGGCGACCAGCACCTCGCCCGCCGCGGGCTGGGGCGTCGGCATCTCGCCGGCGACCAGCACCTCGCGCGCCGGACCCTTCTTCTCGTACCACACCGCCCGCATCCCGTTCTCCAAGCTTGACTATGGGGCCGCTGCATTTGGGGTGGCCGGAGCGCGCCGCAAGGCCGTCCGCGCCATCATCCGGACACGCCTTCGCCGCAGGTGCGAAATTTCCGTGGCGTCACCCTCTGGATTTCGACCGTGGCGGTCCCCAACTAGGGCTCAAGCGCGGCCGCGTGGGGCGGATCGCGGAACATCCATACTTCCAGGAGTGAGCATGTCGGGATCGGTCCGTATGGCCGTGGCGGTCCTGGTGTCTCTGGTCGTCGCCGCGTGCGGCGCGAAGCGGGCCGAGCCCGTGCAGGGCCCGCCCCCCGTCACCGTGTCGGCGCCGCTGGCGCGCAAGATCGTGGACTGGGACGAGTTCGTCGGCCGGTTCGAGGCGATCGAGGAGGTGGATGTCCGACCCCGGGTGTCCGGCTACGTCCGTTCGCTGCATTTCCACGACGGCGACCTGGTCAAGAAGGGCCAGTTGCTGTTCGTCATCGACCCGCGCCCCTACGAGGCCGCGCTGGCCCAGGCCCGGGCCGAGACCAAGCGCGCCGAGGCCGAGGCCGCGCGCGCCAAGCTGGAGCTCGCCCGCGCCGAGAAGCTGCTGTCCACGGGCTTCGTCAGCCGCTCGACCTATGACGCGCGCAAGGCCGAGTGGGAGACCGCCGAGGCCGCCGTGGGCGCCGCCCGGGCCGCCGAGCAGGCGCGAGCCTTGGACGTGTCGTTCACGAAGGTGACCTCGCCGATCACCGGCCGGGTCTCCGACCGCCGGGTGAGCGTCGGCAACCTGGTCAGCGCCGAGGGCGCGGAGCCCACCCTGCTGACCACGGTGGTTTCGCTGGACCCGATCCACTTCGCCTTCACCGGCTCGGAAGCCGTGTACCTCAAGTACCAGCGGCAGAACCGCGAGGGGTCGCGCACCAGCTCGCGCGACGCGGCCAACCCTGTCGAGATCCAGCTCCAGGACGAGACCGGCTACGCCTGGCGGGGCCGCATGGACTTCGTGGACAACGCGCTCGACCCCGGCTCGGGGACGATCCGCGGCCGGGCCGTGGTGCGCAATCCCGACCTCTTCCTGACGCCGGGCATGTACGGCCGGATGCGGCTCCTGGGCTCGGGCGCCTACGACGCGCTGGTGATCCCCGACGCGGCGGTCATGGCCGACCAGTCGGACAAGATCGTGCTGGTGGTGGGCCCGGGCGACACCGTCCAGCCCCGCAAGGTGGAACTGGGCCCGCTGGTCGACGGCCTGCGGGTGGTCCGCTCGGGCCTCACCGGCGCGGACCGGGTGATCATCGAAGGCCAGCACCGGGTCCGCCCGGGCATGAAGGTCGTGGCCCGCCCCGGCCGCATCGTCGCGTCGGCGCCCACGGCCCCCAGGCCGGAGGTGGTGACCCCGCCGTCGTCCGACGCCACCACCGCCCGCGCCGCGGAGTAGGTTCGTGAGATTTTCGCGCTTCTTCATCGACCGGCCGATCTTCGCGGCCGTGATCTCGGTCATCATCGTGCTGGTGGGGGCCTTCGCCTATCCCACCCTGCCGGTGGCGCAGTACCCGGAGATCGCCCCGCCCACCATCACGGTGACGGCCAGCTATCCGGGCGCCTCGGCCGAGGTGATCGCCGACACCGTGGCCACGCCGCTGGAGCAGGAGATCAACGGCGTCGAGGACATGCTCTACATGTCCTCCTCGTCCACGTCGGACGGCCTGCTGACGATCACGCTGACGTTCAAGCTGGGCGCCGACCTCGACAAGGCCCAGGTGCTGGTGCAGAACCGGGTGGCCTCGGCCGAACCGCGCCTGCCCGAGGAGGTGAGGCGCCTGGGGGTTACGACCCGCAAGGCCTCGCCCGACCTCCTGATGGTCATCCACCTCTATTCGCCGGACGGCTCGCGCAGCTCGGAATACATCTCCAACTACGCCACCCTGCACATCCGCGACCAGCTCGCGCGCCTGGACGGCGTGGGCGACGCCCGCGTGTTCGGCGCCCGCGACTACGCCATGCGGGTCTGGATCGATCCGGACAAGGCCGCCGCGCACAACCTGACGGCCGGCGAGATCGTGCAGTCGCTGCGCGGCCAGAACGTGCAGGTGGCCGCCGGCGCCGTGGGCCAGCCGCCGTTCAGCGACACCGGCTCGAACTTCCAGCTCAACATCAACACCCAAGGCCGCTTGGCCGACCCGCGGCAGTTCGCCGACATCGTGCTGAAGACCGATCCGGCCGGCCGGCTGGTGCGCGTGAGCGACGTGGCCCGCGTCGAGCTGGGGGCCCAGGACTACAGCATCAACGCCTACCTCGACCGCGGCCAGCGCGCCGTCGCCATCGGCATCAGCCAGCGTCCGGGCACCAACGCGCTCGCCACCGCCGACAGCGTGCTGGCGACGATGAAGACGCTCGGCAAGGACTTCCCGCCGGGCCTGAAATACACGGTCATCTACAACCCTACCGAATACGTCGCCGAGTCGATCAAGGAGGTTCGCAAGACCCTGTTCGAGGCGGTGGTGCTGGTCGTGCTGGTGGTCATCGTCTTCCTGCAGACCTGGCGGGCGGCGATCATCCCGGTGGTGGCGATCCCGGTGTCGCTGGTCGGCGCCTTCACGGTGATGGCCGGCTTCGGCGCCTCGCTGAACAACCTCTCGCTGTTCGGGCTGGTGCTGGCCATCGGCATCGTCGTCGACGACGCCATCGTGGTGGTCGAGAACGTCGAGCGGAACCTCGCGCGCGGCATGTCGCCCAAGGAGGCGGCCTACCGGACCATGGACGAGGTGGGCGGGGCGCTGATCGCCATCGCCCTCGTGCTGGTGGCGGTGTTCGTGCCCACGGCCTTCATTACCGGCATCTCGGGCCAGTTCTACCGGCAGTTCGCGCTGACCATCGCCAGCGCCACGCTGATCTCTTGCCTGGTGTCGCTGACCCTCTCGCCGGCCATGGCGGCCCTGGTGCTGCGGCCCCATCCCGAGCGCCTGCCCGAGCCGCGCGGCTGGCGCGCGCCGTTCCAGATCTTCGGGCGGCGGTTCAACGCGACCTTCGAGAACCTGAGCGAGCGCTACGGCCGGCTGACCTCGCACACGGTCCGGCGGGTGGGGATCATGCTGGTGGTCTACGCCGCCCTCCTGGGCCTCACCGCCTGGCGGTTCGCCGCCACGCCGACCGGCTTCATCCCGGCCCAGGACCAGGGCTACTACATCGCCGTCGTCCAGCTCCCGCCGGGCTCGTCGCTGTCGCGCACCGACGCGGTGGTGCGCCGGGTGGTGAACGAGGCGCTGGACACCAAGGGGATCGTGCACGCCGCCGCCTTCGCGGGCCTCGACGGCACCACGTTCTCGAACGCGCCCAACGCCGGGACCATCTTCCTGCCGATGACGCCGTTCGAGGACCGCGCCAAGGATGGCGTGAACGCCCAGAAGGTGCTGGAGGACCTCCGGGCCCGGCTGGGCGCGATCCCCGGCGCCAACGTGCTGGTGATCCAGCCGCCGCCCGTGCGCGGCATCGGCACCGGCGGCGGCTGGAAGCTCATCATCGAGGACCGCTCGGGCGCGGGCTACCGCGCGCTGGAGCAGGCCACCACCGACCTGATGATCCAGGGCAACCAGGAGAAGGAGCTGACCTCCGTCTTCACCCTGTTCAACACCTCCACCCCCAGGCTGTGGGCCGAGATCGACCGGGACAAGGCGCAGCTCGCCGGCGTGCCGCCCGAGCGCGTGTTCGAGACGCTGTCGGTCTATCTGGGCTCCAGCTTCATCAACGACTTCAACTACCTGGGCCGCACCTACCGGGTGACGGCGCAGGCCGACGCGCCGTTCCGCGACGAGCCCTCGGACATCATGCGGCTGCAGACCCGCTCGGCCAGCGGCGCGATGACGCCCCTGGGTTCGGTGGCCACGCTGCGCGACGACTCCGGGCCCTATCGCGTGGTCCGCTACAACCTCTTCCCCGCCGCCGAATTGCAGGGCGACACCAAGCCCGGCTACTCGTCGGGCCAGGCGCTGGCGGCGGTGGAGAAGATGGCCGACGCGCGGCTGCCCGAGGGCTTCGCCCACGAGTGGACCGAACTCGCCTACGCCCAGAAGGAGGCCGGCAACACCGGGCCCATCGCCTTCGGCCTGGCGGTGGTGTTCGTGTTCCTGCTTCTGGCCGCCCAGTACGAGAGCGTGACGCTTCCGCTGGCCATCATACTGATCGTGCCCATGTGCCTCTTGGCCGCGATCCTGGGGGTGAACCTGCTGGGCAAGGACAACAACATCCTGACCCAGATCGGGCTTGTGGTGCTGGTGGGGCTGGCGGCCAAGAACGCCATCCTGATCGTCGAGTTCGCCAAGCAGGGCGAGGACCGCGGGCTCGACCGCTGGACGGCGGCGGTCGAGGCGGCGAGGACCAGGCTCCGCCCCATCCTGATGACCTCGTTCGCCTTCATCCTGGGCGTGCTGCCCCTGGTGGTGGCGAGCGGACCGGGCGCGGAGATGCGCCAGGCGCTGGGCACGGCGGTGTTCTTCGGGATGCTGGGCGTGACCGGCTTCGGCCTGATCTTCACCCCGGCGTTCTACGTGCTGTGCCGCGGGATCGGGGACCGGCTGCCGAAGCCCGGGCGCGAGGCGGAGGCGGCGCGGCCGGCGCCGGCGGAATAGCCTGAAGGCTTGACCTCCCTAGGGGCGCCCGCATCAAGTGCGCGGCCAGTTCAGAGGGAGGCAAGTCCATGGCGTTCAAACCGTTCGACCTGACCGGCAAGGTGGCGCTCGTCACCGGCGGCAACGGAGGCATCGGCCTGGGCATGGCCGAGGGCCTGGCCGCGGCCGGCGCCAAGGTCGCGATCTGGGGCCAGAACCCGGAGAAGAACGCCAAGGCGCAGGAGGCGCTGAAGGCCCACGGCGTGGACGTGCTGGTCCAGCGGGTGGACGTGGCCGACGAGGCGGCGGTGATCGCCGGCGTCGCCGAGGCGATCAGCACCCTCGGCCGGCTGGACTTCGTGGCCGCCAACGCCGGCATCGGCGGCGGCGGGCCGTTCGCCGAGATGACCACCGAGCAGTGGCGGCGCGTCACCACGGTGAACCTGGATGCGGTGTTCTGGACGTTCCGGGAGGCCGCCAAGCACATGATCGCCCGCGCCGAGGCCGGCGATCCCGGCGGCTCGCTGGCGGTGACCTCCTCGACCTCGGCCATCCACGGCGCGCCGCGCAACCAGGCCTACGCCTCCACCAAGGCCGCGGTGATCGCCATGATCCGCGGCCTGGCGGTCGAGTACGCCCGCTACGGCATCCGCGCCAACGCCATCCTGCCGGGCTGGATCGCCACCGACATGACCGCCGGCCTGCAGGCCTGGGACACCTTCAACGAGAAGGCCATCGGCCGGGTGCCGATGCGCCGCTGGGGCGAGGGCGAGGATTTCTCGGGCGTGGCCGTCTACCTGGCCTCGGACGCCTCGAAGTTCCACACCGGCGACAGCCTCGTCATCGACGGCGGCTACACGATCTTCTGAGACCTCAAGCGCCCCCATGCTGACCGACCCCGTCTTCTACGCCCTCGCCGTGCCGGCGGTGGCGCTGATGGGGCTGGCCAAGGGCGGGTTCTCGGGCGTCGGCGCGGTGGCCATGCCGCTGCTCGCGCTGGCCATCTCCCCGGTGCAGGCCGCGGCCATCCTCCTGCCCATCCTGATCGTGCAGGACGTGGTGGGCGTCTGGGCGTTCCGGCGCACCTGGGACCGGGGAATCCTGACGCTGATGGTCCCGAGCGCGGCGGTCGGCATCTTCCTGGGCTACCTGATGGCGGCCCAGGTGTCGGCCACGGCCGTGCTGGCGACGCTGGGCGCCATCTCCATCGCCTTCGCCGCCCACCGCCTGTGGATCGCCCGGGGCGGGCGGGTCCAGGCGCCATCGAACGCGCCCCGGTGGGTGGGCGCGATCCTGGGCGCGCTGTCGGGCTTCACCAGCCAGATCGCCCACGCCGGCCAGCCGCCGTTCCAGATGTGGGTGCTGCCCAAGCAGCTGGAGCCGGCGGTGTTCGTGGGCACCAACGCCATCTACTTCGCGGCCATCAACTGGCTGAAGGTCCCGGCCTATGCGGCCCTGGGCCAGTTCACCCGCCAGAACCTGACGACCGCCGCCGTGCTGATTCCCGTGGCCATCGCGTCCACCTTCGCCGGCGTCTGGCTGGTCCGCCGGGTGCGGGCCGAACGGTTCTACGTGATCATCTACGGCCTGATGATGCTGGTGGGCGTCCAGCTCCTCTGGGAGGCCTGGCGCGCCTAGGGTCGCGCCGGGCGAGGACCCTAGTCCGTGAAGACGACGGTCTTGCGGCCGTTCAGCAGGACGCGGTCCTCGAGGTGCCAGCGGACGGCGCGGGCCAGGACCCGTCGCTCGATGTCGCGGCCTTTGCGGATCAGGTCGCGCGGATGGTCGCGGTGGCTGATGCGCTCGACGTCCTGCTCGATGATCGGCCCCTCGTCGAGGTCGGCGGTGACGTAGTGGGCGGTGGCCCCGATCACCTTCACGCCGCGGGCGTGGGCCTGGTGGTAGGGCTTGGCGCCCTTGAAGCCCGGCAGGAACGAGTGGTGGATGTTGATGCAGCGCCCTTCCAGCTTGGCCGAGAGGTCGTCCGACAGGATCTGCATGTAGCGGGCGAGCACCACGAGCTCGGTCCTCGTCTCCTGGATCAGGCTCCAGAGCCGGGCCTCCTGCTCCGCCTTGGTCTCGGCTGTGATCGGCAGGTGGTGGAAGGCGACGCCCTTCAGGTCGGTGTGCGGATAGGTGGAGGCCGGGTGGTTGGACACGACGGCGGAGATGTCCATCGGCAGTTCGCCCTGGCGCCAGCGCCAGATGAGGTCGGCCAGGCAGTGATCCTGCTGGGAGGCCAGGATCATCACGCGGCGCCGCTCGCCGCGGTCGCGGAGGCTCCAGCGCATGGAATAGCCCTCGGCCAGCGGGGCGAAGGCCTCGCGCCAGGCGTCCGGGCCGGTGTCGCCCGGATCGAACACCACGCGCATGAAGAACTGGCCGGTCTCCTCGTCGTCGAACTGCTGGGCGTCGAGGATGTTGGCGCCGCGCTCGAAGAGCAGGGTGGAGACGCGGGCGACTATGCCGGGCTGGTCGGGGCAGGAAAGCGTCAGGATCATCGCGCGGGGACCGCTCGCAGGCGAAGGGCGTATGGTCAAGCCCCGTCGCGTCGCCCGCCCGCGCGGGACCTAGCGCCGCATGGCGGCGACCGCGTCGCGGGCCTCATTCATCTCGCGGCGGTCGACCACGCCGTCGTCGTTGCGGTCGGCCCGGTCGAAGAGGCTGGGCCCCTCGACGAACTCGCGGCGGCCCAGGCGGCCGTCGCGGTCGGCGTCCATGGCCTGCATGAGCTGGGCCATGCGCTCGCCGCCGCCGCGCCGGCGGGCCAGCCGACCGCCGCCGTCGGCCTGGCTGACGAAGCCGTCGTTGTTCCGATCCAGGCGATCGAACAGGCGGTTGCGGGCGTCGCGAAATTCGGCCCGGGTCACGGCGCCGTCGCGGTTGGCGTCGGCTTCCTGGAGCATCTTCAGCGGATCGCGGCCTCCGGCCGCGGCGCAGGCGGCGGCGGGGGCGGCGAGGACGAGGGCGGCGAGGATCAGCGGCAGGCGCATCGGGGTCTCCGAAGGATCGTGGAAGGGGTTCCCGGCGCGGCCCCGTTCTGGGGGAGCCGAAGGGGCCGCGCCGGACGCGCTCGCGGGGCGGGGGGCTTAGTCGCGGCGCGTGTAGGTGTTGGTGCGGCTGTAGGTCTGGCCCGAGCCGGTGGTGGCGGACCGGTTCACGGTGATCGTGTCGTCCGTGACCTGGATGTCGCCGTGGGTGGTGGCCGAGCGGCCGTTCGAGGTGGAGACGCCGCGGTCGCGGGCGTAGCCGTCCTCGGTCTTGTAGATGGTGCTCCAGCCGGTCTGGGTCGCGCCCTGGGTCCCGGTCCGGCTGCGGTTGATGCTGACCGAGCCGTCCTCGTTGCGGACCGCCGAACCCGTGCGGGTGGCCTGGGCCCCGTTCCGCCAGGTGCGCTGGGTCGTGTTGTCGACGCGGCCGTCGCCCCAGGTGGTGTCGCGGCTGGTGCGGTAGCCGTGGCCCCCGCGGCCGATCACGCCGCGCTCGGCGTAGGTGTGGCCGGGGTCGCGGTCGATCCGGCGGCCGGCCAGCGCCGGCCGGCCCAGGGGACCGTCCACGAGGCGCGGGCCGGAGCGGTGGCCGGCCGAGGCCTCGCCGGCCAGGGCGAGGCCGGCGGCGACGGCGGCGAGGGCTAGGGGGAGGCGCAGGGCGTTCATCGGGGGCTCCTTCGTTCGTGTCACGAGGCGAAGGTCCCCCCGCAGCGTATGCGGGGCGTGACGGCGCCGCGACGGAGCGTAACGAAGTGTATCGGGCGGCCGATCGGACTTCCCCCGCGCGCGCGGCGGCGGGAGTTTCCAGGCATGAGACGCCTGCCGCTCCTCGCTGCCCTCCTGGCGGCCCTGATCGCCGCGCCGGCCTGCGGGGCCGCGCCGGCCGCCGAGCCGCTCGAGACCCTGGTGCACGACGGCCGCACGCGCACGGCGCTGGTCCGCGACTATTCCGGCGGCCGCAAGGCGCCGCTGGTGCTGGTGCTGCACGGGGCGGGCGGGAACGCCGAGATCACCGCCCGCATGACGCGCTTCGACGAGGTCGCCCGGCGGGAAGGGCTGATCGTCGCCTATCCGAACGGGACCGGACGTTTCGCCGACCGCTTTCTCACCTGGAACGCCGGCCACTGCTGCGCCTACGCGTTCCGGGAGCAGGTGGACGACCTGGGCTATCTGTCGGCCCTGATCGACCGACTCGTGGCGACGCGCTCGGTCGATCCCTCGCGGGTCTATGTGACGGGGCTCTCCAACGGCGGGATGATGGCCCACCGCGCGGGGATCTTCCTGTCCGACAAGGTGGCGGCCATCGCCCCCGTGATCGGCGCCGTCTTCGGGGATGAGCCTTCGCCCAAGCGTCCCGTCCCGGCGCTGATCGTGGTCGGCGCGGACGACCGGATCATGCCGGGCGCCGGCGGCATGCCGGGGGCGGGCCTGTCGCTGCCGGGCGGACGCGCCAGCGAGGCGGCGGACCGGCCGATCGCGCCGGCCAGGGCCCAGGCCGACTACTGGGCCAAGGCGGATGGATGCCGGACGGAGGCTGTCCGGGAGGAGCCTTCGGCGACGGTCACGACCCATGGCGGCTGCCGGGGCGGGGCGGAGGTGCGCTTCTACGTGGTCAAGGACAACGGCCACGCCTGGCCCGGCGGCGAGGCGGCGCGGCCGGAGGCCGACCGGCCGACGCAGGCGTTCGACGCCACCGAGGTCATCTGGGACTTCTTCCGCCGTCACCGGCTGCCGGCGCGGTAGGCCGAAGGGCGAAGATCTGGCCCAGGATGGTGGCCACATAGACCGAGCCGTCCAGGCCGAAGGCCGTGCCCACGGTGAACAGGGTCCGGCCGGGCAGGGGGACGCGGTCGAGCTCGGCGCCGGTCCGTACGTCCACCACGGTCAGGTCGTTCTCCCCGCGGGCGCGGGCCACGGCGGGGTAGGCGAGGCCGCCTGCGGCCTGGGCGGCGATGCTGCGGTTGTCGCGCGCGTCGTCGCGCCAGAGGAGCTCGGCGTGGTCGCCCCGGTCGGCGATGGCCAGGAGCGGCCCGCCGCCGGTCGGGATGATGATCCCCTCGGGCGACGTGGAGGGACTGCCGCCCGAGGCCCAGCCGATGGGGAAGCGCCAGATGGACCGGCCCGTGGCCGCGTCGATGGCGTGGACGCTGTCGACGTTGTCGTTGACGTAGAGCCGTCTTCCGTCGGCGGTGAGGTCGGGGCTGGAGCCCGAGCCGCCGGGCAGGGCGTCATTGGTCCACAGCGCCGTGATGCGCGGGACCGGGTCCTCGGCGTACCGCATGGCGCGCAGGCCGGCCTGCTTCGCCCCCTTGTCCCAGAAGGTGAAGAAGAAGCGGCCCGTCCGCTCGTCCACGGCGATGGTGTTGGCCGCCGGGCAGTCCTCGGTCCCGCGCATGCAGGCGCGCACCGGCTGGTCGGGGCTCTTCGGATCGTAGGTCGCCCCGGGGATCAGCTCCACGGGCGGCAGGACGGCCTCGCCGGTGTCGCGGCGCAGGACGTAGATGCGGCCGATGTGGGTGACGAAGATCAGGTGGCCCTGGGGCGTGAACTGGGCCGACAGCGTGAAGCCCGCGATGGGCGTGCGCCACAGCACCTTGCCGTCGCCGTCGAAGGCGACCATGGCTTCGTTGTCCGAGAGATAGATGCGTCCCTCGCGGTCCAGCAGGGCCGAGGACGAGACCGCCGACCGGTTCACGGCGTCGGAGCACCAGATGGTCTCGCCGGTCTTCTGGTCGAGGACGTAGAGGTGGCAGCCGGGCGCGGTGGTGGTGACATAGACGCGGCCCCGGGCGTCGGTGGTGGCGCCGAGGTTGATGCTCCCGCCCTCGAACCGCCGGGACCAGGCGAGCTCCAGGTCGCGCGCGCCGGGAACGGCGAGGTAGTCGGTGTTGGCGGCGTCGGCGTGGGCGGCGGACCAGCCGGGGCCGTAGGCGGACGCGGCCGGCGGCGGGGCGGGGGCGGGCGTCGCGCAGGCGGCGAGGACCAGGGCGGAGGCGGCGGCGAGGTCGAGCGCGGTCGAGGCTTTCATACCCGAGTTCTGCGACGGCCCCCGGCCCCGGACCAGTGGCCGGGAGCGTCGAGCGCCATGGCGGCCGGCTATGGGGCCGTCAGGCGGCCACGTCCCGCGGGCGAACGGTGACGGCGGCCTTGGAGAGCTCGGCCATGGCCTTGATGAGGGGAGACTGCCAGCGTTCGGCCGTGGTCAGCATCCAGCAGGCGTAGGTGAGGTCGAGCGTGGTCGAGACGGGGACCAGGCGGCCGTCCGCGAGGTGGTCGCGGAACAGGAACGCGGCGCCCAGCGCGATGGCGTCGGTGTCGAGGGCGCGCTGGATGATCAGCCCGTAGTCGTCGCTGACGAAGGCGCGCAGGTTGTCGGCCTGCCGCCGGTCGAGCTCGCCGGCCCAGCGCTCGACGCCGGGCAGGACGCTGGGCAGGGCGATGGGATGACGGAGCACCTCGGCGGGGCCGGCGCCGGACAGTTCGAGCGCCGGATGGCCCGGCCGCGCGACCAGGATGATCGCGTCCTCGAAGAGCTTCTTGCGGATCAGCTCGCCATAGCGGGCGGCGTGCTCGGAATAGCCGAAGGCGATGTCGACGCGGCCCTCGTTCAGGGCGCGGATCACGCCCGGCCCGGTCTCCATCAGCGTCTCGACATGCAGCTTGGGGAAGCGCTGGGCCACCCGGCGCATCAGCTCGGGCAGGGGCTTGATGCGCGTGGCCGGGCCGACGGCGATGCGGATGCGGCCCTCCTCGCCCCGGGCGAGCTGCTCCAGGTCCCGGCTCAGGGCGGCGACGCCCTGCAGCAGGATTTCCGCCCGCTGGGCGACGAAGGCGCCGTAGGCGGTGGGCCGCGCCGCGCCGTTGGTCCGCTCGAACAGGCGCAGCGAAAGCTGGGCCTCCAGCCGGGCGATGCTCTTGGACAGGGTGGGCTGGGCGATCTGCAGCTTGCGCGCAGCCCCGCTGAAGCCGCCCGCGCGGCAGATTTCCAGAATCTGTTCGAGGTGCCGAAGCTCCATGCCCCGAGGCTATAGCATCGCGACCCGCTACTGGGGAGATTGCCCCGGCGCTTCCGGCTAGGGTCGTTTCGGGGAGTTACGACCGAACGAGGGGATTCCATGGCGGCGAAGCAGGCTGCGGCGTTGGTGTTGGCGGCGGTGACGGTGGGCGGGGCGTCCTCGGCGGTGGCGGTGGACGGCAGGCCCGCGCGGCCCCCGAACGTGATCGTCATCCTGGCCGACGACCTGGGCTATGGGGACCTTTCCAGCTACGGCTCGACGATCATCCGGACGCCGAACATCGACGCCCTGGCCGCCGACGGCGTGCGGTTCACGGAAGGCTATGTCACCCACCCCGTCTGCGCGCCGTCGCGGGCCGGAATCCTGACCGGGCGCTACCAGACGCGGTTCGGCTACGAGTTCAATCCGGTGGGCCGCGACCGCACGGGCGGCGTCTCGCTCGCCGAGACCTTCGTGGGCCAGGTGATGAAGCAGGCCGGCTACCGCACGGCGATGGTCGGCAAGTGGCACCTCGGGATGGCCGACGGCTACCACCCGATGGACCGCGGCTTCGACGAGTTCTTCGGCATGACCGCCGGCGCTTCGAGCTACATGCTGGACCTCCAGCCCGGCGACGAGGCCTACACCCCGCCGGGCTCCGAGGCCTCGGAGCGAGCCAGCGCCCGCGATCCCCTGCCGGCCGACGCCACGCCCGCCCAGCGCATGGCCTACACCCGCCGGATGTCGCCGATCGAACGGGGCAAGCAGAAGGTGGAGGTGAAGGACTACCTCACCGACGCCTTCACCGACGAGGCGGTGCGGTTCATCGGGGCCAACAAGGACCGGCCGTTCTTCCTCTACCTGGCCTACAACGCGCCCCATACGCCCCTTCAGGCGCCCAAGAAGTACGTCGACCGCTACCGGCACGTACCGGACAAGGGCAAGCGGGTCTACGCGGCGATGGTCTCGGCTCTGGACGACGGCGTGGGCGAGATCCGGGCGAAGCTGAAGGCCGAGGGCCTGGAGCGGGACACCCTGATCGTCTTCCTGAGCGACAACGGCTGCGCCGCCTATGTGCTGGGCGCCTGCTCGAACGCGCCGCTCAGCGGGTACAAGGGCACGCACCTGGAAGGCGGCGTGCGGGTGCCGTTCATCGTCTCGTGGCCCGGGACGGTCCCGTCCGGCCGGACGGACGACCGGATGGTCTCCAGCCTGGACATCGTGCCCACGGCCGCGGCCCTGGCCGGGGCGACGCTGCCGAAGGGCTCGGACGGGGTGAACCTGCTGCCCTATCTGGCGGGGGGCGATCGCGGCGTCCCCAATCCGACGCTCTACTGGCGGGCGGGCCCCAACTATGCGATCCGCGATGGACGCTGGAAGATGTGGAGCGTGAACAAGGCCCCGCCCGGCGCCGAGGCGACCGGGAGCGCCGAGATCACGCCGGACGGGACGCACGCGACTGTCTCGCCCTACGGTCAGCACGTGATGCTTTACGACCTCAAGACCGACCTCGGCGAACATCGGAACCGCGCGCCCCGCGAGCCCAAGGTCGTGGCCGACCTGCAGGCCAAGCTGAAGGCCTGGGACGCCGGCAACGTCACGCCGCAATGGACCAGCATGCGCCAGTCGGTGAAGAAGCAGGACGGCCACCTCCTCCAGATGTACGACTAGCGCGCCGATGTCCCGATCCGCCGCCAGCCTCACCGAGGAGACGACGCCCGACCGCGCCGCGCGGGAGGCGGAGCGGCGCGAGACCTTCATGCGGATCGCCGCGCGGGTCTTCCGCGAGCAGGGACTGGCCCGGGGCACCATGGAGCAGGTCGCCGCCGCGGCCGGCGTCACCAAGATGGTGCTCTACCGGCGGTTCGCCTCGAAGGACGAACTGATCCAGGCGATCCTGAACGAGACCGTCCTGCGGTTCCGCAACGCCGACGCGCGGCCCTGGACCGGATACGGCGCGGGCATGCGCCGCTCGCTCGCGGCGGCGCGGTCGTTCGAGGACGGCTACATCCTGCTGGTGCGCGATTGCCGCCGCCAGACGGCCTACCAGTCCTTCCAGGACACGCTGCGCCGGCGCACTGGCGCGCGGCTCAAGTCGCTGCTCTGGCATCCGGCCAAGCCGCCGCCGAAGGCCGAGCTGCCGGCCCTGCTGGACCTGTCGCTGGAGCCGATGATCTCGTTCTGCAACGACGCGCTCGCCTACTGGGTGGAGCAGGGCGATCCGGCGCAGGACGAGCACTACCTGCGCTGGTGCGGTCAGATGATCAGCGCCTGGCGCAGGAACGCCTGCGAGCTCCTGAACCTGGACTCGCCGGAACAGGACTGGGGCTTCGACACCGGGGAGCCCTGATGGATCACGACAACGACATGGGGAGAACGGGATGCTGCGTCGACGCGAGGCCCTGCTGGGAGCCGGCCTGTCCCTGGCGGCGGCCGGACAGGCCTCGGCCCAGGCCGGGGGACAACCGGTGAAGGCGCCGGCCGTGAAGCCCGAGTTCGCCCGGTTCGCCGCCGAGATCGCCGCGGCCCAGGAGCGGCTGGACGCCTTCATGGCCGCCTTCAACGCCCGCGACGTGGCGGCCTTCGAGGCCACGTTCAACTTCCCTCATGTCCGGTTCGCCTCGGGGACGGTGACGATCATCAATCCGGGTTTCCACAAGCCGGAGATGTTCGAGCGCGGCGCGCTGGCGGAATGGAACCACTCGGCCTGGCAGCGGCGCGACGTGATCCACGCCGGGGCCGACAAGGTGCACATCGACACCCGCTTCGCCCGCTACCGCAAGGACGGCAGCGTCCTGGGCGCCTTTGATTCCATCTACATCGTGACGAAGGTGGACGGCCGCTGGGGCATCCAGGGGCGCTCTAGCTTCGCGCCATAGCCATTCCCGCCGGCCGTCAAGCGGACACGGCGCTATGGCTCCAAGCCCTGCGGGCATTGGAAAGCCGGGCCGGCAATAGCTAGCTTCATTGCGGCTGTTACCAAGGAGTAACGCCCTCCCAGAATTTCTGCGGAGGTTGCGAAACAATATTCCTACAAATCCAATTGGAATTGGAGGATCAGCTTCGCCGCATCCAAGACGGCGAGCATCGAGGGGGATGACAATGAAGGCCGCAAGATTTCTGACGGGCGCGTCGCTGGCTGCGCTCTGCCTGGCCGTGGCCGCGCCGGCCGTCGCGCAGGACGCCGAGGTGGACGAGGTGCTGGTCACCGCCCGTAAGCGCGAGGAGAGCCTGCGCGAGGCGCCGCTCGCCGGCACGGCGATCGGCGCGGGCATGATCAAGGACATGGGCGGCATCGCCAACACCCAGGCGCTGCTCTCCAACGTGCCGGCGGTGAACTTCGCCAACACGTCCAATCCCGTGACGTCCGAGGTCTCGATCCGTGGCTCGGGAACGAGCCGGGCGACGGCCGCCGATGCGGCCGTGGGCCTCTATCGGAACGGCGTCTACATCGGCGGCGGCTACGTCGGCGGGCGCACCTTCTCCAAGACCGACTTCTTCGATGTGGGCCGGATCGAGGTGCTGCGCGGCGTGCAGGGCGCCCTGAACGGCCGCAACGCCGTGGGCGGCTCGGTGAACGTGGTCTCGGCCCGGCCGACCCAGGACCGCACCGGCTTCGCCCTGGTCGAGGTCGGCAACAACGAGCGCGGCGAGGTGCAGCTCGTCGTCAACGAGCCGATCAACGAAAACTGGGCGATCCGCCTGGGCGCCGACCTGATGAAGCAGAATGAGGGCTTCTTCTACAACCCGATCCGGGACGAGTACTTCGACGCCCAGGAGACCGAGATCTATCGCGGCCAGGTCCGCTACGAGAACGGCCCGTTCAGCGCCAACCTGCTGCTGGAGCACGGCCGCGACCAGCTGCCCGGCCTGATGTACCAGGTGATGATCCCCGCCAACGCGACCTATCCGCGGGGCATCTACCAGGACAAGTACGAGATGCCCTGGAACCATCCGTCGTCGGCCAAGCAGCAGGTCAACTACGCCGAGCTGGTGCTGGAGTACGACCTGGGCTTCGCGACGCTGACGTCCACCAGCTCGGTGCGCGAGCGCCGCTCGCAGAACGCCTATGACCGCGACGCCAGCTCTCCCGAGTTCCAGGCCTGGGCCCGGGCCCAGGGCCTGGTGGCGCCCGGCGCCAACCTGGGCGACGCCTTCCTGGGCGGCTCGCAGAACGACTTCGCCCGCATTCTCTTCCAGGACGTCCACCTGGTGGGCGAGCCGGTGGGCGCGCTGAGCTGGCTGGCGGGCGTCGAGTACTACGACCTGAACGACAAGTACCAGAACACCCTCTCGCAATCGCCGACCCGGACGAACCCGTCCCGGGGCACGGTGGGGGTGAGCCGGCTCGATTTCGTCTCCTGGGCGCTCTACGGCTCCCTGGGCTACGACGTCACCGAGGCCTTCAACGTCACGGCGGAAGGCCGCTACACTCGCGACGACAAGGACCTGCTGTCGGACCGCCTGGGCTTCGGCACCGGCGTGCCGGTGGGCACGGGCTTCAAGATCGACACCTCGCGCGAGACGGACAACTTCTCGTACAACGTCACCGCGTCGTACAAGATCATGGACTGGCTGACCTACGCGAAGATCGGCACGGCCTATCGCGCCGGCGGCTTCAACCTGGCCCTGGGCGACCCGCGCCAGCCGATCCCGGTGCCGGCCACCTTCGACGACGAGAAGGCGCGCTCCTACGAGGTGGGCCTGAAGGGCGACCTGGCGCCGCGCGTCTACCTGGCGGCGGCGGCCTACTTCACCGAGGTCGACAACCTGATGGTCCAGGCCGACAACGGCTGCAACATCTCGAATCCGGCCTGCCCGGTCCAGGCGACGCCATTCGTGTTCAACGCCGGCAAGGCCGAGCTGTGGGGCCTGGAGGCCGAGCTGACCGCCAGCCGCGAGGTTCTGGGGGGCGTGGCGCGGCTGACCCTGGGCGGCTCTCGCCAGGGCGGCGAGATCGTGGACGGGCCGGACAAGGGCAAGACCGGCCCGCAGCGGCCGAAGTGGACCGCCACCTTCTCGGTCAACTACCGCCATGACCTGCCGGGCGGCTACACCGGCTTCTTCAACGTGAAGGGCAACGGCCGCTGGGGCGGGGTGCAGGAGATCGCCCAGACGCCGAAGCTGTACGACTACCAGATCTTCGACGTGCGGGCCGGCGTGCAGCGGAACGCCTGGGAGCTGGCCCTGTTCGCCAACAACGCCGGGAACGAGTCGTACATCGTCTTCGACGCGCCCACGACCCGGCGCTGGAACATCCCCCGGACCTACGGGGCCCAGCTCCGCTACGGCTGGTAGGTCGTGGCCAGGGCGGGACTTGCCTGGCTGATCGCGCTCGTCGCACTCCTCCCCGCGGCGGCGCCGGCGGTCTCTTCGGCGTACGCCGCCGCAGAGGCCGCCGCACCGGCGCTGGCGGTGGAGATCCGCTACGGCGAGTGGGACGACCCGGCTCGGGGGGGCCGGGTCGTCCCCTACAAGATGTACGTCCCGGCCGGGAAAGGGCCGTTCCCGGTGGTTGTGCACTCGCACGGCCTGGGCGGTTCGCGCGAAGCCTCGGGCTACATCCTGGAGGCCGTGGCCAAGGCGGGGTTCCTGGTCGTGGCCCTCCAGCACGCGGGTTCGGACAGCGCCCTCCTCGAAGGCCTCGGCCCTGGGGGCGGGGAGGCCGGGCTGGTGGCGGCCGGCCGTCGGGGCATGAGCCCGCGAGCGGCCCAGGCCCGCTACGGCGACGTCCCCTTCGCCCTCGACCAGATCGCACGCGAGGCGCAGGCCGGCGGCCCCCTGGCGGGGAAGGCCGACCTCTCGCGCGTCGGCATGTCCGGCCACTCCTACGGCGCGCTCTCGACCCTGGTGGCGGTGGGGCAGCGTACGCTGGGTGCGCCGGCGGGCGCGAGCTTCGCCGAGCCGCGCATCAGGGCGGCCATCGCCTACAGCCCCAACAAGCCGCGCGGCGACGATCCGGCGGCCGCGTTCCGGAACGTGCGGACGCCGATGCTGCACTTCACGGGCACGGAGGACGTGACGCCGTTCGACCTGGAGCGCTCGCCGTTCGAGCGGACCGCGCCCTTCCAGGCCATCCAGGGCGCCGATCAGTTCCTGGTGATCCTGAGGGGCGGCGACCACGCGGTGTTCGGCGGACGGCGCGCGGCCACGGGCCGGCTGAAGCCGACCGATCCAGGCCACATGGCGCTGATCAAGGACGAGACGGTTCGCTTCTGGCGGGCGTACCTGGGCGGCGACGCCCGGGCCGCCGCCGAGCTTTGCGAGCTGCCTCAGCGGGCGGCGGCGCAGGGCGAGGGCTTCATCAAGGCGCCCCGTTGCGGGCCGCCCACCCCCATCGCGCCGCTGGACGGCGCCACGGACGACAAGAGGAAACCGGGATGATCGACAGACGACAGATGCTGGCCGCGGCCGCCGCGGCGGGCCTCGCGGGGCCAGCCGCCGCCGCCCCGAGCGGGCTCCGGCAGGCGGCCCGGGACGCGTGGATCTTCACCCTGCCGCTGATGGAGATCGCCCGCACACGCCACATGCGCGCCGCCGCGGGTATCAACCGGCTGGGTCATGCCCAGGCGCTGTCGGACTATACGGCCCGGGCGGTCACCACGCCCAACAACGACACGCTCTACTCCAGCGCGCAGATCGACCTGAGCAGGGGACCGGCGAGCTTCACCGTGCCGTCCGGCCGGGGGCGCTACATCTCGGTGGCGCTGATGGACGCCTATTCGAACAACTTCGCGGTGCTGGGAACGCGGACGACGCCTGACGGCGGGACGTTCACCCTGGTCGGGCCGGGGGCCGAGGCGCCGAAGGGCGCGATCCGCTCGCCGACCAACCACGTCTGGCTGCTGGGCCGGACCCTGGTGGCCAGCGCCGACGACTTCGCCGAGGCCCGTCGGGTGGCCGAGGGCATCACGCTGACGGCGCCCAAGGATGTCCCGCCGGCCCCGCCGATCCCGCGCCGCGGCGCGCCATGGGGCGAGTACTTCAGGACCGCGGGCCTGCTGCTGGGCCTCAACCCGCCGCTGCCGGGCGACGCGGCCATGGTCCGGCGCATGGCGCCGCTGGGCCTGGGACCGGACTTCGATCCGGCCCGCTTCACGCCCGCACAGGCCGCCGAGATCGAGGCCGGCGTCGCCGACGCGCGCGCCAGCCTGCGCGGCGGGGTCTCCGGCCGGAACTATGTCCAGGGCTGGTCCTATCCCAAGGCGGACCTGGGCGATTTCGGCCAAGACTACCAATACCGCGCCGCCGTGGCGCTGGGCGGCCTGGCCGCCCTGACGGTGGACGAGGCGGTCTACATGCAGGCCGAGGGCGAGGGCCGCGGCCGGTTCGCGCCGGGCGGCCTGTGGCGGCTGCACTTCCCGGCCGGGCGCCTGCCGCCGGTGGACGCCTTCTGGTCGCTCAGCATGTACGAGGCCACGCCCGAGGGGCAGTACTTCTTCACCCGAAATCCCCTCGACCGCTACGCCATCGGCGACCGCACGCCCGGGCTCGCGCACAATGCCGACGGCTCGCTGGACATCTGGATCGGCCATGCCGACCCGGGCCCGGAGCGGCGGTCCAACTGGCTGCCGGCGCCGGCCGCGCCATTCTCGGTGTTCCTGCGCGCCTACCTGCCCAGGGCCGAACTGAGGAACGGCCGCTACCGCCTGCCGCCGCTGCGGCGGGCCTGATGTAACGAAGTGTGTCCGGAGGGGCTTGGGGCTTCCTCCGGACGCCTCGGCGCAGGACATTGCGGCGGTTGGAGCCGAGGCCGCCCGTGGACCGCACCACCCTCATCGCCGTCGTCGAGGACGATCCCGAGATCCGCTCGCTGGTCTGCGGCCTGCTGGCGCGCGAGGGTTTCGAGGCCGCCGCCTGCCAGAACGGGACCGAGTTGGAGCGGTTGCTGTCGCGCCGGCGGGTGGACCTGGTGATCCTCGACCTCATGCTGCCGGGCGACGACGGCCTGACGATCTGCCGCCGCCTGCGCGCGGCCTCGCCCGCCACCCCCGTCCTGATGGTCACCGCCAAGGGCGAGGACGTGGATCGGATCATCGGCCTGGAGATCGGCGCCGACGACTACCTGCCCAAGCCGTTCAACCCGCGCGAACTCACAGCCCGCGCCCGGGCCATCCTGCGCCGGACCCGCGACGTCCACCAGGCGGCCAACCTGCCCCGGCCCGGGACGCTGCGGTTCGCCGGCTGGACCCTGGACGCGGGTTCGCGGGAGCTGATCGACCCCGAGGGCGGAGCGGTCGAACTGACCGGCGGCGAGTTCGACCTCTTGATGGTCCTGGCCACCCATCCGCAGCGGGTGCTGAACCGCGAGCAGCTCCTGGACTGGACGCGAGGGCGCAGCGCCGACCCCTTCGACCGCACCATCGACGTCCAGCTCAGCCGCCTGCGCCGCAAGCTGCGGGACGACGCCCGCGCGCCCGCCATCATTCGCACGGTGCGGGGCGGCGGCTACCTCTTCGCGCCCAAGGTCGAGCGCGGGGGCGAGCGCGGGTCGGCCGGGGCATGAAGGGGGCGCTCAACAGCATCGCCGTCCGTCTGGGGCTCCTGTTCCTGGCGGGGCTGGTGGTGATGCAGATCGCGGTGACCGTGGCCGTGCTCTGGCCCGAGGGCCGGCCCGCCATCTTCCGCCTGGTCTCGCCGCACGATGCGGCGGCCATGGCCCGGGCGCTGGAGGCGGCCACCCCCGAGCAGCAGCGGCTGATCGTCCAGGCGCTGAACGCCGGCAGCCTGATCGTTCAGCTCGAGCCGGGCTTCCCGGCCGAGGCCGCAGCGCCGCCGCCGCGCAGGGCCCGCTGGGCGCGGGGGCTGGAATCCTACGCGCGTTACCGCCACGAGCTGGAGGGCCGGCCCTTCCGGGTGCAGGTGCGCAACGGCGCGGCGCTGGGCGCGGCGGTCCACGGGCGGGTGGGCGCGCCGGGCGCGGTGCGGCTGCTGGTCGAGCTGAAGACCGGCCAGGTGCTGGTCGTCGAGCGCGCGCCCGTGCTGCTCCAGCGGCTGTTCGCCCGCTCGGCGGTGATCGCGGCGGCGGCCGGCGGGGTGCTGCTGCTGGTGATGGCGGCCTGCCTGCTGCAGATCGCGCTCCCGGCCCGCCGGCTTGCGCGCGCCGCCCGGGACCTCGCCACCGACATCGACATGCCCGACCTGCCCGAACGCGGAGCCGACGAGGTCCGCACGCTGTCGGCGGCGTTCAACGGCATGAAGCGGCGCATCCGGGGGCTGCTGGACGAGCGGACGCGGATGCTGGCCGCCATCGCCCACGACATGCGGACCTATCTGACGCGGCTGCGCCTGCGGGCCGACTTCATCGAGGACACGGCCCAGCGCGAGGCGGCCGTCCGCGACCTGGAGGACATGTCGCTGCTGCTGGACGACACCCTGACCTTCGCGAGCGAGGCGGCGCGCTACGGCGGCGCCGGTCCCCAGGCGACGGATGTGGCCCGCGAACTCGCCGATTTCGTCGCCGTGCGCACGCAGATGGGAGAACCCGTGAGCCTGGAGGCGAGCGGGACGGAGCCGCTCGCCGCCCGCTGCGCGCCGCTGGCCCTGCGCCGGATGCTGGCCAACCTGACGGACAACGCCGTCCGCTACGGCGGACTCGCCCGGCTGTCGGCGGGCCGCGAGGCGGACGAGGTCTGGGTGCGGGTGGAGGACGACGGCCCCGGCGTGCCCGCGGAGGCCCTGGCCCGGGTGCAGGAGCCGTTCGAGCGGCTGGAGCCCTCGCGGGGCCGGGAGACGGGCGGCGCCGGCCTGGGCCTGGCCATCGTCAGGGCCCTGGCCCGCAGCCAGGGCGGCGACCTCGTCGTGGAGAACCGCCCCGAAGGCGGCCTCAGCGCCACCGTCCGGCTGCCGGCGGCGGGAGACGGCGCTTGAGAAAACCCCCGGCGGCGCCTATCGCTGGCGCACACCCATCGCCGGCGCGTTTGGGGGACATGGCGGAACTGGTAGACGCAAGCGACTTAAAATCGCTCGGGCAACGCCCGTCCGGGTTCGACCCCCGGTGTCCCCACCAGGCCTAGAGTCCTTCCCGTTCAAACGGAATGATTTGAACGGGACGAAAAAGCTCCAAATCAAAGCCTTGAGCGCCATCTGGTCGCCAAACCGGCGTCCATTTTCGCGGATCGCGCTCTAGGACCAATCCACATTCAGGATTCCCATGCCTGAAAGGTGCTGAATCAATCGGTCTCCGGGTTTGTGATTCGGAGCGGGTTGATGAGCGTGAAGCGCTACGAGCTGAGCGGGAAGC
>NZ_JBKBRO010000023.1:0-70673 GCF_046463815.1 Phenylobacterium sp. | reverse complement strand
CCCTGCACGCCTACCGCCGCATGGTCGCCGCCGCCCGCGCCGAGGCGCCCGAGATCGCCGCCGACCCGCGCAACCTGACCATCTTCTCGGGCTACCGCTCGCCCAGCGCCGACGCCGCGCGCTGCCAGGCGGAAGGCAATTGCGACGGGATCGTCCGCGCGACCTGCTCGCCGCACCGGACGGGACTGGCCCTCGACCTCTACGTGGGCCAGGCGCCCGGCTACCGGCCGGACTCCAGCGCCGATCCCAACCGGCTCCACATGACGCGGACGGCGACCTACCGCTGGCTGCTGGCCAACGCCGGGCGGTTCGGATTCGTGAACTATCCCTTCGAGCCCTGGCATTGGGAGTGGACGGGCGAACCGCCCTGAAACCATCGCATAACTTGTGTTGCACGCGCCCAGGTGGCGCCACTAGGGTCCTGCTCCATGGCCAGCTTGACCGTGAACGGCGTGACCCTCGCCTATGACGACATCGCCCCGCCGGGCCCGCCGGCCCATACCGTGGTCCTGCTGCACGGGTACGCCTCGAACCGGAAGGAGGGCTGGCGCCGCACCGGCTGGTGCGCCGCGCTCGAACGGCGCGGCGCCCGGGTGATCACCCTCGACCAGCGGGGCCATGGCGAAAGCGGCAAGCCCCACGATCCCGCCGCCTACACGCGCGACAGGCTCGCCGCCGACGTGCTGGCGCTGCTGGACCACCTGGGCGTCGGGCGTTGCGATCTCATCGGCTACTCCATGGGGACGCGCACCGCCGTCCAGGCCGCCCTCCAGGCGCCGGAGCGGTTCTCGAACCTCGTCCTCGGCGGGGTCGGTGGGCGCTTCTTCGAGCCTCGCGAGCCGGGACAGGCGGAGGCGCTCGCCCAGGCCATGCTGGCCGACGATCCCGAGACCGTCGAACACCCCTTGCTCCGCAGCTTCCGCCATTTCGCCGACGAGCAGGGCGAGGACCGGGCCGCGCTCGCCGCCTTCAGCCGGGCAGAGAACCCGCCCGTCGACCGCGAGGCCCTGGCGGAGCTTTCCATGCCGGTGCTGGTGGTGGCGGGCCAGCGCGACGACACCGCCGGAGATCCCGACGAGCTGGCGCGGGCCTTCCCGAACGGACGGGCCGTGACCGTGGCCGGCTGCGACCACTTCTCGGCCATTCCGCACGCCCTGACCAAGGCCGCCGTGTTCGACTTCCTGGACGGCCTGCTGGACGATCCGTTCGAGGGACGCTTCTAGTTGCGCAGGAAGCTATAGGCGCCGCCCTTGTCCAGCGCCGCGCGGTAGGCGCTCCGCGCCTGGAAGCGCTCGACCCAGGCCTTGAGGTTCGGGAAGCCGTCGAGGCGTCCGAAGACGCCGGCGATCTCGCCCACGAAGCTGAGCTGGATGTCGGCGCCGCTCAGCGCCTCGCCCATGATCCAGTCCCGCCCGGCCAGCGCCCGGTCGATGTAGCCCAGGTGGTTGGAGAGTTCGCTGTCGATGCGGGGCTGCAGCGGCGCGCCGCCTTCGCCCAGCCGGGCCACGTAGAGCTGCAGCATCAGGGGCAGCATGGCCGAGCCCTCGGCGTAGTGCATCCACTGGTTATAGGTCTCGTAGGCGTCGCTCCCCATCGCCGGAGCGAGGCGTCCCGCCCCATGCCGGCGGATCACATAGTCGATGATGGCCCCGGACTCGTGGACCGTGCGCCCCTCGTCGGTGATCACCGGCGACTTGCCCAGGGGATGGACGGCCGTCAGTTCCGGCGGCGCCAGCCGGGTCACCGGATCGCGCTGGTAGCGCCTGATCTCGTAGGGCAGCGCCAGTTCTTCGAGCAGCCAGAGGATGCGCTGCGAGCGTGAATCGTTGAGGTGGTGGACGATGATCATGGCTTCTCCTTCCGGCGGCCCTCGTACCATGGCCCAGGTGGAGCGCCGCAGCTAGCGGGGTGCGAAGCCCTCGGCGATCAGGCCGATCTGCCGGTCCATGACCGCGATCAGGCGGGCCGTGTCGGCGCCCTCCGTGACCACCAGCCGGTAGGTCCAGGCGTAGGCCGCCATCAGCAGGTCGACGATCTCCTGGGGATCGGCGTCGGCGCGGATGTCGCCCTCGGCCACGCCCTTGGCGAGGCATTCGCGGATCATTGCCTGAAGCCTCGGCGTCCGCCCATAGGGCCTTGCGGCCGCCGGCAGGGTCCAGTCGTAGGCGGCGGCGATGTGCGACAGGAAGAGCCGCACGTGCGGCGCCTCGAAATTGAAGTGGATGGCGAACATGGTCCGCAGCCGGTCGGCCGGAGGGCCGCGGACGTGCGGCATCACCCGGTCGAGCTCGGCGTAGAGGCCGTCGAGCCGGCTCTGCATCACCTCGGAGAGGATCTCTCCCTTCGAGGCGAAGGTCGTGAAGACGCTGCCCACGGCCACCCCGGCGTGCCGGGCGATGTCCCGGATCGTCGCGCCCTGGTAGCCGTGAGTGTCGAACAGTTCGCGCGCGGCGGCGATCACCCGCTGGCGGGTCGCCTCCTTCTGCGACCGCCGGGCGGGCGTCTTCAGCGCCTCCAGATCGACCTCGGCCTTCATCCTCCCCCCGGAAGACCTGGCTAGCCGCGGCGCGCGCCGGCCAGCAGGATGCGGATCTGGTCCCGCGCCCTGGCCTGCAGCGCCTCGAGGCTCCAGCCGTCGAAGATCGCCTGGGCGTAGTTGGAGAGGTAGGCCTCGAACAGCATCTGGCTGCGCAGCTTCACCTCGGCCTCCTGGCTGAGTTCGCCCCGCTCGACGGCCAGGTTCAATTGCTCGGTGAACAGCTCCTGCATGGCCTGCACCGGCGCGAGCCCGCGCAGGGAGGGGCCGCCATCCGGCGTCCACGATACGCTGAACGCCGCCCGGGCCAGCGGCAGCCTGGACTTGTAGAAGCCGTAGCCGGCCATGAAGATTTTCAGGAGGACGTCCTCGACGCCCCGGCCCTTGGCGGCGGCCTCGCGCATGGCCTCTCCCAGGGCCTCGCAGTCAGCCGTCATGATCTCGCGGAACAGGTCGGACTTGTCGGTGAAGTTGGCGAAGACGGCGCCCGTGGACATGCCGGCGGCGGCCGCGATGTCGCGGATCGTGGCGCCCTCATAGCCCTCTTCCGAGAAGAGGCGGCGCGCGGCGGCCAGGACCTTGGCGCGGGTCTGCTGCTTGGCGAGCGCCCGGCGGGTGGGGGCGCGAACCGAGGCCTCGACGGAGACCTGGTTGGGGGAGATGTGCTTCATCGGTCTTGCGTGCACGCCGGGGGGAGCCGGCGGTCCTTCTGTCGATGGCGTCCCCGGCGGATCGGGGACATTGGGTGAACGCGTTCAAATAACCTGTTACCGGAAGCCGCATCTGACGTGTCGCGGCTCGCGGCGCAACCCTTTGCGGCCAAGCGTCGCAACGGGGAATCCGAGGGAAACGTCGGCGTTCGGGCTGAGCCCCGAATCTGCGTTCAGGCTGGATCGCGGGTCGTTGAACATGATCGACACCGCCCAAGTCAAGCCGAAAGCCGCCAGGCGGTCTTTGCTGTGGCCGCAGGCCGCGGGGAAGCCTAAATTACGGGCATGGATCCGTTCGACTTCCTCGTTCCCGCCGCCCTGACCGCCGTGGCCGTCGTGCTGGCCATCGGCATCTACGCCCTCTTCCGCGGCGGCGACTTCGGCCGGTCCTATTCCAACAAGCTGATGCGCCTGCGGGTCGTCATGCAGGCGCTGGCCATCGTGATCCTGGTGGCCGCCGTCTGGTGGCGCAGCCAGGCTTAAGGCGCGTGGTCACCCTCAACCGCATCTACACCCGGGCCGGCGACCAGGGAACGACCCGGCTGGCCACCGGCGAGCCCGTCAGCAAGGCCGATCTGCGGGTGGAGGCCTATGGCGCGGTCGACGAGACCAACGCCTGCCTGGGCCTGGCCCGCGTCCACACGGCCGCCGACGCGGCCCTCGACGCCCTGCTGGCCCGCATCCAGAACGAGTTGTTCGACCTCGGCGCGGACCTCTCGACGCCGCCCAGGGCGGACGAGGCGGAGGGCGCGGTCCTGCGCGTCTCGGACGGCCAGGTCGAACGGCTGGAAGGCGAGATCGACGCCTTCAACGACCGGCTGCCGCCCCTGCAATCCTTCGTGCTGCCGGCCGGGACGCCGGCCGCGGCGGCCCTGCACCTGGCGCGCACGGTTTGCCGTCGGGCGGAACGCGCCACGGTGCGGCTTGTCGACGCGGGCGAGCCGGTGAGCGCGCCGGCCCTGCGCTATCTCAACCGGCTGTCGGACCTGCTGTTCGTCGTCGCGCGCTTCGCCAACGACGAAGGCCGCTCGGAAGTCTTCTGGAAGTCGGGCGCGACGCGCTGAGCCTCAGGGCTGCTTGGGCGCGGGAGCCGCAGGGCGGCCGATGGCGGCGCGGGCCTCGGCCTCGGCCTGCTTGTCCTGAATGGTGCGGCCGGTGATGTCCGAGATCAGCACCGGCTGGGCGCAGACCCGCTGGCCGGGGTCCCACCACTTCCTTTGGGACTCGCACTTCTTCTGCGGCAGGGCCCAGCCGACGGTCCACACGATGACGCCGACCACCAGGACGGCGAACACCGCCAGGAAGATCAGCTTCAGACGCTCGATGGTCGGGTTCATGGCCGCCTTCTAGGAATTTGCGCGGTGTCTGGCTAGCGTCACACGCGCTTCAAATTGCGGCGCCTGCGAAGGCCGGCGGCCTTGCAATGCGCGCCGGAACCTTTATTGCCCCCTCCCGTCCCATTTTTTCGCAATGCAAATTTGAGGCGCTAGCGACCCATGAAGGTGTTGGTCCCGGTCAAGCGGGTGATCGACTATAACGTCAAGGCTCGGGTTAAAGCCGACCAGACGGGCGTCGACCTCGCGAACGTGAAGATGTCGATGAACCCCTTCTGCGAGATTGCCGTGGAAGAGGCCGTCCGCCTGAAGGAAAAGGGCGTCGCCACCGAGGTGGTGGCCGTGTCCGTGGGCCCGACCCAGGCGCAGGAAACCCTGCGCACGGCGCTGGCCATGGGCGCCGACCGCGCCATTCTCGTCCAGACGGACCAGGACCTGGAGCCGCTCGCCGTGGCCAAGGTGCTGAAGGCCATCGTCGCCGAGGAGAACCCCGAGCTGGTCGTGATGGGCAAGCAGGCCATCGACGGCGACAACAACGCCACCGGCCAGATGCTGGCGGCCCTCCTCGACTGGCCGCAGGCGACCTTCGCCAGCGCCCTCGAGGTGGGCGGCGGCAAGGCCAAGGTGACCCGTGAGGTCGACGGCGGCCTGCAGACCATCGAAGCCACCCTGCCCGCCGTGGTCACGGCGGACCTGCGCCTCAACGAGCCGCGCTACGCCAGCCTGCCCAACATCATGAAGGCGAAGAAGAAGCCGCTCGACGTGAAGGAGCTCGGCTCCCTCGGCGTCGACACGGGCTCGCGCCTGAAGGTCGTGAAGGTCACCGAGCCGCCGAAGCGCGCCGGCGGCATCAAGGTCGAAACGGCCGCCGACCTGGTCTCGAAGCTGAAGAACGAAGCGGGGGTGCTCTAATGGCCGTTCTCGTCATCGCCGATCACGACAACGCCTCGCTGAAGGACGCCACCCACAAGACCGTCACCGCCGCCCAGAAGCTGTCGGGCGACGTCGACGTCCTGGTGGCGGGGACGAACACCGCGGCCATCGCGGCCGAGGCCGCCAAGATCGCCGGCGTCCGCAAGGTGCTGGCCGCCGAGGGCGCCGAACTGGGCCAAGGCCTGGCCGAGGCCTTCGAGGCCCTGGTGGTTCCTCTCATGGCGAACTACGACGCGGTGCTCACGCCCGCGACCTCGCAGGGCAAGAACATCAGCCCGCGCATCGCCGCCAAGCTGGACGTGGCCCAGATTTCGGACATCGTCGAGGTGGTGGACGCCAACACGTTCGTGCGCCCGATCTACGCCGGCAACGCGCTGGAGACCGTCCAGTCGTCGGACGCCAAGAAGGTGATCACGGTCCGCCCGACGGTCTTCAAGGCCGCCGGCGAGGGCGGTTCGGCCAAGGTCGAGACGATCGCCGCCCCGGCCGCTCCGGCCAAGGTGAAGTTCGTCGGCCAGGAGATCGTGAAGTCGGCCCGTCCCGAGCTCTCGGGCGCCAAGATCGTCGTCTCCGGCGGCCGCGCCATGGGCTCCGCCGAGGAATTCCAGCGGGTCATCGAGCCCCTGGCCGACAAGCTGGGCGCCGCCGTGGGCGCCAGCCGCGCCGCGGTGGACGCCGGCTACGCGCCGAACGACTACCAGGTCGGCCAGACCGGCAAGGTCGTGGCCCCCGAGCTCTATGTCGCCATCGGCATCTCGGGCGCCATCCAGCACCTGGCCGGCATGAAGGACTCCAAGGTGATCGTGGCGATCAACAAGGATCCCGACGCGCCGATCTTCCAGGTCGCCGACTATGGCCTGGTGGCCGACTACAAGACCGCCGTCCCCGAGGTCATGGACGAGCTTTCCAAGATCGGCAAATGACCGCCTAGCGGGTCACGCCGGGCGACCATTCAAGGGGCGGCTCCGCCAGGGGCCGCCCCTTTCCTTTGCCGCCTAGATGTGGAACCTCAACAGGTTGTCCTGATCCAGCCCGGGTCGGCTGATGGGTGTCTGTGATCCTGTTCCGCCGTGCGGACGATGCCAGTTGTAGCGGTGGAGCCAGGTCGGCAGGGCGGCGGCCCGGCGCCGGAGCTACGGCCGCGCGGCCGAGGAGCTCTCGGTGACCCACGGGGCCGTCAGCCAGCAGATCCGCCGCCTGGAGGCCGAACTCGGCGCCCGCCTCTTCGAGCTGGGCTTCTGGGCGGTGTGGCGCGCGGACCGTCGAAAGCTCCGCCGGATACACGCCCTGCGCGACTGGCTGATGGCTGCGGCGAAGGACGCGGCAAACGCGGAAGTTGCGGAACTCGCCTGACGCTCGCGCGGCGGTGTTGCGGCGCAGCAAATCCCTTGTCGCACTGCGTTGAACGCGTGTTAGAACGTTGTCACACATCGGGTGCGCCAAGGGCGCGCCGGTTTCGAGGCTTAGGCTGAATGGTTCAGATCAGGTCGGTCGGCGTCATCGGCGCCGGCCAGATGGGCTCAGGCATCGCGCATGTCTGCGCTCTCGGCGGTTATGACGTCCTGCTCCACGACGTCAGCGCCGAGCGTATCCAGCAGGGCATCGCCCTCATCGAGAAGAACATGACCCGCCAGGTGACGCGCGGGCTCATCACCCAGGACGCCATGGAGGCGGGGCTCGGGCGCATCAAGGCCGCGCCGGAGCTCCAGGCCATCGGCGCCGCGGATCTCGCCATCGAGGCGGCGACCGAGAACGAGGACGTCAAGAAGTCCATCTTCAAGGCGCTGTCGCCGCACCTGGCCAAGGACACCATCCTGGCCTCCAACACCTCGTCGATCTCGATCACCCGGCTGGCGTCGGCCACGGACCGTCCCGAGCGGTTCATCGGCCTGCACTTCATGAACCCGGTGCCGCTGATGAAGCTGGTGGAGATCATCCGCGGCATCGCCACCGGTCCGGACACCTACGAGACGGCGGTCAACTTCGCCAAGTCGCTGGGCAAGACCACCTCCAACGCCGAGGACTTCCCCGCCTTCATCGTCAACCGGATTCTGGTGCCGATGATCAACGAGGCGATCTACACCCTCTACGAGGGCGTGGGCACGGTCGACGCCATCGACACGGCCATGCGGCTGGGCGCCAACCACCCGATGGGGCCGCTGGAGCTCGGCGACTTCATCGGCCTGGACACCGTCCTGTCGATCATGAACGTGCTGTACGAGGGCCTGGCCGACTCCAAGTACCGGCCCTGTCCGCTGCTGGTGAAGTACGTCGAGGCCGGCTGGCTGGGCCGCAAGACGGGCCGCGGCTTCTACGACTACCGCGGCGAACACCCCGTCCCCACGCGCTGATCCGAAATTGTCTGCAAGCCGGCGTCGGCTTGCGGCATGCTCGTCCGTCCTAGGGATCGGACGAGGTCATTGCCATGCTGTACGCCCTGCTCTGCTACAACGACGAGGACGTGGTCTTCTCCTGGAGCCAGGAGGAGGACGACGCCGTGATGGCGCGCCTGAACGTGGTCCACGACCGCCTGCGCGAGGCGGGCAAGATGGGACCGTCTCTGCGGCTCGTCCCCACCACCGCGGCCACCACCCTGCGCAAGAGCGATCCGCCCCTGGTCATCGACGGCCCCTTCGCCGAGACCAAGGAGCAGCTCCTCGGCTTCTACGTCATTGACTGCGCCGACCTGGACGAGGCGCTGGCCATCGCCAGGGACCTTGGCGAGGCCAATCCCGGCGGGGCCTACGAGATCCGCCCGATCCGCCTGTTCCTGCCCGGCGCCTTTGAGCCCTCCCGCGAAGCGGCCGAGGCCGGCGCCTGAGCCATGCACGACCTGGCCTGGATCAACGGCGCCATCGCGGCGGCCCGCCCCCAGGCGGTCGGCGCCCTGCTGCGCTATTTCCGGGACCTGGACACGGCCGAGGAGGCGTTCCAGGACGCCTGCCTGCGCGCCCTCAAGAACTGGCCCGCGAACGGCCCGCCGCGGGACCCGGCCGCCTGGCTGATCATGGTCGGGCGCAACGCCGCCCTGGACGGCGTGCGCAAGCGCGCCCGCCAGACCGAGCTGCCGCCCGAGGAGGTCCTCTCCGACCTCGACGACGCCGAGACGGCCGCCGTGGAGCGGGTGGACGGCGCCGACTACCGCGACGACGTCCTGCGCCTGCTGTTCATCTGCTGCCACCCCGAGCTGCCGGCCACCCAGCAGGTGGCGCTCGCGCTGCGCATCGTCTCGGGCCTGTCGGTGAAGCAGATCGCCCGCGCCTTCCTGGTCAGCGAGGCGGCGATGGAGCAGCGGATCACCCGGGCCAAGGGCCGCATCGCCCAGGCCGACGTGCCGTTCGAGACCCCCGGGCCGGTCGAGCGGGCCGAGCGCCTCGCGGCCGTGGCGGCCATGCTCTACCTCGTCTTCAACGAGGGCTATTCGGCGGGCGGGCCCCGCGCGCCCCTGGCCGAGGAGGCGATCCGCCTCACCCGGCTGCTGCTGCGCCTCTACCAGACCGAGCCCGAGATCATGGGCCTGCTGGCGCTCATGCTCCTGCAGCACGCCCGCAACCGGGCCCGCTTCGACGAAGACGGCTCGATCATCCTGCTGGACGACCAGGACCGGGCGCTCTGGGACCGGAACCAGATCGTCGAAGGCCTGGCCCTGATCGACAAGGCCATGCGCCACCGCCGCCCCGGCCCCTACCAGGTGCAGGCGGCCATCGCCGCCCTGCACGCGCGCGCGGCCGCGCCCGAGGACACCGACTGGGCCCAGATCGAGCGGCTCTACGCCACCCTCGAACGGCTCCAGCCTTCGCCGGTCGTCACCCTCAACCGGGCCGTGGCGGTGAGCAAGGTCGAGGGCCCGCAGGCCGCGCTGGCCATGATCGAGCCGCTGGCGGACCGGCTCTCGGGCTACTTCCATTTCTTCGGCCTGAAGGGCGCGCTGCTGCTGGAGCTCGGCCGCGACGCCGAGGCCCGGATCGCCTTCGACCGGGCCATCGCGCTCGCCAACACCCCCGCCGAGGCCGCCCATATCCGCCAGCACCTGGACCGGCTCATCCAGGAGCGCGCTCCGGCCCGGCCCTAATCGGCCGGCTCCTGATCATCGATTCCTGCGGTCCATTGTCGGCGCGGCGTGGTCTTGTTCGTCCTCGAAGAGGGGACAGCAAAGGAGACGCCCCATGTCAGAGACCCTTGAGGCCCAGGTTCCAGCCCCCGTCGAGACCAAGGGCGGCGTGGTGGCCTACCTGAATATCGAAGGCGCCCTCCGGGCGGCCGAGTTCTACCAGAAGGCTTTCGGCGCGACCGTCGCCGCCCAGGTCCCCCCTGACGAGAAGGGGCGGAGCCTGCACGTCCACCTCTACGTCAACGGCTCCTCGGTGATGCTGAGCGACTTCTATCCCGAGCACGGCTTCAGCCCGGTGAAGGCGGCCGCCTTCTCGCTCATGCTGCCGGTCGACGACATCCAATTCTGGTTCAAGCGCGCCGTGGACGCCGGCTGCGAGGTCGTCCAGCCGGTGCAGAAGATGTTCTGGGGCGACTTCTACGCCGAGGTCCGCGACCCGTTCGGCGTGTCGTGGTCCATGGACCAGCCGGATCGCTGACGCGCCCCAAGCCCGCGGCCGCCCTCCCCCGGCCGCGGGCCCTCCCCTTTCCGAACATCCGGAACACAGACATGACCATTGTCACCCAAGCGTCCCCGGCTGCGCCGTACGGCGCTGTTCGGCGGCGCCTGCGCGGTGCACATGGTCGCCGGCAATCCGCTGTTCAGCCACATGCTGTTCGGACCCTACCTGGCCGTATTCGCCTGGGGCGGCCTCTGGTTGCGGGACGCGGCGCTGAGGGAAGTCTTTCCCCTGCGGCGGTAGCGCGCCGCAGCGCCGCGTCAAACCATTCGACTTCCTGGGATTCCTCGTCGGATACTCAAGGTTGATTCGGATGGCGGACCCATGCGGCGGCTCACGCTAGCACTCCTCTGCGCGACCTACCTCTGCCTCTCCCTGATCGTCGCGCTCACGCTGTGGCGGAACGGGGGCGGTTGGGGCGCCGGCGTCGCGGCCCTGGTGGGCGGGCTCGGCCTCTGCTTCGCCTTCCACGGCCTGATCGCCCGGGCGCTCGAAGCCGGCGCCATCCGCGGCGAAATCGACGCCGTCCGCGAAGCCCACAAGATCCTGCTGGACCAGGTCGAGCGCCTGGACGCCCGCCTCATCCAGGTGGCCGAGATCGTCGAGGGCGACGTCCACCGCTCCGAGGAGCTGTCGGACGAGGTCCATTTGCTGGAACGCCTCGTCCAGCGCATGCAGCAGCGGCTGGAGGAGCACGCCGAGGCCCCGGCGCCGGCCCGGGAAGGCGTCGCCGCCCGCCACCGGGCCACGGGCCTCTTCGAGACGGTCCGCGAGGCGCTGGCCGAGAACCGGGTGGACCTCTACCTCCAGCCCGTCGTCGCCCTGCCCCAGCGCAAGACGGTCTTCTACGAAAGCTTCTCGCGCCTGCGCGACGCCACGGGCCGGGTGATCATGCCGGCCGAATACCTGTCGGTGGCCGAGCCCGCCGGCCTGATGACGGCCATCGACAACCTGCTGCTGTTCCGCTGCGTGCAGATCGTCCGCCGGCTGGCCAAGCAGGATCGCAAGATCGGCATCTTCTGCAACGTCTCGATGGCCAGCCTCGCCGACGAGAGTTTCTTCCCGCAGTTCCTGGAGTTGCTGGCCGCCAACCGCGACCTCGCCGGCGCCCTGATCTTCGAGATCGGCCAGGCGGCCTTCGACGCCCGCGGCTCGGTCGAGGCCCGCAACATGGGCAAGCTGGCCGATCTCGGCTTCCGCTTCAGCCTCGACAAGGTGGTCGACCTGGACTTCGACCTCCAGGACCTCGCCCGCGCGGACGTGAAGTTCGTCAAGATCGGCGCCCAGGGCCTGCTGGACGAGCTGACCGAGGTCGAGGGCCGCCTCGTGCTGCGCTCCTTGCCCGACCTCGCCGCCGAGGATTTCGCCGCGCTGACCCGCCGCTACGGCATCGAGCTGATCGCCGAGAAGGTCGAGAGCGAACGCCAGGTGGTCGACATCCTCGACCTCGACCTCGCCTACGGCCAGGGCCACCTGTTCGGCGAACCCCGGGCCATCAAGGACGCGGTCCTGGCCGAGGCCGGCGCCCCGCCGAACGTCACCCGCCTGAGCGTGCTGCGCAGCCGCGCGGCCTAGGGACCCGCTTCGGCGATTGACGCGGGCGCAGGGGGCCGATACCGCCGCCCCATGACCTCCCCGACCTTGGCCGACGGGCTCGGCGCGATCGCCGGCCTCTACGACGTCCTGCTCTGCGACGTGTGGGGCGTGATCCACAACGGCCGTGAAAGCTTCCCCGAGGCCTGCCGGGCGCTGGCCCGGTTCAAGGCCGAGCATGGCCCCGTCGTGCTGATCTCCAATGCGCCCCGGCCGAACGGCCCGGTGATCGAGCAGCTCGCCGGCCTGGGCGTGGGGCCCGAGGCGTTCTCCGAGGTGGTGACGTCCGGCGACGCCACCCGCACCCTGCTGGCCGAGCGGGCGCCGGGACCGTTCTGGAAGCTGGGTCCCGACCGCGACTGGCCGCTCTACGAGGGGCTCGATCTGGATTTCGTCGACCTCGACCAGGCGCGCTACATCGCCTGCACCGGCCCCTTCGACGACGAGGTGGAGACCCCCGAGGACTACCGCGAACGCTTCCAGGCCGCCGCGGCCCGTGGCGTCGAGATGATCTGCGCCAACCCCGACATCGTGGTCCAGCGGGGCGACAAGCTGATCTACTGCGGCGGGGCGCTGGCCCAGCTCTACGAGGCGCTGGATGGCAAGGTGGCCATGGCCGGCAAGCCGCACAAGGCGATCTACGACCTGGCGCTCACTCGGGCGGCCGAGCGCCTGGAGCGGCCGGTGGACCGCTCGCGGGTGCTCTGCATCGGCGACGGCCTGGGCACCGATATCCGCGGCGCCAACGCCCAGGCCCTGGACGTCCTCTTCGTCGCCAACGGCATCCACGGCCAGGAGACGGTTCGCGACGGCCGGCTCGACATGTCGGTCGCGCGGCGCCTGCTGGACGTCGAGGGCCTGACGGCGACCTGGGCCTTGGCCGACCTGGTCTGGTAAGACGTCCGTGACCGCAGGGGATGACGACGGGATGAAGGGTTTCTTCTTCGACGAACTCAGCGTGGGCCAGAGCGCCGAGATGACCCGCACCGTGGGCGCCGCCGACATCGAGGCCTTCGCCGCCGTGTCGGGCGACGAGAACCCGGTGCACCTGGACGAGGCCTACGCCAAGGGCACGGCGTTCGGCGAACGCATCGCCCACGGCATGCTGTCGGGCGCCTACATCTCGGCGGTCCTGGGCACGAAGCTTCCCGGTCCGGGCGCCATCTACCTGTCGCAGTCGCTGCGCTTCCGCCGGCCGGTGCATATCGGCGATGTGGTCACCGCCCGGGTGACGGTGAAGGCCCTGGACGAGCGCCGCGGCCACGTGACCCTCGATACGGTGTGCGAGGTCGACGGCCGAGCCGTGGTGGACGGCGAAGCCCTGGTCATCGCCCCTCGCAAGCCCGCATGAAGCGCATCCGGGTCATCCGCGGCTGGAAGACCCTGCCCGCCGAGGACCGCGGCGCGGCGGTCGCCATGGGCAGCTTCGACGGGGTTCACCGCGGGCACCAGAAGGTCATCGCGCTCGCCGCCCAGGCCGCCGGCCGGCTGAACGCGCCGCTGGGCGTCATCACCTTCGATCCCCACCCGCGCGTCTATTTCCGCCCCGAAGAACCGGCCTTCCGGCTGATGAAGACCGACCAGCAGGCCCGCGCCCTGGAGGCCCTGGGCGTCGACATCCTCTACGTCCTGCCGCTCGGCCCCGAGCTCGCCGAGATGACCGACCGCGAGTTCGCCCGCGAGGTGCTGCACGAGGGCCTGGGCGCCCGACACGTGGCCGTCGGCTTCGACAACTCCTTCGGCAAGGGCCGCACCGGCAGCCCCGCCACCATGCGCGCCTACGGCGAGGAGATGGGCTTCGGCGTCTCGGTGGCCGAGCCGGTCGGCGACGGCGAAGGCCGCAAGTTCTCGTCCACCGACGTGCGCGACGCCCTGAGGGACGGCCGCCCCGACCTGGCCGCCGAGATCCTGGGCCGCCCGTTCGCCATCGAGGGGCCGGTGCAGAGGGGCCGCCAGCTCGGCCGCAAGCTGGGCTTCCCCACCGCCAACGTCGACCTGGCCGACTATGTGACGCCGCGCTTCGGCGTCTACGCCACCCGCACCCGCCTGCCCGACGGCCGCGAGATCCCGGGCGTGGCCAACATCGGCGTCAACCCGACGGTGGACGGGATCACCCGGCCGCTGCTGGAAGTCTGGCTCTTCGACTTCGATGAGGACCTCTACGACCAGGTGATCGAGACCGACCTGATCGCCTTCCTGCGGCCCGAGGAGAAGTTCCCGAGCCTGGAGGTCATGACCAAGCAGGTCATGGCCGACGCCAAGGCCGCCCGCGACCTCCTGATGCCGGAGTTCTGAGGAGACGCCGCGCTTGGGTTCGCGCGCGCTCTCTGTTAGACGCTTGCGCCCATGACTTCGGTTCGGACGAGCCTGCGAATTACCCGCCCGGCGTGACGCCGCCGGACGAGCCCGTTCCAGCGCGCGCCGGGTTTCACCCGCACCTCGAACCCCTCCGGACCCTGTTGGAAAGTCCCATGGCCGACGACGCCGAGAAGCCTGCCCGCGACTATCGCGAGACCGTCTTCCTTCCCGAGACCCCGTTCCCCATGCGCGCGGGCCTGCCGCAGAAGGAGCCGCAGATCCTGGCCCGGTGGGCCGAGATCGACCTCTACCACGCCATGCGGGCCGAGCGTCAGCGCGCTGGCGCGCCGCTGTTCGTGCTGCACGACGGGCCGCCCTATGCGAACGGCGCGATCCACATCGGCCACGCTCTGCAGAAGACCCTGAAGGACTTCGTGGTCCGCTCGCGCTTCCTCTTGGGCTACGACGTCGACTTCGTCCCCGGCTGGGACTGCCACGGCCTGCCGATCGAGTGGAAGATCGAGGAGGAGCTTCGCGCCCAGGGCCGCCGCAAGGACGAGGTCTCCAAGGCCGAGTTCCGCACGCGCTGCCGCGAGTACGCCGCCCACTGGATCGACGTGCAGCGCGAGGGCTTCAAGCGCCTGGGCGTGATCGGCGACTGGGAGAACCGCTACGCGACCATGGACTATGGGAGCGAGGCCGCCATCGTGGCCGAGTTCCACAAGTTCGCGGCCTCCGGCCAGCTCTATCGCGGCTCCAAGCCGGTGATGTGGAGCCCCGTGGAGCGCACCGCGCTGGCCGACGCGGAGGTCGAGTACCACGACCACGTCAGCCCCACGATCTGGGTGAAGTTCCCGGTGGCCGAGGGCAGCGACGCCGCCCGCGGCGCGAGCGTGGTCATCTGGACGACCACGCCCTGGACCATCCCGGCCAACCGGGCGGTCAGCTACAATCCGGACATCGCCTACTCGGTCTATCAGGTCGAGGCGATGGAGGGGGGCCTGGAGTTCGAGCCCTGGGCCAAGCCGGGCGACCGGCTGATCGTCGCCGACAAGCTCGCCGCCGACGTGATGGCCGCCGCCAAGGTGGCGAAGTTCCGCAAGGTCGAGGCCGTCGACTGTCAGGGCATGGTCTGCGAGCACCCGCTGGCGGCGCTCGACACCCACTACAGCTTCCAGGTCCCGCTGCTGGCCGGCGACCACGTCACCGACGACGCGGGCACGGGCTTCGTGCACACCGCGCCGGGCCACGGCGCGGACGACTACGCGGTCTGGCTGGCCCACGGCCATCGCGAGATTCCCGACACGGTCGACCCCGATGGCGCCTACTATCCGCACGTGGCCCTGTTCGGCGGGCTGAAGGTGCTGGAGACCGAGGGCAAGAAGGCCGGCAAGTTCGGCCCGGCCAACGGCGCGGTCATGGAGAAGCTGATCGAGGCCGGCCGCCTGCTGGCCCGCGGCCGGCTGGAGCACAGCTATCCCCATTCCTGGCGCTCCAAGGCGCCGGTGATCTTCCGCAACACCCCCCAGTGGTTCATCCGCATGGACGAGCCGGTGGACACCCCCGAGCTGGGCGGCCGCACCCTGCGCGAGACGGCGCTGGAGGCCATCGAGGCCACCGCCTTCCATCCCGCCCAGGGCAAGAACCGCATCCGTTCGATGGTCGAGAGCCGGCCGGACTGGCTGATCAGCCGCCAGCGGGCCTGGGGCGCGCCGCTCGCGATGTTCGTCGACAAGGACACGGGCCAGCCGCTGCACGACCCCGAGGTCGACCGCCGCATCGTGGACGCCATCCGGGCCGAGGGCGCCGACGCCTGGTTCACCCGCCCCGCCGCCGACTTCCTGGGCAGCCACGACCCCGACCGCTACGAGAAGGTCGAGGACATCCTCGACGTCTGGTTCGACAGCGGATCGACCCACGCCTTCACCCTGGAAGGCCGCGCCCACACCCGCTGGCCCGCCGATCTCTACCTTGAGGGCTCGGACCAGCACCGCGGCTGGTTCCAGTCGTCCCTGCTGGAAAGCTCGGGCACGCGGGGCCGCGCCCCCTACAACGCCATCCTCACCCACGGCTTCGTCATGGACGAGGCCGGCGAGAAGATGTCCAAGTCGAAGGGCAACGTCGTCGATCCCGAGCGGGTGATCGGCGAGAGCGGGGCCGAGATCATCCGCCTGTGGACCGCGATGATCGACTATTCCGACGACTGCCGGATCGGCAAGACCATCCTGCAGACCACCTCGGACGCCTACCGCAAGCTGCGCAACACCGTACGCTACCTGCTGGGCGCGCTCGCCGACTACTCGCCGGACGAGGCGGTCGAGCTCGACCAGATGCCGCCACTGGAGCGCTTCATCCTGCACCGGCTGTGGGAGCTCGACGGCCAGGTCCGCGCCGCCTACGAGGCCTACCTGTTCCAGGACGTCATCCGGCCGGTGCTCGACTTCTGCCAGGACGAGCTGTCGGCCCTGTTCTTCGACATCCGCCGCGACAGCCTCTACTGCGACCGGCCCGACGCCGTCCGCCGCCGCGCCGCGCGCACGGTCATGGACGCGGTGTTCGAGCGCCTGACGGCGTGGCTCAGCCCGCTCATCCCCTTCACCATGGAGGAGGCCTGGACCACGCGGTACCCGGACGCCCACTCCAACTGCCTGCGGGTGATCCCGCAGACACCGGCCGAGTGGCGCAACGACGCCGAGGCCGCGCGCTGGGCCAAGGTGCAGGAGGCGACCTCGGTCGTCACCGGGGCGCTGGAGGTCGAGCGGCGCGAGAAGCGCCTCGGCGCGGCGCTCGAGGCCGCCCCGAAAGTCCACATCGCCGACGCCGACCTGCTGGCGGCCTTCGACGGCCTCGATCCGGCCGAGGTGTTCCGCACCAGCCAGGCGACGCTGGTCGCGGGCGAAGGCCCGCCCGGCGCCTTCCGGCTGGCAGAGGTCCCGGGCGTGGCGGTCGAGCCGCTGCGCGCCGAGGGCCGCAAGTGCGCGAGGTCCTGGCGCATCCTGCCGGAGGTGGGCTCCGATCCGCGCTATCCGGACCTGTCGCTGCGCGACGCCGACGCCGTGGCCGCCTGGGACGCCGCCCACGGCAAGGTGGACGCATGAGGTCGGTCACCCGTCAGGGATGGGCGGCCCTGGGCCTCGCCATCTTCATCGTCGTCGCCGACCAGCTCTCCAAGTCGTGGGTCCTGCCGCTCCCCGAGCGCCTCCCCCACGAGGTATTCGGCCCGCTCCAGATCACGCGGATCTGGAACAACGGCGTCAGCTTCGGCCTCTTCCAGGCCGATTCGGACCTCGTGCGCTGGGGCTTCGTGGTCTTCTCCCTGCTGGTGGCGGTCCTGCTGGGCGTCTGGGCCCAGCGCACCGAGCGCCTGTTCCCGGCCGTTGGCCTGGGTCTGGTCATCGGCGGCGCGATCGGCAACGCCATCGACCGCGCGCGCTTCGGCGCTGTGGTGGACTTCATCGACGTCACCCGGCTGGGCTTCTTTCCGTGGATATTCAACATCGCGGACTCGGGCATCACGATCGGGGTGATCGTGCTGCTGCTCGACAGCCTGCGGCGAGAGACCCCCGCCTGACGGCGTTGGCGGGGCTTTCCGATTGAGGTATTGCCGTTGTTTCGAGGCCGGGGGCGGCCCAAGGAGCTTGTACGAGTTCATGAGCGTCAACCGAGTGATCGTCGCCGTCGCGGCTCTGGCCGCCGTCGGCCTGGCGGGATGCCAGTCGACCCAGAAGGCGCTGGGCATGTCCAAGGTGACCCCTGACGAATTCCGCGTGGTGACCAAGGCGCCGCTGGTGGTGCCGCCGGATTACGCCCTGCGCCCGCCGGCGCCCGGCGAGCCGCGTCCCCAGGAACTGCAGCCCGAAAGCGCCGCGCGCAACGCCCTGCTGGGCCAGCGCGAGGCCGAGCTGCGCTCCGACGGCGAGAAGCTGCTGGTGGCCAAGGCCGGCGCCGAGAAGGCCGATCCGCTGATCCGCTATGTGGTGGACGACGAGTTCGGCGACGTGGCCCACAAGGAAAAGAGCTTCGCCGACCGGGTGATGTTCTGGAAGAAGGGCGAGCCCCAGGCGGCCGCCCAGCCCGGCCTGGACAACGTCGCCGCCCCGGTGGACGCCGCGGCCGAGGCCGAGCGCCTGGCCAAGCTGACCGGCAACAAGCAGATCGTCATCCAGCGCGAGGGCAAGAGCCGGATCAAGCTTCCGGGCCTCTGATCGCCGTGAAGCTCTACCGCTACCTGACCGGGCCGGACGATTCCGCGTTCTGCCACCGCGTGACGGCGGCCCTGAACCAGGGCTGGTCGCTGCACGGCGGCCCGACCCTGACCTATGACGCGGAGGCCAAGCGGGTGATCTGCGGCCAGGCGATCGTGAAGGAGGTCGAGGGGGACTATTCCCCCGACCTGAAGCTCTCCGAACTTTAGGGCCCGCCCCTACACCTCTCGGCCCTACACCTCTCCGGGCGTCTTCACCTCGAACCCCTGCTGGCGCAGCCGGTCCAGTACGCCGCCCTGCGCGAGCAGGGGGCGGAGCGGCACCAGGGCGATGGCGTGGCCGGGCTTGGCCAGCGCCTTCTGGATGGCCCCGGCCGTATCGGCCTTGGTCCGCTCGTCGAAGGCCCGTCCGCCGGGGACCATGGCCAGGCAGCGCTCGTAGGTCCGCTCGTTCTCCAGCGCCCCGTGCACGTCGCCCTGCGCCCAGGCCCGGGCGGCGGCGAGCGTCACGCCCGGCCCGGCCTCGGCCTGGTTCAGCACCTCGTCGAAACAGATCCGCCCGACCGACGGCGAGGTCCGGATGATCGCCCCCAGCAGCGGGCCGATGTCGTAGGTCTTCTCGACCACCGGCACGCCCGCCCGGCGGGCCAGCAGCTCCACCAGCTTGGCCGGGTCGGTGGTCGTCAGGTTCGAGGACTCCCGGTAGTCCGAGGCGAGCTGCACCCCGGCGGCCAGGGGATTGGACGTGGGATAGTGTTTGGCCGAATGGCCCAGCCGCTCGCGCACCGCGACGAACCGGGCCTGGGTGGCGGGATCGAGGTGCTTCTCGAACGGCCCGCCCGAGCGCAGCCGCAGCAGGTTGAAGCCGGCCCCCACGACGCCGACGCTCTTCGCCCGGATGTTGGTGAAGGGCAGGATGACTTCGTTGGCGCCTTCCAGCCGCCGCTCGAAGACGCCCCGGTCCCACTCCATGCGCTTGGGCGCCAGCGAGGGCACGCCCAGGACATAGACGGTCGTGTCCCCGTCCGAGACGCGCCACCACGCCGGCCCGGGCAGGCGGCCGGTGACCACCAGCTCCTCGACCAGGGTGGCGTCCGGGTCGGCCGGAACCAGCGGGACCTGCGCCGGGGCGGGCGTGGCGGCCAGCAGGACGACTGCGCAGAGAGAGGCGAGGCGATTCAGCATCGGGCGTCAGGCTCCTCGGAATCGTACTATCTAGGAAGGCTGAGACGAAATTCCGCCATGCCCATCCGCCGCCTGCCGCCCGAGCTCATCAACCGCATCGCCGCCGGCGAGGTGGTGGAGCGGCCTGCGAGCGCCGTGAAGGAGCTGGTGGAGAACGCGCTCGACGCCGGATCGACCCGGGTCGAGGTCCAGGCCGACGGCGGGGGCCTCTCGCGCATCCTGGTGGCCGACGACGGCTGCGGCCTCTCCGCCGACGAGCTGCCGCTGGCCGTGGAGCGCCACGCCACCTCCAAGCTCGCGCCCGGCGACGACGGCGACTACGACCTCCTGCGAATCCTGACCCTGGGCTTCCGGGGCGAGGCCCTGCCCTCGATCGGCTCGGTGGCCCGGCTCTCCATCGCCAGCCGGGCGAAAGGTCAGGCCGAGGCCAACGCCATCTTCGTGGACGCTGGGGCGGTGGGCCAGGTGGGCCCGTCGGCCTTCCCCGGCCCGCACGGCGCCCGGGTGGAGGTCCGCGACCTCTTCTACGCCACCCCGGCGCGCCTGAAGTTCATGAAGTCCGAGCGCGCCGAGTCCCTGGCCATCACCGAGGAGCTGAAGCGCCAGGCCATGGCCCACGAGGCGGTGGGCTTCGCCCTCGACCTCGATGGACGCCGCACCCTGCGCCTGCCCGCCGAGGCGGCCGGGCCGGAGGGCCGCCTCGCCCGCCTCTCGGCCATCATGGGCCGGGAGTTCTCGGACAATGCGCTCCCCATCGACCACGCGCGCGAGGGCGTGCGCCTGTCGGGCTTCGTGGGCCTGCCGACCTTCAACCGGGGCAACGCCGCCCACCAGTTCCTGTTCGTCAACGGCCGTCCGGTGCGCGACCGGCTGCTGCAGGGCGCGCTCCGGGCCGCCTACGCCGACTTCCTGGCCCGCGACCGCCATCCGGTGGCCGCCCTCTACGTCGAGCTCGATCCCGACCAGGTGGACGTCAACGTCCATCCGGCCAAGGCCGAGGTCCGCTTCCGCGATCCGGGCCTCGTGCGCGGCCTGATCGTCGGCGGCCTGCGCCACGCGCTCGCCGCCGCCGGCCACCGCGCCTCCACCACCGTCTCCCAGGCCGCCCTCGGCGGCTTCCGGCCCGCGGGCTTCCCGCCGCCGCAACCTTCCGCCGCCGGCTTCTCGGCCTGGCGCCAGGGCGGCTGGACGCCCGCCGCCGTGGCGGATCAGGTGCTGCCGGGCCTTTCCGAACTGTCGGCCCGCGCCGAGCCGGACGCCTATGAACCGGCGGGCATGTCCGAGGCGCCCTCTCCCGCCCCGGTGTTCGATCCGGTGGACTTCCCCCTGGGCGCGGCCCGGGCCCAGGTGCACGAGACTTACATCGTCGCCCAGACCCGGGACGGCGTGGTCATCGTCGACCAGCACGCCGCCCACGAGCGCCTCGTCTATGAGCGCATGAAGGCCGAGATGGCCGAGGGCGGCGTCGCCCGCCAGGCCCTGCTGCTGCCCGAGGTGGTCGAGCTCGATCCCGCCGAGGCCGAGCGGGTCGCCGCCCGCGCCGAGGAGCTGACCGCGCTCGGCCTGGTGCTGGAGCCCTTCGGTCCCGGCGCGGTCCTGGTGCGCGAGGTCCCCGCCCTGCTGGGCGACACCGACGTCGTGGGCCTGGTGCGCGACATCGCCGACGACCTGACCGAGAACGGCCAGGCCCTGGCGCTGAAGGAACGGCTGGAGGAGGTCTGCGGGACCATGGCCTGCCACGGCTCGGTCCGGGCCGGCCGGCGGCTCACCGCGCCCGAGATGAACGCCCTGCTGCGCCAGATGGAGGCCACGCCCCACTCCGGCCAGTGCAACCATGGCCGCCCCACCTATGTCGAACTGAAGCTGGCCGACATCGAGCGTCTCTTCGGCCGGCGCTAAGCTCCCGCGCGCCTCAGGAACCAGACCTTGGCCGCGCCGTACTCGCGGGCGTCCAGGAGTTCGTAGCCGGGGACCTGCAGCGGCGGTTCGGCCACGCCGCGCTCCACCACGACGAGCGCGCCGGGCGCCAGCCAGCCGCCCTCCGCCAGCTTCGCCAGCACGATCTCGGCCAGGCCCTTGCCGTACGGCGGGTCGAGGAAGGCCAGGTTGAACGCGGGGCCGTCGGCGCCGGGGCGCACGCCCAACTGGGTCGCATCGCGCCGGTGCACGCGGGTGCGGCCGAAGAGGCCCATCCCATCGACGTTCTCGCGGATCGCGCCCCGGGCGGCTTCGTCCGTCTCGACGAACAGGCAGAAGGCCGCGCCGCGCGACAGGGCCTCGAAGCCCAGGGCGCCGGAGCCCGCGAACAGGTCGATGACGCGCGCGTCCCGCACGCCGTCGGACCACGGGGCGTGCTCCAGGATGTTGAAGATGGCCTGGCGGGCGCGGTCCGAGGTAGGGCGCGTGCCCTGACCGGGCGGCGTGACCAGGGCCTTGCCGCGGAAGTCGCCGGAAACGATGCGCATGGTCAGCCTCGACGGCCCTGTCCTGGGCGCTTGGGGCCGGGACGCCGAGGTCCGGGGCGCGCCGGGCCTGGACGCGCGGGTGCGGCGGGCCTGGCGCGAGCCGCGGGTTTCGGCCCGGTGGGCGTCCTCGGCGCGTTCAGCGTCTTGCCCTCGATCTTGGCCTTCAGCTTGGCCTTGGAGGGACCTTTGGCGTGGCCCGGCTTGGGCTTGGGCTTGGCCCAGCCGGCCTTGTAGGCCTTCCTGGCCTTGGGCTCGGGCGGGGGCGGGACGAGCTCGGTGGCGGCCGCCTCCTGCCGCGCCCGGCGGGACTTGGCGGCGGGGGAACGGTACTGCGGCCGGTCGCCCTTGGGCAGGTTCTCCGGGAGGATGAAGTCGGAGAGCTGCTCGCGGATCACGCGGGGGCCCACCTCCTCGACCTCGCCGACGCCCAGGGTCCCGAGCGCGAACGGTCCGTACGACAGGCGGATCAGCCGGTTGACCTTCAGGCCCACGGCCTCCAGCACGCGGCGGACCTCGCGGTTCTTGCCCTCGTGCAGGGTGACGGTGAGCCAGAGGTTCGCCCCCTGCGGGCCGTCCTTGGCCTTGTCGAGCCGGGCGTCGATGGAGCCGTAGCGGACGCCCTCGACGGTGATGCCGTCCTTCAGCCTGTCCAGCCGCTCCTGGGTGATCCGCCCGTGCGCCCGGGCGCGGTAACGGCGCACGATCCCGGTGGCCGGGAGTTCAAGGGCGCGCGCCAGCCCGCCGTCGTTGGTCAAGAGCAGCAGGCCCTCGGAGTTGAGATCCAGGCGGCCCACCGAGATCAGCCGCGGCAGCTCCCGCGGCAGGGCCTCGAACACCGTCGGGCGGCCCTGAGGGTCCTTGTGGGTCGTCACCAGCCCCACGGGCTTGTGGTAGCGGAACACGCGCACAGGCTCAGGCTCGCCCACCACCGCGCCGTCGACGGTGATGATGTCGCCCGCCTCGACCTTCACAGCCGGGGTCGTCAGCACCTGGCCGTTGATCGCCACCCGGCCTTCCTCGATCAGCCGCTCCACGTCGCGGCGCGAGCCGACGCCCGAGCGGGCGAGCAGCTTGGCGATGCGTTCGCCGCCCGTGGGGTCTTCACCTGAAGGGTCGTCTTCGGAGAGCCGGGCTTGACCGGAGGACGCCCGGCCGGTTCGTTGCGGATCGTGGACCATGATCGCCGCACCATGCGCATCGCGCTGCAAGCCGCGCAAGACGCCGCCGAGGCCGGCGAGACGCCCGTGGGCGCCGTCGTGGTCGATCCGGCCACCGGCGAGGTGATCGCGGTGGGCGCCAACCAGCCCATCTCGGCCCATGACCCCACGGCCCACGCCGAGATCGTGGCGCTGCGGGCGGCCGCCTGGAAGCTCGGCAACTACCGGCTCACCGGCCTGACCCTCGTCGTCACGCTGGAGCCCTGCGCCATGTGCGCCGGCGCCATCAGCCACGCGCGGATCGGTCGCGTCGTGTTCGGCGCCGAGGACCCCAAGGGCGGCGCGGTCGTCCATGGCCCCCGGTTCTTCGACCAGCCCACCTGCCACTGGCGCCCCGAGGTCGAGGGCGGCGTCCTGGCCGGGGAGAGCTCGGCGATGCTCAAGGCCTTCTTCCGCGCCCGGCGGAAGACGGGAGCCCAGGTCGCCCTCAGTCGAACGCCGCCAACCTCGCGTCCAGGCGGTCGCGGACCGCGGGCCACTCGTCGGCGAGGATCGAGAAGATCACCGTGTCGCGGATGCGGCCGGTCCAGGTGACGCGGTCCTGGCGCAGGATCCCTTCCTGCACGGCGCCCAGCTTGGTCACCGCCGCCCGGCTGCGGGCGTTCAGCGCGTCCACGCGATAAACCACCCGCCGCGCGCCGCTGCCGAAGGCCTCGCCCATCATCAAGCGCTTGGCGGCGGGATTGACCGCGCCGCCCCGCCGGTCGGGCCGGTAGTAGGTGCCGCCCACCTCCAGCACGGCGTTGGGCCGGTCGATCAGGTAGAACGTGGTGACGCCCACGACCTCCCGGTCCGCGATGACGGCGTAGGGGACGGTGTTCCCGTCCGCCTGGTCGGCGCGGAGCCTGGCCCAGGTCGGGTCGAAGTGCTCGTTCGCCCAGGAGTAGGGATAGAGCTCGGCCCAGATCCGCTGGTCGGCGTTGCAGGCCGCGCGCAGGCCCTCTCGGTGCGCCTCGTCCATCGGCTCAAGGCGCACGAAGCGGTTCTCCAGCACCTTCGGCTGGAGCTGCATGGCGGGCGGGAACGGCGCCGGCGCGGCTTGGGACATGGCGGCCTCCTTCGGAGCGGACCTTTAGCGGGCGGGTGGACTGCCCGACAGGTCCACTTTCAACGCACCGATCGGGCCACTTTCCCGGCTGGAATCGGGCTCGGGATTTTTTTCGCTCAGACGCTCAAAAATTTCCGGGCCGCAGGCTTGCAAGGCCGCCGGCCCGACATACCTGAAGGCGTGCCCATCCTGGGCGTTTCCTCCCTATGAACTTCCCCAGCCGGGCCCTCGGGCCCGGCTCTTTTTTTGATCTCAACGGGCGAAGAGCTGGGCGGCCTGGACGAGGTAGAGGACCCCGATCCCGGTCACGATCCAGCGGGTCCAGCGCTTGAAGTTCACATCGCTCATCCGGTCCAGGATCAGGCCGCCCGCGAAGGTGCCGGCCATGGAGAGCGGGATGGCCAGGGCAAAGACCGGCCAGGGCGGCAAGCCTCCCGCGCCCGCCCGCCCGCCCGCCGCCAGCAGCGGCGCGCCGTAGACCACGATCTTGGCCAGGTGGGCGAAGACCTGGGTCGCCGCCTTGGTGGCCACGATGGCGTGTCGGGTGAGCTCCGTGCGCACGAAGAAGATGTCGAGCAGGGGCCCGGCCACGCCAGCGGTCAGGTTGAGGCCGGTGACCGTGAGGCCCGAGACGAAGGCCTGGGGCGGATGGGCGGCGTCGAGATTGATCCACCGCTGCGGCAGCCAGGTCAGGAAGGGCACGAGGCCCAGCAGCAGGAAGAGGACGGGCCTGGAGGGGGTGAAGGCGAGCAGCGAAACCGCCAGGGCCGCGACCAGCGAGGCCAGGGCGTACCAGCCGACGATGTCCCAGCGGACGCGCCTATGGTGAAGGATGGCCCGCCAGCCGTTGGCGACGAGCTGCAGCGCCCCATGGGTGACGAAGGCGGCCTGGACGGGCAGCACGAGGGCCAGCGCCCCCATCAGGACGAGGCCGCCCGCCATGCCGAACACGCCCGACAGCGTGGCGGTGACGAAGGCCATGGCGGCGACGAAGCCGCCGATGAGGATGGTCATGGACTTTCTCCGGAAGAGGAGCCCGCCTCGCGGAGGAGGCACAGGCTCCTCCGGACGACGGGCCTCCAGCGCACCGTGCGCGGAGAGGTGCAGGCGCTGCGAGCCGCGTCGGGCGAGCGCCTGGGGGAATGGCGTGGCTGAGGGCGTGGGAAGCCGTCATGTGACGGCGTTCGCTTACACCGGGTCGGGCCTCAAGGCCAAGGTCCGGCGGCGGCCCCAGGCGGGCGCCAGAAGCGCCGAGGCGACCAGCGCGGTGGAGAGCGCGATCAGGCCCGCCCCGTAGGCGCCGGTCCGGTCCTTCAGGAACCCCATCACGAAGGGACCGAGGTAGCCCGCCAGGTTGCCCACCGAGTTGATGAGGGCGATGCCGCCCGCCGCCGCCGTGGCCCGCAGGAACCGGGTCGGCAGGGCCCAGAAGGCCGAGCAGGCGCCGTTGACCCCGATGGCGCCCAGGGCGAGGCCGGCGAACCGCCAGGCCGTGTCCGTAACCAATGCGGCCAGCAGGAAGCCCGCCGCCGCGAGGAGCGCAGGCAGGATGAAGTGCCAGAGCCGTTCGCCGGTCCGGTCCGCGTGGCGTCCCCAGAGCACCATGGCGATGGCCGCCACCAGGTAGGGCCCGGCGGTGATCAGGCCGGTCTGCTGGTTGGAGAGCTCCCCGAAGCCCTTGACGATCTGCGGCATCCAGAAGCCCAGGCCGTAGCTGCCCATCACCGCGCCGAAATAGACGAAGGCGTACTTCCAGACCCGGGGACTGGAGAGCGCGTGGCGCAGCGAATGGAGGCGGCCGTCCTCGGCCGCCACGTGATCGCGGTCCAGGGCCCGCTGGACGACGGCCTTCTCCGCGTCGCTGAGCCAGCGGGCGACGGCGGGCTTGTCGGTCATCCAGAAGAAGACCACCACGCCCAGCACCATGGCCGGCAGACCCTCCAGCAGGAACATGGTCCGCCAGCCGGCGAGCCCCAACACCGAGATGTCGAGGAGCGCGGTCGACAGCGGCGCGCCGATCACCGCCGAGATCGGAATGGCCAGCATGAAAGACGCCACGATCCGGCCCCGCTCGCCCCAGGGGAACCAGTAGGTCAGGTAGAGGATCATGCCGGGGAAGAAGCCGGCCTCGGCCACCCCCAGCAGGAAGCGGACGACGTAGAAGGCGGCGGGGCTGTCGATGAAGGCCATGCCGGCCGAGAGCACGCCCCAGCTCACCATGATGCGGGCGATCCAGCGCCTGGCCCCCAACTTCTCCAGGATCAGGTTCGAAGGCACCTCGAACAGGAAGTAGCCCAGGAAGAAGATCCCGGCGCCCGCGCCATAGGCCGCCGCCGACAGGCCGATGTCGGCGTTCATGGTGAGCGCGGCGTAGCCGACGTTCACCCGGTCCAGGTAGGCCACGAAATAGAGCAGGCCGATGAACGGCAGGAGGCGGAGCGCCACCTTGCGCAGAACGCGCGCCTCGTCGAGCGCCTCCATGACCGCCATCCTCCCAACATCGTTATGCCGGGAGTTCAGCACATGTTAGCGGTAACTTACAGCGCCTCCAAGACGGCCCCCTCCCCGCCGAGGAGAGAGGGCCGCCTGTGAGGGCCTAGTTCCGGAACACCGCCGACATCGAGCTGTCGTGCGGTCCCTCGCGGAACTGCTGCAGCTCGTTGCGGCCGACCACCATGTGGTGGACCTCGTCCGGGCCGTCGGCGATCCGCAGGGTGCGGGTGTTGGCGTACATGCGGGCCAGCGGGGTGTGCTGCGACACGCCCAGGGCGCCGTGCATCTGGATCGCCTGGTCGATGATCTTGCAGACCCGCTCGGGGACCATGGCCTTGACCATGTGAATCCAGACCCGGGCCTCGCGGTTGCCGAGGACGTCCATCGCCTTGGCGGCCTTCAGCACCATCAGGCGCATGGCCTCGATCTCGATCCGCGCGCGGCTGACGATCTCGAGGTTGCCGCCCAGCTGGATGATCGGCTTGCCGAACGCCACACGCTGCATGCCGCGCGTCACCATCAGGTCCAGCGCCTTTTCGGCCGAGCCGATCGCGCGCATGCAGTGGTGGATCCGGCCAGGGCCGAGGCGAAGCTGGCTGATCTCGAAGCCGCGACCCTCGCCCAGCAGGATGTTCGAGGCCGGCACCCGGGCGTTGTTGAAGCGGATGTGCATGTGCCCGTGGGGCGCGTCATAGTCGCCGAACACCTGCTGGCCGCCCACGATCTCCACGCCCTCGCAGGGCAGCGGCACCAGGATCTGCGACTGCTGCAGGTGCGGCGGGTCGTTCTCGCCGCCGGTCCGCACCATGGTGATCATCACCTTGCAGCGCGGGTCGCCCGCGCCCGAGATATAGTGCTTCTCGCCGGTGATGATGTACTCGTCGCCCACGCGCACGGCGCGGGTGTCGATGTTCTTGGCGTCCGAGCTGGCCGTGTTCAGCTCGGTCATGCAGTAGGCCGAGCGGATCTTCCCCTCCAGCAGGGGCTTCAGCCACTTCTCCTTCTGCTCGGGCGTGCCGACGCGCTCCAGCACCTCCATGTTGCCGGTGTCGGGCGCGGCGCAGTTCATGATCTCGGACGCCAGCCGGTTCTTGCCCAGTTCGACGGCGATGTAGGCGTAGTCCAGGTTCGAGAGGCCCTCGCCGGTCTCGGCGTTCGGCAGGAAGAAGTTCCAGAGGCCCTGGGCCTTGGCCTTGTCCTTGGCCGCCTCCAGGACCTCCAATTGGCCCGGCGCATAGTCCCAGATATCGGGCCGGCCTTCGCCCAGCCGGTGGAACTCCTCGCTGGCGGGCTCCACCACCTCGCGGATGAACGCCTTCACCGCGTTGTAGAGCGGCAGCGCCTTGTCGGACATCCGCAGGTCGTTGAGCTCGTCCTGCGGGCTCAGGCCGAAAGTCGAATTCGCGCGTTCCGCAGCGATGTTGTTCATGTTCACTCCTCCCAGAGCGCTGGAGCCGGTCGTCGGGTTGACGGACCATGGGCGCAGATTTGCGGAAAATCAAACAACTGTTCGTCCCCCGGGGGCATATCATATTCAAACAAGTGTTTGAACCCGGAGCCGCGCGATGGATTTCGACTACTCCCCCCGCCAGAAGGAGCTGATCGGCAAGGTCACGGCCTTCATGGAGCAGCACGTCTATCCCGCCGTGCCGACCTACGAGCAGCAGCACGAGGAGGGGGAGCGCTGGAAGGTGATCCCGGTGCTGGAGGAGCTGAAGGCCAAGGCCAAGGCCGCGGGCCTGTGGAACATGTTCATGCCGCCGTCGTCCGGCCATCCGCCGGTGGAGGACACCTTCCGCTTCGAGGGCCTGACCTGCTCGAACCTGGAATACGCCCCGATCGCCGAGATCATGGGCCGCGTGGGCTTCGCCTCCGAGGTGTTCAACTGCTCGGCGCCGGACACCGGCAACATGGAGGTGCTGGAGCGCTTCGGGACGCGCGAGCAGAAGGACCGCTGGCTGAAGCCGCTGATGGAAGGCGAGATCCGCTCGGCCTTCCTGATGACCGAGCCGGCGGTGGCCTCCTCGGACGCCACCAACATCGAGACCCGCATCGAGCGGAACGGCGACGACTACGTCATCAACGGCCGCAAGTGGTGGTCGTCGGGCGTGGGCGACCCGCGCTGCAAGGTGGCCATCGTCATGGGCAAGACCGACCCCGACGCGCCCCTGCACCAGCAGCAGAGCCAGGTGCTGGTGCCGATGGACGCGCCCGGCATCCGCGTCGTGCGCATGCTGCCGGTGTTCGGCTACGACGACGCCCCGCACGGCCACGCCGAGGTGGTGCTGGAGAACGTCCGCGTGCCGGTGAAGGACAGCCTGATCCTCGGCGAGGGCCGCGGCTTCGAGATCAGCCAGGCGCGCCTCGGGCCCGGCCGCATCCACCACTGCATGCGCACGATCGGGGCCGCCGAGGTGGCGCTGGAGAAGATGTGCAAGCGGCTGATGAGCCGGAAGGCCTTCGGCAAGCACCTGTCCGAGCACTCGGTCTGGGAGGAGCGGATCGCGCGGGCCCGTATCGACCTGGAGATGACCCGCCTGCTCTGCCTGAAGGCCGCCGACATGATGGACAAGGCCGGTAACAAGGTCGCCCGGCTGGAGATCGCCATGATCAAGGTCCAGGCGCCCACGATGGCGCTGAAGATCGTCGACGACGCCATCCAGGCCCACGGCGGGGCCGGCGTCGCGGACGACTTCGGCCTGGCCCGCGCCTACGCCAACCTCAGGACCCTGCGCCTGGCCGACGGCCCGGACGAGGTCCACAACCGCACCATCGCCCGCATGGAGATGGCCAGGTACGGCGATCTGCAGGCCAAGATCCGGGCGGAGAAGGACGCCGAGCGCGTGCCGGTCGGCATCCGCTGAGGCGGCTGGGAGCTCAGATGTAGAGCGGGCGCTGGCCGGTCATGACGAAGGCCGTGGCCACGAGCATGGCCGTCGTCAGCGCCGGAACGAGTTTGATCCACAGTCCCATGGCGCGGAGTGTCACCCGCCTACGGTCAAGCTTGAGTTAAGACCGGCGTTATTTTTCCGACCCCGCTTCTCCGGCCCTATTTCACCGGCACATGCTCGGCGTGCGGGCAGACCGCCCCCAGCAGGGCCTCGTTCTCGGGGCCCTCGGCCTTCTTCGGCTTCTCGTCGCGCCAGCCGTCGGCGATGGCCAGCGGCTTCGAGGGCGTGTAGGCGCCCATGGAGATCAGGTTCTTCTTGGCGCAGTCGATCGCGTAGACGTAGCCGACGCCGTCCGGCTTGCCCGGGCCCGACGGCCCGATCTTGGCGGCGGGCTTGGAGACCGCCTGCATCACCACGATCCGGCCGCTCTGCCTGTCCTTGTAGGTGTAGTCGGCGTCGTAGGACCACTCGGTCCCGTTCGGGCCGTCGATGAACTTGGACCAGGTCTCGGCCTGGGCCGCGCCGGCTTGGGCGGCGAAGGCGATCAGGGCGGCGAGCGCGATAGCGCGGCGCATGGGCGTTTCACTCCAAACATCTGTTCGAAGCGAACCTAGCGGCGGCGCGGGGCTTACGCCACCCGCTTGGCGGGCGCGTTCAGGGCCCGTTCGGCCTCGCCCATGTAGTCACGGGTGATCGGCAGGGCGTCGATCCGCTTGGCGAGCTGGACCTGGAAGACGAAATGCCCGCGGTGGCGGAAGGCCATCTCGGAGACGCCGAGGTAGAACTCCCACATCCGGCAGAACCGCTCGTCCAGCATCTGGGCCACCTCGCCACGGCGGGCGGCGAAGCGCTGGCGCCAGTTCTTCAGCGTCTCGGCGTAGTGGAGCCGGAGGATCTCGATGTCGGTGACGTAGAGCCCAGCCCGCTCGATGGCCGGCAGCACCTCGGACAGCGCCGGGATGTAGCCGCCGGGGAAGATGTACTTGGCGATCCAGGCGTTGGTGACGTTCGGTCCCTCGGGGCGGCCGATGGAGTGGATCAGGGCCACCCCGTCGTCCTTCAGCAGGCGGGCCACGCCATCGAAATAGGCCTGGTAGTTGGGCCGGCCCACATGTTCGAACATGCCCACCGAGACGATGCGGTCGTAGGGGCCGGCCACGTCCCGATAGTCGGTCAGCGAGAAGCGGACGCGGTTCGAGAGGCCCTTGGCTTCGGCCCGCTGCTGGGCGAGGCCGAGCTGTTCCGTGGAGAGCGTGATCCCGTCAACCTCGGCGCCGGTCTCCTCGGCCAAGGTGAGCGCCATGCCGCCCCAGCCGCAGCCGATGTCCAGCACCTTGTGGCCGGGCTGAAGGGCGAGCTTGGCGGCGATGTGCCGCTTCTTGGCGAGCTGGGCCTCCTCCAGCGTCATGTCCGGCCGGGCGAAGTAGGCGCAGGAGTACTGCATGTCCTCGTCCAGGAAGCGCCGGTAGAGCTCGTTGGAGAGGTCGTAGTGGTGATGGACGTTCTTGCGCGCGGCCTTGCGGTGGTTGGCCTCCCGCCGGCGGTCGCGCAGCCAGCGGCGCAGGGGGCCGCGCTTCTTGCGCGTCTTGAACTTGGCGTTGGCCCCGATCAGGTCGATGAAGTCGGCCACGTCGCCCTGTTCGAGCACGAGACCGCCGTCCACATAGGCCTCGCCGACGCCCAGGCCGGGCTTGGCGGCGATCCGGGCCGCCCAAAGCGGGCTGGTGATCCGGGCGACAAGCGGCGGGCCCGAGCCGTCGCCCAGCCTCAAGGTCCGGCCGCCCGGCAGCCTTATGGTGAGATCGCCCTCGCGGACCGTCTTCTGCAGGAAAGCTTGCAAGCCCATGCTGCACCCCACATCACCCGACATAGCTAGGAACGACGACGGCCGAGCCAAGGTTCCGCGAGGATTTGCGGGGCGCCGGCCCTTGGGCGTCTTGACTCCCGGACGGCCTTTTCCTACCTCGCAGCCGACGTTAGCACTCAAGGGCCGAGACTGCTAACAGGCGGCCGTTGCGGGCTTACGTCCCCGTTATCCACACCGTCTCGAACGGAGAAAGAGCATCATGGCGTTTCGTCCTCTGGGAGACCGCGTCCTCGTCAAGCGCGTCGAGGAAGAAGAGAAGACCCGGGGCGGGATCATCATCCCCGACACCGCCAAGGAAAAGCCGCAGGAAGGCGAAGTGATCGCCGTCGGCCCCGGCGCCCGCGACGAGAGCGGCAAGATCCAACCGCTCGACGTGAAGGTCGGCGACCGCATCCTGTTCGGCAAGTGGTCCGGCACGGAGGTCAAGCTGCACGGCGAAGACCTGCTGATCATGAAGGAAAGCGACATCCTGGGCGTGCTCGAGGCCGACAAGGCCGCCAAGGCCGCCTAAGCCCGCGTCCGATCAGAACATCCAGTTAGAAGGACAGCACACATGGCTGCCAAAGACGTCTATTTCTCCTCCGACGCCCGCGACCGCATGCTGCGCGGCGTCAATACCCTGGCCAACGCGGTCAAGGTGACCCTCGGCCCCAAGGGCCGCAACGTCGTCATCGAGAAGTCCTTCGGCGCGCCGCGCTCGACCAAGGACGGCGTGTCGGTGGCGAAGGAAATCGAACTGTCCGACAAGTTCGAGAACCTGGGCGCCCAGCTCATCCGTGAGGTGGCCTCCAAGACCAACGACAAGGCCGGCGACGGCACCACCACCGCCACCGTGCTGGCCCAGGCCATCGTCGTGGAAGGCCTGAAGTCGGTCGCGGCCGGCATGAACCCGATGGACCTGAAGCGCGGCGTCGACAAGGCCGTGGCCAAGGTCATCGAAGAGATCAAGTCGACCGCCAAGAAGGTCTCGGCCAACAGCGAGATCGCCCAGGTCGGCACCATCTCGGCCAACGGCGACGTTGAAGTGGGCGAGATGATCGCCCGCGCCATGGAAAAGGTCGGCAACGAAGGCGTCATCACGGTCGAGGAAGCCAAGACCGCCGAGACCGAACTCGATGTCGTGGAAGGCATGCAGTTCGACCGCGGCTACCTCTCGCCGTACTTCATCACCAACGCCGAGAAGATGGAGGCCGAACTCGAAGAGCCGCTGATCCTGCTCTTCGAAAAGAAGCTCTCCTCCCTGCAGCCCCTGCTGCCGGTGCTGGAAGCCGTGGTCCAGTCGGGCCGCCCGCTCCTGATCATCGCTGAAGACGTCGAAGGCGAAGCGCTCGCGACCCTCGTGGTCAACAAGCTGCGCGGCGGCCTGCGCGTCGCGGCGGTCAAGGCGCCGGGCTTCGGCGATCGCCGCAAGGCCATGCTGGAGGACATCGCGATCCTCACCGGCGGCCAGCTCATCAGCGAAGACCTGGGCATCAAGCTCGAGAGCGTCACCCTCGACATGCTGGGCCGCGCCAAGAAGGTCACGATCACCAAGGAAGACACCACGATCGTGGACGGCTCGGGCGACAAGTCCGGCATCGAGGGCCGCATCGCCCAGATCAAGAAGCAGATCGAGGACACCACCTCGGACTACGACAAGGAAAAGCTGCAAGAGCGTCTGGCGAAGCTCGCCGGCGGCGTCGCGGTGATCCGCGTCGGCGGCGCGACCGAAGTCGAGGTGAAGGAGAAGAAGGACCGCGTCGACGACGCCCTGAACGCCACCCGCGCTGCGGTGGAAGAAGGCATCGTCCCCGGCGGCGGCGTGGCCCTGCTGAAGGCCTCGAAGGTGCTCGACGGCTTCAAGGGCGACAACGACGACCAGGAAGCCGGCATCGCCATCGTGCGCCGCGCCCTGCAGGCTCCGATCCGTCAGATCTCGGAGAACGCGGGCGTCGAGGGCTCGATCGTGGTGGGCAAGGTGCTCGAGAACGCCTCGCCGACCTTCGGCTTCAACGCCCAGACGGAAGAGTACGTCGACCTGGTGCAGGCCGGCGTCATCGACCCGGCCAAGGTCGTCCGCACGGCCCTGCAGGACGCGGCTTCGGTCGCCGGCCTGCTGATCACCACGGAAGCGGCCATCGTCGAAGCGCCGAAGAAGAACGCGCCCGCGGCCCCCGGCATGCCCGGCGGCATGGGCGATATGGACTTCTAATCCAGCGCTCAGCGTGTTGATTGAGGGCGGGGCCGCGAGGCTCCGCCCTTTTTCTTTGAACCTTCCCCTGATGAGGCGCGATGTCGTTCCGGTACGAGGCCGAAGGCGAGGTCTGGGCCTACTCCGGCCCCGGCGGCTGGCACTTCATCACCCTGCCGCCGGAGATGGCCGAGGGGGTCCGCACGGTCGGCGGGCGGCTGGCGCCGTTCGGCTCGCTGAGGGTGACGGCGGTCATCGGCGAGGTGCGCTGGAAGACCTCACTGTTCGCCGACCGCAGGGCGGGGTCGTTCCTGCTGCCGGTCAAGGCCGAGGTGCGCCGTCGTGCGGGCCTCGCCGCCGGACAGACCGTCGCCTACGCGGTCGAGATCGAGACCTGAGCGGCCTCAGCTGACGATGGCGTCGACGGCGGCGTCGTACTCTTCCTGGGCCTCGTCGACCTCGCGCTGGGCGACCGCGCGTTCGGCGTCGGTGGTCACCTGGTCCAGGAGCAGCTTGGCGTCCTCCAGCCGGTCCTTGGCGGCCTGCCAGCGGGCGTAGCCGGGATGATTCTCGATCGACATGACGCCGCCCTAGCCCCTTTCGGACCCGCCGACGACCATGTTCCCGATCCAGCTCACCACGCCGGTGACGATGGCCGCAAGGATTCCCGGGCCCAGGCCGGCCACCGAGAAGCCGCCCAGCAGCATGGCCACGAGGCCGATCATGGCGGCGTTCACCACCAGCAGGAACAGGCCCAGGGTCACGATGGTGAGCGGCAAGGTGAGGATCACCACCACCGGCCGGACCAGGGCGTTGACGATCCCCAGCAGCACGGCGGCCACGATCAGCGTGCCGGTGTCGTCGACCCTGACCCCGGGCACGACCTTGGCCGCCAGCCATAGGCCCAGGGCTGCGAAGACCGCGCGGACGATGAACCTGGCCAGCATGGGCGCCTCCGTTTCGCGGGACTAGAGCTTCGTTTCGCGAAGGTTACAACCCGGGCCGCATTCCCGCCGCCGCGCGCGGCCAGGCTGGTCGCCGAACGGAACGGGAGACTCCATGCGCGCAGCCATCCTCGCCCTCGCGGCCGCAGCGACCCTCGCCGGCCAGGTCCAGGCCCAGCCCCACCCGGGCGAGGGGCCGCCGCCCGGAGGGTCACCGGGAGGGCCGCCGGGAGGACCTCCGGGCGGCCCCCGGGGCCGGCTCTACATCAGCCCGGCGGGCGAGCCGTTCCGGGGCGGCGACGGGCTGGCCGCCTGGTTCGCGGGCGCGGACGCCGACCACGACGGCGCGCTCACGCCCGACGAGTTCCGGGCCGACGCCGAACGCTTCTTCAAGGTGCTGGACAAGGACGGGAACGGCGCCCTGCGCGGGCCCGAGCTGCAGGCCTACGAGCAGGAGGTCGCGCCGGAGATCGTCGGCTTCTACGGCGCGGGACCGGCCGGCGCCGGGGACGGACCCCGCAGCGGCGAAGGCGGCCCGGGCGGGGAACCGCGGGAGGTCCGCCGCCACGACGGCGGCGGCCGGCTCAAGGGCGGCGGCGGTCGACGGGGCGGCCCCGTCGCCGGCCGGGAAGGCGCGGCGCGCTTCTCGCTGCTCAACATCCCGCAGCCGGTGACCGGCTCGGATCTGGACGGCGACCGCAAGGTGACGCTGGACGAGTGGGTTCGGACGGCGCGCAGCCGTTTCGGCCTGCTCGACAAGACCGGCGCAGGGCGTCTTACCCTCGACACGCTTCCGCCCTTGCCCGGCGCGGCCCCACGCCCCCGCTAGGGGGGCGGTACAACCGATACCCGAGTTCTTGCAACCGCGGTTGGACGCTGTTCGCCGAAAGGTTAAGCTTGACGGCCGGTGCGGCTCCGCCGCGATTCCGGCGGGGAACATCGGGGGGCGGCCGCGTGGACAAGGCGCGCTGGAAGGTGCTGGACGAGCGGCTGGACATCGTGGCCCGCACGTCCTGGGAAGTGCTCGCCGTCCGGGTCGCCGCCGCCGCCATCGCCACCCTGCTGTCCATCAAGCCCTTCGGCCTGGCCTGGAGCCTCGGCTGGTTCGCCTTCTTCGCGGTGACCGAGGCCGGCGCCCGGTTCGCCTCGCGCAACGCCCTCGGGGGCGGCGCCCTCACGCCGTCGGCCCGGCTGGCCTACTTCGTCCTCATGAGCCTCGCCGGCCTCGCCTGGTGCGGCCTGGCCCTGCGCGGCTGGATGTCGGGCGAGGAGTCGCTGCGGCTCGCCGGCGTGGCCATCCTGGTCACCGTGCTGGTCCACGCCCAGGGCTTCTCGTCGCGTACGCCCGCCGCCCTCCTCGCCATGGGACTGCCGGCGGCGGCGCTCTGGATGGCGCTGCCCCTGCTGGGCGGCTATGGCCTGGGCGACCTGCTCATCGTGGCCTTCGGCTTCGCCATGGCGCTGTCGTACGTGGCCGTGGCCGCCCGGGCGACCGCCCGGAACGCCGCCGCCCTGGCCGACGCCGAGCGGCGCGCCAACGAGGCCAACGAGGCCAAGTCGGTGTTCCTGAGCATGGTCACCCACGAGATCCGCACGCCCATGAACGGCGTGCTCGGCATGGCCCGCGCCCTGCAGCAGACGCCGCTCACGGCGCGCCAGCGCGAATATGCCGAGACCATCGTCCGCTCGGGCGACAGCCTGCTCGCCATCCTCAACGACGTGCTGGACCACTCGAAGATCGAGGCCGGCCGCATGGAGCTGGAGGTCGCGCCGTTCAACCTGCGCGCCGTGGGCCAGCAGTCCATCAAGCTCTGGACCGAGGCCGCCGCCGCCAAGGGCCTGGACCTGGAGCTCGAGGTGGACCCGCTGCTGCCGGCCCACCTGCTGGGCGACGAGACGCGGGTGCGGCAGATCATCCTCAACCTGCTCTCCAACGCGCTCAAGTTCACCGAAACGGGACGCGTGACCCTGGCGCTCCGCCAGGACCTGCACGCCGACGGCGAGGGCGGCGTCGAGATCCGCGTCATCGACACCGGCCCCGGCATGACCGCCGAACAGGTCGCCCGTCTGTTCCGGCCCTACAGCCAGGCCGAGAGTTCGACCGCGCGCAAGTACGGCGGCACGGGCCTGGGCCTTTCCATCTGCCGGACCCTGTCGTCGATGATGGGCGGCGACATCAGCGTCGAGAGCGAGCCGGGCCGGGGCTCGACGTTCCGCGTCTGGCTGCCCCTGCCCGCCGCCGAAGGCGGCCCGGTGGACGTGCGCGAGACCGAGGCGCTGGAGCTGCCGCCGCTGCGGGTGCTGGTCACCGACGACAACCCGATCAACCTGGCCGTCGCCCGCGCGCTGCTGGAGGCCGCCGGCGCCTCGGTCGAGACCGCCGTCCACGGCGCCGACGCCCTGGAGCGGCTGCAGGTCGACCTCTTCGACCTCGTGCTGATGGACGTCCGGATGCCGGTCATGGACGGGGAGGAGGCGGTGAGCCGCATCCGCGCGGGCTTCGCCGGCTCGGCCGACATCCCGATCATCGCCCTGACCGCCGGCGGCGAACCCGGCGAGGAGGAGCGGCTGAAGGCGGCGGGCTTCGACGCGCTTCAGAACAAGCCCATCCAGCCGGCCGAGCTGTTCGCGGCCATCCGCCGGGTGATGTACGCGCCGCGACGCTCGCGGTCGGCTGCCTAGACCTCGGCGGTCTCCAGGCTGGGAACGGTCGGCTTCAGTCGTCCGCCCACGCGGATCGGCTCGATGCGGCGGGCGAGGCCCGTCCTGTCGTCCGTCTCGACGTACACCCCGCAGACCGTGGCCGGCCCCTCGGCCGGCTTGTAGCGGCCGCCCGAGATCTTGGTGGTGAACCGGCGCAGCGGCTCGTCCTTCTGGTTGCCGATCACGCTGTCGTAGTCGGCGCAGGCGCCGGCGTCGGTCTGGTAGGCGGTCCCGCCGGGCAGGATCTGGGCGTCGGCGGTGGGCACGTGGGTGTGGGTGCCAATCACCAGGCTCGCCCGCCCGTCGCACCAGTGACCCATGGCCATCTTCTCGGAGCTGACCTCGGCGTGCATGTCGACGATGATCGCGTCGGCCACCGCCCCCAGGGGCGCGGACTCCAGCTCGCGGTCCACCGCGGCGAAGGGATCGTCGAGGGGGTCCATGTAGACCCGGCCCAGCAGGTTCACGACCAGCACCCGGCGGCCCGAGGCGGTGTCGAACAGTTGCGCCCCGCGTCCCGGCGCGTCGCTGAGCGGCGGATAGTTCAGCGGGCGGATCAGGCGCGGCTCGCGGACGATGTAGGTCAGCGCCTCCTTCTGGTCCCACGAGTGGTTGCCGAGCGTCAGGCAGTCGGCGCCGGCCTCGAACAGCTCGTTGGCCGTGGCCTCGGTGATGCCGAAGCCGGCGGCGGCGTTCTCGGCGTTGACCACCACGAAGTCGAGCTGGAGCTGGCGCTTCAGGCCGGGCAGGAACTCGGCCAGGCCGTCGCGGCCCGCACGGCCGACCACGTCTCCGAAAAAGGCAAGTCGCATCAAGTCTCTCTAGCGACGGCGATGAAATCCGTCTCGGTCAGAATCGCGTCGAGCCGCTGGTCGTGCGGCTCCATGGGGATCTCGTCCACCTCCTGGCCGGCATAGGCGAGGCCCAGGACGAAGACCGGCTTCGTGGCCCGCAGGTTCGCGAGCGTGCGGTCGTAGTGGCCCGCGCCCTGCCCCAGCCGGCCGCCGCGGCGGTCGAAGGCGAGCAGCGGGGCGATCACCAGGTCTGGCTCCACCGTGTCGGCCCAGCCAGGCGGCCCCAGGATGCCGAAGGCGTCGCGTTCCAGCGGACTGCGGGTGTCCCACAGCCGGAACTCCAGCGGCTCGTGGCGGCTGACGGCGATCGGCAGGGCGGCCTCGGCTCCGGTGTCGATCAGCCGGCGCATGAGGGGCGAGGGGTCGATCTCCGAGCCCTGGGCCATGTAGCCGGCGAAGCTCTGGAACTCGGGCAGCCGATCCAGCGGCAGGCGGGCCGCCGCGCGCATCGCGGCGTCGGGCGCCGCCGCCGCCAGCCCCTTGCGCAGGGTCCTGAGGCGCGCCCGGAGCGCGGTCTTGTCGGTCGGAGGGGTCACGCCGCCTCTATAGCGGAAAGAGGTGGCGGCGCCGCGTGAGCCGTGAAGGACTGTTTCATCCCCTCGACCTGGCAGACCAGGTGGGCGCCGTATACCCAAGACCACGGCCCTGGGCAGGGACAGCTCCCTTCGAGTGAATTAAGGTCGCTGGGATATGTCGCCTTCGACGAGAGCCGCAGCAGGACCCGCCGGAGGCCCAAGGTAGTGAGCCCGGCGGGCGGGCTCAAGCGCGGCGGGTCCGCGCGGCCCGAGAATTCGTACTTGGCGAATTCGCACTTCAAGGCGCGGCCCGGGACCACTAAGTCTGGCCGTGTGACCGATACCCTCTCCCCTTCTCCCGGCCTCGCCCGCGTCGCCAACGACCTGACGCGCGACCTCATGCGGCCCAATCCCGCGATCTACTGGCTGGACCTGATCGCCACGGCGGCGGTGACCTACGCCAGCCTCTGGGTCGCGGCCACGGCCCACAGCCTGGCCGGCGCGCTGATCGCCGGCGCGGTCTGCGTGCTGGCCCTCTACCGCGGCGTGAGCTTCATCCACGAGTTGACGCACCAGCGGCGGGACGAGCTGCCCGGCTTCCACTTCGGCTGGAACCTGCTGATCGGCGTCCCCTTCCTGACCCCCTCGCTGCTCTACGAGGGGGTGCACATGCTGCACCACGCCAAGGACCGCTACGGCACCGTCCGCGACCCGGAATACATGCCGCTGGCCCACCTGCCGCTCTCCAGCCTGCTCGGCTTCATCTTCATCGCCCTGCTGGCGCCCGTGGGCGTGATCCTGCGCTTCGCCGTGCTGGCCCCGGTCGGCTTCCTGGTCCCGCCGGCGCGCCGCTTCGCCGTCGCCAAGGCCTCGGCCATGACCATCAATCCGCAGTTCTCCCGCGACGACTTCGACCGCGCGGCCAAGGCGCCGTGGCTCGCCCAGGAGATAGCCTGCTGGCTGTGGAGCTGGACGGTGATCGGCCTGACGCTGGCCGGCTTGATACCCCTGCGCGCGGTCGTGACGGGCGTGGCGATCTACTCCGTCTTCGCCTTCGTGAACCAGCTCCGCACCGCGGTCGCGCACTACTGGGAGAACGAGGGCGGGCGGATGAGCTTCGAGGGTCAGTTCCTGGATTCGGTGAACGTGCCGCCGCCGGCCGTCCTGCCGTACCTGTGGGCTCCGGTGGGCCTGCGCTACCACGCCCTGCACCACCTCTTGCCGCGGATGCCCTACCACAACCTGGGCGCCGCCCACGCGCGCATGGTCGCCCACGTGTCGCCGGACAGCCCCTATCGCCAGGTGGAGGAGCGCGAGCTCGTCCCGGCGTTGGCCAAGCTGGCCAGGAAGACCCTTTAGGCCGCCAGGTCGGTCGCCAGGGTCTCGATGCGCTTGGCGGCGTTCTCCAGCGCGGCCACCGCGCGGGTCTCGATGCGGGCGCGGTCGGCCTGCAGGCGGGCGAGTTCAGCCTGCATCGCCGCCAGCCGGTTCTTGGCGTCGTAGAGTTCGTCCGCGAGCAGCAGGGCGCCCATCAGAAACAGGCGGGTGTCGCCGAGCTGGCCCATGTCCTGCGACACGTAGCGGACCTGCTGGTCGAACAGGCGGGCCAGCTCCTGCAGGTGCTGTTCCTGGCCGTCCTCGCAGCCCACCGCATAGGGCCGGCCGTTCACCTCGACGCTGATCTGGGCCATGGCGATTACTCCTGCGGCGCCTGCCCGTTCAGGGCGGCCTTGATTTCCTGTATGGCGCGACCCAGCGCCGCGGACGCCTCGGCGCCGGCCTCCTCGAGCGCGCGCTCCCGGGCCCGGGCCTGGTCCAGCTCGGCGGCCAGCTTGGCGCGGTCCTGGTCGAACAGGCCGCCGGCCTCGGCGCCGGCCTGGCGCAGCTTCTCGGCCAGGCGCTGTTCCAGCTGGTGAAGCGCCCGCTCAAGCCGCTTGGCCGCCAGTTCCAGTGCGCTTTCGCCCGGGTTCATGCGCGACTCCCCAAAGGCTGCATCCGTGCATCTATAGACCCGCGTCGCCTCGCCTGTGAATCGGCCCTTTTCTTGACGGGGCGGCCCTGCGCGTGCGAGGCCGCCCGGATTCCGCCCCCTTGAAAGACTCGAAGAACCGATGCCCGCGCCGCTGAAGACCATGGCCGACGCCATCCGCGTACTCTCGATGGACGCCGTCGAGCAGGCCAATTCGGGCCACCCCGGCATGCCCATGGGCATGGCCGACGTCGCCACGGTGCTCTGGAGCCGGTTCCTCAAGTTCGACGCTGCCCGCCCGGACTGGGCCGACCGCGACCGCTTCGTGCTGTCGGCCGGCCACGGCTCGATGCTGCTCTACTCCCTGCTCCACCTGACCGGGGTGAAGGCGGTCACGATCGACAGCCTGCGGAACTTCCGCCAACTCGGCTCCAACACCCCGGGCCACCCCGAGTACGGCCATACGCCGGGCGTCGAGACCACCACCGGCCCGCTGGGCCAGGGCCTGGCCACCGCCGTCGGCATGGCCATGGCCGAACGCCACCTGGCCGCCCGCTTCGGCGAGGACCTGGTGGATCACCGCACCTGGGTGGTGGCCGGCGACGGCTGCCTGATGGAGGGCGTCAGCCACGAGGCCATCGCGCTCGCCGGCCGGCTGAGGCTCGCCAAGCTGACCGTGCTCTGGGACGACAACGGCATCACCATCGACGGCGACGTCACGCTGTCGGACACCACCAACCAGCTCGCCCGCTTCAAGGCCGCCGGCTGGGCTGTCCGCGCGGTGGACGGCCATGACGTGGCCCAGATCCGCCGGGCGCTGGCCTGGGCGGTGAAGCAGGACCGCCCGACGCTGGTCGCCTGCCGCACCCGCATCGGCAAGGGCTCACCCACCTACGAGGGCACCCACGACGTCCACGGCAAGGCGCTGGGCAAGGACGAGGTCGCCAGGACCCGCGACCACCTGGGCTGGCCGCATGAGCCGTTCGTGGTTCCGGACGAGGCCCTGAAGCCCTGGCGCGCCGCCGGCCGCCGCGGCGGCAAGGCCCGCAAGGCCTGGGAAGCCCGTCTCGCCGCCTCGCCGAACCGCGCCGAGTTCGAGCGCGCCATGTCGGGCGAGCTGCCGAAGCACGCCTTCGAGGCGCTGGACCGCTTCATCGCCGAGGCCGAGGCCAAGGCGCCGGCCGCCGCCACCCGCCAGCACTCCGGCGCGGTGCTGGAGCAGGTCTTCGGCGCGATCCCCGAGCTGGTGGGCGGCTCGGCCGACCTGACCGGCTCGAACAACACCTACGTCAAGAACACCGCCATCCTGGACGCCCCCGGCTACGCGGGCCGCTACGTGAACTACGGCGTGCGCGAGTTCGGCATGGCCGCGGCCATGAACGGCCTGGCCCTGCACGGCGGCGTCATCCCCTACGGCGGCACGTTCCTGGTGTTCTCGGACTACGCGCGCGCGGCCATCCGCCTGGCGGCGCTGATGGGCATCCGGGTGATCCACGTGGGCACCCACGACTCCATCGGCCTCGGCGAAGACGGCCCGACCCACCAGCCGGTGGAGCACCTGGCCTCGCTGCGCGCCATGCCGAACCTGAACGTCTTCCGCCCGGCCGACGCGGTCGAGACCGCCGAGTGCTGGAAGCTGGCCCTGGAGGCCAAGGCGACGCCCTCGGTCCTGGCCCTGTCGCGCCAGAAGACGCCCGCCGTCCGCACCCAGGCCATCGGCGAGAACCTGTCGGCGCGCGGCGCCTATCAGCTCGCCGCGGCGAGCAAGCCCGCCCAGGCCACCATCTTCGCCACCGGCACCGAGGTCGCCATCGCGCTGGCCGCCCGCGACCTGCTGGAAGCCGACGGGATCGGGACCCGGGTGGTCTCCGTCCCCTCGTTCGAGCTCTTCGAGCGGCAGCCCGCCGACTACCAGGAAGCCCTGATCGGCGAGACCGAGGTCAAGGCCGCCGTCGAGGCCGGGGTGCGCATGGGCTGGGACCGCTTCATCGGCGCGGACGGCGTGTTCGTGGGCATGACCGGCTTCGGCGCCAGCGCCCCGGACAAGGCGCTCTACAAGCACTTCGGCATCACGGCCGAGGACCTGGCCGCCGCCGTCAAGGCGAAGCTGTAGGCCCTCGCCGGGGGAGAGGATGATGCGCCTCGGAACGCCGCTCTCGCCCACCGCCGTCCGGGTCATGCTCCTGGGCTCGGGCGAGCTCGGCAAGGAGGTGGCGATCGAGCTCCAGCGGCTGGGCTGCGAGGTGATCGCCGTCGACCGCTATCCCGACGCCCCGGCCATGCAGGTGGCCCACCGCAGCCACGTCATCGCCATGACCGACGCGGCGGCCCTGCGCGCGGTGATCGAGGCCGAGCGGCCGCACCTGGTCGTCCCCGAGATCGAGGCCATCGCCACCGACGAGCTGGTGAGGATCGAGGCCGAGGGCCTGGCCACCGTCATCCCCACCGCGCGGGCCGCCCAGCTCACCATGAACCGGGAGGGCATCCGCCGGCTGGCCGCCGAGGAGCTGGGCCTGCCCACCAGCGCCTACGCCTTCGCCACCTCGGAAGCGGAGCTGGCCAGGGCCGCCGCCGAGGTGACGGGCTTCCCCTGCTTCGTGAAGCCGGTGATGAGCTCGTCGGGCAAGGGCCAGTCCTACGTCGAGGGGCCCGAGGGGATCGCGGCAGCCTGGCGTTACGCCCTGGAAGGCGGCCGGGTCGAGCAGCCCCGGGTGATCGTCGAGGGCCGCGTGGACTTCGACTTCGAGATCACCCAGCTCACCGTCCGCAGCCTGAAGGACGGCCGGGTCGAGACCAGCTTCTGCGCTCCCATCGGCCACCGCCAGGTGAAGGGCGACTATGTCGAGAGCTGGCAGCCCCAGGCCATGAGCCCGAAGGCGCTGGCGCGCGCCCGCGAGATCGCCGCCGCCGTCACCGAGGCGCTTGGCGGCCTGGGCATCTTCGGCGTCGAGCTCTTCGTGAAGGGCGGCGAGGTGTGGTTCTCGGAGGTCTCGCCCCGGCCGCACGACACGGGCCTCGTCACACTGGCGACCCAGCATTTCAGCGAATTCGCCCTGCACGCCCGCGCCATCCTGGGCCTGCCGACCGACGTTTCCCTGCGCGAGCCGGGCGCCAGCGCGGTGATCTACGGCGGCCTTGAGGCCCGGGGGATCGCCTTCGAGGGCGCAGCCGAGGCGCTGGCCGTCCCTGGCGCCGACCTGCGCCTGTTCGGCAAGCCCGAAGCCTTCGCGCGCCGCCGCATGGGCGTGGCCCTGGCCAGGGGGGCGGACGTGGACGAGGCCCGCGAACGGGCGCGGACCGCGGCGGCCAAGGTCAGGCCGGTTAGGGGCTGAGCCGCGCGGCCCTCCCCTTGCGGGAGGTGAGCGCTCCCACGCCTTCCGAGGCCCGGCCCAGGGGTTGACTTCCCGTCCCCCGCCTGAAAGGACCCCCGCCACACAACGAAATCCGTCGAAGGAGCCCCCGCCATGCCCGTCCGCGTCGCCATCAACGGTTTCGGTCGCATCGGCCGTCTGGTCCTGCGCTCGATCGTCGAACATGCGCGGACCGACATCCAGGTGGTGGCCATCAACGACCTGGGCCCCGTCGAGACCAACGCCCACCTGCTGCGCTATGACAGCGTGCACGGCCGCTTCCCGGGCAACGTCACGGTGGACGGCGACACGATCGACGTGGGCTTCGGCCCGATCAAGGTGACCGCGGTCCGCAACCCGGCCGAGCTGCCGCACAAGGACCTGGGCGTCGACATCGCGCTGGAGTGCACCGGCCTCTTCACCTCGAAGGACAAGGCGTCGGCCCACCTGGAAGCCGGCGCCAAGCGCGTCATCGTCTCTGCCCCGGCCGACGGCGTCGACAGGACCATCGTCTACGGCGTGAACCACGAGACCCTGACCAAGGACGACCTGGTCATCTCCAACGCCTCTTGCACCACGAACTGCCTCGCCCCCGTGGCCAAGGTCCTGCAGGATCTCTGCGGGATCGAGCGCGGCTATATGACGACGATCCACTCCTACACGGGCGACCAGCCGACGCTGGACACCCTGCACAAGGACCTCTACCGCGCCCGCGCCGCGGCCATGTCGATGATCCCGACCTCCACCGGCGCCGCCAAGGCGCTCGGCCTGGTGATCCCGGAACTGGCCGGCAAGCTGGACGGCAGCTCGATCCGCGTGCCGACCCCGAACGTCTCGGTCGTCGACCTGAACTTCGTGCCGGGCCGCAAGGTGAGCGTGGAAGAGATCAACGCCGCGATGGAAGCGGCCGCGGCCTCGGGCCCGCTGCGCGGCGTCCTGGCCGTGACCAAGGAGCCGCTGGTCTCCATGGACTTCAACCACGTGGCGGCCTCGTCCACCGTGGCCCTGCCGCAGACCCAGATGATCGACGGCGGCCTCGGCCGGGTTCTCTCCTGGTACGACAACGAGTGGGGCTTCTCGACCCGGATGAGCGACACCGCCGTCCACATGGCGAAGTTCCTCTAAGCCGAGGCGTCCCATGACCTTCCGCACCCTCGACGACGCCGATCTCCAGGGCCGGCGCGCCCTGGTGCGCGTGGACCTGAATGTGCCGATGGAGGACGGGCGGGTGACCGACGACACCCGCCTGCGGGCCGCGGTCCCCACCATCGACAAGCTGCGCAAGGCGGGGGCCAAGGTCGTCCTCCTGGCCCACTTCGACCGGCCGAAGGGCAAGGTGGTGCCGTCGATGAGCCTGCGGCCCGTCGTCGAGCCCTTGTCGAAGGTGCTGGGTGCGCCAGTGGCCTTCGCCGACGACTGCATCGGCCAGAAGGCCCGCGAGGCGGTCAAGGCGATGAAGCCCGGCGAGATCCTCCTGCTCGAGAACGTCCGCTTCCACGCCGGCGAGGAGGCCAACGACCGCCAGTTCGCCGACGCCCTGGCCGCCAACGGCGACCTCTACGTCAACGACGCCTTCTCCGCCGCCCATCGGGCTCATGCCTCCACCGAAGCCCTGGCCCATCTCCTGCCGGCCTATGCGGGCGAGCAGATGCGGCTGGAACTGAACGCCCTGGACGCCGCCTTGGGCCATCCGGAGCGGCCAGTGCTGGGCATCGTCGGGGGCTCGAAGGTGTCCACCAAGCTCGACCTGCTGACCCACTTGGTCACCAAGCTGGACAAGCTCGCGATCGGCGGCGGCATGGCCAACACCTTCCTTTTCGCCCAAGGCCACGACGTCGGCGCCTCCTACTGCGAGAAGGAGCTCGCCGACACCGCGCGCGACATCATCCGCCTGGCCGGCCAGAACAACTGCAAGCTCTTCCTTCCCATCGACATCGTCGTGGCCGAAAAGCTGGCGCCGGGCGCGCCGGCGCGGATCCGCGAAGTCGGCCACGTGGACGAGGAGGAACGCATCCTCGACGCCGGCCCGGCGACGGTCGAACGGCTCTGCCGCGCCATGGACAACTCCCGGACCCTGATCTGGAACGGCCCCCTCGGCGTCTTCGAGATGCCGCCCTTCGACAAGGGGACGGTCGCGGCCGCGCGGCACGCCGCCGCGCTCGCCAAGGCGGGGAAGCTGGTGGCCGTGGCGGGCGGGGGTGATACCGTGGCGGCCCTGAACGCGGCCCACGTGGCCGGGGACTTCACCTTCGTCTCCACCGCTGGCGGCGCGTTCCTGGAATGGATGGAAGGCAAGGCGCTGCCCGGAGTGGCGGCCCTGGCCCAATAACGAGAGACAGTGGGGAACCAAGGCGATGGCCCGGATTACGCTTCGACAGCTTCTGGATCACGCGGCCGAGCACGGCTACGGCGTGCCCGCGTTCAACATCAACAACATGGAGCAGGCCCTCGCGATCATGGAGGCCGCCGAGGCCACCGACTCGCCGGTGATCATGCAGGCCAGCCGCGGCGCGCGCGCCTACGCCAACGACATCGTGCTGAAGCACCTGATCGACGCCATGGCCGAGATGTACCCGGACATCCCGATCTGCATGCACCAGGACCACGGCAACAACGAAGCCACCTGCGCCACGGCCATCCAGTACGGCTTCACCAGCGTGATGATGGACGGCTCGCTGAAGGCCGACGGCAAGACCCCGGCCGACTACGACTACAACGTCCGCGTCACCCGCAACGTCGTCGACATGGCCCACTGGGTGGGCGCGAGCGTCGAAGGCGAGCTCGGCGTGCTGGGCAGCCTGGAAACCGGCATGGGCGAGAAGGAGGACGGCCACGGCTTCGAGGGCAAGCTCGGCCACGACCAGCTCCTGACCGATCCGGCCCAGGCCGTCGAGTTCGTGAAGGCCACCGAGGTCGACGCGCTGGCCATCGCCATGGGCACCAGCCACGGCGCCTACAAGTTCACCCGCAAGCCCGACGGCGACGTGCTGGCCATGCACGTGATCGAGGAGATCCACCGCCGCCTGCCCAACACCCACCTGGTGATGCACGGCTCCTCGTCGGTGCCGCAGGAGCTTCAGGACATCATCAACAAGTACGGCGGCGAGATGCCCCAGACCTGGGGCGTGCCGGTGGAAGAGATCCAGCGCGGCATCAAGCACGGCGTCCGCAAGATCAACATCGACACCGACAACCGCATGGCCATGACCGGCGCCATCCGGAAGGTGTTCGCCGAGAAGCCCGGCGAGTTCGACCCGCGCGGCTACCTGAAGCCCGCCAAGGAAGCCATGCGCAAGGTCTGCATCCAGCGCTTCGAGGAGTTCGGCACGGCCGGCCACGCTTCCAAGATCAAGCCGCTGCCGATGTCGGCCATGGCCAAGCGCTACGCCTCAGGCGAGCTCGCGCCCAAGATCGACTCCGCCCGGGTCGCGGCCGAGTAGGCCCGCGCGCGGCCGTCAGGGACGGGCCGGCGGCATGCCGGCGATGTAGCGCTCCAGTTCGGCGGTCCGCGTGGCTTCCGACGGGTGGGTCGAGAGGAACTGCGGCAGGCGGCCGCCGGAGCCGGCCGCCTGCATGTTGCGCCACAGCTTGACCGCCTCGGCGGGGCGGTAGCCCGCGCGGGCCATGAAATCGACGCCTAGGCGGTCGGCTTCCAGCTCATGCCGCCGCGAGAAGGGCAGCAGCACACCCAATTGGGCTCCGATCCCGCCGAACGCGGCGATCCGCTGGGCCGTCTCGGCGCCGACCCGCCCGCCGAGCGCCGACTGGCCGATCCCCAGCGCGAGTTGCGTCGCCGCGGTCTGGGAATAGCGCTCGGCGGCGTGGTTAGCGACGCTGTGGGCCAGTTCGTGTCCGATCACCGCCGCCAGCTGGTCGTCGTTCTCGACAATGGCGAGCAGGCCGGTGTTCACCCCCACCTTCCCCCCGGGCAGTACGAAGGCGTTCGCCTGCGGGTCCTCGAAGACGACGTACTCCCACGACCGGTCGCCCAGGCCGGCGGCCGCCACCAGCCGGGCGCCCACCTTCTGCACGCGCGCCTGCGCGGCCCGGTCGTCCGAGACCTTGCTCGTGGCCAGCGTCTGGGCCCACGCCTGCTGCGCCGACTGGGCGAGCGCGGCGTCGTTCACCAGCAGGAACTGGCTCCGGCCCAGATCGGGATTGTAGGCGCAGGCCGCGAGCGACAGGGCGAAAATCCCCGCTCCGGCGGACTCAAGGATGCGTCTCATGTGAACCTCCCCGCGGACAATGCATGAAACGCGACCGCCTGAAGACCGACCGTCAGCCGGCGTCCTTCAGCTCGCCCATGGCGCTCTGTAGGTAGTTCTGTTCGCCCAGGCTCCTCAGCAGGCCGATCTGGGTCTCGAGGAAATCGATGTGCTCCTCGGTGTCGGACAGGATCTCGGTCAGCACCTCGCGCGAGACGAAGTCGGCGGCGGCTTCGCACTGCTTGATCCCGTCGATCAGCGTCACCCGGCCCCCGGTCTCCAGCGCCAGGTCGGCGGCCAGGCCCTCGGCCACGCTCTCGCCGATGGCCAGCTTGTGCAGGTCCTGGAGGTTCGGCAGGCCGTCGAGGAAGAGGATGCGCCGGATCAGCTTGTCGGCGTGCTTCATCTCGCCGATCGATTCCTCGTAGGTGATCCTGCCGAGACGAACGAAGCCCCAGTTCTCGTACATCCGGGCGTGCAGATAGTACTGGTTCACGGCCGTCAGCTCGTTGGTCAGCACCGCGTTGAGCAGCCGGATGATCGCCTTGTCGCCCTGCATGGCCTTCGAGACTCCGTGGTTCGCCGAAGCGCGGAAGGTCGGGCGGCCCGCGGCGCCTGTCAAAGCCTATGATTGCGAGTGAGTGGCGCTCGCCCCCGAAGTCTGGCCGGGCGCCTACTCGGCCGCGTAGCGCAGGGCCTCGGCCTCGTCCCGCAACATCCGGTTCATGTCGCAGACGCAGCGCGCGCACTGGGGCCGGGACTCGCAGGCCTTGAAGATCTGGGCAGGCCGGGTCGCGCCGGCGGCGATGGCCGCGCGGACCTCGCGTTCGCGGATGCCGTTGCAGTTGCACACGTACATGGGGCGCGCGGAGCCTCCCGGTCCAAGGACTTCTCCCTACCCAAATGCGAACGACTTTGCAAGTCATTCGCATATTTAGAAGACGCGGCGGCGGCGGCCCGAGCCTTGAAAGCGTCGCCCAGATGGGCTCTAGGGCGGCATGGCCGAAAGCCCCTGCCGCCTCTACCTGATCACACCGCCCCGGATCGACGACCTGGCGGCCTTCGGCCACGTGCTGGCCCACGCCCTGGACGCCGGCGACGTGGCGGCCCTCCAGATCCGCCTGAAGGACCAGCCCGACGAGGTGGTCGCCGCCGCCGTGGACGCGCTCGCCCCCATCGCCCAGTCGCGGGGCGTGGCGGTGATCCTGAACGACCGGCCGGACCTGGCCGCGAAGCTGGGCTGCGACGGCGTCCATATCGGCCAGGACGACGCCCCCTACGCCGAGGCCCGCCGGCTGGTGGGCAAGGACAGGATCGTGGGCGTCACCTGCCACGACAGCCGCCACCTGGCCATGGAGGCCGCCGAGGCCGGCGCCGACTACGTGGCCTTCGGCGCCTTCTATCCGACGACCACCAAGGACCCGAAGACCCGGGCAGATCCCGAGATCCTGACCATCTGGCAGGAGACCATGGAGGTCCCCTGTGTCGCCATCGGCGGGATCACGGTGGAGAACGCCCGGGAGCTCGCCAGGGCCGGGGCGGATTTCCTGGCCGTCTCGGCCGGCGTGTGGTCCCACGGCGAGGGCCCGGCGGCCGCCGTCAGGGCCCTCAACGCCGAGATCGCGAAGGGCGTGGCGGAGCGTCCCTGAGCGCGCGCCTTGCTTTGCAGAAGCCCGACCACTAGGTTCCGCCGCCCATGATCGCCCAATCGGCCCTCCTGAAAGTAATGAGCGACGCCGCGCGCAAGGCCGCGCGGGGGCTCAACCGCGACTTCGGCGAGCTCGCCGAACTGCAGGTGGCCAAGAAGGCGCCCGCCGACTTCGTGTCCGCCGCCGACCTCAAGGCCGAGCAGGTGCTGTTCGAGGCCCTGACCAAGGCCCGCCCCGGCTACGGCTTCTGGGGCGAGGAGCGCGGCCTGGTCGAAGGCACCGACAAGACCCACACCTGGATCGTCGATCCCCTCGACGGCACGACCAACTTCCTGCACGCCATCCCGCACTTCGCCATCAACATCGCCCTCCAGCGCGAGGGGACGATCGTGGCCGCGGTGACCTACAACCCCGCCACCAACGAGCTGTTCTGGGCCGAGAAGGGCAAGGGCTGCTACGTCAACGACCGCCGCCTGCGGGTCGCCGCCCGCCAGCGGCTGGACGAGTCGGTGCTGGCCACCGGCATCCCGTTCCTCGGCCACGGCCAGCATGCGAAGTTCCTCAAGGAACTGCACCAGATCAGCCAGCGGGTGGCGGGCGTCCGCCGCTTCGGCTCGGCGGCCCTGGATCTCGCCTGGGTCGCGGCCGGCCGCTTCGACGGCTACTGGGAGCGCGACCTGAAGGCCTGGGACCTGGCGGCGGGGCTGCTTATGGTCGCCGAGGCGGGCGGCAAGGTGACCGACGCCGACGGCGGCGAGGACATGCTGACCAAGGGTTCGATCTGCGCCGGCAACCTCGACATTCATCCGCTGTTGCTGGAGCGCCTGCAGGCCGCGGCCTGATCGCCGGTAGATTTGTCACAGAAGCGGTTAAGGTGGGGGCCATGAGCCTGACCCGCCGCACCCTCTCCATCTCCGGCCTCGTGGCCGCAGCCGCCCCCGCCTTCGCACGCCCGGCCCTCGCCAAGCCGAAACGCCCCATCGTCATCGCCCACCGTGGGGCGAGCGGCGAGCGGCCCGAGCACACCCTGATGGGCTACCGGCTGGCCATCGAGGAAGGCTGCGACTTCATCGAGCCCGACCTCGTGCCCACCAAGGATGGTCATCTGGTGGCCCGCCACGAGAACGAGATCGGCGGCACGACCGACGTCGCCAAGCATCCCGAGTTCGCCGACCGCAAGGCGACCAAGACCATCGACGGCGAACAGGTCACGGGCTGGTTCACCGAGGACTTCACCCTGGCCGAGTTGAAGACCCTGCGGGCCCGGGAGCGGCTGGCGGCGCTTCGGCCGGCGAGCGCGGCCTTCGACGGCCAGGAGGCGATCCCCACCTTCCAGGAGGTGCTGGACCTCGCCCGGGCCGAGGGCCGGCGCACCGGGCGGACGATCGGCGTCTATCCGGAGATGAAGCACCCGAGCTATTTCCGGAACCTCGGCCTGCCCGTGGAGGCCCGCCTGGCCGACGCCCTGAAGGCGAACGGCCTCGACAGCCGCGCGGCCCCGGTGTTCGTCCAGTGCTTCGAGGCGGCGCCGCTCAAGACGTTCGGGACGCTGTCGAAGGCGCGCCGGGTGTTCCTCGTCTCCCGCGAGGGCGGGCCGGCGGACCGCCCGGGGACGACCTACGCCCAGATGCTGACCCCCGCCGGCCTGAAGGAGATCGCGGGCTTCGCGGAGGGGCTGGGCCCCGAGTGGACGCTGGTCGTGCCGATCGCCGACGGTGCGCTCGCCCCGCCCACGGCCCTGGTGCGGGACGCCCACGCGGCGGGGCTCCAGGTGCATCCCTGGACCGTCCGGGCCGAGAACGCCTTCCTGCCCAAGGCCCTGCAGCGGCCGGGCGGGCCCGCCGCCCACGGCGACGTCGAGGCGGTGTTCAAGGCGCTCTACGGGGCCGACGTGGACGGGCTGTTCAGCGACTTCCCGGGCCTGGCCGTGAAGGCCCGCGGCTAGAATTCAGGCCGCGTTCCCGAACTGCAGGGCGGCGAGGCGGGCGTAGAGGCCGTCTCGGGCCACCAGATCGTGGTGGGTCCCCTCCTCCACCACGCGGCCCTCGTCCATGACGACGATGCGGTCGGCCTTGAGCACCGTGGCGAGCCGGTGGGCGATGACGAGCGTGGTGCGGCCGTGCATGGCCTTGTCCAGCGCCTGCTGCACCAGCCGCTCGTTCTCGGCGTCCAGGGCGCTCGTGGCCTCGTCCAGCAGCAGGATCGGCGCCTCGCGGACCAGAGCCCGGGCGATGGCCAGTCGCTGGCGCTGGCCGCCCGACAGCGTGCGGGCCCGGTCGCCCACGGGCGTGTCCAGGCCCTGGGGCAGGGCTTTCAGGAAGCCCTCGGCGCGGGCGGCGCGTACGGCCGCGCGAATCTCCTCGTCCGAGGCCTCGGCCCGCCCGAAGCGCACGTTGTCCATGGCCGAGCCTGAGAACAGCGGGCTTTCCTGGGCCACCAGGGCCATGCGGGCGCGCACCTGCGCCGGGTCGGCGTCGCGCAGGTCCACCCCGTCCAGCAGAACCCGGCCGCCTTGCGGATCGTAGAAGCGCAGCAGCAGGCGCAGCACGGTGCTCTTGCCCGCGCCCGAGGGGCCGACCAGCGCCACCCGCTCGCCGGGCCGCACACGCAGGGAGAAGCCGTTCAGCGCCGGCAGGTCGGGGCGCCCCGGATAGGCGAAGGTCACCGCCTCGAACACCGCCTCGCCGCGCGCCGGCTTGGGCAGGGGCGTCGGGTTCGGCGGCGCGGCGACGCCGGGCCGGGCGTCGAGCAGCTCGCCCACCCGCTCCATGGCGCCGGCGGCCTTCTGGACGTCGCCCCAGGTCTCCCCCAGGGCGCCCACCGAACCCGCGGCCATCACCGACAGGAAGGCGAACTGGAAGAGCGCGCCCCAGCTCATCTCGCCGCGGAGGCCCGAATGGACCCCCAGCCAGAAGACGCCCACGATACCGCCGAACACCAGGGCGATGACCAGGGCGGTCATCACCGCGCGTGCGCTCATCCGCCGGACCGAGGTGCGGAAGGCGCTCTCCACCGCCACGCCGAAGGCCTCGGCGGCCGCCCGCTCGCGGCCAAAGGCCTGCACGGTCTCAAGGGCGTCGAGATTCTCGCCCGCGAAGCCCACCGCGTCGGCGAACCGGTCCTGGGCCGTGGCGGTCAGCTTGCGGACCCGGCGGCCGAACAGGAACAGCGGCGCCAGCACCACTGGGAAGGAAAGCAGCACGAGACCCGTCAGCTTGGGACTCACGATCACCAGCAGCGCCACCGCGCCGATCAGGGTCAACAAATTGCGCAGCGCGATCGAGATCGAGCTGCCCAGCAGGTTCTCGACGATGGCGATGTCGGTGGTCAGCCGCGAAAGCACCTCGCCGGTGCGGGTCTGGAGGAAGAAGGCCGGGTCCAGGGTCAGGATGTGGGCGTAGGCCGCCTTGCGCAGGTCGGCCACCACCCGCTCGCCGAGCTTGGTGATGAAGAAGTACCGGAGGGCCGTGGCGAAGGCGAGGACGAGCGCCACCCCGCCGATCAGCAGGAACCAGCGGTCGATCGAGCCCGGGTCGGACCTGGCCTTGGTGAGGTGTTCGACCAACAGCCGGATGGCGCCCGACATGCCCAGGGTGGCGCTGGTGGAAAGCAGCAGGAAGAGGCCCGAGAGGGTCGCGTCTCCCCAGTGGGTCCGGACGAACGGGAACAGGCGGCCGAGCGCGCGGACGTCGCGGCTGCGCCCGCGGCGGTCGGCGGCCTCGGCGAGGCTCTGGGCCAGGGCCTGGCCCGCGCTGGGGCGTCCTGGCGCGGAAACCTCGGGCCCCGGTTCACTCATCTACGCGCACCTTGCAATTCCCCCGGGGTTTCTCTATACGCCCGGCTTCCTTTTGGCCGCCCTTGCCGGCGGCCGCTCCAATTTGGCCGCTCCTTTACGTCAGGCGCCGACGCGATGAAACAAGACATCCACCCCGACTACCACTTCATCACCGTGGTGATGACGGACGGCACCACCTACAAGACCCGCTCGACCCTCGGCAAAGAGGGCGACACCCTGAACTTGGACATCGACCCGAAGACGCATCCGGCGTGGACGGGCGGCGGTCACCAGCTTCTGGACCGCGGCGGCCGCGTGTCGCGCTTCAACGCCAAGTTCGGCGCCTTCACCCGCAAGTGAGCCGGCCGTAAGGCCGGACTTATCCCCGCGCAGGCGGGAACCAGGGTCTTCAGGAATTCGAAACGCCGCGAGGGGACCGCCCTTCGCGGCGTTTTCCGTCTCGGAGACCACGGGAGACGACAGACGAGCCCTCTACGGCTCCATGAAGGGATTCCCCTTGGTCGCCTCTTCAAATGTGAAGGACCTCTGTCGCGGCGGTGGACTCAAGTTCACACAGCGGCCAGAGCGCCAATCGCACGCCGCGACCTCGCCGGTGAATCTATCCAACCGCCAAACAATGGGCGGAAACCCCGAGTCGATGGTCTGGTATCGCCCCCCAAAGAGCAACGCCATCGCTATGAGAACTGAGCCGACGAGGATGGCGGTCGGCGTCGCGAACTGCCGAAGCCGATCCATCCAGCCTTCTCCCGCCACGACCGCCGGATGCTATTCGCCTGTCACAGCTGCATCCAACGGTATTCTTTAAGCAAGGCCGTCATCCCGGCCGGAAGCCCGCCGCGCGGGCTGTAGAGCCGGGACCCAGAGGGGTTCTGCAGGGCGTGCGGCCCTGGGTCCGGCTCTTCGCTATGCTGCGGCCGGGATGACGATTCCAGGGGTTAAGCTTCCCGTGATCAGACGGACGCATAGAGGCTCAGGCCCCGAAGGCGGTCTTCAGGCGGTCGAGGTGCGAGAGCACCTGGTTGGGCTGGGCAAGGCCTTCGCCCTCCACGTACATGCGCCGGTCCAGGTGGCGGACGCGCTCGTAGAGCCGCTCGGCGCGGTCCAGCAGCAGGAGCAGGCCCGTGGGCAGGTCCTCGGCGGCGTGCTCGGCGTCGCGGCCCGCATCCTCGGCCAGGCGGTAGCGGTCCTCGCAGGCCGCGGCCGGGGCCATGTCGCCCTCGCGCACCGCCCGCTGGACCAGCAGCCAGGAGGCCACCTGCATCAGGCGGGTGGTCAGGCGCATGCTCTCCGACGCGTAGGCGAGCGCGGCGTTGCGCGACAGGAGCTTGGATTCCTGGCGGCCGGCCCCGTCGAGGTAGGCGGCGGTCTCCTCGACCAGCTCCATCCCCTCGTGGAACGTCCGCTCGAACAGTTCCGAGCGGGCGAAGTCCTGTATCACATTGGCTCGCCAGGCGCCGCCGAAGGCGTTGGTCTCGTGCATGTCGTCCCTTGACCCTTCAGCTTTCCCACGGCTGGACGCTTCGTCCGCGTCCGGACCCATCCTGCAACGCGCGTGCCAGGATGGTTACCCGCTGGTTAATCGCCTCAACCCACCGGCCCCGATTACTCCGCCCGGGGCGGGAACAGCGCGTCCGCCGCGGCCCGGCCGGCCCGCTTGCGGTCGATCTGGGCCTTCACCCGGGCGGCCTCGGCCTGGAGCATTTCGAGACGCTCCTCCAGCTCGGCCACGCCGTACAGCTCCAGGTCCTCGCGGAAGGCTTCCGCCAGCCGCTGGCCCCGTCCGATCCGAACTTCCGCCGGTTCTTCCATGGTCCGGCCTCCCTTTGCGGCGTTCGACTTTGGGCGCTATCCAACCCCGCAACCAGGGCAAGCGCAAGCGCGGGAGCGTCGCATGAGCGTCACGGAAATGACCGCCGTCGGGATCGAGGGCGGCAAGGGGCCGGCGGAAGCGCTGAAGCCGGTGCGCGCGCCGGTCCCGCAGCCGAAGGCCGGCGAGGTGCTGATCCGCGTGCGCGCGGCGGGCGTGAACCGCCCCGACATCGTCCAGCGCAACGGCTTCTATCCCCCGCCCCCCGGCGCGCCCGAGACCCTGGGCCTGGAGGTGGCGGGCGAGGTCGTGGGGGCCGAGGGCCGCTGGCGGGCCGGGGACCGCGTCTGCGCCCTGCTGGGCGGCGGCGGCTACGCCCAGTATGCGGTCTGCGACGCCCGCCACGCCCTGCCGATCCCGGCGGATCTCGACTTCGTCCAGGCCGCGGGCCTGCCCGAGACCGTGTTCACCGTCTACGCCAATGTCTTCGAGCACGGCGGCCTGAAGGCCGGCGAGACCCTGCTCGTCCACGGCGCCACCTCGGGCATCGGCGTCACCGCGATCCAGATGGCCAAGGCCGCGGGCGCCAAGGTGATCGCCACCGCCCGGGGCGCGGAGAAGGCCAAGGCCGCGCTGGCCCTCGGGGCCGACCTCGCGGTGGACGCCGCCGCCGAGGACTTCGCCCAGGCGGCCAAGGACGCCGGCGGCGTCGACGTGGTGCTCGACATGGTCGGCGGCGACTACTTCCCGAAGAATCTGGACGCGCTGAAGACCGGGGGCCGCATCGTCTACATCGCCGCCCAGGGCGGGGGCGAGATCACCGTCCCGGTGTTCCGGATCATGCAGAAGCGCGCGGTGATCACCGGCTCGACCCTGCGCCCCCGCGACGCCGACGAGAAAGCCCGGCTGGCCGCCGAGATCGAGCGCGTGGTCTGGCCGTGGATCGCCGCCGGCAAGGTGAAGCCGCAGGTGGACAGGACCTTCCCCCTTGCGCGGGCCGCCGAGGCCCACGCCTGGCTGGAGGGCGGCGCCCACGTCGGCAAGGTGGTGCTGACGGTGGATTAGCGCTCGAAGAGGCCCATCATCATCGGCTTGGCGAAGACCGCCGGGGCCGCCTTGGGCCGCACGTCGGGGACGAGGGCGCCCAGGTCCGCGCAGGCGTTCAGGGTGGCGTTCAGCATCTGGGCGGCGATGAAGGGGTCGACCGGACTGATCGAGCCCTCGGCGATGCCGTCCGAGATCATCGAGGCGAAGCGGTCCGACACGCGGTTGGCGTGCTCCACCGTCACCCGCCGCATCTTTTCCGGCAGGGCGGTGAGGGCCGAGGTGCGCAGCAGCGGCCCGTGGTCCGAGAGCTGGAATTCGGCCAGCGCCGCGGCGCAGGCGCAGAGCCGGTCCCACTGGGCGCCCGGAAGCTCCTGGGCCAGCCGCTGGGCCTTGCGCATCACCTCGAAGGTGCGCTCGAAGCAGGCGACCACCAGGTCGTCCTTGGCGTCGTTGTGGTGGTAGAAGCTGCCCTTGGTGACGTTCAGCTCGGCCGAGATCTTGTCCACCGAGGCGCCCCGGTAGCCGCGCTTGTTGATCAGCCGCGTGGCCGCCAGCAGGAAGGTTTCCCGCGCCAGTTCCGGTCCCTCGCGCGCCGCCAGCTCCTCCATGGGGATCGGGGCGGGGCTCCAGGTCGCGCCGGGGCCCGCGAAGCCGTGGACCAGGATGTGGTGCATCCGGTCGCGCACGCGGGGATAGTCCTCGGGGTCGTACTTGGGCAGCCAGTTGTGGGCCCAGAAGATCTGCTCCAGCAGGATGCGGGTCCGCGCCGTGCGCCGGCCCCGGGTCATCCAGGCGAGTTCTGGGGCGTCGAAGATCTGGCGCACCTTGCGGAACAGCCGTCCATAGGCCTGGGCGACCTCCTCGCGGCGCGGCTCGTTCAGCGCGCGCATGTCCGAGATCACCGGCAGGGGGGCTGCGCCCTCCACCACCGTCTGGCGCACCCGCTCGAAGTAGAGCGTCAGCAGGGCGTGCAGCCGCTCGGACGGCACGGGCGAGTCCAGCGCGCTCTCGGCCATGTCGTGATAGGCCTCGATGCCGCGCGCGATCACCGCGGCGGCCAGGTCGTCCTTGCGCTTGAAGTAGTAGGTCACGCTGGTGGTCGAGAGGTCCACCGCCGAGGCGGCGTCGCCGAGGGTCAGGCCCTTGACCCCCTTGCGGTTCAGGATGCGGGTCGCCCCGTCCAGGATGGCCTCGCGCTTGCGCTCGAACCGGTCCGTTGATCGCGCCGCCGCGCCGCGTGGGGCCATGAAGCCATGTTACTCCGCTGAAACGCCTTTTTGCCCCGGAAATCCCCGGCGCGCAAAGGGTGATGCAGCGTCAGGACGAGGCGAACGGATAGGGCGAGATCGACTTGGTGAAATCGTCGACAGTCAGCGTCCGGCTGATGGGCTCGGCGGCCCTTTGTGGGCAGGCCGGACGCTCGCAGATCCGGCACGCCGGGCCGATGGCCGTGGGCATGGGCTCTTTCAGGTCTAGCCCCCGGGAATAGACCAGGCGCTCGGCGTACTTCAGCTCGCAGCCCATGCCGATGGCGAGTTCGGAGTCCTCGCCGGCGTAGGGCGTGGCGATCCGCGAGACGGTGCGCGAGAGGGTGAAGTAGCGCTGGCCGTCCGGCGTCTCGACGATCTGGGTGACGATGCGGCCCGGCGTGCGGAAGCTGGAATGGATGTTCCAGCGCGGACACGCGCCGCCGAAGCGCGAGAACGGAAAGGCGCCGCCGGCGAAGCGCTTGGAGATGTTCCCCGCCGAGTCGACCCGGACCATGAAGAACGGCACGCCCCGCTGGCCGGGCCGGGCCAGCGTGGTCAGCCGGTGGCAGGCCTGTTCGAACGAGACGCCGAAGCGGGCCCGGACCAGCTCGATGTCATAGGCCGTGCGCTCGGCCGCCTCGTGGAAGGCGCTGTACGGCATGAGCTGGGCGGCGGCCAGGTAGTTGGCCAGGCTGACTTTCAGGAGCGACCGCGTCGGGCGGTCGGGCGGCGCGGCGCGGTCGGCCAGGGCGTTCAGCAGTTCGCCGCGCTCCAGGATGGCGAGCTGGTAGGCCAGCGAGAACGAGCGCCCCGCCCCGGTCAGCACCTCGGACAGGAACAGACGCTTCCTGTGATAGTCGAACCGCCGGACGCTTTCGGGCAGCACGTCGACGGGCACCACGCGGACCTGGACGTTGTGCCGCCTAAGCAGGCGCTCGCGGGCGGCGGCGGCGAAGTCCTGCGGCTCGGGCCGCAGCTCGGCGACCAGGGCGTCGGCGGCCTCCTCCAGCTCGCCGAAATAGTTCTTCTGGGCCTGGATGTAGTCGCGCACCCAGTCCGAGGGCGTGACCACCGAGTTCTCGAAATCGCCCTCCTCGGGCCGGCCCATGGCGCCCAGCTCGGTGAGTCGGCGCTGGTCGAGATAGGCCCGGTAGAGACGGACGATGGCCTCCGACACGCCGGGGGCGCTCTCGGCGACCTCGTTCACCTCGTGGCGCGCGACCCCCAGGTCGCGGAACATCTGGTCCGAGAACACCTCGGCGAGCCCCGTGGCGCTGGCCGACTCCTGGTCCGAGGAGAGGGTCTTGAGGTCCAGGTCGTAGGCTTCGGCCAGCCTGAGCAGCACCTGGGCCGTCACCGGCCGCTGGTTGCGCTCCAGCAGGTTCAGGTAGCTGGGGGAGACGCCCAGGTCCTCGGCCATCCGGGTCTGGGTCAGGCCCAGGTCGCGGCGCAGGCGCTTCATGCGCGCGCCGAGGAACAGCTTCCGGTCGGTAGGGGCCAGGGCCATGGCTGTGCGGTTGTCACACTTTTACAAGATTTACAAGGTTTGACTGTGACAACGCGGCCTTTTGCCTCCACCGGGGCGCTTCACCTCTAGGAATTTAAAGCGTTATTGGCGCCCGACCGCTGTCAAAGGCTGACAGCTTGCACCGGTAAATTGCGGAAGAGGCACATGGCGTACCAAGACCACATCATCGAGATGGGCCAGCTCATCAAGGGCAAGGGCGGCGCGTGGGACGGGATCGACCCCGAGGCCGTGGCCCGCATGCGCCTGCAGAACCGGTTCAAGACCGGCCTGGAGATCGCCAAGTACACCGCCGGCATCATGCGCGCCGACATGGCCGCCTACGACGCCGACCCGGCCAACTACACCCAGTCGCTGGGCTGCTGGCACGGCTTCGTGGCCCAGCAGAAGCTGATCGCCATCAAGCGCCACTTCGGCACCACCAGGCGCCGCTACATCTACCTGTCGGGCTGGATGATCGCGGCTCTGCGCTCCGAATTCGGCCCGCTGCCGGACCAGTCGATGCACGAGAAGACCTCGGTGCCGGCGCTCATCGAGGAAATCTACACCTTCCTGAAGCAGGCCGACGCCCGCGAGCTGGGCGGCCTGTTCCGCGACCTCGACGCGGCCCGCAAGGCCGGCGACGCGGCCAAGGAGCAGCAGGTCCTGGACAAGATCGACAACTTCGAGACCCACGTCGTTCCGATCATCGCCGACATCGACGCGGGATTCGGCAACGCCGAGGCGACCTACCTGCTGGCCAAGAAGATGATCGAGGCCGGCGCTTGCGCCATCCAGATCGAGAACCAGGTCTCGGACGAGAAGCAGTGCGGCCACCAGGACGGCAAGGTGACCGTCCCGCATGAGGACTTCATCCAGAAGCTCCGCGCCGTCCGATACGCCTTCCTGGAACTGGGCGTCGACAACGGCGTCATTGTCGCGCGCACCGACTCGCTCGGCGCGGGCCTGACCAAGCAGATCGCCTTCTCGAAGGAGCCGGGCGACCTGGGCGACAAGTACAACAGCTTCCTGGACTGCGAGGAGATCGATCCGAGCCAGGTCGGCAACGGCGACGTGGTGATCACCCGCAACGGCAAGCTGCTGCGTCCGAAGCGCCTGCCGTCCAACCTCTTCCAGTTCCGCGAAGGCACGGGCGAGGACCGCTGCGTCCTCGACTGCATCACCTCGCTGCAGAACGGCGCCGATCTCCTGTGGATCGAGACCGAGAAGCCGCACGTCGGCCAGATCGCCGGCATGGTGGACCGCGTCCGCGAGGTCTTCCCGAACGCCAAGCTCGCCTACAACAACAGCCCGTCGTTCAACTGGACGCTGAAGTTCCGCGAGCAGGTGTTCGAGGACTGGGCGAAGGAAGGCAAGGACGTCTCGGCCTACGACAAGGCCAAGCTGATGAGCGCCGAGTACGACGCGACGCCGCTGGGCGTCGAGGCGGACGTGCGCATCCGCAGCTTCCAGGCCGACGGCGCGAAGCGGGCGGGCATCTTCCACCACCTGATCACCCTGCCGACCTACCACACGGTCGCGCTGTCCACCGACAACCTGGCCAAGGAGTACTTCGGCGAGCAGGGGATGCTGGGCTACGTCCTGGGCGTCCAGCGCGAGGAGATCCGCAAGGGCGTGCCGTGCGTGAAGCACCAGAACATGTCGGGTTCGGACATCGGCGACGACCACAAGGAGTACTTCGCGGGCGAAGCGGCCCTGAAGGCCGGCGGCGTCCACAACACGATGAACCAGTTCGCCTAACCTCTCAGGAGGCGCCCGGCCGCGAGGCCGGGCCGCCCAAGCGGCCATCGGAGTGACCATGATGACGAAGGAAAGGTTCTGGGTCGTCGGCGGCGAGTACAGCTGCCTGGCCTTCAAGTCGCTGAAGACCGGCGCGCCCGAGGTGCTGGGCCCGTACGACACCCGCGAGGAGGCCAAGGCGGCCTGGCGGCGCAAGTCGGACGAGACCCGCGCCTGCGCCACCGCCAGGTACGCGATCGCCACAGAGCATCTCGTCCTGCCGGCCTGACGTCGTTAAGTATCTCGCGGCTCCCCGCCCCTCTCCGAGGGCCCGGGCGGGGAGCCGTCTTTTCAGCGCGGCCGCGACGCGGCCCGCGCACGCGGCCCTCGATCTCGGAGCGTCCCCCATGTCCCTCGACCTCGCCACCCGGCCGACCGTTCAGCTCACCCGCGCCCTGGAGGGCCGCGACGCCGAGGTGCTGACGCCCGAGGCCCTGGCGTTCCTGGCCGAGCTGCACAAGCGCTTCAACGACCGCAGGCTCGAACTGCTGGCGCTGCGCGAGGAGCGCCAGACCCGCTTCGACGCCGGCGCCAAGCCCGACTTCCTGGCCGAGACCAAGGCCATCCGCGACGGCGACTGGAAGGTCGCCCCGATCCCCGGCGACCTCCTGGACCGCCGCGTCGAGATCACCGGCCCCGTCGACCGCAAGATGATCATCAACGCCCTGAACTCGGGCGCGCGGGTGTTCATGGCCGACTTCGAGGACGCCAGCGCGCCGACCTGGCGCAACATGATCGACGGCCAGATCAACCTGATGGACCGCTGGGCCAACAGGATCGGCTTCACCGATCCCTCCACCGGCAAGAGCTACGCCCTGAAGGACAAGGTCGCGACCCTGATCGTCCGCCCGCGCGGCTGGCACCTGCCGGAAGCCCATGCCCTGGTGGACGGCGAGGAGATGAGCGGCGCGCTCTTCGACTTCGGCCTCTACTTCTTCCACTGCGCCAAGGCGTCGATGGCGGCGGGCTCGGGTCCCTACTTCTACCTGCCCAAGATGGAGAGCCACCTGGAGGCGCGCCTCTGGAACGAGGTCTTCGTCTTCGCCCAGAAGGAACTCGCCATCCCCAACGGCACGATCAAGGCCACGGTGCTGATCGAGACCCTGCCGGCCGCCTTCGAGATGGACGAGATCATCTACGAGCTGCGCGAGCACATGGCGGGCCTGAACTGCGGCCGCTGGGACTACATCTTCTCGTTCATCAAGCGCCTGAAGGCCCAGCCCGACGCCCTGACCCCCGACCGGGCGGTGATGACCATGGGCAAGGCCTTCCTGCAGGCCTATTCGTTCAAGCTGATCCAGACCTGCCACCGCCGGGGCGCCTTCGCCATGGGCGGCATGGCGGCACAGATCCCGGTCAAGGGCGACGCCGCCGCCAACGAGGCCGCCTTCGCCAAGGTCCGGGCCGACAAGGAGCGCGAGGCGACCAACGGCCACGACGGCACCTGGGTGGCTCACCCCGACCTCGTGCCCGTCGCCATGGAGGTCTTCGACCGGCTGATGCCGACGCCGAACCAGCTCGGCAAGCTGCGCGAGGACATCACCGTCACGCGCGAGGACATGCTGCAGGTCCACGACGGCGAGCGCACCGAGGCCGGCCTGCGCGAGAACATCCGCGTCGGCGTCCAGTACATCGAGGCCTGGCTGCGCGGCCGCGGCGCCGTGCCGCTCTACAACCTGATGGAGGACGCGGCGACCGCCGAGATCAGCCGCACCCAGATCTGGCAGTGGGTGCACCACAAGGCCAAGCTGGCCGACGGCCGCGAGGTGACGCCCGAGCTGTTCCGTCAGGTGCTGGACGAGGAGATGGCGGCGCTTCGCCAGACCCTGCCGGCCGGCTCCTTCGAGAACGGCCGCTTCGCCGAGGCGACGAAGATCTTCGTCGACATGTGCCTGGCCGACACGCTGGAGGAGTTCCTCACGCTGCCGGCGTACCGGGTGCTGGACTGACCATGCGCCGGGGCAGCAGCAGCGCCCCGGCCGCGACGATGAGGGCGGCGCCGATCACCACGGAGCCGCCCGGCGTGTCGCCGAACGCCAGGTAGCCGATCAGGGCCGAGCCCAGCAGCTCCAGGTAGCTGAGCGGCGCCAGCGTCGAGGCCTCCGCCCGGCGGAAGGCCAGCACCGACAGGACATGGGCGAACACACCGCACGAGCCCATGGCCGCGAACAGCCACAGATCCGAGATGCGCGGCGTGGTCCAGTTGAGCGCCGCCTGGGGCGCCAGCAGCACCAGCCCCATCAGGTACTGGAAGGCCAGCGTCTGGAAGGGCGAGGCGGCCTCGGCGATCCGGCGCGTCGTCACCTGAAAGCAGGCGTAGGCCACCCCCGAGCCGAAGGCGAGGATCAGGCCGGGCTCGATCGGACCGGCGCCGGGCTGCAGGATCACCATCGCCCCCGCCAGACCCAGCGCCAGGCTGAGCCCCTTGGCGATCGTCATCCGCTCCTTCAGCACCACGACCGACAGCAGGGCGGCCACCACCGGCCCGATGAAGTAGGCGCTGACCGCCGTCGCCAGCGGGATGCGGGAGATGGCGACGAAATACATCGTGGCCGCCGCCAGCAGGAAGACCAGCCTGAGCAGGTGCAGCCACTTCTGCGTCCGGGGCAGCAGGGCGGGCCCGTGCAGGCGCACGGCGATGGGCGTGACGATCAGGGACGAGGCCGCGAAGCTGACCCAGCCGATCATCAGCGGCGAATAGGTCGCCGACAGGTGCTTCGCCAGCCCGTCCACCGACGGGATGATGAGCATGGCGAGCGCCATCAGCAGGACGCCCTGGGCCCGTGGATTCAGGGCCCTCGGGTCAGGCGCCGAGACCAACTGGAGCCCCCGGTCCTTCGTCGACCCTACTGCTTCTGCACCCAGCCGCCGCCGTTGGGCTTGTAGAACTCGCCGGGTTTCAGCTTGCTCTGCACGACCGTGGTGAAGGCCGACGCGCCGGCGGCCTCCACCGAGACGCCGTTCTTGGCGGCCGCCTCGCGGTAGAGCTTGGCGCGGCCTTCGTTGATCTCATCGACGGCGGCCTTCAGCGCGGTGTCGGCGGTGGGCTTCACGTAGCCCAGGAAGCCGTCGGACTGCTCGCCCACGATCCCTTGCGCCTTGGCGGCGTCGACCAGGGCCTTGGCGTTGGCGGCCTGGGCCATCGCGGGTTGGCTGACGGCCAGCGCCGCCAGGACCGCGGCGCCCACGTTGAAGAAGTCAGAACGCATGGGCATGCCTCGCTAGAAGAGGTTCGGGTTCTGCTGGATCAAGGCCTTCACGTCCTCGTCCAGCCGCAGCCGGACGTCGGCGTCCAGCTTGGCGTAGATGTTGATCGGGGCCACCTCGACGCGGACGGTCGGGGTGCAGGCGCCCAGGGCCAGGAGCGCAAGCGCGCCAAATCCGGCCAGGGTCGTCTTTCGGAGCTGCATGCGGTCGGGTCTCCGTGTCTCGCGGCGGGAATGACAGGTCACGGCTGAACGGGGCCTGAACTGCGAAGCCGCTGGTATTCGGCGTAGTCCGCCAAGAGATCGTCCAGGTTCAGCGTCGTGTCGAGGGTGAGATTGACGCCAGTGTTCGAGGGCAGGGGCAGCTTGCGGCCCAGGAACTTGCGTTGGATGAGGTCCATGAGGCTCAGCCGGATCTCCTGCTTCTTCGGCGGATCGTGCCGGCCCCTGATGTGGAACAGCACGCCCAGGCGGCCGTCCGATCGGCTGTTGATCGTGGCGTCCAGCTCGTCGAAGGCCAGGTTCTCCATGGCCTGGTAGGCGAAGTCGGCGAAGGTGTCCGACTGGATCTCGGCTACCGGCTTGCCGCCCAGTTCGGCCGTGCCGCTGGGGGCCTGCAGGGTGGTGAGCGCCTCGCGCCGGATCGACAGGCGCCCGGGCTGGATGGCCTTCAGGTCCCCGCCCGTCACGCGCACCCGGTTCGCCGTGGATTCGAAGGGGATGCGGCCGCTCACCCTGGCGTTCAGCTCGACCTTGTCGCCGAACGGGGAGGCCTCGACGATGTCGTGGAGTTGCACGCCCTCGAAGCGCAGGACGCCGCGCACCGTCGCCGTCCGGTCGAAGGGCAGCTCCAGGCTCTCGATGCGCACCTTGCCCTCGCCCACGTCGGCCACGCCGCCCGAAAGCTGCAGCGCCTCGTCCTTCAGGCCGAAGGTGGCGGTGACGTTGGTCAGGATGGCGGCGGCCTCCACACGCTCGGCGCGCAGTTCCTGGCCCGGGGCGGCGACGAGCGGCGCCAGGCTGGTCAGCACCACCTTGCCGGAAAGGCCCGTGACGCGGCCCGCCGGGCTCAGGAAATCGAGGCGCGGGATGGTGAGCTCGCCGGCGCTGATTCCGGCGTCCGGGTTCCAGGCGAAGCCGCCGGTGAAGCGGGCCTGCCCCGTGGCCGGGGAGCCGATGGCGGCGGCGAGCGGCGAGATCTGCAGGGGCTGCAGGCCGCCCTCGGCGAAGGCCAGCATCCCGGTGTCGAGGTCGACGCCGCCCTGGCCGCTCGCGGCGTCGTGGCGCAGGGCCGCCGCCATCACGTGGACGCCATCCGGCAGGCGGAAATCGAGGCCGGCGGTCCACAGTGCGCCCGCCAGCCGCGCCTGGCCGGTCATCGCCAGCGGGTGGAAGCGGGCTTCGGGGGCGGTGTCCAGCACCCGGGCGGCGGCGATGTCCGCCTGGCCGGAAAGCCGCCCGTTCCGCCCGCCGAAGGTCGCCTTGCCGCTCGCCTCCGTGATCCGGGCCTGAAGGAAGGGCGCGGAGGCGCTCACCGCCTCGGCCCGGCCCGCGATCCGCCAGCCGCCGGAGCCGAATCGCAAGAGCGGCTCGCCCGCCGGGCAGAGCCGGCCGGAGAGCTCTTCGATATCGTTCTCGCCGAACTCCAGCTTCGCCGCCGAGAGGTCGACGCAGCGGCTGGCGGCGAAGATCGCCCCGCCGTTCGCGATCCGCAGCCGCCCGGCGCCCGATACGGCCCCCTGCTCCACGGGCCCCAGGGACGTGCGGACGCTGAAGGCCAGCGCCGCCGAGGCCCCGCCGCCGGCCAGGATCACGTCGCGCGCCGTGACCTCGGCCCGGGGCAGCCCGCCGCCCGAGGAGGTCAGCCGCCAGGCCCCGCCCGGCAGGCTCGCCAGCCGCACCTCGCCGCCCGCGTCGGGCCGCAGCACGATCGGCTGCGACAGGCTCGCGGCCGGGGCCGCGTCGGGCGCGAGCGCCAGCCGGACGCCGGGCGCGGCGACGCGGAAACCGCGGGCCGCCCGCTTCACCGCGACCATGTCGCCCGCGTCCTCGACGGTCGGCGGACCGAGGCCCTCCCAGCCGCCGTGCCCCAGGGCGCTGCCGGCCAGCGTCAGGCGCAGGCCCGACCGGTCGACCGCGAGCGGGCCGGCCAGCGCCGTCGTGACCTTCTGCAAGGTCAGGTCTGCGGCCTGGGCGCGGTCCAGCGAGCCAGTCAGGCGCAGCGCGGCGGTGACGCGGTCCCCGCCCTTGCGGCTCCAGCGGAGGTCGTCGCTGGTCACGGCGGCGCGGACCTGCCGGACCTGGGCGCCGCCGAGATCGCCCGACCCGGCGCGCACGTCCGCCGCCAGCTTCCCGCTCACCACGAGGTCCGGAATCCAGCCGGCCGTCCGTCCGACGAAGCCGGCCTGGGCTTCAACGTCCTCCAGCGCCCGCTCGCCCGCCGAGGCCTGTGCGCCGGTGAGGCGGACGTGGACCGTCAGCGCGCCGTCGCCGCGCTGCTTCATCAGGTCCGGATAGGGCGCCTCGGCCGTGACCTGCAGGCGGCCGGACCGCAGGGAAAGATTCCCCGCACTGGCCACCGTCACCGGCGCGTTCAGGCGCACGCCCGCCCGCCCGCCGCGTGTGCGGACGCTGACCGTCGAGCGGCCCAGGTCGGCGGCGAAGCCCCGGCCCCGCAGCCGCGCCGGATCGGCCCCGGCCGTCAGCGCGATGAGCCTGTTATCCTGGACCAGCGCGTCGGCCCGCACCCGCAGGGGCCCGTAGTCGCTGGCCAGCAGCAGGGTCCCGTCGTCGACCGCGATCCGGGGCTTGGCGGCGTCGGGGCGGGGCGGCCGGCGGCGGAACTCCTCCACCAGGGGATCGAGCGAACCCACGCTGAAGCGTCCGCCCTTCAGGCTGGCCCGCACCACGGGCTCGCGCAGGGTGACCGAGACCACCTCGAAACCCAGGCCCTTCAGGCGGTAGCGGACCTCGGCCCGGCTTACGGTGAAGTCCGGGCGGGCCGGGTCGCCGATCCGCAGGCGCGCGGCGAAGGTCGAGGGGCCGATCCCGTAGACCTCGGCCTCGGACGCGATCCCCTTGGAGCGCAGCCAGCCGGTCAGCGCCTCGCGCGCCAGGGTCCGCCGGTTCAGATAGAGCAGGACCGCCAGGACCACCAGCGCCACCGCGGCCAGCGCCAGGATCAGGCGCAGGGGACGGGTTCTGGCGGCGGCGTCGGTCAAGGGCAGGCTCGGCTATGCAGTGCAAGACCCTGCATAACGCATTTCGTCGTTTCGGAGGCATCCGCCCCCCTTCCGTCATCCCCGGGCTGGTCCCGGGGACCCAGACGCACCGGGCTCTCAGGACTGCCTTGCGGCCTCACCCGCGCTTCCGGGTGGCCGGGACAAGCCCGGCCATGACGGCCGGGGCCCTCAGCCCGCGATCGCCTCGCGCGGCAGGCTCGCCAGGGCCACGCCGCCGTCCACGGGGATGGTCGCGCCGACCACATAGTCGCCGGCCCGCGAGGCCAGGAAGATGGCGCAGGCCGCCATGTCGTCGTCCTTGCCGATACGGCCCAGCGGCACCCGCTTGGCGATCTGGTCGCCGTGGTCGCGGGCGGCGCGGTTCATCTCGGACGCGAAGGGGCCGGGCGCGATGGCGGTCACCACGATGCGGTCCTTGACCAGCCGGGCGGCCATGCGCCGGGTCAGGTAGATCAGGGCCGACTTCGAGGCGTGGTAGGAATAGGTCTCAAGCGGATTGAGGGCGATGCCGTCGATCGAGGCGATGTTGATCACCTTGGCCGGCGCCTCATCGCTGGCCGCCGCCTTCAGCGCGCCGTGAAGCTGCTGGGTCAGGAAGAAGGGCGACTTCAGGTTCAGGTTCATCACCTTGTCCCAGCCGCTCTCCGGGAACTCGTCGAAATCGGCGCCCCAGGCGGCGCCGGCGTTGTTCACGAGGATATCGAGCTTCGGCTCCCGGGCCTGGAACGCGGCGGCCAGGGCCTTCACGCCTTCAACGGTGGAAACGTCCTGCGGCAGGGGGATGCAGTTGGGCCCCAGCTCGGCCGCCGTCGCCTCGCAGGCGTCCGCCTTGCGCGACGAGATGTAGACCTTGGCGCCCTGGTCGATGAAGCCGCGGGCGATCATCTTGCCGATGCCGCGCGAGCCGCCGGTGACGAGGGCCACGCGCCCTTCCAGCGAGAACAGGTTCGAAGCCATCCGATCCTCCCGTTTCCTCTGCGGCGCCGATTGACTTGGAGCCGCCTCGCGGGGCCTATAACACGCGTTTGAATTTCCGGGCCGCGAGAATTTGAGAAAGCGGTCGGCCAGCCAATTTCGAGGGACGCTCCGATGACCGAGATCAATTCGGTGACCACGCTCACCCGCGACGGCGAGATCGCCATCGTCACCCTGAACTCCCCGCCGGTGAACGCCCTGTCGGCCAACGTCCGCGACGGCCTCTACGAGGGCTTCAAGCAGGCCATCGACAGCGACGCCAAGGCCATCGTCCTGATCTGCGACGGCCGCACGTTCATCGCCGGCGCCGACATCACCGAGTTCGGCGGGGCCATGAAGGGCGCGAGCCTGCCCGACGTCCAGGCGATGATGGAGAACTCGCCCAAGCCGGTGGTCGCCGCGATCCACGGCACGGCGCTCGGCGGCGGCCTGGAAGTGGCGCTGTGCGCCCACTACCGCGTGGCGGTCCCCTCGGCCCGCCTCGGCCTGCCGGAAGTCAATCTGGGCCTCCTGCCCGGCGCCGGCGGCACCCAGCGCCTGCCCCGCATCGCCGGCGTCGAGAAGGCGCTCGAGATGATGACCTCGGGCCGCCACGCGCCGGCCAGCGAGGCGCTCGCCATGGGCCTGGTCGATGAGCTGGTCGAGGAAGGCAAGCTGAAGGAGGGCGCCGTCGCCTTCGCCCGCAAGCTGGTGGCCGAGAACCGGCCGCTGGTGAAGGTCCGCGACAACAACACGAAGCTGGAAGCCGCCAAGGGCCACCCGGAGATCTTCGCCGACTTCCGCAAGGCCAACGCGCGCAAGTTCCGCGGCTTCCTGGCGCCCGAGTACAACATCCGCTGCGTCGAGGCGGCGGTGAACTCGGCCTCCTTCGAGGAAGGCCTGGCCGTCGAGCGCAAGCTGTTCATGGAGCTGATGACCGGCTCGCAGTCGGCCGCCCAGCGCTACTACTTCTTCGCCGAGCGCCAGGCCCAGAAGATCCCCGACGTGCCGGACGACACCCCCGTGCGGCCGATCCGGAAGGTGGGCGTGCTGGGCGCCGGCACCATGGGCGGCGGCATCTCGATGAACTTCGCCAACGCCGGCATCCCGGTGGTGATCGTCGAGGTGAAGCAGGAGGCGCTGGACCGTGGCCTCGCGACGATCCGCAAGAACTACGAGCGCTCGCGCGGCGCCAAGCCGGAAGAGACCGAGAAGCGGATGAGCCTGCTGTCGGGCTCGCTCGACATGAACGCCTTCGCCGACTGCGACCTCGTGATCGAGGCCGTGTTCGAGCGCATGGACATCAAGAAGGACGTGTTCACCAAGCTGGACGCGATCTGCAAGCCGGGCGCGATCCTGGCCACCAACACCTCGGCGCTGAACATCGACGAGATCGCCTCGGTGACGAAGCGGCCGCAGGACGTGATCGGCCTGCACTTCTTCTCGCCGGCCAACGTCATGAAGCTGCTTGAAGTGGTCCGCGCCGACCACACGGCCAAGGACGTGATCGCCACCTCGATGAAGCTCGCCAAGCAGATCGGCAAGATCGCCGTCCTGGCGGGCGTCTGCCCCGGCTTCATCGGCAACCGCATCCTGGCCCAGCGCCAGCGCGAGGCGAACAAGCTCGTGATGGAAGGCGCCATGCCCTGGGACGTGGACCGCGTGCTCTACGACTTCGGCTTCCCGATGGGTCCCTTCGCGATGAGCGACCTGGCCGGCCTCGACATCGGCTGGGTGAAGGAGAAGTCCAATGGCGAGACCCTGCGCGACGTGCTCTGCGAGATGGACCGCCGGGGCCAGAAGACGGGCGCGGGCTTCTACGACTACGACGAGAACCGCACCGCCAAGCCCTCGCCGGTGACCGAGAAGATCATCCAGGACTTCCGCGCCAGGAAGGGCGTCAACGCCCGCACCATCTCCGACGAGGAGATCCTGGAGCGCTGCGTCTATCCGATGATCAACGAGGGCGCGAAGATCCTCGAGGAGGGCAAGGCCATCCGCCCGTCGGACATCGACGTGGTCTGGGTCAACGGCTACGGCTGGCCGGTCTATCGCGGCGGCCCGATGTTCTACGGCGACCTCGTCGGCCCGGCGAAGGTGCTCGCCAAGATGCAGGAGTTCCAGGCCGCCATGGGCGACGACTTCAAGCCGGCCGCCCTGCTCGAGAAGCTGGTCGCCGAGGGCAAGAAGTTCTCCGACCTCAAGGCCTGATCCAAAGCGCGGCGGGACGGCCTGGGCCGTCCCGCCGTCCTTCCATCCTCCCCAACACGCAACGTCAGGATCTTTCGATGCGCGAAGCCGTCATCGTCGCCGCCAAGCGGACG